>CAIWXQ010000034.1 GCA_903916675.1 uncultured bacterium | reverse complement strand
GACGTACCTCTGGTGTCCCAGTTGTTCCGCCAGGAGCATCGCTGGGTAGCTATGTACGGAACGGATAAGCGCTGAAAGCATCTAAGCGCCAAGCCTCCTCCAAGACAAGATCTCCCCTCCGAAAGGAGCTGAAGGCAGGTTGAAGACTACGACCTTGATAGGCTGGAGGTGTACGCAAGGTAACTTGTTTAGCCGACCAGTACTAATCAGCCGTGAGGCTTAACCGTTTTTTCTTCACATCGATTCTTGGCATATCTGCAATTCCTGGACTATGTTTCTTTTTCCGGCTTCGGCCGGAGATCACCTTTCCCGGTGGTCATAGCGAGGAGGTAACACCCGTTCCCATTCCGAACACGGTAGTGAAGGGCCTCAGCGGCGAGGGTACTGCGGGGTTTGCTCGTGGGAGAGTAGCACGCTGCCGGGAATTTTCTTTCCGCCCGACTGGGTAACTCCAGTCGGGCTTTTTTATTGGTTATGTCCGGTGCCGGGAGCAATTCGTGCCCCGGACCTCGGAAAGCCGGAAAAACAGTGGCCCGGTCGGACTTGTCCGGCCGGGCCTTTCTGTTTTGCAGTGCTTCCGATTCGCAGCCGGTATCGACCCGCAGTTGCGCCTGTCGGCGCCAATCAGGTCGCCGGCGCGTCTGGATTCTGCACGCTACGCACCACGTCGGACTTGTGATGCCGCACGATCTCGCCCTTAAACATGTAAATCAGGTCTTCCGCGATGTTCGAGGCGTGGTCGCCGACCCGCTCAAGTTCGCGCGAGACGCCCAGCAACAGCAGCAGCACATCCGGCGCCGGGTCGCCGGCCCGCAGCCGGTCCACCACGGTCGCGATCAGCTTCCGGTTCAGATCGTCCAGTTCGTCGTCGCTCGCCACTACCTCCGCAGCCAGGCGGGAGTCATGCTCCATGAAGGCCTGAAACGTCTTTCTCAGCATGGCAATGGCCAGAGTCCCCATCCGGTCGATTGGCAGCCCGACGCTGGGCAGCGGGCCGGAGGCCAGCAGGCGCGCGCGGTCCGCAATGTTCACCGCCAGATCGCCAATGCGCTCCAGGTCATTGTTGACTTTCAGTGTTGCGATCACGAAGCGCAGGTCCGATGCCACCGGCTGGTGCAGCGCCAGCAGCTTGAGGCATTCCTCCTCGATTTGCACCTCGCGCTGGTCGATCTCCGTGTCGCCGTCCATCACGGTTTGGGCCAGCGCGGCATCCCGGGTGGCAACCGCCAGCAGAGCCTTGCGCAGGCGGTCCTCGACGTCGATCGACAGTCGCAGCACGCGTTCGTTGAGCGTTTCGATTTCGCGCAGAAAAATGAGCGCCATGTGACTTCTCCTGCTGTCTGCCAGCGACGGCGTGGCCGTCAGCCGAACCGGCCCGTGATGTACGCCTCGGTCTGTTTTTGCGCCGGGTTGGTGAAGAGCTGTTCGGTGGCGCCAAATTCCACCAGCAGCCCTTCGTAAAAAAAGGCAGTTTGATCCGACACGCGCGCGGCCTGCTGCATGTTGTGCGTGACGATAACAATCGTGTAGCGGCCGCGCAGCTCGCCGATCAGATCCTCGATGCGCGCCGTGGCCTTTGGGTCGAGCGCCGAAGTCGGCTCATCCATCAGCAGGATCTCCGGCTGCACGGCCAGTGCGCGCGCGATACACAACCGCTGCTGCTGGCCGCCGGAAAGACCCAGGGCATTGCTTTCCAGGCGGTCCTTGACTTCGTCCCAGAGCCCAGCGCCGCGCAGGCTGGTCTCGACAATCGCCTCGAGTTCGGCGCGGGTGTGCGCCTGGTGCAGCCGCGGGCCGTAGGCGACGTTGTCAAAAATCGACTTGGGGAATGGATTGGGTTTCTGAAACACCATCCCCACGTTCCGGCGCAGCACGGCAACGTCGATGCTGTCGCTGTAGATGTTCTCCCCGGCAAAAATCAGCTCGCCGCTGGCGCGGCAGGAGGGGATCAGATCGTTCATACGGTTGATGGCGCGCAGAAAGGTGCTCTTGCCGCAGCCGCTGGGGCCGATGATGGCCGTGACTTGTCCGGCTGGAATGGCGAAGGAGACCTGCCGTACAGCCTCGTGCGCACCGTAGAAGATCGAGAACAGGTTGGCCGTCACATGAGCCGGTGCCAGCGCGGGCGCTGGGCTCCTTCGGGCCTGCACATCGGCCGAGAGTTGGATCGTACTAGCCATGACACGCTTCTTTCCTCGTTGCAGACCAATGCAAAACGCTACCCCTTGATGCGCCGGGTCATCCGCGCGCGCAGCAGGATGGCGGATAGGTTCAGCAGCAAAACCAGCAGCACCAGGGTCATCACCATGCCGTACTGGACATGCCGGATCTCATCCACCGCCTGGTGTTCTGTGCAGAGATTGTAGATGTTCCAGGGGAGGGCGGGCGTGTCATGCGTGAACACCTCGGCCAGTCGCGGTGCGGCGCCGAAGCTTACGGCGGCTGTAAAGATGATAGGGGCGGTCTCGCCGGCTGCCCGGCCCATGCTGATGACGACGCCGGTGAGGATGCCCGGCAGGGCCGCCGGCAGGATGACCGTCAGGATGGTGTGCCACCGTCCGGCGCCCAGCGCCATGGCCGCCTCCTTGTAGGTGCGCGGCACGGCGCGGATCGCCTCTTCGGAGGCGCGGATGATCGTCGGCAGGATCAGCAGCGCCAGCGTCAGCGCGCCGGCCAGCACGCTTTTGCCGTGCGAGACGTGCAGCGTGTTGATGAAGAATGCCAGGCCGAACAGGCCGAACACGATGCTGGGCACGCCGGCCAGCGTGCTGACGCACGAGCGCAGGAACGAGAGCAGGCGTCCGTCTCTGGCGTATTCCTGGAAGTAGATCGCGGCGATCACCCCGAACGGGATTGCCAGCAGCATGGCGCCCACCGTCAGATAGAGCGTCCCCAGAATCTCCGGGCCGATGCCGCCGAAGAAATGCGCGTCCACCGAGGCGTCGGTCAGGAACCCTGCGTAGAACGTCCAGTGCGGCCGCAGCATGTCGGACAGATGCGTCTCGAGCAGCGGGAACAGCGGCGCCAGGGCGGTGCCGGCGAAAAGCTGGGCTCGCGGCGTGCGCACCAGCCGGCTGACGCCGTTGGTGAAGATCCAGTCGTCGCGATACAACAAACGGTCCAGCTTGACCTGTGCGCGATCCCAGCGTGTCTGCCCGTAGCAGTTGTGCGCCAGGGTGGACGGCGCGGCGCCCGGCGCGGGGCCGAGCAGTTCGCTGGTCAGCTTGCGAACCACTTCGAGCTCGGTCTGGAGCTGCCGGCGCTGTGTGGGCGGAAGGCGTTCCTGTTCGGCTTCGAAATCCGCCAGCAGGCGGTAGACCGGGGCGCGTGCCGCGTGGACGGCCGTGAGATCATTCTGCAGGCGGGAGGCGTCGCCGCGGGAGAAACGTTCCAGCAGAAAGCGGCGGTGTTCAACGGTCTCCTGAAAAATGAAGGCACCGGTGCCCCGCTGGAAGATCGGCCCCAGGACGACCAGCAGAATCGCCGCCAGCAGCACGATGGCGAACAGCCCCGCGCCGGTGAAGGCGCGGTCGAGCAGGCGTCGGGTGGGCATGTTCACGGGTTCATTCCCCCTGCAGGCGTTTGCGTTCGCGGGAGACGATCCGCTCGCTGACCAGGTTGCATGCGAAGCTGAACAGCAGCAGGCAGAGTCCCATGGCAAAAAGCACGCTGTAGCGCATGGAGCTGGAAACCTGGTCCGCCTCGCCCATGTCGCCCGCAATGGTGGCGGTCAGCGTGCGCACCGGTTCCAGCAGGTTGTACCACGGCGAGGGAATCTGCGCGGCATTGCCCGAGGCCATCCAGACCACCATGGTTTCGCCCAGCGCGCGCATGATGCCCAGCAGCACGGCCGCGAAAATGCCGCTGCTGGCCGCCGGCAGCACCACGCGCACCAGCGTTTCGGCCCGGGTGGCGCCGAGCGCGTAGCTCCCTTCGCGCAGGTCCCGGCCGACCGCCTGCAACGCGTCCTCGGAGACGCTGACCACGGTCGGCAGCGCCATAATACCCAGGATCAGCGAGGCGTTGAGTGCGTTCACGCCGCTGGAAACCTGTAACTGGATGAATGTGTGATGGCCGGCCAGCAGCAGTGCGACGGACCCGGCCAGCAGCAGGATGGTCAGCGCCGCCTGCCAGGCGCGCTGCCGCGTGGGCGAGACAATGCGACCGGAGGCGATACCCGCCACCGCGCACGAGGCGAGCAGCAGCACCGGGGTGGCCACGGCCCACCAGGCAGCTGCGAGCAGCGGTCCGCCATGCGACTGCAGCAGGGGCGCCAGCACCACGAGTGCGAAGAAGCCGTAGGCGACCGACGGGATGGCGGCCAGGATCTCCACCACCGGCTTGACGATCTGGCGCAGTCCGAATGGCAGGACATCGCTCAGGCAGACCGCCGCGGCCACGCCGAGCGGCACAGCCAGGATGGTCGCTCCGATGGTCACCAGGGCGCTGCCGACGAAGATTGCGAGCGCGCCGAACTCCGCCGGCTCGCGCGACGGATACCAGTTCGCCGAGGTGAAGAACTCCCGGAAACCGCACTGTCGGAAAAATGGCAGGGCGTCGCGCGCGATATAGCCGATGATCAGCAGCACCGCAGCTGCCGCGACGGAAGTCAGCAGCAGCAGCGTGCCGCGGCCGACGCCGGCCAGCATGCGCAGGCGCCACCGCTGGCGCGATGTCAGAACCATATCTCGCGGATTCATGACAACGGGATCCTTTTCTCGTCGTTGCACAGTAGAGCGGAAAAGCATGAGGCGGTTGTTGTCTAATGGTTAGGATTGTGTTTTTGCCTGACCACCACCCAGATGGTCCTCGCGCGAATCTAACGCAACACTTGCAAAACTAAAATATTCCCAGTCTTTACTAGATACACCGGAAGGATGGACCGCACGCTGTCGGCCTGTTCGCCGGTCTAAAAGGGAGCGTTCCGATGAAGATCACATGTCACCTCGTTCTGGCCGCTGTGGCGGCGCTGGGCGCCGGGTGTTTTTCCAACGACTTCCATCAGGCCTATCCGGGTGCGCCGCTCCTGCCGGAGGAGACCTGCACGCTGCGGGTTCCAGCGATGCTGGATGTCCGGGCGATCGACGGTGTGCCGACGAGCTGGAGCCTGCGCATGAAGAAAGGGGCCATGCAGGAGCTGAGCCTGCTGCCTGGCCATCACCAGCTGCTGGTGCGGTATTACGATCCGACGGCCGACGAGTCCCGCCAGGAGATTTACGAGGTTGACCGGATCGAGGTCGCGCTCCAGGCCAATCCGCAGAGCGTGCATGAGCTGCAGTACGAAACCTGGACGCGCAATGCAGAGATGAGACGCGCGAGGGAAAAGGTGCGCATCCGGGTCGTTGAAATCTCGCCCGGAAAGCCGTCGCCGGATCCGCGCGCCGCAGTCCAGCGGCCGACTCCTGCTGGCCAGCCTGCCCTCGGCGGCGCCCGCATCGACGCCCTGCAAAACGGGTGGAACGGGCTGACCCCCGCCGATCGCGAGACGTTCCTGAAGTGGCTGCTGGCGCAACCGCAGCGCTGAAAGCGCGCCATCGGTTAGGGCGCGCGCTCATAAAAAACTCACACGACGCTTGCAATGCCCAAACGGGGTTTGTGTGTACTGCCTGCGTCGCCGCAAATGGGTGTTGTGCAACAGTAAAAGGAGAGTGTCACATGACGATGCGATGGAGAATGGGCGCGCTGGCATGGATTGCCGCGGGCGGAGTTTCCCTGGCGCAGACCGCCCCGAGCAACGAGCAACTTGTGCAGTCGTTTCGCGCCCTGTTATCCAGCGGTAGCGACACGCAGGCCGTGATCCGGGCCGTGTCAGACGCGGTGCGACAGGCCCTGCAGCAGGGTCCCATGTCGTCGGCGCAGGCACAGGAACAGTTGAGCGCTCCAGCCATGATGGCTATGCCGGCCGCGGCAGCTCCGGCGATCACGCCACCGAAGACCTGGGCGGATTCCATCGTAGTCAAGGGCGACGTGCGGTACCGCACGGAGTTTCGTCAGGATCATGGTGGCAACAATTACGATCCGAATGGCAACGCCGAGTACGACCGGCTGCGCGTGCGGTTCGGCTTGGAAGCTCAGTTGAATGACAATGTCAAGGCCGTGGTGCGTCTGGCGACCGACAGCATTGGCACTGGTGGCAAGGGAACCGGCGGCGATCCGCAGTCCGGCAACCAGGACCTGAACAACGGCGCTTCCAAGAAGCCCATCTTCCTGGACCTGGGCTACATCGACTGGAACCTGTTCGGACCTGCCAACAGCGAACTGCACCTGCTCGCCGGCAAGATGAACAATCCATTCATCACCCTGAACGACGACACGGTTTGGGATCCGGACACCACCCCGGAAGGCGTGGCTCTCAAGGGACAGCTGGACCTGAGCCCCGCGACGGTGTACGGCAATGCCGGCTACCTCATCGTGAACAACCAGAACGTCGTCCAGACCGCCAAAGTCGGCGGCTACGTGGCGAATGACCAGATCATTCTGTACGGCGTCCAAGGGGCCGTGAAGTACGAGTTCTGCCCGGAGGTCGCCCTGACGCTGGGCATCAGCGACTACTACTTCAATAACATCAAGGGCGCTGCTGCGAACAACTTCGACATCATGAACAAGCTGTCGGCCACGGGCTCAACGACCTTCTATGGCAACGACATGGATAAGGTTCCCGCTGGCAGCATCACGAATTCCTGCTTCCCATACGGGTTCGACGTGATCCAGCCGTTTGCCGTGCTCGACATGTATCCCACGGTGTGCGGTCGTGTCGTGCCGGTCTCGCTGTTTGCAGAAGGCACCCGGAACGTCCTAGCCAATTATCTTTCCGACGGGTATATGTACGGCCTGACGCTCGGAAAGGCCAAGAACCCCCAGACCGCCGAAGTCGGCGCGAGCTACTGCCGTCTGCAGCGCAACTCCACTCTTGGCATGTGGACGGATTCTGACCGCTGGGGCGGCGGCACCGATGGCGCCGGCTGGAAAATGTACGCCAAGTACATGTTCCTCAAGAACCTGATGGGCTCAATCACCTATTTCAACGATCGCAAGGGGATCCAGGGCGCGGGCGGCGGGACCGGATACGATCGCTGGCAGTTCGATCTGACGGCCTCGTTTTAAGGCTGTGCGTGTGCGGGGCGGAGAATGGGCCTGCTGGCCCGCCGCCCCGCTCTTGACTGGCTAACAACAGAGAAACTAAAGGAGCATCAAAGCATGAACAGGACACGGAAAATGGTTGCAGCGCTGGCATTGGCCGGCGTATGCGCGGGCATCGCCCAAGCGGGTGGCAATGCGATTGTGGTGGACGGTTCGACGACGGTCGGCCCGATCGCCAAGGCGTTTGCCGGCTACTACATGAAGCTGCATCCGGATGTGACGATCACAGTCAGCGAGTCCGGCAGCGGCAACGGCGCCAAGAGTCTGATCAACGCGGCTTGTGACGTGGCGACCATGTCGCGCCCGATGAAGGCCTCGGAGAAGAAGTCGGCGCAGGACGCCGGCGTGCTGCCCATTGAGAACACCGTGGCGTTGGACGGCATCGCCATGATCGTCCATCCGCAGAACCCGGCGAAAAACCTGACGATCGAGCAGATCGCCAAGATCTACACCGGTGAAATTCGGAACTGGAAGGAACTGGGCGGTCCGGATCAGGCGATCGTGATCATCAGCCGCGACACGAACAGCGGCACCTACGAGACCTTCGAAACCAAGGTCTTGGAAGGGAAGAAGATCACACCCAAGGCCGAATACGCCAACAGCAACGGTGCCATCCGCCAGCGCGTGATGTCGACTCCGGCTGCGATCGGCTATGTTGGCATCGCCTTCATTGAGGGCGTCAAGGCCTTGACCGTAAACGACGTGCCCGTTTCGATTGAAACGGTGCTGAACGGCAAGTACCCGATCGCCCGCCCGCTGTTCATGTATACGAACGGCCGGCCGCAGCAGGGGACCCCGCTCTACGACTTCATCAACCTAGGCAACACCGCCGAAGGCAAGAAGATCGTGACGGAGACGGGCTTCGTGGCGCTGAAGTAGTAAACCAGCAGGATCGGTTGGTTTGATCAAAACGGCCGGACGGGCAACCGTCCGGCCGAATCGTTTTCAGGCCTGGCATTTCCGTGCCGTGCCAGACAGCAGAGCGCCGGTTAAAAGACGACGGCACTCACTTTCGCCAGATTCAATAGGAGTGTCGGGCTGTCGGGCAGTCCGGAAAGTCTCGTGCGGCAGATTCCGCCGGGGCGCCGGGAAAGTCGATCCGGGAGGAGTCAGGCGCGCTGACTCGTTCAGGGCTGATCCGGTATGGCGCGAAGAATCCTTCTCCGGGAAGCGGGAACGACGCACGCAAGCGATTGCATCAATCTCCTGCCGTGTACACCGGTTCATCCCGCCGCTTCCGTCTCCGTTGGCAGCCAGATCGAGAAGACACTTCCCTTGCCGGGTTCACTGGCCGCAGCAACCGTGCCGCCATGGGCCAGAGCAATGTGGCGGACGATGGCGAGGCCGAGCCCGGTGCCGCCGAGTTCACGGCTGCGCCCCTTGTCGATGCGATAGAAACGTTCGAACAGGCGGTCCAGATGCTCCGGCGCGATGCCGTGGCCAAAGTCCTGCACGCAGATGCGAACGCCCCCGTTGTTCGAAATGGCCTCTGCCGCGATTTCGATCCGTCCGCCCGCGCCGCCGTATTGAATGGCGTTCTCGACCAGGTTGCCCAGCGCCTGTTCCAGCAGGCCGGCATGCGCGTACACCCGCAATCCTGCCGGGATTGCGACGTTCACCTCCACTTGTCGGACCTGGGCGCGCGCCTGGCAGACCTCGACTGCGTTGCCGACGATTCCCGCCAGCGGCAGCCACTCCCTGGCAAAAACGCCCTGCTGATCCTCCAGACGCGAGAGCAGCAACAGGTCCGTGACGATGGATTGGACATGGCCGGCCTGGCGCCGAATGATCGCCAGGAACCGTCGGACCGTCTCCGGATCCTGGGTGCCCTTTTCATGCAGCAACGTCTCCGTGAAACCGATGATCGAGGTGATCGGGGTGCGCAGCTCGTGCGAGACGTTGGCCACAAACTCCTGCCGCACGCGCTCCAGGTGGCGCACGTGCGAAAGGTCGGCCAGTACGACCAGGGTGCCGATGCGTGCATCGCCCGCGCCGCGCAACGCCGAAACGCGCGCCCAGATCGTCGTCTCCGGTGAGAATGCGCCGGGATCCGATAGCTCGCGCTCTATCTCCCGGTCGACGGCGGCGTCCACGAGTGCCAGCAAGTCGGCACGGCGCACCAACTCGTGCAGCGGCATCTGGGCGACTGTCGGCCGGCTCTCGATGTGCAGCAGGCGAAAGGCGGCGGTGTTCATGGCCACGACCCGGCCGCGTGTGTCCAGCGCGATCACCCCTTCCGCCATGCTTGCCAGAACGTGCTCGCGCAGGGCGCGTTCCTCTGCCAGGGCGCGGATCTCCGCCTGCAGGCGCTCGGCTGTCTGGTTGATGGCACGCGCGAGTTCGGCCAGCGGCGGCAGGGATGGCACGGAGAGGCGGGTGTCGAGACAGCCGGCGCCGATGCTGGCGACGCTGGCGCGCATTTCGGCGACCGGGCTCACGACACGCAGGGCCAGCAGGTAGCTCAGCGCCGCGGCCACGGCGCAGGCCAGCAGAATCAGGAGAAACGCGCCGGAATTGGCGCGCAACAATTCGTGGAAGAGCTGATTGCTGGGGATTGCGACGCGCACGACGCCCACGGTGCGGCCGTGGCGGATGATCGCGCGGGCGGCGTAGAAGAGGTGCGTGCGGAGGGTGCTGCTGTAGCGATCACTGTAGCCGCGGCCGGTGTGCAGGGCTGCGAGGATTTCAGGCCGGTCGGCGTGCGAGGGGAGATGGGCAGCAACGGCATCGGTCTCGGCAATTACGCGCCCGTCCGGCTCGATCACCGTGAACCGCAGCCCCTCTTCGTCGCGCATGAGGCGGCAGAACCGCTCGATCTCTCCGGCGGCCTTGGGCGTTCCGTTTTCATCGAACACCGCCTGCGCGACCAGCTCGGCCTGCGCGTACATGACCGTCAGCCGCTCGTCGCGGCGCACGACCCAGCCGGTGTACCAGGCATAGAGGGCGACTGAGCCGAGGCTGAGCAGGAGAATCAGGACTTGCGGACCGAAGAACTGCAGGAACAGGTTACGACGCATCGTGTCCGCCTCTCCCAGGGCATCCGCCCGGTTCTTGCGTCTGCGTGCGATTCGAGGAACCGCGCGTGCCTAGCTGGCGGCATCTGTTCGGAACCGGTAGCCGACGCCGCGCACGGTCTCGATCTGGTCGCTGCACTTGCCCAGCTTGCGCCGCAGCCCGACGATCTGCACATCCACGGACCGGTCCGTGACGGGATAATCAGAGCCGTGCACGGCGTCGACGATCTGGTAGCGCGAGAAGACCACGCCGGGCCGGCGCAGCAGCAGCTCGAGGATGCGAAATTCACTGAGTGTCATGGCCACCGGACGGCCGTCGATCCGGACGGCGTGGCGCGTGCGGTCCAGCTCGACGGGACCGCGCACCAGCCGGTCGGCGCTGTCCTCCGGCTCCACGGCCCGGCGGCGCAGCACGGCCCGCACGCGCGCCAGGAGCACGCGGGGGCTGAACGGCTTGGTAATGTAGTCGTCGGCGCCGACCTCAAGCCCGGCCACGATGTCGGCGTCCTCATCGCGCGCCGTGACCATGATGACGGGCAGGTGCTGCGTGCGTTCCTCGCTGCGCAGCCGGCGGCAGAAATCGTATCCGTTCTCGCCGGGCAGCATCAAGTCCAGTAGCACCAGGTCGGGCAGCTGTTTGACCAGCATCTTGCCTGCCGCTTCGACGGAGTCGGCCGAAAGAACTTTGTAGCCGTCGCGTTCCAGATTGAAACGGATCAGCTCCTGAATGTCCTTCTCGTCCTCGATCACCAGAATGATATCATGCGCCATGCGGGACCACCCTCCTGCCTTGCGCCTCTGTCCTTCGCCCTTCGTGGCTCGCTTCCAGCCGAGAGAATAGCAAAAGACGGGCGAAATGTCTCATGCAACTGAAACAATGCCCGCGCCGCGTTAGACGCCGATTAGGTCGCTGCGAGAACTGCGTGAAGCCGGCCTTCGGCTTCCGGCACGGTGATGGGTTGCCGCTGGCAAATGGAATGTCGCGTCGGTTGCGGACGGACGAGTTTCGGCGCCATAAAGGCGGTGCGGCCAGGACGTCGCGGCTGCGGTGGCCTGCACAGGAATGGCGGGTTTTGCCCCCATGATCTCATCCAGCAGTGTTTCCCAGTTATACGAGGAGCGGATTTCTGCGCGGATTTCTGCGCGCCACCGCGCAAAATCGTCCGGATTTTGTCGGCGCGCCGTCAGCAGGCGCATCAGCGTCTGGATCCACAACTCCGGGTCGTCGGCCGGCAGGGCATAGCCGGTGCTGCCGTGGCGCACGATCTCCGGCGGGCCGCCCGCATCGGCCACGAGGGTCGGCAGGCCGAAGGCCTGCGCCTCAAGCACAGCCATGCCGAACGTGTCGGTCTTGCTGGGAAACACGAAGATGTCAGCCAGGGAATAAAAGGCCCGCAGCGTCAGGCGCTCCTGTCGCCCCGCAAAGACGATGTCCGGATTCCTCGCCGCCTGTTGCTCCAGCTCGGCACGGGCCGGGCCGTCGCCTGCCAGCACCAGCCGGACATCATGCCCGCGGGCCGGCAGTTCCTGCACCACCTGCAATAGGAGCCCGAGGTTCTTTTCCTGCCCGATGCGTCCCGCGTACAACAGGGTGGGGCGATTTTCGGCGAAGAAGCGACTGCGCACAGTCTCAAGGGTCTGCTGGTTCACGACCGTGAAATTCTGGTCCAGACCGCGCGGGAAGAGCTTCAAGGTGCGTTGGTCCATCCCCTGGTCGACCAGGCGGTTGATATAGGCCATGGAAGGAACGCGGATGTCGTCCATGCGCGCGAAGAACCAGCGGGTGTAACCGTCCACCAGAGCGGCAATTTGCTGGTCGTTGGTGATCGACTCCGCCTGCCTGCCGAAATCGGTGTGGTAAATGCCGGTGCAGGGGATGCCCAGCAGGCGCGCGGCGGCCAAGCCGACTAGGCCTACGGGGCCGGGCGTGGACACGATGATGCGGTCTGGACGCTGTGCGGCAATCAGGTCGATCGAGCGCAGCAAAGATGGAATCCGCACCGTGTGTGCGTTATAGAAGCCGGGTGTGACGGAATAGATGCAAGGCAGGTTGAGCGTATCGGGGAGAGGGGCGTCCTGCTGCTGCTCGGCCGGCGTCAGGCAGCCGACCAGCCGCAGAGGACGGTTCAGGCGGCGGGCGCAGGCGGAAACCTCCCCAAGGGTGACCGACACGCCATTCAGGTCCAGCAGCGTGTCGGAAAACCAGAGCACGCGGGTGGTCTCGTGCGCCGACGGCGGGACGAACGCATGCAGCAGCGCGGCGTTGATCTCACGCGAGCGGCTGAGGTAGTACAGCGTGCTGAAGAACGGCGCGGCGAACAGGGCGGCCGGCAGGGCCACAGCCAGATATTGCAGCAGGTCGGTCGTCTCCTCGCCCCGCACGCTGCGTTCCACGGAGCGCGCGGTCTCGGCAATGCAGTCGTCCAGCAGGGTGGTCAGCGCGTCGTAGGCGTGCACCACCTGCTGCTCGGGATTGTCGTTGGCGCGGGTGACCTCCAGAAGCGTCTCGAAGAATCGCGCCAGCATGCGGTCGCGTGCGGAACCCCCCAGGCCAAGTTTCTTGACCAGGAGCCGGTCGCGCAGCGCCGGACCATTCTCATCGAAGAGGATCGACGACAGCAGGCTCGGCAATCCCTTGGTCCCGCCCTTGCGCCGGGCGTATTCGCTGGCAACCTTGAAAATGGCGTAGGCCAGCGCCTTGTGATCGCCGTAGCGGCCGTCGGCCAGCGTACGCTTGGTGCGGATGGCGTCCAACAGCTCGGGAATCGTCCGGGCGCGGGCCAGCGTATAAGTGGCGCCGATGAACAGGCCGGCATGGTCATCAGATCCCCCGGTGAGCCCCTTGATCCAGGATTCCTGGCCCCACAGTTCGATACCGTGCTTCCGGGAGAGGCGCTCGATGTGCGCCGGCGTCAGGTGGCGCAGTACTTTTTGCCAGACGACATTCCCCATGCGGCCGCGCGTGCCGTTGATCCCCTCGAAGACGTCGAAGAGCAGGATCAGCTTCTCGATGTGCTCGATCGTGAGCCGGCCGTTGACGCTGAACGTGGCGTGGGCCACGGAGCAGGCGATCTTCTCCAGGCGCAGGTAGTCGCGCAGATTGTAGATGTTCTCGCGCGTCTTCTGGATCGCGGCGAACTGCTCCGGCGTGATGCCGAAGCAGAGGATGTGCACTTTGCAGCCGTCCTCCGGGAAATAAGCCGTGGCTTCCGTGCTGACAAAGCAGTCTTCGGGGTGTTTTACTACCAGTTCCAGCGCGCCGTCGATGGCGTTGTGGTCGGTGAGGGTGACGAACTGTGCCCCCCGCGCCTTGGCGTCGCGATAGACTGCCTCGACGTCGGTGTAGGACTCCTGCGCGCCAATGCGCTGGAGGAACCATTCGCTGGCGTGCCGCGAATGGTAGGAATGCACATGCAGGTCGGCGCGAATCATAGTTCCTCCAGTGGGCCGTCGACGACTGGCTGATGCGCGGTCACCCCCGCGCACCGCGGCAGTTGCCAACACTCTCCCGTCGTGCCGAACCTTGCCAGAATTCGCCTGTAGAAACATGAGCCTTGCATTAGATTTCCGCTTAAACCAATCTCGCCACGGCGTGAGCCGCGCTGACGCGGATTGTCCAGCCTGCCAGCCCTGGGCTTGTGCGGCGGGTGCGGCGTCTGCGACAATGAACCCATGCGCGAGCGAACAAGAAAAGAAACGGGCAGACGCTTTCTCCGGTGGCAGGTGTTGCTCTGGTGGGCGGTTCTGGCGACGGCGCCTGCCTTCCGCGTCATGGCCGAGCCGGCGCCGGCGATGGACGCGTCGTTGTCGGCGGCCACGAATGCAGTCGCGCCGACCGGCACCAACGTGGCGCCACGGGACGCGGTCTATGACGACATCGCCGTGTTCACCGAGGCGCTGATGCTGGTCCGGCGGCAGTACGCGGAGGAAAAGCCGTTCCGCGACCTGATCTACGGCGCGATCGACGGCATGCTCGGCTCGCTCGATCCGCACAGCGGCTTTCTGCCACCCGAGCAGTACCAGGAGCTCTGCGAGGACACCAGTGGGCGCTTTTCCGGCATTGGCGTACACGTCGGCATCAAGGATGGCCGCATCGTGATCCTCTCGCCCATGGACGGCACGCCGGCCCAGCGTGCCGGGCTGCTGGCCGGCGACCGGATTGTGAAGATCGACGGCCAGGCCGCGCTTGGCATTTCGATGGACGAAACCGTGCGCCGTCTGCGCGGCCCGCAGGGATCGCCGGTCACGGTGACGATCGAACGCGACGGGCGTGATCCCTTCGACGCAACGCTCCGGCGCGAGGCGATCAAAGTGGCGAGTGTCAAGGGTGGCGCCATCCTCCGCGATGGTGTGGGGTACATCCGGCTGACGCAGTTCGGCGAGGACTCCGGGCCCGACTTTCTGCTGGCGCTGCGGAAACTGCAGGGGCAGGAGATGACGGCGCTGGTGGTGGACCTGCGCGACAACCCCGGCGGTCTGCTGAGCACGGCGGTTGAAATCGCCGGCGCCCTGCTGCCAAAGAACGCAGAGATCGTCTCCGTGCGCGGCCGCGACGGCGCACGCGACGAGGAGTGCTACCGCGCGGAAGGCGCCCTGCACGTCACCGACATCCCCCTGGCCGTACTGGTCAACGCCCGCAGCGCGAGCGCGGCGGAGATTGTCTCCGGCGCCCTGCAGGATCACCACCGCGCGGTTCTCGTGGGGGAGACCACCTTTGGCAAGGCCTCCGTGCAAAACATCCTGCGGCTGACTACGCGGCCGGACTGCGCGGTGCGCCTGACGACCGCCCACTACTACACGCCCGCCGGGCGCATGATCCACGGCAAGGGGATCGTGCCGGACATCGCCGCGCCCGTGCCGCTGGCGATCTGGAACCAGGTACTGCTCAAGCGCGCGTATGTAGAACTGCCTGACGCCTTTCCCGTGGCGACCCGCGAGAAGCTCGACAACATCGAGGATACACAACTGGCCCGCGCCGTGGACGCCGTCATCAGCGCCCGGGCGCTTCAGAAGAAATAAGTCATTTGTCATTGGTGTCTCCATCCCCAATGACCAATGACCAATGACCAATGACCATTCTCGGAATAGAAACCTCTTGCGACGAAACCGCCGCCGCTGTCGTGTGCGACGGTCGCGAGGCGCTTTCCAGCGTGGTCTACAGCCAGGTCGCGCTTCACCAGCCCTACGGTGGCGTGGTGCCGGAGATTGCTTCGCGCAGCCATGTGGAAAAGCTGCCAGGGGTGGTGTTGCAGGCGATGCAAGATGCGGGATACGGGATACGGGATACGGAGTCTCGAATGCGGAGCCCGGAAGGTGGAGTTCGGAATCAAGTAATTGAGACCCATGCGAAAAACTCCGCACTCCGCATTCCGCATTCCGCATTCGACAGTCTCGACGCCATTGCTGTCACCTACGGGCCAGGGCTGGCGAGTTCGCTGGTGGTTGGCCTGGCGGCAGCCAAAGGGCTTGCGCTGCGCCTGAACAAGCCGCTGATCGGCATCAACCACATCGAGGCGCACATCCATTCCGTCTTTCTTTCGCCGGGCGCACCGGCGCCGGCGGAGGCCGGTCCGCTCCTGGCGCTGGTGGTCTCCGGCGGGCATTCGCTGCTGGTGGAGGTTCCGCAGCCGGGCAGGTACCGCGTGATTGGGCAGACGCTGGATGATGCGGCGGGCGAGGCGTTCGACAAGGCGGCGCAACTGCTTGGGCTTGGCTATCCCGGTGGTCCGGCGATCGACCGCGCGGCGCGGCAGGCGACGACGCGCGGCGAGCTAACATTTACACAGGGGCGGGTGCAGGCCGGGCATCGCCGGGTCTCCGGCGACCTGCGGCCAGAATTGTGCGTGAGCTTCAGTGGACTCAAAACCGCGCTGATGTACCACCTCCGCCGCCAGCCGGCGCAAGAGCCGGCGGAGGTGAACGCCGTGGCTGCCAGCTATCAGGAGGCGATCGTGAGTGCGCTGGCGGACCGTTGCGACCGCGCGCTGCGTGCCGGACGGTATGACTGTCTGGCCGTGGGCGGCGGGGTCTCTCTCAACGCCCGGCTGCGGGAACGGTTGCGCGAAGTAGCCGACCGCCGGCGTGTGCGGCTGCTGCTGGCGGAGCCAAAGTACTGCGGCGACAACGCCGCCATGATCGCTGGCCTGGCGGGCATTGGGTGCGGCGTGCGCGGCGCTGCGGCGCTGGCACTGGATGTCGCGCCAAGCCTGGCGCTGTAGGCGGTCGCCCGTGGGTTGCCGCGCAGCCAAATCCAGTTGCGCCGCCGCCGAAATCCGCTATGCTGCATTCTTCCGGCTGGATCGAATGGCGCCCTGCTGCCAAGGCGGCGCGAGCGGCGGCAAGAGGAGGTCGTATGCGTCAGGGGCAGGATTGGCACGGCGCGGAGACGATGGCGCCGATTCCGTCGGCATTCAAATATTTTATCGGCGCAGCGGCCATCTTCATCGCGGGATGCTCCGCGTTCTTCTCGGTCTGCGGCCTGGGCATGCTGTTTGTCGGGTCCGCCACGGCCGTGATGATCATGGCGAGCAGCTTGGAGGTCGGCAAGCTGGTGGCGGCCTCGTTTCTCTACTGGTTCTGGGGGCAGCTTACCATCCCGCTGCGGATCTATCTGACCTTGGCGGTCCTGACGCTGATCGGCATCACATCGCTCGGCAACTACGGTTATCTGGCGCGGGCGTATGAGCGCACGCACACCGGCGTTGGCCAGCTGGAGGAGCAGATTGCCGGCCTGCAGAAGGAGATCGCCGACACCCAGCGGCAGATCGACGATGCGCACAGCCGCATCGGAAAAGTGTCGGCGGACGGCCGCGAGGACGTCGGCGTCGTGCGGCAGCATCTGACGCAGGCAACGGCCCTGTTCGAACAGTCCCTTTCCCGGCTGCAGGAGCAACGCAAGACCATCCAGGACCGGCGCGACAAGGACATGCAGGCCGTGGCCGCGCGCATTGGCGAGCAGGCCGAAGCGCTACGAAAGGACATTGCCTCCGAGGATGCCGCCATCGAGAAGCTGCAGCAGAACCTGGCGACTCTCGACGAGGCCGTGAACACCTACACGCAGATCGGCGGGCCAGGACTGCTGCCGATCGGCGGTCCCTGGATCTTTCACGTGGACGGCGTCAAGCGCGGCCAGGAACTCCGCGAGCAGCAGCGCAGCGAGCGCGAAACCATCGCCACAGGGATCACGGCCTGCCGGAGCCGGCAGGACCAGCTGCGCGCCGCACATGGCAAGCGTGTGGAGGCCGCAGACCGCGAAATCGCCTCGATCCGAGACCTGGCCGCGCAGGACAGCTCCCGCTTGGACACGGAGGAACAGGCGCTGCGCAAATCGCAGGCCGAGGCCCAGGCGCAGTTGCAGGCGCGAATCGACGGTGTGCAGACCGCGACCGCCGCGCTGCGCAACACGGGCGACACCCAGCTCGAGGCGCAGCACCAGCGCATCCGGACCTGCTCCGACGAAATCCGCGGCTTGCAGTCGCAAATCGCCACTACGGACATCGGATCCTACCGGTTCGTCGCCCGCGCCTTCGACGCTGCGGCCGACGATGTCGTCAAATGGCTGATCCTTGCGCTGGTGATAGTTTTCGATCCGCTGGCGGTCTGCCTCGCCGTTGGCTTCAACGTTGCCCTCCTGCGCGAGCGGCATGGCCGGGTTTTCGCTGCGCCGCCGGCCTTGCCGCCAATTCCCTTGCCGGCTGCCAACGAGCCGCCGGCTGCGGACGATTCCCCGTCCGACCGAAGCAAGGGGCGCTGGACAAAATTCGGCGCTAACCTGCTGCTGGGCTTTCTGCTGGCTGGCACCGGATGCCTGGGGCTCTACTGGGTGCTGGCCGTCGCGCCACGCCAGGCGCAGACCGCCCACGCCCGGTGGATTCCGGGGGAGAGCGTGGCAGTGGTGACACTGCGGCCGGCCGAGCTGCTGCAGTGCACATCCACCCGGAGCCTGGCCGAGTGGTCCGGCGGAACCAACCGTACGGTGCTGGGCTCGCTGCTGACCTGCGCGCAGGGGGATGGATTCGACCCGCGGGCGGACGTCTATCTGTTCGCCAAGGTTCCTGCCGGAGCGGCCGTGGACGTGTCGCTGCGCCCCGTGATTTTCTGCGGGCTGATTGCGCGCATTGCGCAGCCGGCCGCTGCGGAAGCGACCCTTTCGAGTTTTGCCGAGCAGGTTACCCGCGATCTACGGCCGACCCGCGACCCCGCTCTCTCCCTGGCGCGCAACCGGACCATGATCCGGTACGGTGAAGGGCGATACATGGATCCCGAGGGCGGGTTCTTCACCTTTGCGATTGCCGGCCAGGTTGCCATTCTCCTCGTGGAGTTTGAGGGAAACCCGCAGGCCCCGCAGACGGAGAGCGAAATCCGCCACTGCCTCGCAGACGGCAGGCGCGTGGCCCCCGCCGCGTTTCATGTGCCGGCGCCGGGGGAAGTCCTGGGATTCTGGTTTGACGCCGGCCGCTTCTTCCGGGCTGTTCCCAAGAACGCGGCAGCCTCCGCTCGCTACCAGCAGATACAGCGCTACCTCGGCTTCGACATGGCACTGGGTGTCTGCCCCGCCGGCGGTAACCGGCTCAACGTGACGGCCAGCTACAACTATCAGGCGGATCGCTTCAACCGGCCCGGGCTGCCCTCGGCGACCGAGGCGCTGGCGTCCCTGGACTCTGGCCGCGAAGCCGGCATTGTTGGCCGGCTTATGGATCGCTGTGCCGACACACTGGATTTCGATTCCCTAGTGGATCGCCTGCGCGCGCAAGTCGGGACCCGCGACCGGAAAGGCCTGCAGGACTTGGTGGTGGAGAAGACCTATTCCTCGGCGCGCTCCGCCCGGTTTATCCTGACCGCCTGCTGCAGCGACAAGAGCAAGTCGCCGCTGCTCGCCGCGTTCCAATCCCTCTGGCAATAAGCCCATGTGTAGGACTGTGCTGGTAGGCATTCTGCTCCTCGGCGGATGCCGGGTCACGACGCCGTTGACCGCAGGGAGTTCTTCTATGCCGGCGGCGCGAAACGTGCCGCAAGCCATCCCGGCGGCGGTAGGTCGGGAACAGGTACAGGTTGTTTCGGCCGCAGAATGCCCGGACAGCGGCGGCGGAAACGCAACGATAAAACGCAACGGTACATCTGTGCAACCGACAGTTGGCGCGCTGCCGCCGGCACCTGCGGCGCCTGCTGTTGCCATGACGCGCGACGCTGCGTCGGCCCTCCACGCATGTGTCCTGCCGGAGAAGTCACGGGTGCTTCCGGTTCCGGTTGGCACGGATTCGCGGACACGGATCGCGGATTCCATCCCAGCGGAGAATCCGCCGGCGCTGCCGGCTATTTCCGCCGCGTGCGCGGATCGGCCGTTCCCCGCGCCACGCATGCCGATACCGGCCCCCGAGCTTGTCCCGCATACAAACCCTTCCCGCAAAGAGCCGTTGGCGCTTCAGGTCGGCGTGAACGCGCTGACGCGGAATCAGGACTTCGCTCCGGCGGCACTCTTGCTCGTCCGCGAGCTCGGGTCGGCCGGCTGGAGTGCGGTTGGTGCAGCCGGAACAGCTGCTACAGAACATCCGACCATTATGGTTCGGGCTGCCGCCGCTGCGGAACCCGGCCCCACGCCATCCCGGATTTCATTCCCTGTCTTTGCGCCTGCGGCACAGGAGATCGTCGCCTCGGGCGCAGGAAACCGGCTGGCCCTGCCGTGGCAAGGAACGAACGTGACGGGCACGGTTGGGGGCGCCCAGTATTCGCTCGGGCCGCGGGAACGAGAGGCAGAACTACAGGAACTGCGCCGCGGTTTTTACAGGTTTCTCGCCATACCGGTGGACGAATAGGTGCGGAGACAGGTTGCTGTGCTGCGGAATCAGGACATGCAAAAGACGCTCCTGCTGCTGATCCTACTGCCGACGTTAGTATACGCTGCCGCTGCGGAGACACCTGCCGCCAACCGGCTGGTGCTGGCATCGTGGAATGTCCAGAACCTGTTCGATCCGTACAACGATGCGGCCAATCCCGGCGCGGCGGATTTCACGCCTGATGGCTGGGAGCACTGGACCTCGAAACGCTATGCGCTCAAGCTGGCGCATCTGGCCGAGATCATCGCCGCTATGCGGCCGGACGTGCTCTGCCTGACCGAGGTGGAGAACCGGCGTGTGTTGGAGGACCTGGCCTGCGTGCTGCGCGTCTCCCACCAGTTCGACTTGCCCGTGATCCTGCACCGCGAGGGCGGTGACCGGCGCGGCATCGATGTGGCTATGCTCGCGCGCGTCGCGCCGGTAGCCACGAACTGGATCGCGCCCGTGCCGCAGCAGCGGGACATCCTGGTGGCGCGGTTCGAGATTCAAGGGCGGCCATTAACTGTCTGCCTCAACCATTGGAAGTCATGGCTCGGACCCAGGGACCAGAATCTGGCGATCCGCGCCACCGAGGCGCACGCCGCGCGTGCCGAGGTGCTGCGATGCCTGGCAAGGGATCCCGCCGCAGCGGTGGTGGCGCTGGGCGACTTCAACGACAACATCGACGCGCCGAGTCTGACCGTCGAGGCGGGCTTCGCGCTCTGGAACCCGGTGGCCTTTGCGGCCGCCAGCGGACCAGCCGTGCTGTTCAATCTCTCCGGCCTGCTGCCGCCCGAACAGCGCGGCACGTTCTATTACGGCAAGGACCGCGCCTGGAATTCGTTCGACTCTATGAGCGTCAGCGGCGGCATGCTCCCCGGCGGTGCGCGGACCTCCATGTGGCAGGTGGTGACGAACTCCTACGGCCCGTTTGTGCTGCCGCAACAGCGAGACCGCTACGGGCATCCGCTGTCGTTCAACCGGTCGCGCAAGAAGGACGAGGACGGCATCATCCGCGATTCCTATATCACCGGCTACTCAGACCATTTTCCTGTACGCGTCGAACTGCTGGCAGCGCCGTAGGTGCTACCGGCGTCTTACCACGTCCGCTTCATGCTGGCATAGACACGCGGCCCGGCGGAGGGCTGTCCCGGATAGATTTCGAGGCTGCTGTCCCACGGATTGACAATGCCGGCTGCCAGTTCCACGCCTTCCTTCGGCCAGAACCGCCAGCGGAGTTCCGCGCTGGCTGCTAGCGAGACGTCCGTGCCGTCCCGGTCAGGGTTGCCCGCATACACGGCACATTCCTGCCAGCAGGCGAAGGCCAGATCGTCGATCAGGCGTACGCGCACGCCGAGGCGGATGGACTGTTCGGGATAGTCGAGCACATAGCGACTCGCGTAGACATCGGTAGCGCAGGTTTTTGCCAGCGCCTGATAGGCAAAGGTGGCCGCCACCGTGTGAGTGATCGGTACGGCGGCGTCAGCCAGGAATCCATAGGTGCGCACATGGTCGAGGTTGGTGGCGACCCAGCGTCCGCCAGGAGTCGAGCGCACCCAGTCCACCAGATTCCGGCCGTCTTCGGCAAAAAGAGCCACGCCGCCTTCGGCGCAGGCGTGCGTTTCTCGCCAGGCCAGTTCCAGCGTGCGCGTATGCTGCCGCTGGAGACCGTTGTTGCCAAGCGAACCGGGGGATTCATAATCCAGTTCCGTATAGGATGGCTCGCGCACGGCTTCGGTGTAGGAGAGCGCCACGCGTCGTGTGGCGCTGGGATGCCATTCGATGCCCGCAGCCGGAAGCCAGGCAGCCTGATCGCGCGCGAAGAACTCCCCAGAGCCGCCAGCTGTGCCGGTGAATTCTCCGACGGTCCAGCGCGGTAGCGCAGCAAGGGAGAGGTGTTCCCGGGCGTGCGTTCCCAGGCCGGTGTATGCCGGGGAGATTGTTCCGGAGTGCGTGCCATCCAGCCATTCCGCATCGGCATCCGCGCGCAGGTCGAGGTCGAGCCCGGGGGTCAATGCTTGGCGGGTATCGCCGTGCAGGGTGGCGGTGTCGGACAGCGTGTGGTTCGCGTACAATCCATGATTGGAACGATCCAGCCAGTAGCTGTCATCGGTTTGCGTCCAGCCCCAGGAGACATGATTGGGCGGCAGGTCGGGGTTATCCCTGCCAAGGGTCGCGGTGGCAGCTGCCAGCCATTCGTCCACCTGTTCCGCAGCAGGATAGCTCGGGCTTGTGCCGTAGAAACCACGCGCGCCGAAGTCGCGCCAGCCATAGGCGCCGAGCAGGTCGAGTTGGTTGCCATTGCCGCGAAACTGCGCCTGTGCGCCGCCGGACCACCGATTCAGGTAGTTATCGGCATAGCCGTCGGCGTGGCCGATGGAGGCGGCCTCGACAAAGGCACCCTCGCCGACGACGAGCAGGTCGTCGAGCGCGTCGCTGCGGGTCAGCCGCAGGTTGGCAAATAGATCGTTCGGCCCGCCGCCGACCTCAATGCGCCGTAGATCCTCCAGGGTGGCAAACCCGAGCGCCACGCTGCCGGCTGGATGGCCGGCTGAGGCGCGGAACTGATCCAGACCTGTCAGGAGCTGGGGTGGACCGAAGACATCGCACGGCACAGGTAGGTCGGATTGAAAATGCTCGGTCTGCGGATTGCGCAGCGAAAGGCCTCCCAGCGTTAGGCCGGAGGAACTGAACGGGGCGCCGCGAATCGAAATGTCCGCCTGCGGCTCAGCAAACCCCTGGCTGCGCAACGCGACGCCGGGGATGCCCGTGACGAACGCTGGGGCGGTGCTGCGGCACATGGGCGGCGCGATCGCGTCGGCCATGGCGGCAGCCTCGACCTCGACCCGGAAGGCGTTGGTCGTTCCGCCTGCCAGGACCGCCAGCGGCGCCAGCAGCCAGACGAGCAGCAGCGCGCGTTGTCGTGCCGGATCGCGCATATCGGCAACAGGATACCGGGCGGCATAAGAATGTCAACGCCTGGATTTTGATGAGTTAACAGATCACCGGTCGCGAAGATCGGGCGGCCGCGACCGGAAGCAGGCAGCGCCATGCGGCGCCGACACACCGCCGGCTGGACTCAGTTCCGGCGCTTCCTGTCGGCAGCGGTCGAACGCCAGCGGACAACGCGGAGCAAAGGGGCAGGCAGTTGGAGGACGAAGGACGGCGGAGGGTGGATGGGAACGTTCTTCGTTGTTGGGCGGTTGGACTGCCTGACTGTCCGACTGCCCGACTGTCTGACGGATCGCTGACTTCTGCATGCTGACCTCTGCCCTCCGGCTATTCCCCACCCGTGGCACGGAGGAGAGGAGCAGGCGTGTATAGGGGTGTGCCGGCGCCGCGAGCACGATTTCGGCAGGACCGAGTTCGACGATTTTGCCGAGGTACATGACGGCGATGCGGTCGGCGATGTGCTGGACCACGCCAATGTCGTGCGTGATGAACAGGTACGCGAGCTGGCGGCGGCTGCGGAGTTCGGCGAGCAGGTTGAGAACTTGTGCGCGCACGGATAGGTCGAGGGCACTGGCAGCTTCGTCGCAGATCAGCAGGCGGGGATTCAGGGCCAGGGCGCGTGCAATGCAGATGCGCTGGCGCTGGCCACCGGAAAAGGCATGCGGATAGCGGTCGAGGGCTTCCGGGCCGAGGCCGACGTCCTGCAGCAGGTTCCTGGCAAAGGCGCGGGCGGCCGCCGGTTGGAGCAGCCCCTGCACCAGGGCGCCTTCGGTGAGCTGATCGAGGATTGTCTGGCGCGGGTTGAGCGAGGCCAGCGGATCCTGAAACACCGCCTGCACGTCGCGCCGGTACGCCTGCAGCGCGCGGCCGCGCAGGCGCAGCACGTCGCGGCCGTCGAGGAGGATTTCGCCGGCGCGCGGTTGTTCCAGGCGCAGGATGGCGCGGGCGAGTGTGGACTTGCCGCAACCGGATTCGCCCACCACGCCGAGCGTTTCGCCGGGATCGAGCGTGAGGTTGACGCCATCCACGGCGCGCACATGGTCCACTGTGCGCGCCAGCACGCCGCGTCGCACCGGGTACCAGACGCGGAGATTGCGGACTTCGAGGAGTGGCGGTTGGGCACTCATGGCGGCTGATGGGCCGCTCGCCGGCCTTATGCCGCGCCCGGGCCGAGCGCGGTGAGGAGCTTCTGATACGGGATGAGGCGGCTGGCGAGTTGATCCTTAGGGAGCTTGAGCAGGTCGTCGAATGGAATGGCGTCTGTGAGCGTGAAGCTGCCCGAGGTGGTGCGGCGGAGCGCATCCAGACAGGCACCGCAGCCAAGCGACTGGCCGATGTCGTGGCAGAGGGTGCGGACGTAAGTGCCCTTGGAGCAGAGAACCTCGAAGGTGGCAAGTGGCGCCTCGTAGCGCAGCAGGCGGAAGCGGTAGAGGTGGACGAAACGCGGCGCTCGCTCGACCACCTGCCCCTTGCGCGCGAGTTTGTAGAGCGGCACGCCGTTAATCTTCACGGCGGAGACCATGGGGGGCGTCTGGAAGCTGTCGCCGAGGCGGGCGTCCATCTGCGCCTGAATCTGTTCGGCATCGACACCGGTGCACAGCTTTTCCTCCACGGTCTCGCCGTCGATGTCCTGCGAGTTGGTGGTGCGTCCCATGCGCATGACCCCTTCGTATGTTTTGTCGCCGCCCATGATCTGGCCAGAGAGGCGCGTGCCGCGACCGAGGAGGATAATGAGCAGGCCGGTGGCGTTGGGGTCGAGCGTGCCGCCATGGCCAACCTTGTCGATCCGGAAGGTGCGGCGGATGGCGGCCACGAGGTCGTGGGAGGTGGGGCCGGATGGCTTGTCCACCAGCAGCACGCCGTCGAACGGATCGGCTGGCGGCGGGCGGGTGGCGTTGGTGGAGAAGCGGGTGGGGATGTTCTGGGGCATGGCAGCGGTGGCAGGTGTTAGGTGTTAAGTGGCAGGTTCCGGGTCTCTGGCGTCTCCGGCGTCGCCTGCTGACCTCTGATCGCTGACCTCTGACGTCTGGTCCTCTTCCGGCGGGATGTCGAGGTGCGCCAGCACACCGAGCACGTGGTCGCCCTTTTCCACGGAAAGGTCGAGGCGGAACTGGAGGCGCGGAGTGTACTTGAGTGTCAGGTCCTTGTTGATCAGGTGCTGCAGTTCGACGCGCCTGCGCTCGATCGTGCGGAGCATCGTGCCGCGCTCATGCTGGTGCCCCAGAAAGGAGAGGTAGACGGTGGCGTTGCGCAGGTTGCGGGCAGCCTCCACGCGCACCACGGTGACGGCGGCCAGATCAAGGCCGTCGGACTGGAAGACCTTGAAGAAGGCCTCGGCCAGTTCGCGGCGGAGGAGGGCGTTGACGCGTTCGAGGCGATCAATTGGCATGGTGGAAGCAAGACCTAGGGAGAGGAGACCACTGCATCTGGCCAATGGACTCCGGCTACTGACCAATGACTTAGAGCGACTTCGGCAGTTCCTCGAGCACGTAGCACTCGATGTAATCGCCTTCGGCAAAGGCGTCGAAGTTCTCGAAGCGAATGCCGCATTCCTGCGGTTCCTTGACCTCGACGACCTCGCTCTGGAAGTGACGAAGCGTCGCAATGCGGCCGGTGTAGATGACCTGGCGCTGGCGGTAGATCCGGGTCTTGCAATCCGTGCGGACGACGCCATCGGACACCTGGCAACCGGCGATCTTCCCCTTGCGGCTGAGGTCAAAGACCGTTTTGAGCATGGCATGGCCGCGGACGACCTCGCGGTACTCCGGCGCCAGCAGGTCGAGCATCTCCTGCTTCACGCAGTCGATCAGCTCGTAGATGATGCGGAAGGTCTGGACGCGCACGCCGTCGTGGCGCGCGAGGCTCTGCACGCCGGACTCGCAGGCGATGTGGAATCCGATGAGCAGGGCGCCTCCGGCGTTGGCCCGCTGGACGTCGTTGGCCGTGACGTTGCCGATGGAGCTGTTGATGATGGTGAGGCCGACCTTCTCACTCTTGATCTCCTTGAGCGAGTCGACGATCGCCTCGACCGAGCCCTGGGTGTCGGCCTTGACGATGATGTTGAGTTCGAGGCGGCCCTGTTCCTTGATCTGGCTCATCAGCGCGTCGAGTGACGTGACCTTGGTGTTGGCCAGCCCGGACTGGCGGCGCTCGTTTGCAAACGTCTCTGCCAGGGCGCGAGCGCGCTTCTCGTCGAGCATCACGCGGAATGGCGAGCCGGCCTCGGGGATGCCGGAGAGCCCCATGCACTTGACCGCTGTGGCAGGCGTAGCGGACTTGATCATGCGGCCACGGTCGTCCATCAGCGCGCGGATACGGCCGAAGTAGTCGCCGCACAGCAAGACGTCGCCAACATGGAGCGTGCCGCCGGTAATCAGCAGGTTGGCGGTCGGACCGCGTCCCTGTTCGAGCTGGGCCTCGATGACATAGCCATTGGCGCGGCGGCTGGAGTTGGCAGTGAGTTCCAGCACGTCGGCTTGCAGGAGGATCATCTCGAGCAGGTGGTCCACGCCCTTGCCGGTGACGGCGCTGACCTCGCAGCAGACCACGTCGCCGCCCCAATCCTCGGGGGTGAGCCCCTCGCCCTGAAGCTGCTGCTTGACGCGTTCGGGTTTGGCCTGCGGCAGGTCGCACTTGTTGATCGCGATAAGCATCTGAACGCCGGCCTGCTTGGCGTGACGGATGGCTTCCTTGGTCTGCGGCATGATGCCGTCGTCCGCGGCGATGATGATGACGGCAATGTCGGTGAGGCTGGCGCCACGCGCACGCATGGCGGAGAAGGCGGCGTGACCAGGGGTGTCGAGGAAGGTGATTTTGCGGCCGTTGACGTCGACGGTGTAAGCGCCGATGTGCTGCGTGATGCCGCCGGCCTCACCCGACGCCACGGTGGCATTGCGGATGCGATCCATGAGCGAGGTCTTGCCGTGGTCGACGTGTCCGAGGAAGGTGACCACCGGCGGCCGCGGGATCAATTCCTCTGACTTGTCATCGGGGATGGCGTCGTCGGCATCGTCGCGGCGCAGGACCGGCTTGCGCTCGGTGGACCGGCGGGCGCGCTCCAGTTCGACGGTGTAGCCGTACTTGCTGGCGATTCGGTTGGCCAGATCGAGCTCGACGCGCTGGTTGATGGATGCCAGCACATTGAGCTGCATCAGGTCGGCGATCAGGCGGTTGGGACGCAGGCCGAGCATCTCAGCCAGTTCCTTGACCATCACCGGTCCGCGCACGATGAGCACATGGCTATCGTCTGCCGGCGCGGCGGCAGACGCCGCCGGGGCAGCGGCCGGCGCGGCGCGCTGGGCCAGGACAAAACGGCCACCTGCTGTGCCGCCGCGTGGTTGCGGCAGACGTGCGCCGCGGGGCAGTTGATCAGCAGCATCTTTACCGGAGCGGGTTTTTTCGATGCCGCCGCGGGAAGAAGCACGAGCCGCTTGGGGGCCCACAAAGGCGGCCACCAGCGCCTCATCGGGATCAATCTCCTCCTCGGATCCGGGGCGACGAGGTCCCTTGGGGCGGGCTTTCTCCAAACGTGGCTTGGCGGTAGCTGGGGCAGCAGGGGCTGGATGTGTGGGCGTGCCAGCCGGCTTGGCGGCAGGCGTGGCGATGGTTGCCTGGGCAGGGGCGACAGGCGCGGAGACTGGCGCGGGCGCCACAACGGCAACCGGACCGGCTGGCGCCGTCGGCGCGGAGGTTAGTGCAGGCGCTTCGGCAGCAACAACGAGGATTCCTTTGACCTGGCGCTCGATCTCCCGGGCGCGGGCCAGGTTGGCCAGCAGCGACTCTTTTTCTGTCTTCAGTTGTGTGGAGCGGCGCAGGCGGTCGGTTTCCCGCTTGGCGCTCAGTTTGATGCGGCGCTCCTCCGCTTCGCGGCCGGTTTCTTCCGGGGTGCGGCTGCCGAGGCGCGCGCGCAGTTGCTGCGCCTCGTCGTCGTCTAGGCGCGCCAGCGGCGAACGAGCCTCCAGGCCCAGTTCCGCGGCCTGTCGCAGCACGTCAGAGCTGGTGGTGGCAAGCGCCTGCGCTAGCTCGAAAACTCTCATCACTTATGCGCCTTCCTCTCCGGGGTTGGTCGCGGCCGCTGCGTCCCAGATGCGCTTGGCGGTGGCCTCGTCGAAACCGGTGACTTCCTGGATGTAGGGAATCTCGGCGGCCAGGATGCCGTCGGCGTTGAGGAAGCCGTTTTTGACGAGTGTGTCGGCTTCCTCGCGGCTGATGCCCGGGATGCCGGCCAGGTGTTCGATGGCGTGCGTGACCTGCACCTCAAACGTCTCGGTTTCATGCTTCTTGATGTTCACGCGCCAGCCAGTCAGCTTGGCCGTGAGGCGGACGTTCTGGCCGTGGCGGCCGATCGCGAGCGAGAGCTGGTCGGGATCGACCGTGATGTTGACCGTGTTGTACTCGCTCGGGTCGATCTCGATCTCCGTGAGCCGGGCGGGGGAGAGCGCCTGCGTGATGTACTGGCGGATGTCGTCGCTCCAGCGGACAATGTCGATTTTCTCGCCGGCGAGCTCCCGGACAATGTTCTTCACGCGGGTGCCCCGCAGGCCGACGCACGCGCCGACCGGATCGACCTTGTCGTCGTTCGAGCGCACGGCGATCTTGCTGCGGAAGCCGGGGTCGCGCGCCACGCCCATGACCTCGACGATGCCATCGGCGATCTCTGAGACCTCCAGTCGGAAGAGCGCCTTGACAAACTCGGGGCAGGCGCGGGAAAGAACCAGCGCCGGGCCCGCTGAGCCGCTCTGCACCTTCAGGATGTAGGCGCGCACGCGGTCGCCGACGTTGTACTCCTCGATCGGAATGCGTTCCTTGGTGGGGATGATGGCCTCGGCCTTGCCGATGTCTACGATCAGGTCACGGTGGGCGATCTGGCGGACTGTGCCGCTGACGATGTCGCCTAGGCGATCCTTGTATTCTTCGAAGACGTGGTCACGCTCGGCCTGCCGGATCTTCTGGAGGATCACCTGGCGGGCTGTCTGGGCGGCGATGCGGCCAAGTTTTTCGGGCGGAATCTCGATGGTGACGCTGTCGCCCGGCTGGACGGCGGACTTCAGGTCGCGGGCCCTGCGCAGGGAGATGAAGCCTGGGCCAGTGTCGTCATCCGTGGCGGTCAGGGTGTCGAACGCGCGTACCTGGAGGGTTTTGCGGTCAATTTCGACCTTCACATCATTGGAAACGCCGACGGTCTTACGCGCTGCGGAAAGCAGGGCCGATTCGATGGCTTGAATGATCACCTCGCGGTTGACGCCGCGGTCGCGCTCCAAGTAATTGATGACCGTCATCAGTTCGCTATTCATGGCCGCGCCTTGCCTTCCGTCGAACCCATTCACTTGCCAAGCAACAAAAAAGAGTGGGTTGCCCCACTCCTGCGAGAATCCGCTGCAAAGAGTGCCTGTCAATGTAGCCGAACAGACACCATTTTGTCAAGGATGGACGCATTGCGTTCCAGGTTGCGCCGGGCCGGTTTCCATGTACAATCTGGCTACTTTTCGTATCCGGGAGAGGTTGCGGGATGCTGTACTTTACCCAGATATTAGTTGGCATGGCGACGGCCGGCGTGGTGGCCGGACCGAACCGGCCGGCTGCGTTGATCGCCGGTGCCGTGGCGGGCGTGCTGCCCGATCTGGTCGACGGGTGGCGCCGGCTGCTTCAGAGGCCGGACGTCGTGGTTACGCCCGATCCGAAGACACCCGACCCGGCCATCATGGCCCAGGGCATCCGGCTGGCGTTGGAACAGGTGCGCGCTAGCGGACGCCCCTGCGTGGCGCGTTTCAACCCCCTGCCGGATGCGGAGGGGGGATTTGCCGCCTATTATCTTGATTGCGACCGTTTGCACCGCCTTCTGGTGGGGATGGAATCCGGCGGTCGGCCCGTGCGGGTGAACCCGGGCGGCGCAAATGCGGACGAAGAGCCGGATGAGACCTTCTCGCCGGTCCATCAAGTGCCGCTGTTTGTCGAGAACGTTCCGGTTGACCTGCGGCTGGCTGCCGCGGGGCGCCGCGTGGAGAGCCGCGACCTGAATCGGTTTGCCGGACCAGGACACAGCCTGATGTTTCTCGGCGTGGCCATTCCTGTTCTGGCGGTCAATGTCTGGATCGGCGCTTCTGTCCTCGCCGCACTGATCATGCACCTGCTGCTCACATTCGGCGGCCGGCAGGATGTCGCCCTCTTCCTGCCGTTTTCCAGCCGCGTTTTCCGCGGGCGCCGCGTGTGGAACGACCACAGCCGGCGCGCAAATCTCCTGATTGCTGCCATAGCCGGCGGCATGCTGGCCGTGCTCCTGTTCGCCGGCTCATGACAGACGTGGCGCGCGGAGCCGTTAGATCTTTGCCGGCTCCCGCAGCGCGCGCGCGTCATCCTCCAGAACTGCCGCTCGCCGCCGCTCCAAAACCTTCTGGATCTCCGCCAGCAGGTCGGCGGAAAGAGTCTTGCCGGATGCTGCCGCCAGCTCGTCCAGCTGCTCGGCCCGGCTGGCGCCCACGATTGCTGCGCTGAGGACGTCCGTGCGCAGCAACCAGGCCAGAGACAGCTGCGCCAGCGTCATCCCCGCGGAACCGGCCAGCGCGAGGAGTTCCTGCACCGCTTGCTGGTTGTACGGCACAAGCTGCCGTCCGCAAAAATCCTCGCGCGTGGCGGCCCGGGATCCGGCGGGAATGCCGGCGCAGTATTTTCCGGTCAACACACCCTGGCAGAGGGGTGAAAAAGCGAGTACGCCAAGCCCCAGTTTTTCGCAGACGGGTAACTGATCCGCCTCGATGTCGCGGTGAAACAGGTTGTAACGCGGTTGCAGGCTGACCGGCGCATCGTAGCCGCAGGCCCCGCAGATGCCCGTGGCGCCGGCGATCTGCGCGCCGGTCCAATTCGAAACGCCCCAGTAGAGGATCTTGCCTGCGCGGACGAGGTCGTCGAAGGCGCGGCAGGTTTCCTCCAGCGGCGTCTGGTCATCAAAGCGGTGTGCTTGGTAGAGATCGATGTAGTTTGTGCCCAGCCGCTGCAGCGAGCCATCGCAGGATTCGCGGATATGCTTGCGGCCGAGGCCGACATCATTCGGCCCGTCCCCCACCTGGCCTGCGCACTTGGTGGCCAACACCACGCTCGAACGGACCCATCCCTTCAGGGCCTGCCCCACAACCTGCTCCGCCTGACCGCGATTGTAGGTGTCAGCTGTATCGAATGTGTTGATGCCGAGCTCGAATGCCCGGCGGTGCGTGGCGATCGACACCTCGGGCGGGTAGTTGCCGCCCCCCGTAATCCACGAGCCGAGCGCCAGTTCGGAAACCTTGATCCCTGCGCGACCCAGTTTACGATAGCGCATGTAACACCTCCGATGCCGCGCACCATATCGTTGCGGGTGAGTCGGTGTCAACGGCCGGGCGGCAAAAAACGTGAAGAATATTGAATGTCAAACCAGAAACGCCGCATGTCAAAGGACAGCCAGCTTCCTGAGTCGGCGTTCGGTCTTGCTGTTACCGGCCAGCGCGGCGCGGAAAATTCCGCCCCGCGGCCAGAAACGCTTCGACCTTACGCACGATCGTCGCCTCGGCGCCGGGCACGTGCAGCACGTCACACTCCGAGCCGAGAATGAACGGCCGCCGGATCTCCCGCATGCGCGCAAGCAGTTCCGCCGCCTGCGCCTCCACGGCCTCAACACTGAGGACTTTGTCGGAGTAGAACTGCTTGGAGGGAAGATTGCCGAAGAGCACGGTCGAGGAGGGGACCACCCGCGCCACATCCCACAACGACCGCGAGCAGCCCAGGCTCATCAGGGCCGGATCCAGTTCGCCGAACTTTCCCAGCATGTAGTCTGTCAACTCGCCGCAGCAGTGGAAGAAGAGATCGGCTCCGTGCTCGTCGAGGACGGCCTTGAGGCGCCGCAGGTTCGCCATGGCGACGCGCTCGAAGATGTCAGAGCCCTCCTCGATCTGCTTTGGCGAGACATAAACGCGGTTGGCGGCTGGCTCGGCCACACAGACCAGCCGTGCGCCCATCGCCAATTGCGCCCGCAGCGAACGCTCGACCGCGAGCATGGCCAGTTCCATCGCGCGTTCTAGCGCGGCCACGGCCGGATCCTCGGCCGCTGTCACGCCCATGCCGGCGAGGTAAGTCGGCGTGATTGGGTCCTTCAGCAGCTTGGTCGTCAGCGAGAACGGCCCGATCACCATGCCGCATGGCACGAGATCCTTTGCCTGCCGGGCGATGTAGGCCACGGCGTCCACGTGGGCCTGTTGCTGCGGGGTGAGAGGCTCTGCCAGTCGGCGGCGGAGTGTTGTCATCTGCGCGTCTGTAGGCGGCTCTTCGAAGTGGTAGGTCGCGATCGATGCCTCCGGGAGGCCCAAGCCTCGCAGCAACGCAGCCTTCTCGAGCTGCAGGTCCATCAGCGGGATGGCCAGCGGAGTCTGGAAGCGCCGTGCTGTTTTCTCCACCACACGCCCCAGCGCCGCGCCGTCACGCACGATTGCTGCAGGGTCGGGCTCGCCGTGCAGCACGAGGTCGGCGCCGAACGGCATGCTCAATCCGCTTTCCGCCAGCTTCTGATAAAACCCACGATCCATGGTTGCCTTTTCAAAATGGGGTATCGTTTGTGTGCAGAAGCAATGTGTCACGACCTGCTGTCCGTGCAAATTCGCGAAGCCACCAGCATATCACCCTACCCGGTATCGCCGCACGCGGCGATTGAAGGCGTAGAGGAGGCTATAGGCTGAAGGCTGCGCTTAAATTCTGGAATGCCGAGCGCTGTCGAACCCTGCGGGGGTGCTCGTGCTCGGGGCTGGCGAGAGAGGCGGGATTCCTGCTTGCAGATCGCAGATTCCAGATATTTACAGCCGGCAGCTTCGATCCCGATAGCGCCTCCGACACCAATTGATCCCCAAGGACGAATGACCCGTCCTACCGCAGCGCGGGGAGCATAGGAACGTCGACGTCGAACGGCGGGCGTTCGAGGGCGGCCTCAAGAATCATCTGGAGCATGCGCGGATAGCTGATCCCGGCCGCGAGTGCGGAGCGCGCCAGCGCCACGCCTTCCTCAACGCATGGGTTGCAGTTTACCTCGAGCACATGCGGCTGCTGATTCTCGTCCAGTCGGATGTCCACCCGACCGTACCCCCAGCCGCCCACGGCGCGGAAGGCGTCGATGGCCAGGCGCGAGATGCGCCGCGCTAACTTCGGTTCGACCGCCGACGGGCAGATCACGGAGGTCTTCTTGAACTCGACGGAGTTCGTCAGCCACTTGGCGGCGTACGACATGATTGGCGGGAGCTCAGGCGGCAGCTTGGTGTAGTTGACCTCCGCGAACGGCAATACGCGGACGCGCTGGCCTCCGAGCAGGCCGATGTTGAACTCGCGTCCCGGTAGGAAGCGCTGCACCAATGCAGCTTGCCGGTACTCTCGCAGGATCGTCCGCACCTGATCGCGCATGGCCCGTGCGGAGTGCACCACCGACTCGCGCCCCAGGCCGATGCCGGCGTGCTCCTGCGCGGGGTGCACGATGGCCGGGAACTTCCAGTGGTGACGGTCGACGTCGCCAATGCGCTCGATCATGCGGCTGTCCGGCGGCACCGGCAGCCCCGCGCCCTGCAGCAGGCTGATGGCCATGTACTTGTAGCGGCAGAGCCCCAACGCCAGCGCAGAGGAGCCGGTCATGGGGAACCCCATCATCCGCACCAGCGCGGCCACCCGCATCTCGTAGAGCGCGCCGTGCACGACGTCGTCGTACTGGTTGAAGACCACATCCGGCCGCAGGCGCGTGAGGCGGCGCTGGAACTTCATCAGGTCGTTGGCCAGTGGCAGCAGCGTCACGCGGTGTCCGAGTCGGCGGATCACGCGCGCCAGATGCCGCACGAACTTGCGCAGTTCATCGGTGCTGCCGTTGTCTTCCGGCATTTCCGGCGCCGCCCCTCGGCAGGCATTGTAAATTAGCACGACGTGCAGATGCCGACGCATAGAAACTATGTAGCATTGCCCAAGGCGGCGCGACAAGAGAAAAGTCGAGGGGCGGTAAGAGCGATCAGTGTAGATGGACACAGAATCCGCAAAGGAAGATGAGGGCGCAGGGCATTCGGCGGCCGCGGAATCAGACTTCCACCACGCGCCCGGCGCGTGTAAAGACGAGGCGGGCGACGACGGGCACGGGGCCGAGGATGCGGCGCAGCGCAGCGGTGTAGAGCGCCATCTGTTCCTGGTGGCGCCGGGCAGCGGCGCGCAGCGCGTCGTCGGATTCGACGCGATTGCTCTTGAAGTCGAACAGTTCGGCGCGAAAAACCTGGCCCGCCGGATTGCGATGGATCGCGACGCGGTCGAACTGCCCGGCCAGCAGTTTCCCTTCGTGCAGCAGTTCGAATGGCTTCTCGCGCCAGAGGTCGACCGTGCCGGCCGGCCGGCGCAGGGCCTGGAGCACCTCTGGTTTCGTCAGGCTGTCGCGGAATTGCCGCTCCACGTCGCGCAGCACGGCCGCCGGTTCCGGCGCTGCGGCGCGCCAGGCCGGCACGACGCGCTCGAGGTCGAACTCCTCGAGCCACTCGATCTGCTGGAAGAGCCGGTGGATGGCGGAGCCGAACACGCGCACATCGCCGGCTTCGCGCGGGAAGAACGCAGCCGCGGGCCGCACACCCGGATCATGCTTGGACGGCTCCATCCGCATCAGGCACGGCGCGCCTGGACGCAGCGTAGCGGGCCGGCCGGCCGGCGCAACCGACTCCTCCATCTGCCGCGCATGTGCGTGGAACCACATGGGATCGCCGGAGATGTGCAGGCGATGGAACTCCCGCTCTGTGTCTCGCATAGAGGCGCAGAGGCGCGGAGCGCCCGGAATATCGATCATAAGCCGACTTCGCAGCAATGTATCTTCGCGTACGGCCGCGCTCTTCTGCGGCGGCGGTGACACCACGAGGATCAATCCCTGCTTGGCGCGGGTGAGCGCCACGTACAGGACGCAAAGCCGGGCAAAGGCGGCATCGGCGACCTGCCGCGCGTCGGCATCACGCAGGACGGCGTCGGTCTCCACGACCAGTGTGCGCGGCGCCTTCAAAACCCAGCGTTGGCCCGGTGCCTCGAGCAGATCGGCGCGCTCCGGGTTGTCGAACGACCTGGCGTTGTCATCGAAGGGGATGCAGACCAGGTCGAAACCCAACCCCTTGGACTGGTGGATCGTCATCACGCGGACAGCGGTGCCGGCAGCGGCGCTGTGGTGGGCGTACCCATCGATGAAACGCGTAAAGCGGTCGCAGTCGCGGTCGCCGGTGGCGTCGAACGCCGCGGCGGCGTCGAGTAAATCGTCGCGACGCAGACGCGTGAAGACGTCAAACGGCTGCGCCGTTTCCAGCCGGGCGCACCATTCGCGCAGCACGGGCTGGAAGCCGTCGCGGTGAATGGCGTCCAGAAGGGAATGGGCAAGAGCGGAACGTATGGCGTCCTCTTCTCGCGCATCGGCGCCGAGGAGTAGCGGCTGAGGCTCCAGATTCTGACTTCTGACTTCTGACTTCTGACTTCTTATTCCCAGCGGGCTCATTTGCAGATGCCGCCACGCGAGCCGGTCGCCGGGGTGTGCGGCGAAGCGGACGAGCGACAGCAGCAGCGGCACGAGCGGATTGTCGAGCAGCGACGCGCGTCCTTCGAGTGCCACGGGCGTGTCGGGCAGGGCGGCGCGCAGGATGTCGGCGCAGCGGCGGGCCTGCTCGTTCGTGCGCAGCAACACGGCGGCCTGTAGGCCGCGCCGCACCGGCTCGATCTCCCGCAGGCGCGCGGCGATCGCGCGGCAGCGGGCGTCGGCCCCGGATTCATCGTCGCGGGCGTCAGCCTCGAGTAGTTCGACCGAGCCGGGTTTGTCGGGAGTGGCCGTCTCGTGATCGCGCCAGTTCTTCTGCCAGTCGGCTAGGGCCTGTGCCGGCAGGCGGTCCTCCGGGGAAAGGCGGCCGAAAATGCGATTGACCGTCTCGATGATCGCTGGTGCCGAGCGGTGGGAGCGGTCCAGCGTCTCTTCGAGGATGATGTTTTCGCCGTACCGCTCCCGCACGTCGTTGAACAGGCGGTGGTTGCCGCCGCGCCAGCCGTAAATGGCCTGCTTCACGTCGCCGACGTAAAAGAAGCTGCGCGTGCGGCTGTCGTCCTGCACGACTTCGTCGATCAGGTTGCCCAGCACGCGCCACTGGAGATCACTGGTGTCCTGAAACTCGTCGAGCAGCCAGTGGTCGAGCGTGGCGTCGAGGCGATAGTCGATGAAAAGACGTTCGGCTGTGCCGGCGGTGCGGGTCGGCGCAAACCCCGTGCCGTCGGCCACCAGGCGCGCGAGGTCGTCGAACCCGAGCTGGCCGGAGCGGTGCATCTGCTCGGCATACATCGCTTCATACTGCGCCAGCAGCCGCTCTACGCCCTGCGTCTGCCGCAGCGCACGATCGAGCTCTACGGACATGGCATGCGCCACCAGGCGGCGCAGGGCGTCCGCGCCGGCTGCGGGAATCGTCAGCGCTCCCTTGCCGAATTTCACGACGAACGGCTCGCCGGTCGGTGCGGACACCGCCCGCCACAGCCGCTTAAAGAGCGTGGAGGATCCCAGCTCTGCGGACCATTCGCGCCGGGCGTCGTAGGCGCGAAGAAAGGCGACCAGCTCTGCGAGCTGTCCGGCGGCGGACGAATCGGCCCATGCGGTGCGACCCAGGGTGTCGGCCAAGCCATCGCGTGCATCTGCTGGCCGCGCCTGCCAGGGGAGGCTGCTGCCCCAGATCGTCTGCGGCATACCCCAGGCGTTTGGCGAGGGGATGCGGCGGTGAACGCCTGCGAGGTCGGCGATGAACTGTTCCAGCGTCTTGCCTAGCGCCTTCTGTTCCTGACCGAACGTGGCGAGCTTGAAAGCTTCGAGAAATGCCAGCCGGGCCGGCTCGGAAGTGACATCCGGATCGAACAATCGGCCTAGGAGCGTGCGCCGCACTTCGTCGCCGCCCGCCCCCTCGCTTTCGCCGATGCGAAACTCAGGAGAGAGTCCGAGCTCGAACGGAAAGGCGCGCACTACACCCACCACAAAACTGTCGATCGTGCTGATGTGCAGGCGGTGCAAATGGTCGGTCACGCGCCGGAGCACGACTATGAACTCAGCTGGCTGCAGGGGCGTGCCGATGCGCCGCGAGGATTCCGCGGCCTTGCGCGCGTCGCCGGCGCCAGCGCAGAGGTGGCGAACGATTTCGTCGAAGATTTCGCCCGCGGCCTTGCGGGAGAAGGTCAGCGCGCAGATGCGGTCCGGCGCCACGCCGCCTTGCACCAGTGCAATGTAGCGATGGGCCAGGGCATAGGTCTTGCCCGTGCCGGCGGAGGCGGAGATGGCGGTATGGGGGAAGGAGGCGGGCATCATGGCGCCACCCCCGGTTTGATTTCGCCGCCAGGCGCCGCAAAACACTGTTCCGGATGGCCCACGAAAAGCGGGGCGAAGTCATCCCATTCCGCCGGCACGTCGCGTGGCGGCCAGAAAACGCCGGCAGCAATGGCGGCTAGCACGCCGTCGGCGCAGACTAGGGCGGAATCGTGCAACGCGTCGGAGTAGTCGGTCCACGGCAGAAAATCGGTCTCGCCGACGGCTCGCGGCAATACGCAGTAGCCAAGTTCGAGATTCGTAACGTCGAACCGCCCCGCGGTGTGCAGCGCCTCGCGGTAGAGCGGAAGCTGGAGATCCTGCCACGCCCTGCGCCGCAAGCGGCCGCGCGGACCAGGGAGTTCCACCCGCGCGAATCCCTGCGCATCTGGACGGCAGGGGCCGAGGTGCATATCCTCGGGCGTCTTGGGCTTCTCAAGAGTCTTATAATCCATGACCCGCAACCGGCCGTTGCGGCGATGCCGGTCGATGCGGTCGATGCGCGCGACGATCTCGCGGCCGTTGCGGCGCAGTGTGAAGCGCTCCTCGCAGGCGATGATTTCCCATTCGCGCGCCCATCCGGCCTGCCGTTCGGCGAAGCGCCCCAGGCGTTGAACCGCGCTTTCGCGCGCAACCTGCACGGCCAGCGAAGGGCGCGGCCCATAGACGGCAAAAGTTCCGCGGACCAGGTCGGCCAGGTGCGCGGCGAGCTTTTCCGGATCAGTCTCCTGCGCGAGTTTCCTGTCGCGGGCAAAATCCTGGAGTGCGGCATGCACGAGATTGCCAAAATCCAGTTCGTCCGGTGCCAGCGCGTCGTCCGCCAGCGGTGCCATCTGCAATCGGTGGCGCAGATGGAAGCGGAACGGGCAGCGGAGATACTCTTTGAACCGCGTCACCGAGAGAACGGTTTTTTCCTCTACCGGCAATGCGAATGGCCGCAGCTGAAAGCCGACAGTGGCGGGTGCGCCCGGGCGCGAGGGGGGCAGCGGCCGGAAGAGGTGCTGCGCGCGCTGCGGAAGATGGGCATCGTCGCAGCGGAATAGCAGACGTGAAGGGCGCAGCGGATCGCCCTCGGCTGAGTTCTTGCCGCAGAGCAGGCAGACGCGGCCGCGTCCATCGCCGCGCGCGGCCAGCAGCGCCTGCAGCAGGAATGCGTCGCGTGCGGTGCGCAGGCGGTCGTCGCGCAGGCCGAGGGCGCGGCGCAGCGAATCGGGAAGAAAATCGTCGGCCAGGCGGCCGTCCGGCACGAATCCCTCGTTCATGCCGGCCACCAGCAGCAGCGGTGCGCGATTCCACGGCAGCTCCAGCCACCCTTCGAGGTCGATCCGCTCGTCGCTCCGTTCCGGCGCGCACCCCTGGCTGTGGAGGCGCGCCACGAGGATGGCATCCTCGGTCTCAGGGGATGTCGGCGGGAGGCGTGTGTCCTCCAGTTCGCGCAGCACGCGGTCGATGGCTTCTGCCGCGGCGGCGAACAGGCGGTCGGCTGGATGCTCCGGATCGAGCGCACGGCCGGCGTAGATCTCGGCGAGTAGGGCACGCAGCGCGACGGGAAGGCGTTCGCCGGTGAGTCGTTCCCGCCACTGCGCCACGCGCAACAGCGCCTGACCGAGAAGCGTGAAATCCGCGCGCGTGTCGGTTGTGCCGCGTGGATTGCGTTCGAATGGACGGAGCAGGTCCGGGAGGCCGGAGGGCAGATGGCGGTTCTGGAATTCGTCGAGCTGGGTCAGAAGCGGCGCGGCAGCGAGCGCGGGGTCGGCCTGCTGCAGCCCGGCGAGAACGTCGGGGTGTCGCAGCAAATCGGCCACGGTGCGGTACGGCGCGGCACGGCGCAGCTCGAGCAGACGCAGCACCAGTTCGCAGAGCGGATGTTCGCGCAACGGACGTTCCTGCGGGTCGAACGCGGCAATGCCGTGCGTGGCAAGCTGGTCGGTCAGGAACGGCACGATGGCGCGGTCCGGTACGCCGATGGCGGCGTCTGAGACGGCGAAGCGCGCCGGTTCCGCCGCCAGGATCTCGACGACTCGGGCGGCTTGGGCGGCCGGGTCGGCCTCGAGCAGCAGGTTGCGATCCTCGTTAGGAATATCGATGCGGCGGACGCTCCAGTGATCTGGAAGCGGGCGGCCCCAGGTGTCGAAATGCGCGGCCTCTTCGGGTGGCGCCTGCACGAGGATCTCTACGGCAATCGAGCCGGCGAGTCGATCTACTGCGCGCGCCAGCAGCAGCGAGGGGTCGGGAACGCAGGCAATCACCACGTGCCGGATGTCCGGCGGGAGCTGCGGTCGGGCAGCCCAGGCGATCTGCGCGGCGCAGGGATCGCGCAGGCCGGCTTGGGCCAGACGCGCAAGACAGTTTGCCTCGAGTTGCGCGAGCGCCTGCCAGCGCTCCGGCTCGGCTGTGGCGAGCCGGGCGGCGTCGGCACAGGAGCAGGCGGCTTCGGCCAGATCGCGCCGTACCTGCTGGAGGCGCGTCGCCAGCGCGAGCGTCAGGCCGGGATCGCGCTGGGCGATGGCTGTGCCGAATGCGGCAATGAGCAGCGGTTCTTCGGCGGCGGAGAGGGTCTCGGACCAGGCGGTGAGGAGTTCGGCGCCACCGGCGATCTCCGGCAGGCACAGGGCGTCTGCTGCGAGGAGCGTGGGCGTCACCACACGCTGCGAGAGAATCGCGCCGGCATCTCCGCAGCGGCGAACAAGCTCGTCCAGCAGCCGGCGACCGGCCTGACGGGTCGGCACGACCACTAGCGTCCCCTCGAGATCGAGCGGCTGGCCCGGCCGGGCACCGGACTGCAGGAAGTCGCAGACGGTGTCGACCGCTGGCCGCGACCAGCCAAGGAAGTGGAGGGAAGGCAAGGCCATTGCCTGCCATTATGGTTGGCGCGCGGAAGCAAGGCAAGACCAGGAGGAAATGGGTGCGGGCGACTGCGGTCGGATTACGAGCGAACCGCAGCGTGACGAATAGCTAACCGCAGAAGAATGAAGGTTTCTGATCGGCTCTGCAAACGTCAGACCTCGCTCATCTACTGTTCAGCTGTTTTGCAGTTCGCTTGTTGGACATCCGGCCCAAGGGGCAAGAATCGCCCCGCGCCGCTGCGCTTCACATCCTCCGGTGCTCGAGTGCGGGGATGCGCTGGCGGGTGGAGATGAGAAGCTGCGGATCGAGGGTGACACGCAGCACGGTCGGTTCATCGGCAGCCGTGGCGAGTAGTTCGCCCCAGGGGCCGAAGGCAAGCGAGTGGCCATGGCTGCGGCAGCGGGTGTGCGGGTTGGCGCCGCACTGGTCGGGCGCGAGGACGAAGCACTGGTTCTCGATTGCACGCGCCCGGATGAGCGTCTCCCAGTGGTCGCGGCCGGTGCGCTGCGTGAAGTTGGCCGGGATCAACAGAAGTGAGGCGCCCTCGCCGGCATAGTGCCGGTAGAGCTCAGGGAAGCGTACGTCGTAGCAGATCGAGAGGCCGCAGCACCAGGAGTCGATCATTGCCAGCACAGGACGGTCGCCGGGGCGGTAAACATCGCTCTCGCGGATCGTCCGGCCGCTTTCCAGCCGCGCCTCGAAGAGGTGCATTTTGCGGTAGGAAGCCGCGAGGTCGCCGGCGCGGTCGAAAAGCAAGGAGGTGTTGTAGATCCGGTCACCGTCGCGCTCGAGCACGCTGCCGGCCAGTACCCAGGCGTTGGCGCGGACAGCCTGCGCGGCGAGCCAGCGACCGAGCGGGCCATCGAGCGGCGCGGCAGCGGCGCGGCTTTCCTCATCGCCGCCTCGGAAGGCGAAAACCTCCGGGAGCGCAATGAGGTCAATCGAGCCGCGCTCCGGCCAGTGCGCAGCGAGCCAGTCTAGGTTCGCCTGCGGATCCGCGCCGGCCGCGTTCTGCACGAGTGCTGTGCGCAGGGGCTGCTGAGGAAGGGTTGGGGCCATAGAAAGCAAGCTAGATGGAATTGCGATGGGCGTCAAGGATGCGACTTGTCGAGTCTGTCGGCTGTCAACAATAGGCTGCAGGGCGATCGAACAGCCAATAGCCTTCAGCCTGCAGCCTTTCCCGTGGTCGGCCCGGTCAGTCCCGCTACGGCCGCGCCGAGGATGGGCGATTCGGCGATGGCGAGCGGCTCCCAGTGGATGTCGCGCGGGTCCAGCAGGCGACGCAGGTGTTCCTGGACACGCGCGGCGAACGGGATGGTGCGGGTGCGATAGTAGGTGGAGCCGTCGATGTTGACGCCCACGGGGTGCTGCGGATCGTGTCCGGCACCGGTGCGGATCACGGCCGCGGCGATATTGACGGCCGCAAAGAGCGCGGCGCGGGAATAGACCGGCGTGCAAAGCTCTACTATGACGCAGCGGTCGGCGTTGGCCAGCGGCAGTGCGGCGAACGTGGTTGGCGGCTGTTGCGGATTGTGACAAAAGAGGTCGAGGTCCTTGTTGTCCGGCGCGGGCATGGCGAGCAGGGCGGTTGCGGCAGCGGGCGAGAAGAGGCCGGCGCGCGCTGCCTCCTGCAGGATCGCATGACCGAGCCGGCCGAGATAGGCTCCGCCAATCATCTTCTCGAAGGCATAGGCGCCGCAATCGGGGAGGGTGGCATCGAACCGTTCATCAAACCGGCTGCGCGGCGCGAGGGAGAAGCTACCGGACTCGACGTTGACGACCATGGTGTCGGTTAGTTTCAGCCGCGGGTTGCGCAGTTTGCGGATGTTGGCAATGCGCTCGACGTAGGCAGTGTTGGAGCCGGTACCAAGGATGAAGCCGACGTGGCTCGCGTGCCGGCTGTTGGTGGCGGCACCGGACAGGACCGCGGCGACGGTGTCATTCAGCACGACAACAGGGCGGTCGCAACCGCGGCGGGCGAGGCGCTGGCGGAGGTTGGCGCCGGCAAGGGTGCCGACCACAGCGGGCGCGCGGATCTGCTTGGTCCAGCAGATCAGCCGCGCATCGCAGTCCGGCGTGGTCTCGGCCGGATAGGAGAAGCAGAAACCGATACTCTTGGCTTTGGCGGCATGCGGGGTGAGTAGGTCGGCGAGGGCATCGTAGAATTCATCGACCGTGACCTCGCTTTGCGCGCCGGGGATTTGGGTGCGGACAAAATCCTCGATGTGCGGCCGTCGGTCGGCGTCGAACCGGACTGTGGCGGCGCGCAGGTTGGTGCCACCGGCATCGAGCACGGCCACGGGCGTGTCCGCCGGCACGCGGCGGCCTGTCGTCAGGAACGCCGGGAGCATGGGGAGCGCGTTTTCCGTGCAGCCGTCGAGCCCGCGCGTCATGGCTGCGTCGAACAGCCTCAGCAACGCCTCGGGAGCTATGGCCGCGAGATCGAAGCCGTGGGATGAGAGGAATTGAGTTGGGGATTGCATGAGTGGCGGATGCGAAGGAGTTCGGAGACAGAACTCAGAATGGGCTCTAGTCTTTTTCTTGGCTTGGCTTGCGTGCCTCCGTTCTGGCTCCTGAATTCTGACTTCTTTCACCTTCTGCGCGCTTTCGTTTTCTGACCGCATCGGCCCGGACGATGTGATCCTTTCCGAGCTTCTCACGCAACCGGTCCACGGTGTGGCAGAGCTTCTCGTCGCGTGCGCGGCGGTTGGCGGGCTCGGCAAAGAGGTCGAGCTGCTCTTGGCGTTCGGCGGCGAAGCCGCCGACACCAAAGCCGATGAGACGCACCGGCTGGATCAGCGGCTCGGCCTCGAAGAGTTCGAGCGCGAGGTGGCGCAAGGTAAAGTCGTCGCAGACGGGCAAGGGAAAGGTGCGCTGGCGTGTGAGAGTCTGGAAGTCTGCCCAGCGCAGTTTGAGGCGCCCCACGCCGGCGAACTTGCCCGCTTCGCGCAGACGGCTGCCGACATCGTCGGCGAGATCGCGCAGCGTGGCGCGCAGGCGTTCGGGATCACGGCAGTCGACGGGGAAGGTGTGCTCGCGCGAGATGCTCTTCTCCTCGAAGTCGGTTTCGACGGCGCGCTCGTCTTCGCCAAAGGCCAGGCGCAGGAGGTGGCCGGTGGCGTGGGGGCCGACAATCGGCGCGAGGGAGGCTTCCGAGGCGCGCTGAAGGTCGCCGATCAGCTTGTAGCCGTGCTGTTCGAGCAGGCTGCAGGTGACCTTGCCGACGCCCCAGAGGCGGCCGACCGGCAGCGGCGCAAGGAATGCCAGCACGGCAGCGCGGTCGCGCGGCACCACGGCCAGGCCATCGGGCTTGCAGAGTTCACCGGCCAGCTTGGCGAGGAACTTGTTGCCGGCCACGCCGACGGAGGCGGTTAGGTTGAGCTCCGCGCGGATGGCGGCGCGGACCGACGCGGCGATTTTCTCCGGCGCGCCGAAGAGTCCCTTGGCACCGGTGACGTCGAGGAACGCTTCGTCGACTGAAACCGGCTCCACCAGCGGGGTGAAGCGCTCGAGGGTGGCGAACATCTGCCGCGAAACAGCGGCATAGCGGGGCATGTCCGGCAACAGGAAGACGGCCTGCGGACAGAGGCGAAAAGCCTCGCGCGAGGGCATGGCCGAGCGCACGCCGAAGGGGCGTGCCTCGTAGGAGCAGGTCGAGACCACGCCACGCTCGTGCGGGCCGGCGCCGACAACTACCGGCTTGCCGCACAGTTCCGGGCGGTCGCGCTGCTCCACGGCCGCGAAGAACGCGTCCATGTCTACGTGGAGGATGTCGCGGGTACTCATGGTGAGGCTGTTAGGCTGAAGGTTGTTAGTTGTGTGATCTGGAGCACTGTCGAAATCGGAATCGATTGCCATTCGATTCAATCGAATCTGACCTAACAGTCTTCAGCCTACAGCCTAAACCCCTATCTCTCCAGCCTTCGCCGCTGCTGGCGCGTGAGTTTCTCGGGTTCGGCGGCGGCGAGGGCGGCTTCGGTCTTGGGGGTGCGCTGCTGCAGCCAGAGCTGAAGGATGGCCAGCAGGGTGCTGACGGTCCAGTAGAGTGACAGGGCCGCAGGCATGCTGTAGAAGAAGAAGAGCATCATCAGCGGCATCATCCAGGTCATCATTTTCTGCTGGGTGGGATCGCCCATGGCGGGCGTGAGCTTGCTTTGCCAGATGGTGACTGCGGCCATCACGAGTGGCAGGATGTTGAGCGAAATTGGCAGGATGCCGGCAAGCAGGTTCTCGGGCTCGCTGAGGTCCGCCACCCAGAGGAACGGCGCGAAGCGCAGTTCGACCGCGCTGCGCAGCACGGTGTAGAGTGCAATAAAGACTGGGAGCTGCACGAGCATCGGCAGGCAGCTCGAGAGCGGGTTAACCTTGTGTGCACGGTAGACCGCCCAGATCTCCTGCTGCATCTTCTGGGGCTCGTCCTTGAACTGCTCCTGCAGGGCCTTGATTTTCGGCTGCACGTCGCGCATGCGTTTGGCGCTCTCGGTGCTCTTGTGCGTGAGTGGCCAGAAGACGAGACGCACGAGGATCGTCAGCAGGATAATCGCCACGCCGTAGTTGGGGTAGAGATGGGCGTAGGAGAAATTCAGAAGTTGCACCAGCGGCCTGCAAAACCAGCCGAAGAAGGTATTCCAAGAGTAGGCGTTGAACTCCATGATTTCGTTCAGCCGCCCGCCGAAATCGGTGAGATAGGCGAGCTTCTTGGGGCCGATGTAGAGCTGATAGCTGCGCTCAAGGGTCTGGCCCTTTTCCAGCTGCGCGGCAGGAAAGGCGACGGCGCCGTCGATGTGCGAGAGGGCGAAGGCGGAGCTGTTCGCGTCGCGCGTGGCATCGACGCGGAAGGCGGTCACGGCGTGGAAAGGCGCCGGCATGAGGGCCTGCACAAAGAAGCGCGACTTGAGCGCTACCCAGTGCTGGCTCCCGGTGGCGGTTTGGCTGGCTTGGTCGAGCATCGGGCGGCTGGGGCCGAGGCAGCCAAATCCGCCGCCGCCGAAGAGCCCCGGCAGCTCCTTGCTCCAGTGGCGAACCGTGTCGTCCGCTCCGCAGGCGAAGGAGTCCACGGAAAGCTCATCGTTCTTCGAGCTGCCGCGGTAGAAGGTGCCGAGCGTGACCCAGTTCGTGCCGAGTGCGACCGGTGCGTCGGAGACGTTGACGAAGCGGTCAATGACCCGGATCAGATGGCGCGCACCCAAGGCGACGGTGCGCTCGACGCGCAGTCCCTGTGGCGTGCGGCAGGTGAAGACCAGGGCGCCATCGCTTTCCTTTGCGACGCGGTAATCAGCGTCTGCCGACAGGCCCGGCACGCCGGAAAGCGCGAGCGCCGGGTGCGGATGGAAATCGAGGATCACATGGCCGCTGTTCTTCTCCGGTCGGGCGGTGTAGTTGTGAAGCGTGGCAGCCAACAGCGTCGCGCCGCGCGAGGAGACCAGCAGGTCCATGTCATCCGAATGCAGGAGGTTGGTTTCCTCTGGCGCCGAATGAACAATGGGCGGCAGCGTGGCGGGCGGCGGCACGTTGGTGGCGACGACGGGCGCGGCGTTGGAAACAACGGGCGTCAGCGCGGTTGTGGCTGCGGCATTGGTGGAAAGCGCAGCCGTGGCGTGCGCGGCGGCGGCCTGTTCCTGCGCCTTGCGGGTCGTCTGGTTGCTCGAGTACCAGAGCCAGCCCATCAGGGCGAGGAAGAGCAGGGCGACGATCAGCTTGTCATTGCGGTTCATGGTCTTTTTTCTTGAGCTTGTTAAAGAGGTTTTGGCTGAAGGAGGTTGGCGGGTTTTGGCTTTTCTGGTTCGATGTGCAACATCTTCCCCTTACGTCGTTCGGTCTACTCACCCTGTCTCGCCGGCACCGGATCGTAGCCGCTGGGTCCGAACGGCCGGCAGCGCAGCACGCGCCGGACGGTCAGGCTGAGTCCACGCCACGCACCGTGCGTGCGCAGTGCTTCCATGCTGTAGTTCGAGCAGGACGGCTCGAACCGGCAGCAGTTTCCCATGTGCACGCCGAGCACGACCTGATAAGCCCGCACGCAGGCGATCAGCAGGTGGCTCAGCATGGGTTGTCCCTCCAGATTCCAGCCTTGCGGCAGGTCGCACGGAAGTCCGCCTCCACATCCTGTCGCTGCACCTGCTCGATCCGGCCGCGCGCCAGCAGAAGCACGTCCACATCGGTGCGCAGATGGGCGCGGTTCAGCCGGAAAGCCTCACGCAGCAGCCGACGCGCGTGGTTGCGCGCCACGGCGGAGGGGAGCGTTCGGCGGCTGGTCACCACACCCATGCGGCGGTCCGCATCCGACGCGAAACGCAGCCAAAGTACGAGAAACCGCCCGGGGATCGAACGCTCCTGCGCGAAAGCGTCGCGATAGAGCGCGGGGAACATGCGTCGCGAGCGGGGTAGTCCGAAATCGGACGCCACTTCGCGGGGTCCCGGCGGCGTTGCGCCGGAGTGCACACTGTCCGGCTCCCGGCTCATACGGACGCTCCGTCGGGGATCAGATCGTCAGGCGGGCGCGCCCCTTGCTGCGGCGGCGGGAGAGAATCTTGCGCCCCCCCTTGGTGGCCATGCGAGCGCGGAAACCGATCTTGCGTCGGCGCTTGATCTTCGAAGGCTGGTAAAGCTGCTTCATGGTCGAACTCCTGCTTCAGTTGAATCCATTAAGATACCATTTTGCCGGAAGCAGTCAATTGTTGTGCGTAATATCCTTACTGCAAACGTGTTACAAATCATATCCAGTCGCATTTCGCAGTCAGGTCCCAGAATCAGCCTTTGCTCGCCAGTTCAAGATTCCGCTGCCAGACTCCCGAATTCCTTTTCCGAACAGCCCGTGTCACAATGACTTTCATGTCACACGAGCAGGTGGATATTCTTGTCATTGGCGCTGGGCCGGCTGGATTGATGGCGGCTGCGACGGCGGCTGCGGCTGGCCGGCGTGTGCGGGTCTGTGAGCGTATGGAAAGTCCGGGCCGCAAGCTGCTGACAACGGGCGGCGGGCGCTGCAACCTCACCACGGCCGCCAGCGCGGACGCAATCTTGGTTGCCTTCGGGCGCCAGGGTCGATTTCTGCAGGGTGCGCTGCGCGAGTTTCCGCCGGCCGCCATTCGGGAATTCTTTGCCGCGGCTGGCGTGCCGACCATGGCGCAGGAGGATGGCTGTGTTTTTCCTGTCTCGCAGCGTGCGCGCGACGTGCTCGACGCGCTGTTGTGCGCAGCGGACCGATACGGCGCGCGGATTGCCTGCCGCTGCGACGTGAGGAAAATCGTGCGGTGCAACGGCGTTGTGACGGGTGTCGAAACAGCGGACGGCTTTCTGGACGCGCCGCGTGTCATTCTGGCTGCCGGCGGGAAGAGCTATCCGGCACTGGGTTCGGACGGCAGCGGGTTTGCATTGGCGGTGGAGGCTGGGCACACGCTGATGGCACCGGTGCCGGCCCTGGCGCCGCTAATGACGGCCGAGACATGGCCAGCCCGGCTGGCCGGAGTTGTTCTCGAGGCCGCGCGTGTGCGGATCGACCGCAAGGGCGCCTCGCGCGAGGGGCGTCTGGGCCCGGTGCTGTTTACGCACCGTGGCGTGAGCGGGCCGCCGGTGCTCAACATCTCCGGTGAGGTGGCCGCGCTGCTGGCAGCGGGCGAGAAGGTGCGGCTGCTGGTGGCGCCGCGGGTGGATCGTGATGCCACGATATGGCGCGCGAGGTTTGATGCCTGGCGCGCGCCGTTCGGCCGGCGCGCTTTGCACAACCTGCTGGCCGGCGAGCTGCCGCGCGGACTGGCGCAGGTGCTTTGTGAACAGGCGGATCTGGCCACCGGCGCAACGCTGGCGCAGGCGCGGCGCGAGCAGCTCGAGACGCTGGCGCGACTCTGCGCGGAATTGCCGCTGACGATCGTCCGGATCGAAGGGTGGGATCATGCCATGGTCACACGCGGCGGCGTGGCGCTGCGCGAGGTGGCCCCGCACACACTCCAGAGTCGGCTCGTGTCAGGGCTTTTTTTTGCCGGCGAGGTTCTCGACCTCAATGGACCCTGCGGCGGCTACAACCTCACTTGGGCCTTTGCCAGCGGTCGGCTGGCCGGAAGGTCCGCGGGCGAATCAATGCCCTAGCCCGGGGAGCGGGCTTTCGTCCTCGACAACCGGTGGGCGCGTGGGTGTAAAGTATTACTGCATTGTCAGGAATGGACTGAATGCAAGGAGAGCGACCGTGAAACGCAACATCGGATGGGGAATCGTAACCGCAGCAGCGATTTTCAGCGGTGGCATTTTGTTTGCGGAACCACAGCAGGAGGGTGGCGCCGGGACGCCGGCCGGCATCCCGGCCGCTGGCGCGCTGCCCATGGCGCGTCCGATGCCCGCTGGCGAGCACCCGCCAATGGGGCCGCAAATGCGGATGCCGAGCCGCGAGATGCTGCAGCAGGCCGGCGCCACGGATGAACAGATCGAAGCGCTCAAGAAATTTCTACAGGCGCAGATGCCGCAGAAGCAGTCCGATCTGCCCGCCGCGATGGAAAAGGCGAATCGCACACTGGAACAGTTGATGTTGGCGACCAATGTTGACGAAAAAGCGGTTATGGCGGCCGCCGATGTTGTGACCCAGGTGCGCGGCGAATTTTTCAAGGCTGGATTGTCCGCTGAATTGAAGAGCCGTCAGATTTTGGGAGACGAAGTGATGGCCAGGTTGCGCGCAATGAGGTCGCAGCCGCCACAGGGGCAAGGCCAGGGCCGGCCTGCAGTGCGGCCGTCTGATCCGGAAGCCGGTGGCCGTGCGCTGCAGATGCGGTCTCCCCTGACGCCCATTCGGGACAGCGCGCCGACGGAGTAACAGCGATTCGGCAGTTTTTCAGCACAGGGAGGATGGAACATGGCAGCAGGTGTGAAGGAACTGACGGCAACGGAATTCGACGCAGCCATCGCCACGGGCGTGACGTTGGTGGATTTTTGGGCACCTTGGTGCGGTCCGTGCCGCATGCAGGGGCCGATCCTGGAGCAGCTCGTGGGCGCGGTGGCCGGTCGTGCGACGATCGCCAAGGTGAACGTCGACGAGGCTGGCGACATTGCTGCCCGCCACAACATCCGCAACATCCCGGCGCTGCTGGTCTTCAAGAACGGACAAGTCGCGCAGTCGTTCGTCGGCCTGCAGCGCGGCGATGTGCTACTCAAAGCCATCGAGGCGGCGTTGAAATAAGGCTGTAGCGCTCTGGGCTGTAGGCTGTCAGGGGAAGGCAACAGGCCCCAAGCGTCAGGCTCCAATTGCTCCTACCTGCGAATGCCAGTTGGCGCCCGGCGCTTGATGCCTGGTGCCTTTTGTAGAACAGTCTATCTCACGAACTCCGGCATTTCTCCGCGCACGACCGCCTCGATCGTCATGGGGTGGAAGAAGCCTTCTCCAATGCGGTTGAGATCATGCAGCCAGTCATTGGCTTGTGTCGCATGGCCGGCCGCGTGCGCCTGATGGATTGCCTGCAGCAGGAAGAAAGCGTAGGCATTTCGCACGCCAGGCGTCGGAGCTTCGCGGAAGGTCTCCTCGACGAACTGCAGGGCCGGTCGTACAACCTCCGGATTGGGTTTGGCGCGATAGAGGTCTCCTATCGGATCGCCGTCGAAGCGGCCGGCCAGCGCACACTGGATCAGCGGCTGGTAGATGGCGCGCCGACAGGCGAGAAGTTCCGCGCCGTGCGCGTATGCCAGCCCCTGCGACGCCCAATAGATGGCGTGACTCGGCGCCATGCGCCAGTCGAGCGGGCCGAATCGAAGTTCCAGCGTCCGCATGCGGTCTACATCAAGGTGCAGTGCGGCCAAGGCCGTGCGGTTCGTGGGCGTGTCGACCACGGAGCCGTCCGGCCGCAGGAACGGCGACAGCTCATGGGCCAGAGCGAGCTTGTAGCCGATGTGCGCGGAATCGTCGGTGCTGCCGACCTTGTGCTGGTAGAGCCAGGCGAGCTCGCGATACAGGCGGGCGTTGTGCGGATTGGCGGGTAGGCCGCGGTCGCGTAGCAGCGCGATCCCGTGTGCGACCCAGCGCAGGCGGTCTGCGGGACGGCGCATCAGGACGCTGATATTGTAGGCCATGTTCCAGGCGTTGTAAGCCCAGGCCTCAGTCGCGTGCGGATCCAGCCAGGTGATCCACTCGGAGAGCTGCACCAGCTCGAAGTAGCGCCCCTCCTCCTGCAGGCTGTCGGCGCGTGACCAGAGGGCCTCCGCCGCGACGCCGCGGAATCCGCCGAGTCCGACGGTCAGGAAATTTATGAACGGCGGCACCTGTGCCGCGTAGGCCGGCGCTTCCGGGAGGCCGGTGCGTCGGGCTGCGCACAGGCGGCGGTTCTGCGCGGCAGTCAGCAACGCCAGCGCCGCAAACAGCAGCAGCATGACGAAACGACGCGCGTATGGATGGAAACACGACATAATTTAGAACGTCTTAGGACACGAAGGGGAGGAAGCGGAGACGAAGAGCGCGAAGGATTGGCCCACTGCGGCATGCGCCGCAGATGCCAGCACCCTTCGCATGTCTTCGGTCCAGTTTCGTGTTCTTCGTGTCCGCATTTTCAATTTCCGGTACCTTGGCGCGCCAGCTCCCGCCGGCGTAACGCGGTCGCCGCGAGAAGCGCCAGTCCCAGCGGATAGAGTCCGCCTCCCCAGAGCAGCAGGCGCGTCAGTTCGCCAGTTGGCACGCGTTCGCCGGCGACGGCCTGCGCGAGCGGTTCCGGCTGGAGCAACGGACGCGTGATGAAATCGATGCTGCGCACGACGCGGTACGACACGCGCTCCGGCAGACCGGGCCGGCTGTTTCCGGCGGAGGGATCCACCGGCAGAATTTCCGGAGAACTGCCTGTGGCGGCCAGCACGGTCAGGAGCAGCGCCGTGGCTGCGAATGCCGCCACGGGGAAGGAGAAGCAGGCGCCCAGCGTCAGCCCCAGCGCTGCCAGCGCCGCCAGAATGGCGAGCTCGGCCAGCATCACGCGGACGAGGTTTCCGGTGAAGCTCCCCTGTGCGCAGAGAATCGCCAGGGAATCGCGCGGCGCGATCAGCAGCGCGGCAGCCTTTGGCTCGCCCTGGTAGGCAAAATCGAGGTCGATCTCCCGTGCGCCGGCCAGCGCCGGCGCGGCGAGCGGAATCTCCAGCTCGTTGCGGGTGAGGTCGTTGACCTTCGCCTCGGCAGCCCAGGCAGCGGCGCCCGCGCGGCGCACGCGGCAGGTGCCGCGCACGTCGACCAACGAATCGGCCGTGGTGTTGAACTGCACACGAATCCAGATCCGTCCGTCCGGCGTCACCGGTCGTGGCAGCGTGAACCGCCAGAAGGCCGCTTCGCCCGGATGCAGCACAATGTGGCTGTGGCGGCTTTCGAACGTGAGCCGGCGGAGGATTTCGGTGGGCGGAATGTCCGGCGGCAGGCGATTGGCCCGCTGCAACTCGGCGAAGTGGATGCGCGCCTCCTCTTCCGGCGCCGGCAGCGAGGGGCGGGCGATGGCGCGGCTGACCAGCCGGGAGGTGTCGGCGGCGCCGAAGCCGAGCTGCAGGCGCACACCTGCCACGACGCCGAGCAGCAGCAGCGCGTCGAGCAGCACGATGCCGAGCCAGCGGCCGAACCAGAGCGTGAGTGGATGCGCTGGCTTGACTGCCGTGAGATCCATGCGGCGGCTGTCGATCTCCGCGCCGAACGCCGCGCAGGAAGCCCAGAGCGTAGCCAGCCCCAGGACGCCGGTGGCGAAGGCGAGCGTGTAGCGCAGGCGCACCTGCAGCTCGCTGGCCGGCGTGCCGTCCCCGCAGACCAGGCGCGGAATGCCGATTACGCCAGCCGCCAGCAGGAGCAGCAGGATCGCCACCACGCGCGAACGGATGGCCGCGCGTGCCGAGAGCAGCGCGACCGCAGAGAGGGCGCGCAGCACGTGAAGCAGGCGATGGCTTTGTGGAAGAAGGGTGGGCATGGGGTGGTAGATGGAGCCGCAGAATATCGAATACCGAACCGCAGAATCGTAAGGTTCAATCTGCCTGCTGACTGCTGACCTCTGATTTCTGATCTCTGACTTCTGGCTTCTCCTTCGCTGCCGCCAGAAACGCTGCCGGCTGGAAATGGGTGGTGAGATGATCGCGATGGGCCGCGCGGGCAACCACCTGCAGGAAATAGGTCTCGAGGTCCATGGCCGGGTGATCGAGCACCACGGCGTGGTGGGTGCGCTGTTCCAGGTCGCGACGGATGGCGTCCGCAGTTTCGGCGTCGAGCCCTTCAACGAGAAAGCGCACGGCATCCGGCCGGCGCAGCAGGTCGGCCACGCGCCCCTCGGCCTGCAGGCGGCCGGCGTGCAGGATCGCCACGCGGTCGGAGACATCCTCCACGTCGGCCAGCAGGTGTGAGGTCATTAGGACCGTCTTGCCGGCTTTTGCGAGCAACCGCACGAGATCCTTGACCTCGCGGCAGGCTACGGGATCGAGGCCGGAGGTGGGCTCGTCGAGGATCAGCAGGTCGGGGTTGTTGATTAGCGCCTGCGCCAGTCCCACGCGGCGCGCCATCCCCTTGGAGAACTCGCCCACGGAGCGGTTGGCGGCGTGGCGGAGGTCCACCATGTCGAGCAGCGCCTCGGTGCGTTCGCGGCAGGTGCCGGCGTCGAGCCCGAAGAGGCTGCCGTAGTAGTGGAGCGTCTCGCGCGGCGTCAGGAAGGCGTGCAGGTGGGAGACTTCTGGCAGGTAGCCAATGCGCGCCTTGGCCGCAACGTCGGTCGGCGGGCAGCCGAGCACGCGGATCGTGCCGGCGGTGGGGTGGAGCAGGCCGAGCAGGAGCTTGATGGTTGTGCTCTTGCCGGAGCCATTGGGGCCGAGCAGGCCGAAGATCTCGCCGCGCTGCACCTGGAGGTCGAGGCCGGCGACCGCCTCGACCTTTGGCCGTTGCCAGAAGTCGCGGAAGACCTTGCACAGGCCGGTGGTTTCGATGATGGGGGAGTTCATGGTGGTTATTTTATCTGTCCGACGAGTCGGACGGGTCAGGCCGAAATCATCCCATATCCCGGTTTCGCAGAGCCAGCATGCCGGCGCCCAGCGCCAGTGCGCTCCAGACAGCGGCATAGACGGCCGCGCTGCCGACGTAGTGCCACGGGATGCGCCCGCCGTCCGCCAGCGCGTCGCACATCCAGAAATTCTGCAGGTTGGGAAGCAGGCCACCGAGCAGGCCGCGCCACGACCAGGCGGCGTGGCCGGTCCAGAGGTCGCCGGTCAGGCCCAGGCCGAGCACCAGCGCACAGAGCACGAGCGTGGAGCCGCTGCGCAGGCGCGTGGCGAGCGCTGTGGCCAGTGCGGTGAGCAAAGCCAGTGCCAGCAGGATCAGCACGGCAGCGGCCATGACGCGCAGGTTGAGATCTGGGTGGTACCAGACCAGATGGTCGAAGCGGTTGTAGCAGCCGGCGAGCAGCAGCGCAGTGGCCAGCGCCAGCGGGATGCCGAGGAAGGCGGCCACGCCGAAGCGCGCGCAGCGGCGGAAGTTCAGGATGCCGGCTGTGGCCAGCGCCACGACTGGCGCCAGCAGGGAGGAGAGAATTGTCCAGCGGTCGGCGCGCGTGCCGAGTTCGTCGCCGACGGCCACGAAATGATCCGAGGCGCGCTCGGCCAGCAGTGTGGCGAGCAGCGCGGCGAACCAGAGGATGGCGACCAGCGTAAGCACGCCGGCGTATTTCCCCGCGAGGAAGAGTGGGCGCGGTACGGGCTTGCTGAGCGCGGCCGCCGCAGTACCGCGCTCGATCTCCGCTGCGAGCGTGCTGCTGGCCACGGCGACGGCGAGGATCAGGCCGAAAACGAGCATGTAGGCCAGGCCGCTGTCGCGCGCGAGCCGACCCTCCTCGCCGAGCGAGTGGAACTGGAAGACCGGAGTCAGGGCCGTGAGCAGCACACAGGCCAGCAGCAGCAGCAGCGCGGCCGGCTGTTGCATCCCCTCGAGCAGGGTGGCGGTTGCCAGGGCAACGAATTGACGCAGGCGCAGAGGCATAAGCTGGAGAGAGTGTAGCAAATGCGTGGAAATTCGTCAGCAGGGGGCGTGGCGTTGGTCATTTGTCATTGGGGAACAATCGGGGTCGCTATCGGTATCGGGGTCGAAACGGCGCCTGTAGGCTAAAGGTAAGGCTGAAGGCTGTGGGGTCGACTTACTGCCGATAGCCTGCCCAACCGCCCCCTTTACGCCTCTCGGCGCCGTGTTACAATCACGATATCCCGACGGGAACCGGTTGGATGACGACGCAAAACAATAAGTTCGCCATACTGCAATGATGGATACAAAGCCAGAGATTGCAGAAGAATCGATCGCTGTCCTGTCCGAGTACGAACGGATACCGATCTCCTTTGAGGTGCGCTCCGTATTCGATGTACAGCCACTGGCAAGGGGGCTTGCAGGAATCAGGTTGTCGGAACGTCCGGTCGCCCATCCCTGGGTCAAGGATTACGATGGCCTCAAGGGAGAAGGACCGACAAGATGGTCAGGCCAATGGGACATTTCGAATTGGGGCGTTATCTCGGCGTTCGAAAACACGGAGCGCATCGGTGGCTGCTTGATCGCGTACGATACACTGGGCGTCCTCAAGCTGCAGGGGCGCACCGATATCGCCGCCCTCTGGGACATTCGGGTGGCACCGCAACACCGCAGGAAAGGCATTGGCAGCCTGCTAGTCGAAGCGGCTGCAGGCTGGGCCAAACGCCATGACTGCCGCTTGCTCAAGGTGGAGACACAGAACGTGAACGTGCCCGCGTGCCGTTTCTATGCAAAGCACCGGTTCGTTCTCTGCGCGATGAACCGGCATGCCTATCCGGAGTTGCCGGACGAGGTGGAGTTGATCTGGTGCAGAGAACCATAATGGAAGGCGAACCAGGCGGTGGAACACGACACCGCTAAACGCGACAAGGTTCGCCGCCGCCGTCACGCGGTGTGTTCTGTAGCAAAACAAAACGGCGCGCCGTTTTCTCACGGCGCGCCGCACAAGGAAATAGACCAGCCGGTTATTTCGGCTGCTCTTCCTTCTGGTGCTGCTGGTCCAGATCGCGCATGGCTTCGCGGCGGCTGAGCTTGACGCGGCCGCGGTCATCGACGCCGACGCACTTGACCCACATCTTGTCGCCGATCTTGCAAACGTCCTCGACGCTGCGGATGCGCTGCTCGGCCAGCTCGCTGATGTGGCAGAGACCGTCCTTGCCGGGAAGGATCTCGACGAAGCAGCCGAACTCCTTGATGCCGGTGACGACGCCCTCGTAGAGCTTGCCGGGCTCGGCTTCGGCCACGACCATCTGCACCTCGCGCTTGGCGATCTCCATGGCTTCGCCGCTGGCGGCGAAGATGCTGATCGTGCCGTCGTCGGCGATGTCGATCTGCGCGCCGGAGAGTTCGGTGATGCGGCGGATGTTCTTGCCGCCGGGGCCGATGAGGCCGCCGATCTTGTCCACCGGGATCTGCAGTGTGAAGATGCGCGGCGCATAGGGAGAGAGCTCCGGCCGCGGCGCCTCGAGGATCCCGCGCATAAACGCGAGGATCTGCATCCGGCCCTCGCGGGCTTTGGTCAGGGCCTGCTCGACCACGTCCCAGCTCAGGCCGCGGAGCTTGAGGTCCACCTGGAAGCCGGTGATCCCCTTCTCGGTGCCGGCGACCTTGAAGTCCATGTCGCCGCAGTGGTCCTCGGAGCCGAGGATGTCGGTCACGAGCACCTTCTTCGACTCGTCCTTGCTGGTGAAGAGGCCGATGGAGACACCTGCCACGGCGCCCTTGACCGGAATGCCGGCGTCCATGAGCGCGAGCGAGCCGGCGCAGACGCTGGCCATGGAGGAGGAGCCGTTGGAGCCCATGATGTCGGACACCACGCGGACCGTGTAGGGATAATCCGCGGGGATGATTGGGCGCAGAGAGCGCTCGGCGAGCGCGCCGTGGCCGATCTCGCGGCGGCCGGTGCTGCCGAGGCGGCCGACTTCGCCGACCGAGTAGGGCGGGAAGTTGTAGTGCAGCATGAAGTTCTTGGACTTGTCGCCGCCGGCGATGGCGTCGAGCGACTGCACGTCCTGCTTGGTGCCGAGCGTGACGGAGCCGAGGGCCTGCGTCTCGCCGCGGTTGAAGAGTGCCGAGCCGTGGGCACGCGGCAGCAGGCCGACCTGTGCGACCAGCGGACGGATGTCGTGCGAGCCGCGGCCGTCGATGCGCTTGCCGTGCGCGAGCACGTTGTTGCGGACCAGTTCAATCTCGAGGGTGTCGAACAGCGTCTTGAAATGATTTTCCGTCAGGGCCGCGAATTTCTCCAACGTCTTGGCTTTGAGGGTCGCCTTAATGGCCTTGATGGCTGTCTCGCGATCCTGCTTGCCGGCCACGAGTAGCGCCTGGCTGAGTTCCGCGCCGGAGGTGGCCCGCAGGAACGCCATCTGCTCCGCGTTCGGCTCGACGTCGACGATCTTCTTGTCGGCCTTGCCGAGGCGGCGGCGCAGTTCGATCTGGGCGTCGACGATCTTAACCACCTCGGCGTGGGCGGTCTTCATCGCGGCCAGGAAGTCGGCCTCGGAGATCTCCAGGGCCGCGCCCTCCATCATCAGGAATCGCTCGCGCGTGCCGGCGTAGATCAAGTCCAGGTCGCTCTGCGTGCGCTGGGCGAAGGTCGGGTTGATCACGAACTGCCCGTCGATGCGGCCGACGCGCACGGCACCGATCGGGCCCATGAACGGGATCTCGGAGATGTGCAGCGCGGCGCTGGCGGCGTTCACGCCCAGCACGTCGGCGTCGTTTTCGCCGTCGGCCGAGAGGAGCATGTTGTTGATCTGGACGTCATTGATGTAGCCGTCTGGGAAGAGCGGGCGGATCGGGCGGTCGATGATACGCGCGGTCAGGATCTCCTTCTCGGAGGGACGCGCCTCGCGCTTGAAGAATCCGCCTGGGAAGCGGCCGGCCGCGTAGTACTTCTCGCGGTACTCGACCTGCAAGGGGAAGTAATCGATCCCCTCGCGCGGCTTGTCGGTATTGGTCACGGCGGAGAAGAGGATGGTCTCCCCGAGCGTGACGGTGGTGGCGCCTGCGGCCTGACAGGCAAGCAGTCCGGTTTCGATGGTGAGAGTCCTGCCGCCGACTTCGACGGCAATCGAGATGGTATTCTTCATTTTGCCTTTCTTTGGAACAAGGCGAGACGCGACCGCAACCGGCGGCCGGGATTCGCGCGCTAGCCAGTGGACGAAATGCCCGAAGCGGGCTTGTGTCCGGCTTAGCGGCGGATGTTGAGGTCCTTGATGAGCTTCTGGTAGCGATTCTCGTTCTGGCGACGCAGATAGTCGAGAAGACTGCGGCGCGAGTTGACCATGCGGATCAGCCCATAGCGTGAGCTGAAGTCCTTTTTATGGCCTTTGAGGTGTTCAGTCAGTGCCTCGATCTTCTTCGTCAGCACGGCGATCTGAACTTCGCTGGAGCCGGTGTCCTTCTCATGACGCTGGAACGGCTTCCGAATCGTTACCTTGTCCATCTGGCTCATGTCTCTGACTGGTCCTTGTTCCGCTTTGCTTTTCCTTTGTGTTTCGGAGGGGGACTATAGAGGCTCCAGAGAATGGAGTAAAGCGAATTTGGAGGGGGTGGTGGAGGGAGCGCGACATTTTGTCTCGGGCGCAACGGAGGCGGTGTGGCAGAGGCCCGACAACGAAGGCAGATTGGCCGCATCGCAGTTGACTTGCAGCGTGAGCCGTAAAATCACAGAACAGCAGAGTGATGATTTTTGAAGTAAGCCTTCAAGACTCTACGGTTGGGTGTTCGTCATGTTACGTTTCGCGTGGCGAGACCGGTGGCGCCTCCCGTTTGCCGGAAAATCTTTCGCGCCGCACCGATATCCCGCCGGACCTGGGCCATGAGCGCGGCAACAGTGGGGTATTTGCGTTCATCGCGCAGGCGGGAGATGAAGGCGATGTCGAGGGTGGCGCCATAGAGGTCGCCCTCAAAGTCGAGGAAGTGAGTCTCGAGCAGCGGTGTATCCGGCCGTGCGTCGGGGAAGGTCGGGCGGAAACCGAGGCTGGCCACACCATTGACCGGACGGTCTCCGATCCAAGTGCGCACGGCGTAGACGCCGAGCGGCGGCAGCACTTCAGACGCGGGGTGTACATTGGCCGTGGCCATGCCGAGCTGGCGGCCGACGCCGCGGCCGCGGATTACGGTCTCGCGGATGGAGTAGGGGTGGCCGAGCATGGCAGTGGCGGCGGCGAGGTTGCCGCGCTGGATCGCCTCGCGGATGCGCGTGCTGGAGACCGGCCTGCCGACGTAGCGCGCGGCCCGCACAACCGTGACAATAAAGCCTTGCTGCCGGCCGAGGCGCGCGAGTTCGGCGGCATCGCCGGCGGCGTTTGCGCCGAAGCGCCAGTTGGCGCCGCAGCGGATGTTGACCACGCGGCGGCCGCGGCCGCAAAGGTGCGCAACGAAATCCTCCGGCGTGAGCGCTGCGAGTTCGCGCGTGAAGGGGAGCACCAGGCAACCGTCCAGCCCTGCGGACGCGAGCCGCTCCAGCCGCACCTCGAGGGGGGTGAGCAGCGGCGGCTGGCGCTCCGGCGCGAGGACCGAGAGCGGATGCTGGTCGAAGGTCAGTGCCCACGCCTGCCCGCTGCGCCGCCGTGCTTCGCGCACCGCGCCGTCGAGCACGAGGCGGTGACCGACGTGTACGCCGTCGAAAAAGCCGGCAGCGAGCACAATCGGGCCACGCAGCGCGCGGAAGCGTTCAGGTTGGATCAGGGTGCGCATGGTAAATCGCTGGGTGCTAGTATCCCGCGTTCGTCTTTTGGTATCCAGCGGGAAAATGAAAGCGGGGCACTAGGCTTGGGTAGAGGCTGGCCAAGGTGAATGCGGGGCGGTACGATAAGTGGTCATACAGGAGTGCAATGGCCCACGAAGTCCCCACGATCCTTGCGGATGTTGCATGCAGCTTTCCCGACGGGCTGCGGGATGAGTCGCGCCGCAGTGGCACGGCGGACGGCGTGGCGTTTCCGACATCTGCGGAGGAGGTCTGCGCGCTGCTGCGTCTGGCCGCGGAACAAGGGAGCCGGGTGACGGTGCAGGGTGCGCGCACCGGGATCGCGGCTGGCGCGGTGCCGGATGGCGGGCTGCTGCTGAGCCTGACGCGCATGGACCGCATCCTTGGCGTGTCATTCGACGCCTCCGGCCTTGCCCGCGTGCGTGCGCAGCCGGGCGTGACACTCAATGCGCTGCGCTCCTTCCTCGACGGCGCGGCGGTGGACACCTCGTTCTGGAGCGACGAGAGCCGCACCGCGCTCGCGCGCCTGCGCGCCGGCTGCTGGATGTTCACGCCCGACCCCACGGAGACCTCTGCCTCGCTTGGCGGCATGGTGGCGTGCAACGCCTCGGGCGCTTGCTCGTTCACCTACGGAGCCACGCGCGGACACGTCAGCAGCCTGACCGTGGCGCTGGCTGACGGCGATCTGCTCGACCTGACGCGCGGCGCGCCTCGCGCCAAGGGGCGGGAGTTCCGCGCCACGACCCGCAGTGGACGTACGCTCGCCGGCCGCCTGCCGGCCTACCAGCCGCCCGCGGTCAAAAATGCCGCCGGCTATTTCATCGCACCGGACATGGACCTGCTGGATCTCTTCATCGGCAGCGAGGGGACGCTCGGCGTCATCGTGGAGATCGAGCTGCTGCTGTGCCGGCGACCGGCTGTGACTTGGGGCATGGTCTGCTTTCTGCCGGACGAGGCGCGCGCGTTGGACTTTGTGGAGTGGACGCGCGGGCCGGGGCGGACCGGCGCGAAACGACCGGTGGCGATCGAGTATTTCGATAGCGGCGTGTTGAACCTCCTGCGCCAGGCCTGCGCCAACGGCGCGCATCTGCCGCAGCTGCAGGACAGCTGGGGGCAGGCGGTGTACGTCGAGTACGCGGCGGACGACGAGGAGATCGTTGCCGCTTGCGGCGAGGACGTGTTGCAGTGGCTGTCCGCGGCAGGCGACGCGGAGGAGAGCTGGGCTGCGACGGACGAGGCCGGCCTGCGTCGGCTCAAGGAATTCCGCCATGCCGCGCCCGAGCAGGTGAATCTGCGCATTGCCGAGCGTCAGCAACAGCATCCAGGGCTCACCAAGCTTGGCACAGACTTGTCGGTGCCGGATGCATCTCTGCGGCCGGTGATGGCCATGTACCGGCGCGATCTGGCCCAGTTGGGACTGGAGTCCGTGGTCTTCGGCCACATCGGTAACAATCACGTGCATGTCAACATCCTGCCGCGCGACATGCAGGAGTACGCGCAGGGGAAAGCGCTGTACGAGGGGTGGGCGCGGCAGGTGGTGGCGTGGGGCGGCAGCGTCTCGGCTGAGCACGGCATCGGCAAGCTCAAGGTCAGCCTGCTGCGGGTGATGTACGGCGCGGACGGAATCGCGGAAATGCGCGCGCTCAAGAAGATTTTCGATCCGAGTGGACGGATGAGCGTCGGCAATCTATTTGCGGTGTAAGAGACTAGATAAGGATACAGAGGCTTTGGAGGGCGGCCGGCCTCGGCCGCCGGGAGTTTCCCTGGGAGCACGGGCGTCCCGCCCGGCCTCACCTGCCTGGCGTCCGGGGCCGCGTCCCGGACGCTGGCAGGACGGGGGCTTCAGATTCCGCCAAGCGAACCGCAGAGTGTCGAAGGCTTACTTCAGAAAGCAAGACGTTGCGGTTCTGCGGTTGAGTTGGCAAATGCAACACCATTCTCAGCTCCCCTCTGCGGCCTCAGTCTCCCCTCTGTGCCCTCTGTGTCCTGCGCTTGTACTCACTCCCGTCCGAACTTCCTTGCGAGTTCGCGGTACGGGGTGAGGATCATGGTGGGGCGGCCGCGGGGGCAGGTATAGGGCATGCGGCAGCGGGCGAGGTCGGAGACGAGCTGCGCGAGTTCCTGAGGCGCGAGTTCGCTCTGGCGGCCGGCTACGGCAGCTCGGCAGGCGGCGCGTGCAACAGCTTCTTCGCGCCACTTCTCCGAGCCGCGGCGCGCGCCGGCGGTTTCAAGATCGTGGGCGATGTCGAGCAGCAGCTCGCGGCGCGGGGCGTTGCTGATTTCGGCCGGGAGGCCGTCGATCTTGAAATGGTCGTCGCCGAAATCGTCCACGCCGAACCCCATGGCGTGCAGCAGTTCCAGGTGGCGGCGGAGGCGCGCGGCGTTCTCGGGCGGCAGCTTCACGGTCTCCGGCAGCAGCAGGCGTTGCGATTGCACGGCGTCGTTCTTCGCCGCGTCCAGCAGTTTCTCGTAGAGCACGCGCTCATGGGCGGCGCGCGGATCGAGCGTCACGTAGCCGCTGTCGGTCTCCAGCAGCGCGTAGAGTCCGCCGACCTGCCCCAGCACGCGGCACCATTTCCAGGGGGATTCTTCGGGGTTCGGGATGACGGATTTGAGATTTGAGATTTGAGATTCAGCAGTATCGATTCTTGATTCTGGCTCCTGGTTCCTGCCTTCTACCTTCTCCTCATTGCTCACTGTCCACTGCCCACTGTTTACCGACCTCTGACCTCTGGCTTCTGACCTCTGATTCTCCGGCCACGGCAGATGCTGGATGGGGTTCTCTCGCGGCGGGGCAGGTGGCGGGAACGGCGCAGGGGCTCCGGCAGGGCTGGCCGGTTCGGTGCGGCCACCCAGAATTCGTCGCGGGGTGTGGCCGAGTGCGCTGCTGACGGCTGCGATGATGGCTTCGCGCACGTCGGCGGGGCGGCGGAAGCGGACCTCCTTCTTGGTCGGGTGGACGTTGACATCCACGAGCTCGGGAGCAAGATCGACAAAGAGAAGTACCACGGGTTTGCGGTCAAGATCAAGCGGCGGATAGGCCTCGCGCAGCGCGTAGGAGATGATGGCGGCGGAGGCGGGGCGGCGGTTGACGAAGACGTACTGCTCGGCGCGGTCGGCGCGTGTCTGCGTGGGGATGGCGGCGAAGCCGTGCACGCGCACGCCGGCAAAGGTGCGATCGACCAGCCGCAGCGCCTCCGCGAATTCCGCGCCGAAAAGGTCGCGCACGCGATCCTCGAGCGAGGAATCGGCGGGGAGTCGGTAGAGCTCGCGGCCGTCGGCCTTGAGGAGCAGGCCGGTTTCCGGGTGGGCGAGCGCGTGGAGGATGAAGACGGTGCGGATGTGGGCCTGTTCGGTCTCGTAGGCGCGCAGAAATTTGCGGCGCGCCGGCACATTGAAGAAGAGGTCGCGCACGGCCACAGTCGTGCCGGGCGGCACGCCGGCATCCTTCACGTCCTGCAGGCGGCCGCCGACGATGGTGAGCTCCGTGCCGATGGTCTCGCCGCGGCGGCAGGTGGCAAGCGTGAAGCGCGAAACCGAGGCGATGGACGGCAGCGCCTCGCCGCGGAAGCCGAGCGTGGCGATGCGCTCGATGTCGGCCACCTCGCGTAGCTTGCTGGTGGCCTGGCGCTCGATGCTGAGCAGCGCGTCGTCGCGGTTCATACCGATGCCGTCGTCGCGCACCTCGATCAGCTTGCGTCCGCCTGCGGTTACGAAGACCTCGATGTGCGCGGCGCCAGCATCGAGCGCATTCTCAATCAGCTCCTTGACGGCAGAGGCCGGGCGCTCGACCACCTCGCCAGCGGCGATCTGATTCGCCACCTGCACGGGGAGCAGCCGGATGTGACCGTCGAGGGGCATCGTGTGGGGGAAGAATTCAGAATGGGGAGGTAGGATGTTTCGGGTTGCGGTCTGGGTTTTGCTTCTGAATCCTGAATTCTGGATTCTGAATTCTCTCTTTCATTACCGCAGAATCCGGCGGATCTGGTTGGCTTCCTCGATCAGCGTGCGCATGGCAGACTCGTCGTTGGCATCTATGGCGGTGCGCAGGGCTTGGAGCTGCCGCTGGTAGGCATCGATGGCATCGAGCAGGGCGGTGCGGTTCTGGCGGAAGATAGGCACCCACATGTCGGGAGCGCTTTTGGCGAGGCGGGCGGTGGAGGCGAACCCGCCGCCGGCGAGCGCGAAGATGGCGTTGTCGTCTTTCTCCTTCTCCAGCGTGGCGAGGGCCAGGGCGTAGGAGGCGACGTGCGAAAGGTGCGAGACGTAGGCGGCGTGAAGGTCGTGCGTGGCGGCGTCCATGCGCACCAGGCGCATGCCGAGCGCGGCGTAGAGCGCCTCGACGGTCCGGGCGGCGTCGGGCGCGCTCTGCTCCAGGTCGCAGAGCACGGCGACCTTGTTTTCGAAGAGGCGATCGAGCGCGGCGGCGGGACCGGAGTTCTCGGTGCCGGCCATGGGGTGGGAGGCGACGAAGCGTCTGCGGCGCGGGTGGCGGGCGATGGACTCAACGATAGCTTTCTTGGTGGATCCCATGTCTGTGACGGTCTGGCGGTCGGTGACCAGATCCATCACCTGCGGCAGGAGGCGCACGATGCGGTCCACGGGGATGGCGAGCACGACGAGGTCGGCCTCGCGCACAGCAATGGCGAGGTCGGTCACGCGGTCCACGAGTCCGAGGTCCTGCGCGATCTGGGCGCGTTCGGGGGAGGAGCCTACGCCGGTGAGGCGGGCCGCGAAGCCGGTGCGGCGGAGGTCACGCGCGACCGAGCCGCCGATCAGACCGATACCGATGATGGCCACATGCATGGTCAAAGTTCCGCTTGCGGTTGCCGCGTCGCGCTGGACCCTGCGCGGCGGCCGGGAGGGCGAAAAGCCTCACGGCGTTGCTCCATAGGATGGCGTGTTGCTCGGCCGGAGTCAATGGCCGTCGCCGGCGTGAATCAGGACGGGGAAACGTCGGTTGCGGCAGGTGCGGCGGAGAGGCTATTTCTGGTTGGGCGATACGGCGCGGAAGTGGAGTTCGTTCGTGACCACCATCGACTCCACGTGCCGTTGCGGCGAGAGGCCGGGGCGGCTGGCTTCCTCTGTCTCTGCCATCATGCGCGTGGCGGATTGGAACAGGATGCGGCGATAGCCATTTCGGGCTAATACAACGACGATCTGGCTGCGCAGTTGTGCCTGGCTGCGCGGATCATTCAGGTGCACGCGAATCTCCTGATCGGCGCTAATGTCGGATCGCGCCAGGCGCCTCGGAAGCTGGTCAATGGTGCAGGATGCGCCCAGGTAGGTGACGATGCCGGCTTCGTTCACGAAGACGTTCGCGGGGCCCGGTGGCGCGGATGGCGTCGAGACGCAGCCGGCAAAGGCAGACAGCAGGAGTGTCAGCGCCAGCGTACGGCACAGGCAGGGCGGGAAGGGTGGCAGCATGTCGTATTCTCCAATGGCTACAGGTCGTCTGGCAATTCGATGCGGATGGTCCGTCCCTTCATGGCGGCAATGGCATCTGGCGAAGGCGGCAGCACCTCGGGGCTGGTCGTGCGCGACTGGTGCCAGATCGTGCCTTCCTCGGAAGTGTAAGGGACGAGCAGCGGCTCACCACAGGAGGGGCATTCGTTGGGCGCGCCAACCATTTCGACCGGCGCTTCGATCTCCTGGCCGCAGTGCTGGCAGCGGAAGGAGACGAAGATTCCCTCGTCTGCCGGTGCGGTCGGGGCGCGGGAAAGTGCGGCTGGCATGGGTGCGGCGGGGCGCGCCGCGGTGGTTGTCGTCGGCGTGGGAGACGGCGGTTGCGGATCCGGGATGACTTGGACTAATGCGCGGGGCGTGGGAGCGATGGCGTTCTTGGCACGTTTGACCGGGCGCACGCGCAGGGCGTCGTGCTCGGCGATCACCAGCGTTTGGCTGGTCTGCGGGTTGCGCACCTGGCGCGCCTGACGGTGTACGACGTCGAGGCGGCAGATGCCGGGCACGGCGAATCCCTGCCGGGCCTCCCGGTAGGCGATCTGCGTGAGAGTTTCCAGCACGACGTCTGCGCACCGCCGGCTGATGTGCGCCGCCTGCGCCAGTTCTCGGAGCAGGTCTGCCTTGGTATACGTCTCGCTCATGGCAATGGTCCACCTCCATGTTGTTTCAGGATAACCCGAAAAGGCCGGACAATTCCATTGCAAAGAAGCCCTCCGGGCGGGTTTGCCATTGCATGCCCGGGGGGTTTGGTTTACAACTTGTGACGCCCTTTCGGGCAAGATGGGACGATGTTTTCTCTATTCAAACAGTCGGCGGAACCTACGGTTCCGCCCAGTCCGGTATCGGCGGCCAAACGGCCGGAGCCGCCGGCTGCCGTGATCGCGCCGCCGCCCCCCGCTCCGGTGGAAGCGCCTGCATCTGAACTGGCGGCCGCTCCCGCCAGGGCGCCAGCCTTCCGGCAGGACCACAAGTCGCTGTACAAGCAACTGCTGCGCGGACTGTACGACGCCGTCCTCGTCACCGACCCCAAGGGGCATGTGCTCGACAGCAACGGGCGCGTGCAGAACGCCTTCCAGTACGATTCGGCCGAAATTTGGGACATGGATATCTTTAAGCTGATCCCCGGGCTCTCCCCGCAACTGCTGGAGCGGGTGCGACAGGGACTAGCCGAAAACCGCCACGTGCTGATCGATGCGCGCTGCATTCGCAAGGACGGCTCCGCCTTTCCGGCCGAAGTGGCCATCAGCTCAATCGACCTCATCAACGAAGGCGACATGGTCTTTTCGGTGCGCAATGTGGAGCGCCGCAAGCGCCAGTCGCAGCAGTTGTGCCGTTTCCAGAATGCCCTGTCGAACGACCTCTCCGCCGTGGCCGTCAGCGATGCCGCGGGACAGATCTCCTACGTCAACCGGACGCTGCTGACCCTGTGGGGGTATGAGAAAGACGAGCAGTTGATCGGCAAGCCGCTCTCCGGCCTGTGGACCGGCGACTCGCAGGCGGATGCGCCGCTGCGGCGCGCCCTGGCCGGCGAGCGTTGGCTGGGTACGCTGCACGCCGCGGCGCAGGATGGCCGCCGGTTCCATGTCGGCGCGGCGATGGAGGCGGACCGCAGTCAGGAGACCAGGGAGATCGTCGGCCTCGTTTGCTCGTTTGTCGAAGTCCGGGAAAGTTGAGCAGCCGATCCCAGCCATGCATGCGAATCGACATGTCCCCCCCGTTCTGCAGGTGGCCGCTGCGGAGGACGGCCAGACTGTGCAGGCCTTTCTGGCGCGGCGGCTGGGGCTGTCGCGCCGCGCCGCCAAGAATCTCCTCGACGAGCGCCAGGTCTGGGTAAACCGCCAACTGGTCTGGATGGCGCATCACGCCGTGCGACGGGGCGACGTCGTGCAGACCAGCGTGGCCGAGGCCCTGCCGCCGCGGCCGCAGAACATCCGCGTGCTGATCGAGGACGCGCACTATCTCTTCGTGGACAAGCCCGCCGGCGTGTTGACTATCGGGCCGGACGGCGCGGAGGAGCGGCTGCGCGCGCAGCTTGCTCTGCCGCAACTGCGCGTGGTGCACCGTCTGGACCGCGACACCTCCGGTTGCCTGATGGTGGCGCGCACGGCGGCGGCGTGCGAAGCGGCGGTGTCGGTCTTCAAAACGCGGCGCGTGCTGAAAAACTATCACGCGATCTGCGTGGGGCACATCAAGCGGCGTTCGTCCACGATCCACGAGGCGATCGACGGCGAGGCGGCGGTGACGCACCTCACCACGCTGTCGTCGTGTCCCGACGCGACCTATGTGGCCCTGCGCATCGAGACGGGGCGCACGCACCAGATCCGTATTCACCTGGCCGGAATCCGGCACCCGATCGTCGGCGATCACCAGTATGGTCTCAAGACCGCGCGCGACCCGCGCCTGCAGCAGGTCGGTCGCCAGATGCTGCACGCCACGGACATCGAGCTGCCGCATCCGCTGCTCGGCGGAAACCTGCGGGCGCACAGCCCGCTGCCGGCAGACTTCCGCCGCTGCCTGCGGTTGTTCAACCTCTAATTCAACCCGGACACGAAGAAAGCGGAAAACGAACGAGGCGTTGTGCGGACATTCCGCGCAACGCCTCGTTCGTCTCTTCGTGAGCTTCGAACACCCTTCGTGTTCGCAGGGCTGAAGGAGCCGCTCAGGACTTGTGGCGGTAGATGATGCGCCCCTTGGAAAGGTCGTAGGGTGAAATCTCGATCGTGACCTTATCGCCTGCCGCGATCTTGATGAAGAATTTGCGCATCTTGCCCGAAATGTGCGCAAGCACCTCGTGCCCGTTGTCGAGCTTGACCTTGTACATGGTGGCGGGGAGAACCTTGACCACCGTTCCGATGACTTCTATGGCTTCTTCGCTGGGCATACACAATCCGTTCAGTGATTACAAAATTAGATCATACGGCGTTTCGAGGTTAAGCGCAAGGGGCGGCGCGTCGTCCTCCCGGTCGATTGCGAACGGTTGGCTCAAAACAGGAGGGCGAGCGTCCTCGCGGGACTCGCCGGCCTACGATGCCCACATCACGGCGCCGGCCAGCAGGGCGCCGGCAGCCAGTTTGTACCAGGGAATCTCCAGCAGCAGCGGAAGGACGGAAATGGAGAGCGCGGCCGCGCCTGCCCAGATCGCAGCTGGAATTGTCCAGACCCAGGGATGCGGCGTGTCGAAGGCTGCCAGCAGCAGGAGGGCGGTCAGCAGGATCAGCACAATCTCGCCGAAGAAACGGGCGATGGCGAGCCACAGGCGTTCGCGTCGCAGGGTGAGGGCCACGCCGCGCAGCAGCGGCGGCCGCAGCGCAACTCCCGTGGCCAGCGCCAGGAGCGCAGCCTCCACCAGCGTCAGGCCGCGGGGAATCTGCGGCCAGCCGCGCAGCGCGGCGCAGGCAAGCGTGGCGACCAGCGCCACTGCGCCGGGAATCACGCGCAGGAGAATCCAGGCGCGCCGGTGCGGCAGATCCTCGCTGCAGTAGCGGCAGACGAGTGCCCGGGGGGGTGCTGGCCGGTCGCAGACCGCGCACGTCCGCGGGCGAAAGAGAAAACGAACTGGAGAAGCGAGTTTCGTGGCAGCTCCTACGCGCTTTGGGTTGTTGCGCAAAGCGTACGGCAAGATAACACGGACCGAGCCGTTGCGGCAAGAGAGAGGCTGTCGCCAGGCTATTAGCGGTTTAGGCTGTTAGACTGTCAGGGAAATACGGCAGGTGCCAAGGGAGTAATGATAAAATGCGCCCTGGTCTCATCGGGGTCGGAGTCGCTGTCGGAGTCGGCATCGAAAGCACGTTACGTTTCTTATCTAACCGCCTTCAGCTTCCCGACCCCGATACCGATAGCGATCCCGACCCCGAAATAATCGTTTTCTAGAACTTTCGGTCCGGCGGGGCAAGCCTGCCGGGGCCTGATCCACGTGAACCGCAAATTGACGAATATCCAACCGCAGATTTTTGACGGTAATTCTCGGGATCGGGGTCGCTATCGGAATCGGTATCAAAAGCAACTGGATCGGCAGAACGATGTTCAAAACGGCCGAATTTCATGATCTTCGACCCCGATACCGATAGCGACCCCGACCCCGATCTTATTACCAGCCTACAGACTAACAGCCTAAACGGATTCCCCCACATTGACCCACGGCACAGCTACGGGATATTATGCCTGCCACATGAGTGAGCCCAAACAGCAGAACGAGCATCGTCCGCCACCCCCTCCGCCGCCGCGCCGCCGGATGGGAGAAGAGGAAGCTGCGGCCACGCCGCCGCGCAACATCCTTGGCGTCTGGCTGGTAGTGATGGCGATGGTCGGCCTCCTGCTCTTCCTGATGAATCCCAGCGGCCTGCAGCGCAACGTGCAGGAGATCGACCAGGTCGAGTTCTACGCCAGCGTCTCCAACAAGACGATCAAGTCGTGCGAGCTGATGCGTGACGCGCAGGGCGTCGCCCACATCACCGGAACGCGCATCAAGGACGGCAAGGAGACGCGGTACCGGATCGAAATGTACCTCGGCGACGCGCAGGCCACGCGCCTGGGCGACAGCGGCATCAAGATCAAGTATACGTCGACGTTCTGGACGGAGGTGCTGCTCCAGGTGCTGGGGGCCGCCCTGTTTGTCGGCCTGCTGTACTTCCTCTTCATGCGCGGCGCCCGCAACGCCGGCATGGGCGCCATGAACTTCGGCAAGAGCCGCGCGCGCATGCTGAGCCAGGACAAGCAGAAGGTGACCTTCGCCAACGTGGCCGGCATCAAGGAGGCCATGGAGGAGGTCGAGGAGATCATCGCCTTCCTCAAGGCGCCGCAGAAGTTCCAGAAGCTCGGCGGACGCATTCCCAAGGGCGTGCTGCTGCTCGGGCCGCCCGGCACCGGCAAGACGCTGCTGGCCAAGGCCATCGCGGGCGAGGCGGGCGTGCCGTTCTTCAGCATCAGCGGGTCGGACTTCATCGAAATGTTCGTGGGCGTGGGCGCCTCGCGCGTCCGCGACATGTTCGAGCAGGGGAAGAAGCACGCGCCGTGCATCATCTTCATCGACGAGATCGACGCCGTGGGCCGCTCGCGCTTCACGGGCATCGGCGGCGGGCATGACGAGCGCGAGCAGACGCTCAACGCCCTGCTGGTGGAGATGGACGGCTTCGAGACCTCCGACGGCGTGATCATCATCGCGGCCACCAACCGGCCCGACGTGCTCGACCCTGCGCTGCTGCGCCCCGGCCGCTTCGACCGCACGATCATCATCGACCTGCCGACGCTTGACGGCCGCGAGGAGATCCTGCGCCTCCATGCCAAGAAGCTCACGCTCGGGCCGAACGCGGACCTGCGCCGCATCGCGCGCGGCACGCCCGGCTTCTCCGGCGCGGACCTGGCCAACCTGCTCAACGAGGCCGCGCTGCTGGCTGCCCGGCTGAACAAGGCGGCGGTCGAGATGGCCGACCTCGAGGAGGCGCGAGACAAGGTGCTCTGGGGGCGCGAGCGCCGCAGCCGCGCCATGGACGACAAGGAGCGCCGCATCACGGCCTGGCACGAGAGCGGCCACGCCGTCGTGCAGGCGCTGCTGGAGCACACCGAGCCGATCCACAAGGTCACCATCATCCCGCGCGGCATGGCCCTGGGCGCCACGATGTCGCTCCCCGAGAAGGACATCCTGAACAAGACGCGCAGCCAGCTCCTCGACGAGCTGGCCGTCTGCATGGGCGGCCGCATCGCCGAGAAGCTGCACACCGGCGACATCTCCACAGGCGCGCGCATGGACATCCGCATGGCCAGCCACCTCGCCCGCCACATGGTCTGCGAATACGGCATGAGCGACGACCTCGGCGCGCAGGCCTTTGGCGAAAACCAGGAGTTGATGTTCCTCGGCCGCGAGGTATCCCGCACCCAGAATTACAGCGAAGAGACGGCCCGCCACATCGACGTCGAGGTCAACCGCCTGCTGTTCGAGGCCTACGCACGGGCCGAAAAGCTCCTGACCGAACACCGCCCACAGCTCGATCTCGTGGTCGAGCGCCTGCTGGAGGTCGAGACCATGGACGGCCGCGACGTCGAGGACCTGGTGGAGTTTGGCCGCATCCTGGCCGAGGAGGAGCGCAAGGCCAACGAACCGGAAACAGAAGACGGAAAACAGAAGACGGAAGAGGGAGGGACAGCCGGGCAGCCGGAGAGTCCGACGGTCCCGCAGGTTCCATCCGCTGCCCCGGCTCAGCCTCCGCCGGTTTCGTAGAACTTGCGGTCCGGCGGGGCAAGCCCCTCGCACCACCGCCACCCGAATGCGGCCGGAGCGCAAGACCTTGCGGCAGGCTGCGCACAGGCTCGATTTCTTGTGTTCCACACGGCGAAAGGTGTACCTTTCCGATCATGAGCGATGACGCGACCCCCTTCGAGCAGATTCGCCGGGTGAGTGCCGCCGGCAACGAGTACTGGACCAGCCGCGACTTTGCCCGCGTGCTGGGGTACACCGATTACCGAAATTTCGAGGCCGTGATCGAGAAGGCCCGGACCGCCTGCTTCAACAGCGGGCAGCATGTCGAGGACCATTTCGTTGCAATCACCGATATGGTCGGCATCGGCAGCGGTGCGCAACGGCCGCTGCGTACGATTATGCTTTCCCGCTATGCCTGTTACCTGGCGGTGCAGAATGCCGATCCGGCCAAGGAGATCGTGGCCCTCGGGCAGACCTACTTCGCGGTGCAGACGCGGAAGCAGGAACTGACCGAGCAAGAAATCGAGGCTCGCCGCCGACTCCTGCTACGCGCCGAGATGAAGACCCACAACGTCCAACTGGCCGATGCCGCAAGGGGGGCCGGCGTGGTGGAGCCGCGCGATTATGCCATATTCCAGAACCATGGCTACGCAGGGCTGTACGGCGGCCTGCATGCGCAGGACATCCATGCGCGCAAGAGGCTCAAGAAAGGGCAGCAGATCCTCGACCACATGGGGAGCACCGAACTCGCCGCCAATCTTTTCCGCGCCACGCAGGCCGAGGAAAAATTACGGCGCGAGCGCACCATCGGCAAGGAGAAGGCCAACCGCGCGCACCGCGAAGTCGGCGCCAAGGTGCGGCAGACGATCCGGGAACTCGGCGGCACCATGCCGGAGGACCTGCCGTCGGCCCCCAGCATCCGGCAGTTGCAGGCCAAGCCCCGCCAGGCGCTCCCCAGAGGGAAAGCATGAACACGCCATGAATCGCAGACTGATCCTGCCACAGGAGGAGTTGCGCAAGCCCTCCCTCTCCGCCTGGCGCTGCGGGCCGCATACGATTTCGCTGGACCGACCGCGCATCATGGGTATTCTCAATGTCACGCCCGATTCGTTCTCGGACGGCGGGCAATGGCTGGATCCGGAAGCAGCGGTGCGGCGCGGACTGGAACTGGCGGCCGAGGGCGCGGACATCCTCGACGTCGGCGGCGAATCCACGCGTCCCGGCGCGGCGGAAGTCCCGGCGGATGAGGAGGCGCGGCGCGTGATCCCCGTCATCCGGGCGCTGTCACAGCGGACGGCGGTGTTGCTCTCGATCGACACGCGCAAGGCCGCGGTGGCGCGCGAGGCACTGGCGGCCGGGGCGTGCATCGTGAACGACGTCTCCGCGCTGGGTGATCCCGGCATGGCCGCGGCGGTGCGCGAACGCGGCGCAGGCGCCGTACTGATGCACATGCGCGGCGCGCCAGCGACCATGCAGCAGGCGCCGCAGTACGACGACGTGGTGGCGGAGGTCCGCGCGTACCTTTCGGCGCGGATCGAGGCGGCCGTGGCCGGCGGGATCGCGCGGGAGCGGATGGTGATCGACCCCGGCCTCGGGTTCGGCAAGACCACCGCGCACAACCTGGCGCTGCTGGGAGCGCTGGAGCAACTGGCGGAGGTGGCGCCGGTGCTGGTGGGCGCCTCGCGCAAGCGGTTCATCGGCGAGATCATCGGCGCGCCGGAGGCGGGCGCGCGGCTGGCCGGGAGCCTGGCCGTGGCGGTCTGGAGCCTGCTGCGCGGCGCGGCCATCCTGCGCGTGCACGACGTGGCGGCAACCCGCGCGGCAATGACCATGGGCGCGGCGCTGGCCGCAGGAAACGAACAGGGCGGACGGCGATCCGCGAACGTATGAGCGACACAACCAAGAACGGCTCGTCTGTCACCATCGCCCCGCACCGCATCATCGGCTGGCTGCTGGTGCCGCTGCTGATCTTCGTGCTGCTGAGCATGCTGACCTACAACTGGCGGGACATCTCCTGGCTGCAGATCCCGGCCAACCATCCGCCGGCGAATCTGCTCGGGCTCGTGGGCGCCTGGTGCACCTTTTTCGGCTATCACCTGTTCGGCCTGGGCATCTGGATGATCCCCGTCTGGATGGCCGCTGCCGCCGCCCTGCTGATCCTCGACCGCATGGACGAACTCTGGAGCCGGACCGGCTGGGTCGTAGCCTGCCTGCTGGCGCTCTGCGCCCTGCTGCAACTGGCCAGCGGCATGCTCGAGGGGACGCTGGAAGAGCTCAACATCGACCCGAACGCCGGCGGCGCGATCGGCAACTGGCTGATGACCAGCACCACGGAGCAATGGCTGAGTCCCGTGGGCGGCGGACTGCTGGCGCTGACCCTCGTGGTGTTCACGGGAATCATGGCGGTCGGCCCGGCGCACATCTCGGCGCTGGCGCGCGGAGCCGTGCAGCTCTGGCGCAATTGGCGGGAACAGCAGGCGGCGGCGGCGGAGCGGCGCGGCGCGGTGCGTGCGGAGCGCGCGGACCTGCTGTCCGAACAGGAGGCGCACAAGGCTGCCGAGCGCGGCTTCACTGGCGGCGGAACGCGGCCGCGAAGCCTGCGGAATGCGGAGTCCGGAGCGCGGAATCCGGAGGCGGAGGCGGCCAAGACGGAGAAGGAAGGCGCTGCCACGCCCAATCCGGAGGAGGAACGCCGGGCCGAGCTGAAACGCAGGGCCGAGGAGGCGCGCGTGGCGACACGCCTGGCGGCGGAACAGGCGAAGAGCGCAGCGGACAGTCAGACGACCCCGGCAGCCGGGCAGTCGGGCAGTCGCGCAGTCGCGCAGGACCGCCAGACCGTCCAACTGGCCACCCGCCCCGCCGCTGTTGTCGCGCCAGAAACGGCCTTTGCCAACTACCGGCTGCCGGACATCTCGCTGCTGGACCCGGTCCCATCCGGGGAAGCCGTGCATGGCGACACGGCGAACATGGCCAAGCTGCTGGTCGACACGCTGGCGCAATTCAACCTGCTGGTGGAAGTCACCCACATCGAGCCGGGGCCGGTGGTGACGCGCTACGAACTGCTGCCGGCAGCGGGGATCAAGGTCGAGAAGATCTCCGGACTGGCCAACACGCTGCAGATGGTGCTGAAGGCCGCCAGCCTGCGCATCCAGGCGCCGGTGCCTGGCAAGAACGTGGTGGGCGTCGAGGTGCCGAACCCCAAGGCGCGCATGGTGACGCTGCGCGAGATCCTGCAGGGGGGGGGCGTGGGCCACGGGCGCGGGCAAGATGGAGATCCCGCTGGCGCTGGGCAAGGATGTGGGCGGCGCGGACATGGTCTTCGACCTCGCGAGCGCGCCGCATCTGCTGGTGGCCGGCGCCACGGGCTCGGGCAAGAGCGTCTGCCTCAACGCCATTCTGGCGGGGCTGCTCATGTCGCGCCGGCCGGACGAATTGAAGCTGCTGCTGGTGGACCCCAAGCGCGTCGAATTCCCGATCTACAACAACCTGCCGCACCTGCTCGTGCCCGTGGTGATCGACGCCAAGAAGGTGGCCTTTGCGCTGCGCTGGGTGATCGTCGAGATGGATCGCCGCTACAAGATGCTGCAGGCGGCCAAGGTGCGCAACATCGTGGCGTTCAACGCACGCGACCACGCACGGCAGGTGGAACTGCCGCTCGATGGCGTGCCCGGCGCAGGCGGCGACACGGCGCTCCCCGCGCGTCTGCCATACATCGTGGTGGTGATCGACGAGGTGGCGGACCTGATGCTCACGGTCGGCCAGGAGATCGAGCTGAGCATCACGCGGCTGGCGCAGCTCTCGCGCGCCGTCGGCATCCACATGATCCTTGCCACGCAGCGGCCGTCGGTGAACGTGATCACCGGCACCATCAAGGCCAACTTCCCGGGGCGCATAGCCTTCCAGGTGGCGCAGAAGACCGACAGCCGCACGATCCTCGACCAGCAGGGGGCAGAGTCGCTCATCGGCCGCGGCGACATGCTCTTCCTGAACCCCAAGAACGGGCGCCTGATCCGCGCGCAAGGGGCGCTGGTCAACGACGGCGAGATCGCGCGCGTCACGGACTTCATCCGCGGCCAGGGCGGACCGGCCTTCGACCCGTCGCTTTCCAACAAGCTGGAGAAAGTCCAGGAGAGCTCGCCGGATGAGGACGACGCGGGCGGCGGCGGCGCGCCGACCAGCGGCGAAGGGGACGACAGCGCGGACGAGGAGCTGATCCAGCAGTCGATCCAGGTGATTCG
>CAIWXQ010000033.1 GCA_903916675.1 uncultured bacterium | reverse complement strand
TAAAGTGGGATCAACATTAACAGTATAAACATGTCAACTAGCTTAAACGACCCAAACCATGAATGCACGCATCCGTCTCCCCATCCTTCTGGCCATGCTCGCCGCCGCTTCGCTGTGCCCGTCCGGCGCCTCGGCGCAAACGCGGGCGGCCGACATCACGATCATCAAGGACGCCGCAGCCAAGGACGCCATCAATCTGGGCGGCCTGAGTGCTGCAGGGCCGCAGGGTCGGGTCTTTCTGGCCACGCTGGCGGCTGATCTGGAGCGATCCGGCTGGTTCAAGGTCGAGAAGTCCGGCGCCACCAAGGTTACGGGCATGGTGACGGACGCCGGTGCGTCCGTGCAGAGCGCGTGCACGGTCACTTGGCCTGCCGGCAGCTTTCAGTGGGCGCGCGGGCCGGGCGAGGAGGACGCGCGGCGCGAGGCGCACCGGTTTGCCGACGAGATCGTGGCCAAAATCAAGGGCGTGAAGGGGATCGCCTCCACGCGCATCGCCATGGTGCGGCGCGCCGGTGGTGCAGCCGAGTTGTTCGTGTGCGACGCCGACGGCCAGAACCTGAAGCAGGTGACGCACGACAACGCCCTCTGCCTGGGGCCGCGCTGGACGCCAGACGGCCGCGCGGTCTATCTCACGAGTTACCTGAACGGCCGCCCCTGCGCGTACCGCATCTCCACCGAAACCGCGGCCAGGCAGTTGATCGCCAACTTCCTCGGACTGAACGCCGGCGCGACAGTCTCGCCGCGGACCGGCGCCGATGTCGCCCTGATCCTCTCGTTCCCCGGCAACCCGGAACTCTTCCTGATCCACCTCGGCGATGGCGCGCTGACGCGCCTGACGCGCACGCACAACGCGGCCGAGGCCAGCCCCTGCTGGTCTCCGGACGGCAGCCAGATCGCCTACGTCAGCGACGAGACAAGCCGCGCGCAGGTCTATATCATGGATGTCGCCTCGCGCAAGTCGCGGCGCGCCACCGTGACCTACGGCACGGAGAATCTGAGCCCGTCCTGGTCGCTTGACGGCAGGCAGATCGCCTATACCTCGCGCCGCGGCGGCGGTTACCAGATCGCCTCGCTCGATCCGGCGCGTGGCGAACCCGCCGCCACCCTCACCAGCGGCGCGCAGCACGAGGATCCTTCCTGGGCACCGGACAACCGCCATCTGGTCTGCGCGCGCCGCGAACCCAACGGCTCAGTCATCTGCATCATTGACAGTCTGGGCGACCCTGAAATACCATTGATTAAGTTGTCCGGCGATTGGATCACGCCGGATTGGTCTTCGCGCTGATTGACAGCAGGTTGATTGACACAAGGGAGATTCATTATGCGTACGGCGACGTTGCGGATGGCGGCAGTTGTGATTTGCGTGGCGATGTTGGGCAGCGGCTGCTCGACGCTGCACCGCTGGTGGTACGGCCCCGACAAGAAGGGCGACAGCAGCCTGACCGGCGGGGCGGGCGTGGAGCCGTTGCCCGGCTCGGCTGCCTCGACCCTTCTTCCCGGAGACAAGCCGCTGACTGGCGAGCCGTTTGATAAGACCCGCATCGTGGACGCCAGCGCGATCTTTGCGCCGGTGCACTTCGCGTACGACTCCTTCGTGCTGCCGCCGCAGGAAGTCGCCAAGATCGACGACGTAGCCAAGTTCCTGACGGAAAACTCGGACCGCGTGGTCAATGTGGATGGCAACTGCGACGAGCGCGGCAGCAACGAGTACAACCTGTCGCTGGGCGAGCAGCGCGCGCAGTCCGTGCGCACGTACTTGATCGCCACTGGTATTGACCCCTCCCGCATCCAGACGCGCAGCTTCGGCAAGGAAAAGCCGCTCGACCCGGGCCACTCGGAAACCGCTTGGGCCAAGAACCGCCGCGGCGAGTTCGTGGTCTACAAGTGACCCCGGCTTCTTGACACTGCCGGGTTGGTGCGGTAAGGTAATTTCTGTCCGGTTAACGGTTTTACCGGGCGGAGTGGCATACGGCATTAATTTTGCCGCAATGGAGAATTCGTCATGCGCAAGTCAGTGATTCAGGGGTTTCTGGTTCTGTCAATCGTCGCGCTGTTCGGCGCCGGCTGCGAAACGCTTAACAAGTGGTGCGGCTGCATCAAGCCGGAACAACCCATCCAGACGACCGCCGTGACGAACCTGACGGATGTCCTTGATAAGGAGGACGTGGCGCCGCAGATCGGCGGTTCGATCGACCAGTTGCCAATCGATGCCGCGGCCAATCTGACGGCCGTGCACTTCGCCTTCGATTCCTCGCTGCTCTCCGCGCAGGAGACGGCCGTGGTCGAGAAGGCTGCCAAATACCTGCTCGACAACCCCAACCGCGTGGCGATGGTGGACGGCAACTGCGACGAGCGCGGCAGCAACGCCTACAACCTCTCGCTGGGCGAGCAGCGCGCGCAGTCCGTGCGCAAGTACATGATCGACCTCGGCATCGACGGCAGCCGCATCCAGACGCGCAGCTTCGGCAAGGAGAAGCCGCTGGATCCGGGCCACAACGAGGCCGCCTGGTCCAAGAATCGCCGCGGCGAATTCACGATCTACATCACGAAGAAGTAACCGCCGGCTGTTGGAGCGCGCGGTATGAACGGCCTTCCCACCCCCGCGTTCCTTTTCGGCACGGGGCTGGACGAGTGGGCGCTGTTTGGTGCGATTTGTTTCCTGCTGTTCGGTCCCCGGCGCTTGCCGGAAATTGCCCGTACCATCGGCCGCACGCTGGAGAAACTCCGTCGCGCGGCTGCTGACTTTCGGGAACAGATCGAGCGGCTGGACGTTTCGGAACCAGCCGCGCCTTCACCGCCCAAGCCGGCTTCCCTGCCGCCGGAAGCCGCGCCCCGTGACCGTGCCGGCACAACAGGTGGCACGTGACGGATACACGGCTGAAAGCCCCGGGGTCTCTGCCCAACGACCATCCACGCCCGCTGCTCGAACACCTCGAGGAATTGCACAAGTGCGTCCTGCGCTGCCTGTTGGCGTGGGGGATCTGTGTGCTGGCCGTAGCCGGTTTCTGTCCGCGCATCCTGGCCTGGCTGCAGGCGCCACTGGCAGCCACCGGCCATGACCCGCAGCAGCTCATCACCGTGCTGGCTGTGGATGCCGGCATTGTCTTTGTTTTCAAGACCATGCTCTGGGGCGGGACGATCCTCAGCCTGCCACTGTTGCTTTTTTTTGTCGCGCGCTTCGTCTTTCCCGGCCTGCGATCGGTCGAGCGCCGCTGGGTCGTCGGCGTGCTGATCACGGCCGGGTTTTTTTTCGTGGCAGGTGTGCTGACCTGCTACCGCTACGTGATGCCGCTGGGGCTGGAGGCGCTGATCGCGGTTGACCGCTGGCTGGGCGTGTCAATTGGCCCGCTGCGCTTGGAAGACTACGCCAAAATCGTCTTCCAGACCGTACTGGCCTTTGGCTTGGCGTTCGAGCTGCCGCTGCTGCTCGTGCTGCTGGGGTGGATGGGCGTAGTGTCGTCGAAGTTCCTGCGTGAGAAGCGCCGGCATGCCATTGTGATCAACTTCGCAATCGCCATGCTTCTGACCCCGCCGGATGCGGTCTCCATGACCATGATGGGCATTCCGCTCTGTCTGGTCTACGAAATCTGCATTCTCCTCATCCGTGCCCGTGAGCTGATGCGCGAACGCGCGTCTGTATCTAAGTCCGCGTCGTAGATGAACGACCCGCAACCAATGAAGCCGCGAGTCGTGCTGTTCGATCCCGTGCGCGGCAACTGGCTGCGGTTCGAGTCGCCCTGCCGCATTCTGACCACGCGCAGGATGGCGGACGTGCTCCCGATCTTGCGCCGGGTCGAGGCGGCCGTCGAACAGGAAGGGTTGCATGCCGCAGGGTTTCTCTCGTACGAAGCGGCGCCTGCGCTGGATCCCAGTTTGCCGTCCAATGGCGCGTGCGGATTCCCTTTGCTCTGGTTCGGCCTGTTCCGGCAGGTGAAGGAGCAGGACAAACTTGCGCGGAAGGACGCAGAAGCCGAACTGCCGGCGCACTGGCGCCCCTCCGTGACCGCTGACGCATACATGCGCGCGCTGCGCGCGATCCGCCGGCACATCCGCGAAGGCGACGCGTATCAGGTCAATTACACCTACCGTTTGCGCGCAAAGGCCGCGGGTGCAACACCGTGGGATTTCTTTTACCAGATGTCCGGTGCGGGCGATCTGCCGTTTGCGGCGTTTCTTGACACCGGGGAGTGGGCGATTTGTAGCGCATCGCCCGAGTTGTTCCTGCGGCTGGACGGCGAACGGATCGAATCGCGCCCCATGAAGGGGACCGCGGCGCGCGGCCGCTGGGCTGAGGATGATCTTGCCCGGGGCGAGAAACTCCGCGCATCCGCAAAGGACCGCGCGGAAAACGTGATGATCGTGGACATGGTGCGCAACGACCTCGGACGCGTGGCAGAACCCGGCAGCGTACAGGTGCAGAACCTGTTCGACGTCGAGCGCCATCCCACGGTCTGGCAGATGACCTCCACGGTCTGCGCTCTGACGCGCGCTTCGCTGACGCAGATCCTGCAGGCGACCTTTCCACCAGCCTCCATCACCGGCGCGCCGAAGCGCCGCGCCATGGAGATCATTGCGCGTCTGGAACACTCTCCGCGGCGCGTGTACACCGGCACCATCGGCTTTATTTCGCCCGGCCGGCGTGCGCAGTTCAATGTCGCCATTCGCACAGTTTCGATCCATCGCGACAGTGGCAAGGCCGAGTATGGCGTCGGCGGCGGGATCGTCTGGGATTCCAAGCCGGCGGCCGAGCAAAGAGAGTGCCAGATCAAAACACGCGCGCTGCATCCGCTCCGGCGCGACTTTGATCTGCTTGAGACCATGCTGTGGACTCCGCAAAAGGGGTATTGGCTGTTCGATTGCCATGTGCGGCGCCTGACGCAATCTGCCGCGTACTTCGGGTTTCTGGTCGATTCTGCAAAAATTCGTGCGGAACTGAAACGCCTCGCAGCCGAATTGCCGGATCGTGCACACCGGATCCGTCTGACGCTGGCGCGGCAGGGTTCGTTCCAATGCGATAAGAAAATCCTGCAACCCGCGGCACGGCAGTTTGGCGATGTCACTTTCGCGGCCAGCCCTGTGGAGGCCGGCAACGTGTTTCTCTACCACAAGACTACCTGCCGCCAGGTGTACGTGGATGCCGTGAAAGCCGTTCCCGGCTGTTCCGACGTCCTGCTGTACAACGAAAAGGGGGAGGTCACCGAATCTACCATCGCCAATGTGGCGTTCGAGATTCGCGGTCGGCTCTTTACGCCGCCGGTGCCATGCGGGCTGCTGCCGGGAACGCAGCGCGCCTGGTTGATCGGGCAGGGGAAGTTGCAGGAGCGCGTCATTACCCGGGCGCAGGCCCTGCGCGCCACAGGCGTGTATCTGCTCAACTCCCTGCGGGGGATGCAGAAGATCCGGATTGTTTCGTAAGACCGCATCCGGGCTGACCGTTGCCAATCGGATGGCTGTAGCATCGGGGTCGGCGTCGGTATCGGAATCGGGGTCGACTGCTGGTGGTGAATCCGCCAGTCCGCCGGCACAAACTGTCACTTTTCGATACCGATACCGATAGCGATCCCGACCCCGATGGGACCCTTGCGCATGGTATCTGCGCCGCTTTTTCGGCGCTGCGCAGACCACGCGTGTGCCGCAAATCACCTGTACCCAGAATCGCCTCGGCCTGGGCGATCCAGGAAGCCGCCAGTAACGACATGGGGATGGGGTGCTTCTACTTGGGAGGCATTCTTCTTGTCGGTGTCGTACTGATTCCGCTCCTCTAAAAATTTGCATAAGGGAACCCGAACTCATTGTCTGATCGTGCGCGGTCGCCGCCCGCAAGATTGCCTTAAACCGGCGTATCCGTTACTCTTTCACTGGTTTTGCGGTTGCGCCGTGCGCGTGCGCGGTTGCCAGGAAGGAGCATCAGCAGGCATGTCCGAACAGTACCCCATGGGACGGATTCTGGCCGGGAACGAACGCGGCATCCGCGCAGCCCGCGAGCGGATGCAGTCTCAGGCCATTGACCTGACAGACCTCTGCTCTGGCGACCCCGGCTATTCGTTGCGCCGCACCACGCTTGGCAATTCGAAATCCGTTACTGGCCCCGGCACGTTTTACCGCCGCGCCCAGCGTACGCTGGTGTTCCAGCCATCCGACCAGCCGGGGTGGTGGATCGAGCGCACGGACCAGAAGGAGCAGCTCAGGGTGGAGGTCTCGGCGCGCAACATCTGGACCTCGCAGCGCAACATCGTGCTGCGCAGCGGCTCGCCGCACAACTACCTGCGCATGGTGGAGCACATCGTGGCCCTGCGCCTCGGCTTGGGCGTGGACGACGTGGTGGTGGCGACCGACGCCGGCGATCCGCCGCTCTTCGATCGCGGCAGCCTTGACCTGGTCGAAGCCGTGGAAGCGGCCGGCATTGTCGAGCGTGACGAACCTGCGCCGCTGGTGACCGTGCGCGAGCCGGTGACCATCGGCGGCAACCGCGGCGATTTCGTCACCCTCCTGCCGGCAACGTCCGGACAGCGCCATCTGCGCCTCGATTGCGCCGTGGATTTCCCCTCCGCCATCGGCCAGCAGCGGATTCTGTTCGACCTCACGCCGCGCACCTTCCGCCATGGCGCCGAGGCGCGCACCAATGCATCGCTCACGCAACTCATCCTCAGCCGGACAATCTGCAGCTTGTTTGCCGATACGCGCAACATGGGCTACAACAGGCGCAATATCCTTTTTCATGGCCGGCGCCGCTACTTCAATGAGCCCAAGCTTCTGCACAACGGCAAGTCGCTGGAGGCGGTCTGGCACCGCGCCACACTCGACCTTCTGGCCGCGCTGGCATTAGTTGACTGCGGTCGCTTCGTCGGCACCGTCGTCTCCTACCGCGCCGGTCACACCCTCGACTGCCGGCTCATCACGCTCCTCTATCGCCATGGCTTGCTGATGCCATTTCGTGCCTATTGAACTTTCGTAATAAAAGTGCCAATCGCATCGGGGTCGGAGTCGGTATCGGTATCGGGGTCGGATATAAAATCGATACCGATGGATCGCCCGTTTAAATATGGAATTCAGGAAGACGGGAAGGTGCGAGGCTGCGGCATCTGCGATTCTGAATGGGCGTCTCGTGCCTATTACGACAAATTAAGCACTGAAAAGGGACTTATCGGCTAAATTTAATACATATATGTATTATTTAG
>CAIWXQ010000032.1 GCA_903916675.1 uncultured bacterium | reverse complement strand
GCGGGGATTCAGTCATCTCTTCAAGCGACCGAGACACTCGAAATGTAGTGGAATGCCCCGATGGTCGCGAAACAGACGCAGGTGCGCCCTTTAATATAGGAGACGCTCGAGGTCAGCACGAGATAGGCCGTCAGGGGCTCGGAGAAGTACGTGTCCGCGAATGCGGCCGCGTTGGCCAGCTCGATGACGTCGTGCGCGGGGCGCACGGCGCCGGAGGCGGGCAGGCCATTGGCGAGGGCGACGAGGGCGTCGTTCTCGGCCTGGTGGATCTGGAACTTGGTGGTCTTACTCATGGGTCGTTTTCCTTTTTGATCGGACAGATCGGACAGATCAGATGGTTGGTGGTTACGCCGTGATGGTGCGCGGGACGCAGTCCAGCACTTCGACGAGATCGCCTGCGGTGACCGCGGCCGTGAGGGCAATGCCGACCTGCGAGGCCGTGCCCGACACGTACCCGGCGCAGTAGCCCGCCACGGACCCAGAGGGCGTGACGCGCTGGCCGGCCGCGATGGCGCCGTCGGCGACCATCAGCTTGGTCTCGCCCTTGCCGAGCAGCATCACGGAGACCGCATCCTCGGCGGCCTTGGTGTTCTCGTAGTTGGTACCGAGTGGGACGTCCGTCACGGCCGCGACGAGCGAGACGTGCTGGGCGTCGGCCCCCTGCTTGACCAGCAGAAAGGGCTGCGTGTAGGCGGCGTCCGCGGCACGGGTGATGCCGTGCTTATGGGTACCTGCCTCGATGCCGTTAGCCAGCGGGATCGTGTTCCGCAGGCGCAGCAGCGTGTTCTGGAGCGCGCGTGTGATGCGCATGGTGTGCTTCCTTCTTTTTTGGGTTGTGCCGCCTGCGGCGGCGTTGGTGATTTCTTCTTCTCGCGCAGAGGCGCGGAGGGTTACTTCGCGGCCTCCGTGGGTTCGCCGAAGATCGCGGGGTTGGCCTTGCGCACAGCCGCGAAGGCGGTGTCGTAGTCGCACTTGTGGTCCTTCTGGTAGCTGTTGACTAGCGCGAGGAACTGCTCCTGCCGGTCGGCCACCTTCTGCTCGCGGCGCGGGCCGCCGGAAGCGCGGGCGGAGATCTTCATGACCGGCTTGGCGTTTGCCAGGGCGACGGCCGCGGCCGTGAATGCCTCGGGCGTGGCGGCGTTCACCAGGGGAGCCAGGGCGGCTTCGCGGCTAGCGGGCAGCACCTTGCCGGCGGCGATGGCGGAATCCACCAGGGGCGCGGCCGCGGCCGTGCGGAAGGACAGCAGGTTGGCAATGGCGGTGTCGCCCGCGGCCTTGGCGTTCGCCAGGGCGGCGGAGGCCTCGTCGGCCTTGGTCCTGGAGACTGTCAGGATTCCGTCCAGGCGCGTCAGGAGCGCGGGCAGGCTTTCCACGAGGTCCGCCTCGTTGGGCATGGGCAGCGCATGGTCAACGGCGCGCTCGGCCTCCCAGCGGCTCTTGAGGTGGCTGCGCACCTTGGAAAGCGCGCCGTGCATGGCCGTGACGTGGCTGACCACGTCGTCGTCGGTCTTGAGGTTGTCGTTTCCGACAACGCCCTTGATGCGGTCGAACAGGTTCATGGGGTTGTATCCTTCGGTTGGGTTTGGGGTTGTCGGAGATTCTGCGCCGCCGGCGACTGCGGCCATGGCCGCGTCTCCGGCGAGGGAGTTAAAAAGAGGCTCGAGCGGCCAGCGCGGCTTGTTGGTGAAGCCCGCGCTCTGCAGCCACACCGGCACATAGACGGGCAGGCCGTTGGCGATCTCCGCGGTCTTCTGGCATAGGAAGAACGGCGACCACCACTTGTATGACTGGTTCGCCAGGAGCGCCTTGCCCGTGGGCGCCCAATCCACGCGCACGCGCAGGCCGTTGTCGGTGGCTTCCAGATCCTTGATCCAGCCATAGGACTTGTCGTCCGGGTAACCTGTTTGACGACATGAAGCGCCGACAGATGTATTACTACCTCAAGCTCGCCAAGGTGTTCCTGAACGATGCCGGCGGCCAGTTCCAGCTCCCGGCGCCGCAGGAGACGGGCGCGTGGCTGGTGAAGGCGAACGACCGCAGCACGCTGGGCGAGGCGGTCCTGAAGTTCGTGGGCGATATGAGCCTGAACGAGCTGTTCGCCAAGCATGCGATCAAGCCCCAGGTGGAGCGCGGCGGCTTCCGGCCGAGCGCCTACATGGTGGCCAAGTACCAGGGCGAGCACAAGGAGCTGGCCGGCGTGCCGTTCGAGCAGTGGACGGCGGATCAGAAGGCCGCGTTCCAGGAGTGGCAGGCCAAGGAGATCGACGTGGGCGGCGAAGGCGACGCCGAGCGCATGGCGGCCGAGGAGAAGTGGGCCAACATCCGCGCGACGCTGGCCGAGCACGGCGTGAAGCGGCGCAGCTTCGCGTTCCTGACCAAGAAGCAGATCGGCGAGACCCGCGACGTCCTGGTGCTGGTCCTGAAGCAGCTGGGCAAGGCGCTGAAATAGGCTGATAGGCTGAAGGCTATAGGCTGTTAGGAAACTCCCAACAGCCTTAACCCCTAAAGTCTTAACCCCTGATCGGAGATCCTCATGGGAATCGGACGAAAAAAGGCGGCAGCCGAATACAGGGCGCTGCAAATCGAGCATGCGGCGCGCAACGTCATTCGCCGCAACCTGGCGCTGCGCCGGATGCTGCTGCGCATGACTGTGCTCAGCATCGTGGCGCTCTACGGATGGGGCGCGACGGTTCTGCTGTGGTGTTTCGGAGGGAAGTGATCATGCAGACAACGACACTGGCAATCGGTGTGCCGCGCCACGACCTGGCTGAGTTCGGGAAGCTGCCCGACGACCAGAAGTTCGAGGTGCTGGACCTACTGAAGGCGCTGCGCACGGCGGCCTTGGACGGCCGGCCGCGCGCCGTGCTCGCCGAGGTAGCGGCAGGAAATGGGCACCGCCGCGGCTGGAGCATGAAGAACCTGGAGCGCCACTTCTACAAGTTGCGCTGCGGTGGCACCTGGCGTGACCTCGTGAACGAGGCTAAGACCAGGGGCGGCGGCAAGAGCCCTTGGCTCACGGACCAGGCCATCGAGAAATGGAAGGAGTACTGCATGCGCCATCCGCGCAGCTACCGCTCCGCCTATATCGAGCTGGTGGCCGACTACCGGGTCGGCCGCGAGATCGGCGACGTGGACTGGCGGAAGGTCTGGGCCAAGGACCCGGAGCTGAAGCACCAGCCCATGCCGCCGAAGTGCCCGCCGGGCATGCCACTGCCGGACGGCTGGAGCTACCACAATTTTATGAGGCACCAGCCCAAGAAGATCGAGGAGCAGGCCGCTAGTCAGGGCCGGCAGGCGGCCAAGTC
>CAIWXQ010000031.1 GCA_903916675.1 uncultured bacterium | reverse complement strand
GTCGGCCGACTTTGCGCCCGACGAAGCCGCGCCCAGCAGTGTCTTCGCTTCCGCCTCCGCAGCGTCCGCGCGCCCCATCTTCTCCAGCAGGTAGAGATATTCGAAATCAGTCGCTCCCTGCCGGCAGTTCTTCAGCCGCACCGTGGCAATCGCGCCATTCACACCCACGGCATACCCCGGATAGAACAGCACACCATCGCCGTTCAGGCGCAGCGCGGAGGAGACCGGATAAGTCTTGCCGTTTTTCAACACCTTCTTGGATTCGTCGAAGGTCATCGGATCGTTCCAGAGGTCTGTCAGGTATTTGCCCGGATCCGACGACACGTAGATCGATCGTTTCTCCTCCGGCTTCAGCGCGCACTGCTTGTCCACCCAGTACGTGCCGCGCCAGAAGAACCACACGCGCGCGCCTGTGAGAAAACCAGCCCAGGCGTGCGTGCGGCATGCGGCACCAGGCGCATCAATATACGGGCCGCCGGCCATGCCGTTGTTGTACGTCCAGATCACCTTCCCCTTCTTCTGGGCCTCCGGGATATGACTGACCGGCGTGGAGCCGCAAAAGATGTCGATGTCGTTGTCCAGCGTCCCCAGATTCCCCACGTTCGCCATGTACTGCTTGGTCACCATGCGCATGATCCGGCCGTCGGTGGCCTTCTTGACCTCTGCGCCGATGCGGCGAACCTCGTCGAAGTCGCTCTTTCCCTGCGGCTCGTCCTTGGTGTACACGAACGCCCGGTTCAGCCAATTCTCCTTCACGATCAGTCCCAGGAATCGTTTGTACGCCTCGCTGTGACCGCCGACCGAGAACACCTCCTGCCCCATGCCGGCGCCAAACGGCCCCGTGAACGCGGTCCCCTTGACGTAGTCATAAAAGCGCCGGTCCGGAGATTTGACGTACGCCTCGTCGTTGTCCCACCCTTCCTCCAACACCACGCGGTGGTTGTGCGCCATCTGGAAGAAGGAGTCCCAGATTTCGTGCATGTTCTTGAGTTCCGGATGGTTCTTCCCCCATCCCCAGGCGATCTCCTCCGGCTGCATGTTCACCCAGTACGGGAAGTGGCTAACCGACGGCAGCGTGAAATTCCAGACCGTCAGTTTCACGGTCAGATCTTCGCCGCCAGCCTGCACCGTTCCCGTATACACGCCCGCCGGTGTCTGTTCCGGGACGAAGAGATCGACCCACACCACCTCGTTCGTGCCAGCGTCAACATCAAACGGCGCGCCGAATTTCTTGGCGTCGAGCGGCACGAGTTGCTCCGGAAAGTCGTGCGGCCAGCTGTTCTTGTCGTACAGATCAGACAGTTGCACGACATCCGCCGGTTTATGCCGGGAGTCAAACTGCGACATGACCTTGCAGGTCAGGTAGTGCTCGCGGAACAGCTCGACCAGCTCCAGCTTCTGCCCGCCCGGCCCGGTCAGGGTAAACTTCCCAACGTTCACATCCTTCATCGGTCCCGGGAAGACGATCTGGAAAGACACAAACTCGTTGCGCGCCGCGAACAGCTTCATCTGTTTCTGGCCCGCGTCCCAGATCTCGCTCCGCGCCGGCGCCTTCTCCGGCCGCGCGACCTTGTGCGACGGCCCCGTCACCCAGACGTCCGCCCGCGCACCCGCCGGCCAGCCGACCAGGAGCGCCGCCAGAAATGGAACTGCCATTCGCCAGCCTGCACACATGATATTCCGCATGACGTTTTTATCCTTCTTGATTACCAGCTTTCGAACTGGCGGCAATTGTAGCAGGCGCGTATCTTGCGGAAAAGTGGCTTTTTGTCTCCCGGGTCCCATAAGTCTCATTTGTCCTGCTAGCCCCGCACCCGCCATTGACCACAACCCCCTCTTTTGCGACAGTCATCGCACGCATGAGCAACGATCCCGCTGCCCGCGACCCGTATGCTGTCTGGCGTCATCACGATTACCGGCTGTTCTCTGCCAGTTGGCTGATGTTCGCCATGGCCAGCCAGGTTGAAATGGTGGCTGTCGGCATGCACATCTACGCTAGGACTGCCGATCCACTGTCGCTGGCCTGGATCGGCCTGGTGCGTGCGCTGCCGACCATGCTCCTGGCCATCGCCGGTGGTCACCTGGCCGACCGCTTCAACCGCCGCAAGATTCTGCTCTGCACGTTCTCGCTCGGCGCAGCCGCCTCCGCCGGCCTGCTCGCGCTCGCCTGCTGGAACGCGCCGGTGCGCTGGTTCTATGCATTCCTGTTCCTCGGCGCCGTGGGCCAGGCCCTCGGCTCGCCCGCCCGCGCCGCGCTGCTGCCGCAGCTCATCCCGCCAGCCATCTTCAACACAGCCATGGCCTGGAACTCCAGCATTTTCCAGGTCAGCACCATGATCGGCCCGGTCCTCGGCGGCCTGCTGCTGGGGCGCGGCGATTACACGCCGCCCGCATTTGCTCTGGTCCTGCTGCTGCGCGTCGGCGGCATCGTGCCCATTGCCCTGCTGCGCGCGCGGCCGGTGGTGGAGAAGGCAGTGGCGGTCACGCTGCAGAGTCTGCTGGCCGGCATCCGCTTCGTGTGGGACAGCAAGATCATCCTTGCCACGATCACGCTCGACCTGGTCGCCGTGCTGGTCGGCGGCGTCACCTACCTGCTGCCTGTGTTCGCCACGGACATCCTGCACGTGGGTGGCCGCGGCCTGGGGCTGCTGCGCGCGGCCGAGGCTTTCGGCGCCATTCTCATGGCCATGGTCATCGCCCACTCGCGCCCCTTTCCACGCGCCGGCCGCGCCATGCTTTGGGGCGTCGGCGGCTTCGGCGTCGCTACCGTACTCTTCGGCCTGTCGCCGTGGTTCGGCGTGTCGCTGGCCGGCATGTTCTTGATCGGCGCATGCGACAACATCAGCGTCGTCGTCCGCCACACGCTCGTGCAAATGCTGACGCCCGACCACATGCGCGGCCGCGTCTCAGCCGTCAACAACATCTTCATCGTAGCATCCAACGACCTCGGCGGCTTCGAGTCCGGCGTCACCGCCCGCTTCTTCGGCGATGCGTCCGTCTGGTGCGGCTGGGCCTCACCTGGGCTTTCCGCACGCATCGCCGGTGCCATGACCTCTTGCGTGTTCGGCGGCGTCGGCGCCGTCCTTGCCGTTGCCGGCGCAGCTCGCGCCTGGCCGCAGATACTTTCCCTAGGCCCTCTGCACGACATCCGCCCTGCGGGGAAAGCCGAACAGACGAAAGATGGAAAACGGGAATAGGACGGTAGCGGGCCAGAGGCGATTCCGGATTTTCAGCAGGTTGCGAATCCCGAATCTTGAATCCCGCATCCGGAATCCGGAATCTGGCTCCTGTAATCTACCTGCCATGCCCGCAGGCGCGAGCATAAATCCCGGTGACGCCCATGACCCGGTGCAGGACCAGTTCGCGGGGAGCGTTGGGGAGCGTGCCGTTGACCACGGCAGGATACTGCTCAGGCAGGTACTGGCTCAGGAGCGGCAGCGGCAGGCCGCCGGTCAGGTTGACCAGCAGGCGCGCCAGCGCTTCTTGCACCGCCGCATCGCCCCAGTAGTAGCGCGAGCGGTCGCTGTAGCTGTACTTGCGGGCGAACTGCTGCGCGGCATCGTCACCGCGGTAGTACTTGGCCCAGTATTCGGGCTTGCGCAGCATGGCGTTGTCGAGTGCCTCGCGGACACCGGATCCCATCAGCCCCGGCCGCATCCCCAGCAGCTCGTCCTCCATCATGGCCAGCGCGAAGATCGCCTCGCGCACGGCAAAGGTGAGCCACGGACCGACCTTGAGGATGGCGAAGTGGTCTTTCACCATCTGGCGCAGGGCGGTCTCGGTCTGGTAATCCGTGGAGTGCGCCTCGAACACCATCCGCGGTTCGCGCGCGATCAGGGCCGAGAGTTCCATTGCGCGGGGGCTGTTGTAGGCGAACAGTTCAGCGTCGCCAAACTCCACGCCAGGCTGCACCACCACCGCGATCACGCGTTCCCAGGCCCGCTCCAGGCCGCGCTGCCGGAACGCCTCGCGTGTCAGCGCAATAGTCTCCTCGGCGTCGGCGCGGCGGGTGACTTCGATGCCCGAAGAGCCAGCCTGCGCGCCGCCCGGCCGCGGCACTTCCGTGCCCACGACGTACAGCGGCGGCGTGGCGCCGCGCGGCCGGGCCGCGTAGGCAGCCTCGGCCGCCTGGCAAAGCTCGGCCGTGCGTCCGGCCGCGGTGCGCATCTCGAGGTGCGGCTGGCCGTCCTTCACGTCATCGGCGCAGGGCATGCTGGCATCGAGGTGGATCTTGGTGTAGCCGGCCGCCACGCAGGCGTGCACAAGATCCGCAGAATTGGCCATGGCCTTGCGGCTGCCGAGTCCGCGCCAGGTGTTCGGCCCAAGGTGGTCACCGCCGATGATCACGCGCGTCACCGGGAAACGGGCCACGTGGGCCATCTCGTGGACCCGCGCAACAAACTGCGCAGGCGTGAGGCCGGAGTAGCCACCGAACTGATCCACCTGGTTGGAGGTGGCCTCAATGCAGACCGCGGCGTTGTCCTGCGCGGCCTGACGAAAGCCGGCCTCCAGCACGAACGGGTTGGAAGAACAGAGCGAGTATAACCCCCTGGCTTCGCCGCGCTTCTGGGCTGCGATGGTTTCAAGGATCATAAATCGTAACCCCCTGCACCACGCGGTTGATGGTGCCGTCTGGGCTCGGGCTGTCTGGCTTCAGGCCCACGGCGATCGACTTGAAGACCCCCAGAATCTGGCCAGCCACGACGTCGGTCATGACGCGGTGCTCGTCGGCAATTGCCGGCTGTCCGCCCGGGAAAAGCTCGATCACGTGCACGGCCATCTTGCGCAGCGCGTCCGTGGCGCGGTCGCAGACCACCACCATGCCGCACCCCTGCTTCTTCTGAACCAGCTCGCGCAGGAGGTCCATCTCGTAGCGGCGTACGGAGGGGTCCGTGGCCAGCGCCGCAAGCACCAGGCAGTCGTGGTTGACGAACACCTGCGGGCCGTGGCGCAGTCCGAGGAATGAGTCGAAGCGGCAGACCACGCGGCCGGCGGTCATCTCCTGCATCTTGAGGTGGCACTCCTGCATGGTGCCGAACAGGGCGCCGGAGCCGAGGAAACAGGCGCGGTTGAACGGCATCGCTGCGGCGGCCTGCAAGGCATCGCCGGAGTTGGCCATGATGCAGTCGGCAGCCGCGCCGGCCTGTACAGCCAGCGCCTGGACGCGATCGGGTGTCGCGAGCAACCCCAGCCCGATGCCGGCCATGGCCATGGAGGAGAAAGAGCTGGTCATTACAAGCGAGCGGTCATTGGTCTCCGGCGGAAGCTCGATGCAAAGCGCGTCGGGGTCCTGCCGCGCAGCCACGGCGAGTGCGCCGTCGCGGTTGCAGGTGATGATAATCTGCCGGGCGGGCGGCGCCGCGCGCTTGACCAGCCGGTAGGTGGCGAGCGATTCAGGCGAATTGCCCGAGCGCGCAAAGGAGACCACCACGTAGCGGCCGCCGGGGAGGAGCGTCTGGCGGCTGTGGGTCACCAGGTGCGTCGTGGGGACGGAGACCACCTCGCGCTGCAGCGCCAGGCGCAGGGCCGGGGCAATAGCCGTGCCGACAAACTCAGACGTGCCGGCGCCGGTCAGCACCACAGTCGCCTGACTGTCACCCATCATGCCGGAGCGCTTCAGGAAGTCAACGATCTCGCCGCTCCGGGCGCAAAGCAGCCCAGCGGTGCGCGCCCACATGGCTGGCTGCTGGGCGATCTCAGGCGGCGTATGCTCAACGCCCAATCGGCGTTTCTCGGCATCAGACAGGCACAGCAGCTTCTGAAAGGCATTCATGCGTATTTCCCCAAGATTTGCAAGACGTCGGCAACCGAAGAATGGGCGGCTACGCCGCCCACAAACATGCAACTTCGCGAAGCCGTGGCCGTGGCGAACCGGGCCGCCTCGCGCAGGGGCATCCCCTGCTCCAGCGAGGCAAAGAGGAAGCCGGCGTCGAAGGCGTCGCCGGCGCCGGTCGTGTCCACCACCGGTACGTCGATCATCGGCACGGGCATCACGCGGCTGTTCTCCCACAGGAACGAGCCCTGCTTGCCGGCTTTGACGATCGGCTGCGGGGTCTGACGCGCGAGGAGTGCGCAGGCTTCCTGACTATTCGGCGCGTGCGTGATCGAAACCGCCTCGTCGGCGTTGGGGAAGAACCAGGTCAGCCGCGGCAGCCAGCCGGCCATCCATTCCCATTTCTGCGAGGAATCCCACTGCGGATCGAGCGACGTGCTGATGTGCATCTCCTTCGCCAGCTCCAGGAGGCGCTGGATGTGCGGGCGGAAGCGCGTCTGCAGATACGGGCCGGCGAAGTGCAGGTGATCAAACCCCCAGAGTGTGGCGCGGTCGATATCCGCGCCGTCGAACGCGGTGATGGTGCCCGGATAGGTGATCTGCGTGCGGGATCGGCCGTGAATGAGGTTAACGGTGACGCCGGTGCGGACCGTATCGGTGCGGCGGACGAGCCGGGTATCGATCCCCAGCGCCCGCATACCACGCATCATGAACTCGCCGTAGTCGTCGGTCCCGACCAGCCCGAGCATGGCAGCATGGCCACCCAGCGCGGCGTAGACTGAGGCGCAGATCACCGCGCTGCTCCCCATGGTGGTGTCGAACGTGGCACACGTGACCTCACGGTCCGGGACAGGCAGGGACTCCAGCCCGCTCATCATCACGTCCACGTTGATGTCGCCGATAAAAAGAACGCGTTTCATGCTGTGCCTTGTGGGACGCCAGCCTACTGAGCGGCTGCGGCAAAGTCAATGCGGTGGGGGCGGGATACGACGCGGTAAAAGTCAAAATCTTCCCGTTTTCCTGAGTTCAGGATAGAAAACATCCCTGATTCCAAAACCGATCAATCGAAATCTGAAACCTGAAATCCTCAACCCTTCCGCTGCGCACAGGCGGCGGCGATGAAGGAGGCGAAGAGCGGGTGCGGGTCGAGCGGGGTGGACTGGAATTCCGGGTGGAACTGGCAGGCCAGGAACCACGGGTGCGCGGGAATCTCGACCATCTCCACCAGCGCGTTGTCGGGCGAGAGCCCGCAGAGGCAGAGGCCGGCCTTCTCGAACGTCTCACGGTAGCTGTTGTTGAACTCGTAGCGGTGGCGGTGGCGTTCGCTGATCTCGCGGCGGCCGTAGATGGATTCAGCGCGCGTGCCCGGGCGGATCGCGCAGGGCTTGGCACCCAGACGCATGGTGCCGCCCTTGTCCTTCCCCTTCTGGCCCTCCATCAGGTCGATGACCGGATGCGGGGTCTTCTCGTCGAACTCCGTGCTGTTGGCGTGCTTGAGTCCGCAGACATTGCGGGCGAACTCCATGACCGCGACCTGCATGCCGAGGCAGATGCCGAAGTACGGGATGTTCCGCTCGCGGGCGAACTGCGCCGCGAGGATCTTCCCCTCAATGCCGCGGTTGCCGAAGCCGCCGGGGACCAAGATGCCGTGGGCGCCGCCGAGCACGGCCTCCGCACCCTTTGCCTCCACGTCTTCGGACTCCACCATGCGGAAGCGCACGCGCACGTCGCTGGCCACACCGCCGTGCGTGAGCGCCTCGTAGATGCTCTTGTAGGCGTCGCGCAGGCCGATGTACTTGCCAACCACCGCAATCTCGACCTCGCCGTTGGCCGGGCGGATCAGGCGGTGGAGCATCTTCTTCCAGTCGGTCACGTCCAAGTCATGGACATGCAGCCGGAGTTTTTCGAGCACGTAGACGTCCATGTCCTGCCGCGCCAGTTCCAGGGGCAGCTCATAGATCGAATGTGCCACGTCGCGCGCCTCAATCACCAGCGTCGGCTCGACATTGCAGAAGAGCGCCAGCTTGTGGCGGTGGTCCTCCCCAAGCGGCTTTTCGCAGCGGCAGACCAACATGTCCGGAAGAATGCCGATCGTGCGCAGGATGCCCACCGACTGCTGGGACGGCTTGGTCTTGAGTTCCTCGGCAGCCTTCACGAACGGCACCAGCGTGACATGCACGAACAGGCCGTTGTCGCGCCCGATCTCCTGGCGCAGCTGTCGGATGGCCTCCAGAAACGGCAGGCTCTCGATGTCGCCGACCGTACCGCCGATCTCCGTGACAACGATGTCCACGTCTGGGGAGTCCAGCGAGCAGATCGCAGCAATGATCTCGTTAGTAATGTGCGGGACGACCTGCACGGTCTTGCCCAGGTAGTCGCCGCGGCGCTCGCGCTCGATCACAGCGCTGTAGATGCGCCCGGTAGTGAAGTTGCTCTTCTTATTGCAGGCGTCGCCGGTGAAGCGCTCGTAATGCCCCAAGTCGAGGTCGGTCTCTGCACCGTCGACCGTGACGTAGACCTCGCCGTGCTGGTAGGGCGACATGGTGCCCGGGTCCACGTTCAGATAGGGGTCCAGCTTCTGCATCTTGACCCGGTACCCGCGCTTCTTCAGCAGCAGCGCCAGCGAGGCGGCCGTCAGTCCCTTGCCCAGAGAGGAAACCACGCCGCCGGTAACGAAAATGTGTTTGCTCATGAAAGCCTCCGTGGAACGCCAATCATTGGTGTGTTTCCAATCATCACGAACCAAATTCCTTTAGTCTCGGGGTTACCGCCGGTATCGATGTCGGGGCCGAATGCTTTATCGATACCGACCCCGTCCCCTGTCTCCAAGACCAATGACTAGCCCTACTCTTCTTCCGCCTGCTGGTCTTCCAAATCCAGTTTGCCCCGCATCTGGCTGACGTCCGTGGGGTAATCGCCATTGAAGCAGGCCTTGCAGAACTTGCGCGGGCCGTCGGCGAACGACGCCAGCAACCCCTCCTCGCTGAGGTAGCCGAGGCTATCGGCACCGATGTAGGCGCGGATCTGCTCCACGTCGCGGGTGGCGGCGATCAGCTCGGAGGTGGTGGCAAAATCGATCCCGAAGAAGCACGGGTGGCGGATCGGCGGGCAGGAGATGCGCACGTGCACCTCGCGAGCGCCGGCCTCGCGCAGGAACGCCACGCGCCGCTGCACCGTGTTACCGCGCACGATCGAGTCGTCCACCACCACCACACGCTTCCCCTGCACCACCTCCGGCATGACCGAGAGCTTCATGTCCACGCCGCGGGCACGCGTGGCCTGCTCGGGCATGATAAAGGTGCGGCCGACATAGTGGTTGCGGATGAAACCCATATCGAACGGGATGCCGCTGGCGCGCGAGAACCCCAGCGCCGCGGAAACGCCGCTGTCGGGGATCGGGATGACGATGTCTGCCTGCACCGGATGCTCCTGCGCCAGGCGCATGCCGTACTGCATGCGGGTCTGGTGGACGTTATAGCCAAAGACGTTACTGTCCGGCCGCGCGAAGTAGACCAGCTCGAACACGCACTGCGCACAGCGCGGCGGAACCTCAGCAAACCGGTAGCTGGCCAGACCACGGGAGGTCACCTGGACCAACTCGCCGGGCTCGACCGCGCGCATGAAATTCGCGCCCACCTGCCGCAGGGCGCAGGTCTCGCTGGCGAAAACGTAACCGCCCTCCAGCGTACCGATCACCAGCGGCCGGAATCCGAGAGGATCGCGCGCCGCCATGACGCAGTCGCGCGACATCAGCAGGAACGAGAACGCGCCGCGCAGTTCGGCCAGCGCGCGCCCCACGTGCTGGCAGCGGTTACGATAGTGCGGATCCGCCAGCAGGTGGATGAGCACCTCGCTGTCGGTCGTGGTCTGGAAGATCGAGCCGGACTGCTGGTAGGTGCGGCGCAGGGACGCCGCGTTGGTCAGGTTGCCGTTGTGCGCGATGGCCCAGAGGCCATCGACACACTCCGCGACCAGTGGCTGGACATTCTGCGGCCGAGAGGCGCCGGTGGTCGAGTAACGCACATGCCCGATACCGTGCGAGCCGGCCAGCCGGCGAATGGTCTCCGGGGAGAAGATATCGTGCACGCGACCGGGGTTCTTGTGGTAGCGCAGGCGGGTGCCGTCGCTGACCACCATCCCGGCCCCCTCCTGTCCGCGGTGCTGCTGCGCGAAAAGGCCGGTGTAGAGAATCTCGGCAACCGACGGCACGCCGAACGCACCAAACAGCCCGCATTCCTCGTGCGGCTCATCCCCGTCCATCCAGCACCGTCGTGTCATGTCGCTCATGAAGCCGTTTGTTCCTCGATGGATCACTATTGTAGACCGAGCGCGCGGATTTTTCCAGAATAATGTGCGTCAATGCCCTTCCGGCCCGGCCACTTCGCAGGGCGACACGTGCCAGATGTCGCGGGCGTACTCGGCAATCGTGCGGTCGGACGAGAACCGGCCGGCGCGGGCCACGTTCAGCAGGGCACGGCGGTCCCACACGCGTGGCTGCCGGTAAAGCGCTTCCACCTGGTCCTGCGCCTCGATGTAGGCAGGCAGGTCGGCCAGCAGCATGTAGTAGTCGCCATGCTCCAGCAGGGACTGCACGATGGGCTCGAACAAGCCGGGGCTCAGCAGGGAGAAAACGTTCTGCCGGATCATCTCGACTGCGCGCCCCACCTCCGGATGCTCGCGGCAGACCGCGCGCGGATCGTAGGTCGGCCGCCGAGCCGCCACCTCGTCGGCCTTCATGCCAAAGATGAAGATGTTTTCCGGGCCGACCTCCTCGAGAATCTCAACGTTGGCGCCGTCAAGCGTCCCGAGCGTCAACGCACCGTTGAGCATCAACTTCATGTTACCGGTACCAGAAGCTTCCGTGCCGGCCAGCGAGATCTGCTCGCTGACGTTCGCCGCCGGGATGATGCGCTCCGCCAGCGAAACACGGTAGTCGGGGAGAAAGACCACCTGCAGCCGGTCGCACGTGAGTGGATGATGATTTACCACCTCGCCGATGGCGTGGATCAACTGGATGATCAGCTTGGCCATGGCGTAGCCCGGCGCGGCCTTGGCGGCAAAGACGAAAACGCGCGGCCAGACATCCTGCCCTGGTTTTTCAACCATCCGCTGAAAGCGCGTGATGATGTAGAGCGCCAGCAACAACTGCCGCTTGTACTCATGCAGGCGCTTAACCTGCACGTCGAAGATCGCGTCCGGCCCCACCGCGAGGCCGGTCTGTGCGCGGATGGTCTCCGCCAGCGCCCGCTTGTTGGTCTGTTTGACCTCCCGGAAGCGGCGCAGGAAGCTCTCGTCGTCCGCAAATTTCTCCAGCTCGCGCAAGCACGCCAGGTCCGTGATCCACGCCGGCCCGATGGCGTTGGTGATCAGCGCGGCCAGCCCCGGGTTAGCCTTCAACAGCCAGCGCCGCTGCGTGATGCCGTTGGTCTTGTTGCTGAACCGCTCCGGAAACATTTCGTAGAATTCGCGGAACAGTGTCTGCCGCAGGATCTCCGTGTGCAGCTGCGCCACGCCGTTGACCGCCGAGGAGCCCACGATCGCCAGATTAGCCATGCGGATCGAGCGATCGCCCTCCTCGTCGATCAGGCTCATGCGGCGCAGGCGACCGACGTCGCCGGGATACTGCGTCGAGACGCGCTGCAGGTGGTGGCCGTTGATCTCGTAGATGATCTGCAGGTGCCGCGGCAGCAGGCGCTCGAACAGCGCCACGCCCCAGCGCTCCAGCGCTTCCGGCAGGATTGTATGGTTGGTGTACCCCATGCAGGCGCAGGTCATGCGCCAAGCCTCGTCCCAGTTGAGCTGCTCGAGATCCACCAGCAGGCGCATCATCTCCGGGATCGCCAGGGCCGGGTGCGTCTCGTTGAGCTGCAGAAAAACCTTGTCCGGCAGGGCCGACCACGGGTTGCCCGCCGCGCGGAAGCGCCGCAGGATGTCCTGGATTGTGCAGGAGACAAAGAAATACTGCTGCCGGAGCCGGAGCTCCTTCCCCTCCAGGACGTTGTCGTTCGGGTAGAGCACCTTGGTCAGGTTCTCGGCCAGTACCTTCTTCTCGACCGCTTCGACGTACGAGCCGCGGTTGAAGTCGTCGAAGTTGAACTCGTCCGTGGCCTGAGCTGACCAGAGACGCAGGGTGTTGACCACCTCGCCACCGTAACCAACGATCGGCAGATCATACGGCACCCCCAGCACCGGCTTGGTGTCGACCCACATCCACACCTGCCGCCCATCAATGTCGACAGTCTCCAAACGCCCCTCGAAGCGCACAATCTGCGTGTGCTCGGGCCGCACGATCTCCCAAGGGAAGCCGTTCTTCAGCCAGTGGTCCGGCTCCTCCACCTGGGCGCCGTTGACGATCTTCTGCTTGAAGATCCCGTAGTTGTAGCGCAGTCCGTACCCAATGGCCGGGATCTTGAGCGTGGACATGGAGTCCAGGAAGCAGGCCGCTAACCGACCGAGGCCACCGTTGCCCAGGCCGGCGTCAGACTCGTAGTCGCGCAGGTCGTTCCAATCGAGCCCTGCGTCGGACATCGCCTGGCGGCAGATCTCCTCCATCTGGAGGTTGATTACATTGTTGCCCAGCAGCCGGCCGATCAGGAATTCGAGCGACAGGTAGTAGACGCGCTTCACGTTGCGGCCGCGGTGCGCCTGACGCGTCAGGGACCAGCGCTCGATCAGGCGATCGCGCACCGTCCACGCCAGCGCCATGTAGCGGTCATGGTCCGTGGCGTTGAACCGATCCTTGGCCAGTGTGTAGCGCAGATGCCAGGAAAAATCCTCAAACAGCGACTCCGATGTCATCTCCACGCGCCGCCGTGATTTTTTGCGAGTATCCATGAAAGCCGCTCCGGTACGCCGCCCCGTTAATATCGCGTAGTTTGCCACAAGGCGAAGGCAAGGTCACGCGCCAAGGTGATCAGTGAGCAGTGATCGATGCGGGGCCGTTTGACAGATCAACGAATAAATCGTCTTTTGTGGCTGATTGGTCCGCTTTGCTACTGCTCACTGTTTACTGCTCACTGGACACTGATGACTGACCCCTGCTCCCGTCCCGCCAGCCCCCGCCCCACGTCAGGCACAGCAGCCAGCAGCTCGCGGGTGTACGGGTGGCTGGGGCGCTCCAGCACGTCGACCACACGCCCCTGTTCCACGATCACGCCGTCGCGCAGCACGCAGACGCGGTCGCAGACGGTCCGCACCACGGCCAGGTCGTGCGATACCAGCAGCAGCGCCAACCCCAACCGCTGCTGCAGTTCGCGCAGCAGGTTCAGCACCCGCGCCTGCACGGAGACGTCCAGAGCTGACACGGGTTCGTCCGCCACCAGCACCCGCGGTCCCAGCGCCAGGCAGCGTGCCAGACTCACGCGCTGACATTGCCCGCCGCTCAGTTCGCGCGGATATGCCCTTGCCACCTCCGGGGGAAGCCCAACCTGGTCGAGGAGATGCAGGACTTCAGAGGCAAATGCGGAGTCTTTTCTTGTCCCCAATGACTCCTCCGAATTCGTAATTCGATGCACTCGCAGCACCTCCTCCAGCATGGCCGCCACGGTCATGCGCGGGTTCAGCGAGCCGATCGCGTCCTGAAAAACCATCTGCACGCGCCGACAGCAGGCCTCACGCTCCGCGTGCGTACGCCGCGACAGCTCGACACCCTCGTACAGGATCTGCCCGCTGTGCGGTCTCACCAGCCCCACGATCGCCTTGGCCAACGTGGACTTCCCGCTCCCGCTCTCGCCCACGATCCCCATTGACTCGCCCGCCTCCACGTGCAGCGAAACCGTCTTTAATGCCTCCAGCAGCTGACCGCCGGGACGCGGATAGCGGACGGTAAGGTTTTGGATGGAGAGGAGGTTCATGGGGTGGGCTGTAGGCTATAGACTGTCCGGTTGAGAGTGGCTTTCGTTTCTCATGTGTTAGCGCAGCCGCAAAAGTATAGCGCGGCGTCCTCGCCGCAGCCCTTCGATTTCGTTCAGGTCAAGTCCCCTTGCTGGGCTCGGCGCGAGGGTGCGCCGGCCTACCCTTCAGCCTTCAGCCCAACCCGCCTTTAACCAGCATCTGACCAACCGCCCACTGTCCGCCTCCGCCACAGGCGGGGGGGCTGTACACTTCTCCATGTGCAAGGCGCAGCGCGGCTCGAAGGCGCAGCCGGTAGGCCAGGCGTCCGGCGACGGCACGGTGCCGGAAATGCCGGTCAGATTCTGGTCGCGCGGACCGTCCAAGCGCGGCACGGCAGCCAGCAGACCGGCGGTGTACGGATGCCTCGGCCCGCGCAGTACGTCAGTCACGAGCCCACTCTCCACCACCTGCCCCGCGTACATCACAGCCACGCGGTCTGCGCGGCCAGCCACCAGCCCGAGGTTGTGCGTCACCAGCAATACCGCCATGCCGGTCTCGCGCGCCAGCTCGTCGATCAAGTCCAGCACCTGTTGCTGGGTAGTGACGTCCAGCGCCGTGGTCGGCTCGTCGGCAATCAGCAGCCGCGGCCGGCAGGCCAACGCCATGGCGATCATAGCGCGCTGCTGCATGCCGCCGCTGAGCGCACAGGGGTAGGCCTGCACCGCACGTTCCGGCTCCGGCAACCCCACACGCCCCAGCAACTGAGCTGCCGCGGCCCAGCGGCTGCGCCGCGGACCTTCCAGGCATTCGGCGATCTGGTCACCGATGCGCATGACCGGGTTCAGCGACCCGGTCGGATCCTGGAAGACATAGGCGATGCCGTCTCGACCTCGGACCGCGCGCAGGTCGGCGGAATTGAGGGCCAGCAGGTCGCGGCCGGAAAAAAACACGCGTCCAGTGCGTTCGGCGCGGTCGGTTGGCGACAGCCCGGTCAGTGCCAGGCAGGTCAGGCTCTTGCCGCAACCACTCTCGCCCACCAACGCCAGGCGTTCGCCCGGCGCGATCGACAACGAGACGCCACGCACAGGCTCCGTCACGACCTTATCGCGACGGAAACGCACACTCAGATTCTCCACATGCAGCAGCGGCTCCATACGGGGCGCAGAATGGCAGACACCGTGCGGAGTGTCAATGACCTGGACCGTCATGCGCCGACCCAAGTTGGTCGCATGTAACAAAATGTAAATTTTTCGAGCTTTACGCTGCTGCTATATTTTACTTATCTCTTTGCACAGCACCTAGTTGCAAATCATTAAGCGCCATTGCGTCAGTACTTTTGTTACAAGGCCTTTTCAGCCGATACGCTCACAACAAGATCGCTCAACCGTAACAAGATGCGTTTGCCTTAGTTTAGACAGAACTAGACAGAATTAGACACAAAACAGGCCTTACTTCCGGACGTGATTTATCGCATCTGACCGTGCATCAACGAGTTACAGCAAAATTGCGGCGGTGTGACCGGTGTTTCGTGTCTATTTTTCGGCGCGCATCCGAAAAAGGTGTTTAACCTTTCTCGTGCCGTCATCCCAGACGGCGGGACTCATTCAGTCAATTTCCTCGCTTTCTGCGTCTCCCTCGACTACGAACTTTTCACGGCGCGATAGATACGACCCCAAGACCTCGCATACAGGAAGCACGGCACATTGTTCGCAATACTTGTCGGAGGTCAACGTGAAAATGTTACTTCCGTTCTTTGTCTCGTGTCAACTGGTGATCGATGCGGGCGGGACTCTAGGCAACACAACCGAACACGTCTCGCGAGGCGCGCCGCCGGAACGGCGGGATTCATCATTGACGGAGGCGGACGCGGGAGGCTGGGGACGGACGCGCGGGCGAGCGGTATGCCGCTGCCCGAAGTCAGCCAGGACCAGAATCATGCGCCGGCCGGTGGGCTTTCAGGCGCGGCGCCCGCAGCGTAAAGACGCGCGGGTGAGCGCAGCCTGCGGAGCGGTCCCAAGCGGCTTTGCGCAAGGTTGCCGCGACGGGGAGTTGAGACGGCACCGTTCAGACTGCTGCGCGAAGCAACGCTAGTCTGCGCCGGCGTGTTCGCCCTTATTAGCGATTCTCTCCAGCATCTGAGCAAGGGTTGCCGACACATCAGGTGGCAAGTTTGTGAGGGATTGAGCACGTTGAATCAGCGCTCGACACGCGGCCGAATCATTCAGGGTGTAGTAGTCCATCACGACCAACGAGAGATATGGTGCGAGTTTTGGTTCTCTGTCAAAAACTGTGAAATCGTATGTAACCAGTTTCTCGAAGGTCTTGAGCGCATGGCTCTTGTCCTTCTGACGTTCTTGTGCGAACAAACCCAAGAGGGATGCATCGTAGTACTGGGAAAATGAGACGGTGTTCGTAATTTTATCCAGTCGGATGATCTCCGCCGCCTTGTCATACGCCGCAACGGCAACATCCCATCGTTTTTCGATGAAGAAGTGAAGACCGTACATCACGTATCCCTCGTACCGGTCGGGATTGGCCGCAACCAGGAGGCGCATATGTTCGAGATTTCGGTGATCTGCCGACTCCGGCACCGCGGCGCGCGCTCTGTCTGCGCCAAGGTTCCACATCTTCAATTCTGCCGGAGAATAGTGCTTCGCTTCGGTCCGAACATTATCCAGAAAACGAATGTCTTCATTGGTTGTAGCGAACGCTGCCGAAATGAGCAGGAGGCTATAGGCACCGATTGCGACTCGCATTTTGTTCCTCCATGCCGAACGTTATATCGTCCGCCAATCGGAATTTCCGGGTTTCCGATTCGCAATCACACAGGATCGCGTTTCATTCCAACGGTACGCTCCGGCCGTGGCGGGTGTCAAGGTTGTGGCGGGGTACGCACGATGCGGGCGGGACGCCCACGCTCCCGGGTGGGGAGTCTAGCCGTTCGCATGGATGGGCATCATGCGGCATGGTTGTCAGTATGGCGATTGGAGATGGGCTGTCAATCGGCGTCGGGATCTGAACGGCCACCATGGACGGAGTGGTCCGTGGCCGATGGTAAGGCGAGGGATGCAGCGGAGAGACGCCGCTGCCACTTTCTGACGGCGGCTGACACAGCCGCCGCTACACTACGGATGGGCGACGGCGGAGGGCGTGATTTGTTACTGGACGGCTTAGCCGTTCATGACTTTGTCAGGTGCCAGCCGTTGCCAAGCGGACATCGATATGCGCGAAGCGAGGGTCCATTCTGATCCCTGATAATTTCTGTTCGCCGAATGGCGCCTTCTTCTGTGCTGTAGGAATCTTTCTCTTGTCCGTCAGAACCCCGACAATACAGGCACTTTTCTGATGGCGTCTGGCGGTTCTTGGGCGAAATGTGCCACTTGTTACACTTTCGACACTGGTAGGGTTCGAGCGCCTGCCCGTGTTCCGTTTTTGCGAAGTCCGCACCATCGCGGGCCTCGATTTCGGAATCGAATTCTGTGAGTGGCCGGCCAGATGTCTTTCCCAAACAAGTCAGACTTTTGTTATTCATGGTACGTTAATCTACGACATTCGCATGGGCTAATGGCTAGGCTTTCGTGTTCGTCGCCAATTGAATACCCGATAATTGTATGAGGGGGGCGTTGTCCCCCACCCTCTCGCTTGCAGGCATGGCCCCGGCGTGCAGGCTTCAATGTCGAATGTCCGGATTAGACCCCGAGGCCTCTTTGCGCAAATACTTTTTGATGAATACGAGATAGCCCAGAAACGGCAGCGTGGCCAGTGCCATAAACCAGGTCATGTGGTTTCCCGTCTGCAGGCCCGTCTTCTGGATTTGATCAATCTGCGCCTGCGGATAGCCCATCAATTGATACATCTCACTGATGTCATGGTGCGCATACGTCATCACGTTGGACACCATGATGACCACCAGCGCAATGAGGATGAGCCACCAGCCCCGCCTGTCGAGGTGATACAACAGCCAGGCGGCGTAGCCCCAGATGGCGGCGATTGCCAGACATACGAGCGAGCCGGGCAGGCCGGTGAGGAACCTTCCAAAAAACGGCATCACGCCATGACCTATAATGGGCATGAGCAGCATCCATGGCACGCCAAGCAACAACCACAGGCAAAAACCCAACACCGGCAAAGGACAGGCATCCGTCCAGCGAGTTACCGGATCACGCGTCTCGCAGGTGGCCTTCACATGGCGACTGTTGTAGAAGAACGTCCAGACAGCCGGCACCGCGACAAAGAAGACACCAAAGAACAGAACCATGAAAACGATTATTCCAGTGATAACCGCCGGTGGCATAGCCGGCTGACCGGTCTTGGCATTGGGCGGCAGGTTGGCGAACACCTTGGCCATAAAGAATGGCGTGACGACCGTCATGAAGACGCCCATGACCAGCCAACTCCAGGAAAAGATGAGCAATACTGCGCGCGCCCAGCGGCGCGCCTTGATGGAGCCGATACCCAGCCAGATCAATGCCACGGCGAGGCAACCATACATGGTTGCTACCGGCAGGATCACCGCCGTATTGACCGGTGGTGCATTCGGGGCTTTGGCCGCCATCATCTGCCCGAACAACATCAGAGGCACAAGCAGTCCGACGAGACAGCCCAGCAGCATGGTCAGGATGCCGAAGACAATCAGGCCGGTGGAACGGTCTTTATAGGCCGTCAACGGAGCGACTTCCATGGGTGGGATAGCAGGATTTAGTTCGTTCATAAGGATTAATAAGAAATCGCTTTTCGGCTGAAATCGGCCCGCACAGGGAGAGAGCATGCCAAAATGGTATGGCTCAGCGAAGTCATGGCGGGGAGTCTGCCAGACGTGCAGGTAATCGTCAATCATCCCCCAACCACCGGATTTTGGTCGGACTTGGCTAGAGAGAACGCTGAAGGTTTGGGGGAGATATGAACCACCTGCACGAGCGGTTAGGGATGACCGGACGTGGGGGACGGATGGGACAAATGCAGCGGCGAGACGCCGCTGCCACTTTGACCGGCGGCTGACACAGCCGCCGCTACAGCAAGCGGCGCGCAAGGGAGTGCGCGCCCTACCATTGAGGCAATATCTTGCTCTGAGTAGCGCATCGGTTGCGCCAGATGCCAGATGGCGATGCTCTTGGCGTCCTTCAGTTCGCCGCACATGATGGCCGCCTCGATCTCCGCGCGCGTCAGGATGACAGCCTCGACCTGCTCGTCGAAATCCGGGCGTGTGGCGCCTGGCAGTTGGCTGACGCGCGCGGCAAAGCAGTGCAGGCGTTCCGCAGAATAGCCGGGGCATGGCACGATCACGCCGAGCGGGCGGATCGATTCCGCCACGTAGCCGCTCTCCTCGACCAGTTCGCGCCGGGCCGCGGCCTCAGGCGCCTCGCCGGGCTCCAAGCCGCCGGCCACCATCTCGAGCGATACCTCGCCGATCGCCGTGCGATACTGCCGCACCAGCACGAAACGCCCATCCGGACGCTCGGCCAGCACGACCACCGCGCCGGGGTGCTGCACGACCTCGCGCGTCGAGCGCCGACCGCCGGTCAGCTCGATGTCGAGCACGTCGACCCGCAGCACCCGCCCCTGGAACACCGTGCGGGACGCCCGGGTGGTTTCCGTCATGCCGGCCATGCAATCATCCCCTTGCATTCGCGCAGCCCATTCACTACGCTTATCGAATTCGAGGCGCTTTGCGCGATTGCGATTCAGTGTATACCAACCATCAGAGAGATCCAAGTCATGTCAAGTATTGTCGAAGTCAAAGCACGTGAAATCCTGGATTCCCGCGGCAACCCGACGGTCGAAGCGGACGTCTGGCTGGAAAATGGCATCGTCGGCCGCGCGGCAGTCCCCTCCGGCGCCTCCACGGGCGAGAACGAAGCCATCGAGCTGCGCGACGACGACAAAAAGCGCTACCTCGGCAAGGGCGTGCTGAACGCCGTCAAGAACGTCAACGAAGTCATCGCCCCCGAGCTGCTCGGCATGGATGCAACGGACCAGGTCCAGATCGACCGCCGCATGCTGGCGCTAGACGGCACCCCGACCAAGAGCAAGCTCGGCGCCAACGCCCTGCTGGCCGTCTCGCTGGCCTCGGCCAAGGCCGCGGCGCAATATGTCGGCATGCCGCTCTACCGCTACATCGGCGGCACCAACGCCAAGGTCCTCCCGGTGCCGATGATGAACATCGTCAACGGCGGATCGCACTCCGACGCCCCCATCGCATTCCAGGAGTTCATGATCCGCCCGGTCGGCGCCTGCTGCTTCCGTGAGGGGCTGCGCACGGGTGCCGAGGTGTTCCACAACCTCAAGAAGCTGCTGAAGGACCGCGGACTGAACACGTCCGTGGGAGACGAGGGCGGCTTTGCCCCGACCTTTAACGGCACCGAGGACGCGATCGAGACCATCCTCAAGGCCATCGAGAAGGCCGGCTACAAGCCCGGCCGTAAGGCCGAGGGCGGCCAGGTTTCGCTGGCGCTCGACTGCGCCGCGTCCGAGTTCTTCAAGGACGGCGTCTACGACTACGGCAAGTTCGAGACCGAGAAGCGCGGCGCCAAGAAGGCCGGCGTGAAGCGCTCTTCCGCCGACCAGGTCGCCTACCTCACGGAGCTGATCAACAAGTACCCGATCGACTCGATCGAGGACGGCATGAGCGAGCACGACTGGGACGGCTGGAAGCTGCTCACCAAGAAGATCGGTGCCCGCTGCCAGCTCGTGGGCGACGACCTGTTCGTTACCAACGTGAAGTTCCTCAGCCGCGGCATCGCTGAGGGCGCTGCTAACTCGATCCTGATCAAGGTCAATCAGATCGGCACGCTCACTGAGACGCTCGACGCCATCGAGATGGCCCACAAGGCCCACTACACCTCGGTCACCAGCCACCGCTCGGGCGAGACCGAGGATGCCACCATCGCGGACATCTCCGTGGCGACCAACGCCGGCCAGATCAAGACCGGCTCGCTCTCGCGCACAGACCGCATGGCCAAGTACAACCAGCTCCTGCGCATCGAGGAGTTGCTCGGCGACAGCGCGGTGTACGGCTATTGATTTTTCCTACAGAAAAGTCAATATTGCAAACGGGGCGGCTCCGGCCGCCCCGTTTCGTTTTGACCGGTGGTCGGTAGGCGCACTGGTGACCCGGGCGGTCCCCGCGTGGGCGCGCTTCAACCACCTGCCGCGTGCCGCCGCAACTTCCGGATGCCGACCGCAACCAGGTAGCCACCCGCGGCGAGTTCAACGATCGTGGCGCCGGGCGGCCACTCCGGCCCGTAGCTCAGGGCCAGGCCGCCGCAGGTCATGGCAAAACAAATGCCCGCTGCCAGCGCCATCATGGGGACCAGCCGGCGCGTCAGCACCCCGGCCGTAGCCGCTGGCAGAGTCAGCAACGCCAGCGCCAGCACGATCCCTGCAACCTTGACCAGCAGCACCACGGTCAGGGCGGTCAGCAGCAGGAAGATCGTTTCGAACAGCGCCACGCGCACACCGCGCAGGCGTGCGTGGTCGGCATTGAAGGCGATGGCGAGGAACTGGTTGTAGAACAGCCCAATCGCCAGCAGGATGAGCGCATCGAGGCCGGCCATGAGCGCCAGCTCCGCAGGGTCCACCAGCAGAATGCTGCCGAAGAGGTAGCTCATCAAATCGTCCTGATACCCGGGCGTGGCCGCAAGGAACGAGATGCCGATGGCCATGCCTACGGCCCAAACCATGCTCAGGGCCGTGTCAATGCGTTGCCGCTGCCGCATGGTCAGCCAGGCGATCAGCGCCGCGGCCGCTACGGCTGCCAGCGCCGCGCCGAGCATGGGGGTGAACCAAGAGATACCGCAGCCGCGCTGGAGATACCGCGCCAGCCCAAGCCCGGCCAGCACGCAGTGCGAGATCGCGCCAGCCAGATAGGTCGTGCGGCGCACCACCACCAAACTCCCCACCACGCCGCCAGCCACGGCTGTCAGCGCGCCGGCCAGCACGGCGTACTGCAGGAACGGAAAGCGAAGCAGGTCGTGCAGGAAGGTCATGCGTCCCCCTCCCTTGCGCCATGATGAGGCGCATCCAGCGCCGCCGAGGAGTCGATCACGTGGCATTCCGGGCCGTGCTGCAGCAGGGCGATCTCACCGCCCGCAGTCTCGCGCACCGTGCCAGCGGTCACATCCGCCAGCGTCTGCATCTCCGCGGCGCGGTTGACGCAGAGCACGTGCGTGGCGTGGCCGGTGACGGCGCCGAGGTTGTGCGAGACCATGACGATCGTGCGGTCGGTCTTGAGTTCGCGGAAGAGCGTGTGCAATTGGCGGGTGGCGGCCGGGTCCACGCTGGCAGTTGGCTCGTCGAGCAGCAGCAGCTCCGGCCCCGAGACCAGCGCCTGCGCGATCAGCACGCGCTGGCGCTCGCCGCCCGAGAGCTCGGCAAACGGCCGGCGCGCGCACTGCGCCATCCCCACCTGCGCCAGGGCGGCAGCGGCGGCCTGGCGGTCCGCGCGGCGATAGGGCCCGGCGCAATGGCGGTCCACCCGCCCCATCAACACCACGTCGCGGGCGCAGACCGGAAAGCCGGGATCGAACTGCAGCGCCTGCGGCACGTAGCCGATGCGACGGCGAACCTTCTGCGGCGCGCCACCCAGTACGCGCACCTGGCCAAAGCGCGGCGCCAACTCGCCCAGAATCAGCTTCAGCAGCGTGGTCTTGCCGCCGCCATTGGGACCCACCACCGCCACAAACGCCCGCGCCGGGACCTGAAAGGTGACATTGTGCAGCACCTCCTGCCCCGCGTAGGAGAAGCAGACATCCTGCACATCAATGACCGATTCGTTCATGTCTTTCGCACGCTTCGCTCGTTACCTTACGACGCCCGATGCGTGGGTGCAATGCAGAAGTCAGAACGATTGTATCGATGTCGAATCGGTTGTTCGGCTGAAGACTGAAGGCTGGACAATTCTATACCGATAGCGACCCCGACGCCGAGAAATACAATTTTGGCGTCCACGCATTGGGTCACCCTTGCACGGATGGGAGACGAATGTGTATGATGTGGCAACTTTCGGACACGGGCAGGGGCAAGCCATGGCCATTCTGGTCGACCACGAGGCGCGGCGGCGCGAAATCCTGCACAAGGCGCTGCGGCTGTTCGCGGAGGCCGGCTATGCTGATGTCACCTTCCAGCGCATCGCTGACCGCTGCGGCCTGGCGCGCACCGCGCTCTACAAATACTTCCGCCACAAGCGCCAGATCTTCGACGGCGCCGTGACCATTGCCACGACTGAACTGGTCGGAAAATACCGCGAAATCCTCGCGCGCCCCGGTTCCTACCGCGAAAAACTGGAAGCCGTGATCACGGAGGTCTTTCAGATTCTTTTCACGCAGCGCGACCTGCTGCTGGTCATCGTCGAGTACACGCTGTCTGTCAAGCGTTCCGGAAAATCGCTGCGCTGGGTGGTCGCCCGCCACACCCGCGGACTCAAGGCCGCGCTCTACTACCTGCTGATCAAGGGGATCCGCGCCGGCGAGTTCGCCCCACTGGACGTACGATCCACCACCGAGACGCTCTATGCCATCATTGAGGCAACCGTGCTGCGCCTGACGCTCACGGACAACGCCGAAATGGACAAGCAGATGGCCTTGATCCGGCTGGTGCTCGACACGCTGCCGAAGGCGGATGGGCGGGGCGAGAAGAGAGGCAGTGGGCAGTAATCAGTGAGCAGTCGAGCAGTTGGCAGAGGACAGTGGTGGCACGTTGGCTTGGGGACAGAACGCACGTCCCAGATTCGATTATTGTCTTTTTGAAAACAGGTAAGAACCTGCAAGTCAATGGGTGTCGAAATCGCTATCGAAATCGGGATCGATTGCTTGTGGAATAAGGAAGACTGCGCATTCCGGCTGCCTCAGCAGCTGTTCTTTGACAGCGATCCCGATAGCGATTTCGAGCCCGATGTGGCCATGCGGTCCTCAATGCCCAATGACTATCTTTTCCGCGCCATGAGGAGGCGAGCGGAGGCAGGGGGCATCGGTGCAGGTGCCGGTGATGGCGTGACCATTTCCGGCCGCGTCTGTTCCTGGTAGGTGTCATGCAGCGATGACACGCGCAGCGCCTGACGGAAGGCATCCATCTTCAAGCGCGTGGCAGGTGTCACGCGGATGCGCACCGGGCGCTCCGGTTCCAGGCAGATAAAGTTGTCGTCGTACTTCGCGTCCATCCCCTCGAGCGAAAGCCAGGCCCAGAGCGCCGGGTGCCGGGCTGTGAGCGTCACGGCATAGCTGTTGTCGTCCCATGGCCGCAGATCCGCGCGAATCCGCGGCGGCAGGAACTCCATCCGTTTCGGGCGGCAGAAGGTCACGAGGTTCCAGGAGACCTGCCCGCCCTGCGCATCCAACGCCGTCAGCCAGACCAGCAAGTCATGTGGGCCGTATTTCTTCAGGAGATCCGCCAGCTTCAGGACGGTCTGACAGGCGCTGGCGTTGGCTTCTGCGGCGACCTTGCGCTTCCCCTCGCGCAGCGGCGTACCGTTGACCTGTGTCACACGCCACTGCACCTCACCCCGGAACGGCCGGAGCAGGTCATTGGCAAGATGGATCTCGACCGTACCCTCCTCCGCGTTCTCGAGTCCGGAAACCAGCACCGGTGAGAAAAAGCGGCGCGCCAGGTAGTGCTGTGCCTTCCAACGGCCAGCGTAGTCCACCGACGACCAGCTCGCCGCAGGCCAGCAGTCGTTGAGCTGCCAGTAGAGCGCGCCCATGCAGCAAGGTCGGTTGCGACGCCAGTGCTCGACCGCGTATTTGACGGCTACCCCCTGCTGGATCTGGCTGAGCCACAGGGTGTTCTCAAAGCCGATAGGCATACGGTACCAATCCAGCAGATAATGCAAAATGACCGCATTGCCGTTGCCGCTGCGCTGGTGGTGTTCCATCACCGGGCTGGAGACATTGCGGTCCTCCGGCACGGTGCAGGCAGCCACCAAGCGCGGGCCGGGGAAGCTCTGGAAGCCGAATTCGCTGCAGAAGCGATGCTGGGCGGTGCGGTACCACTCGAACGGCTTGCGCCCGTGCCAGACCTCCCAAAGGTGCGCATCGCCGCGAGCCGGATCGTTATACTCCGTGCGCTTGCCAGGCAGCGGCGTATGCGGGCTGCCGGGCCAGTAGTCGCGCGCTGGATCCAGTCGCCTGACCACCTCCGGCAGGAGCGTGTCGAACAGCCGGCCGTAGTCTGCCCAGCTCATGTGGCCATCGTCCCACGCCTCGGCCACACGCCCCTGCTCCAACTCGTTGTTGCCACACCAGAGGGCAATGGACGGGTGGTGGCGCAGGCGGCGGACGTTCTGCTCAGCCTCGGCCCGTACATTGGCCATCCAGGCCTCATCGAACGCCGGATAGGTCGCGCAGGCGAACATGAAATCCTGCCAGACGCACAGGCCGTACTCATCGCAGAGGTCATAGAAAGCGTCGTTCTCGTAGATGCCCCCGCCCCAGCAGCGCAGCATGTTCATGTTGGCAACGACCGCCGACTTGATCAGGCGGGCATATTCGACCCGCGTTAGGCGCGTGATCAGCGCGTCGGCCGGAATCCAGTTGGCACCCTTGGCAAAGAACGGCACGCCGTTGACGACGAACTGGAACGACTCGCCCCACTTGTCGGCGTGGCGGTCGAGGCGCAGCGTGCGCAGACCGATGCGGCGCATGGTCCGGTCGATTGCCACGCAGTCGTGGCAGAGCGTAACGTGCACCTCGTAGAGCGGCTGCTCACCCATGCCGTTGGGCCACCAGAGCTGCGGATTCCGGATTGCCAGCGTGGTGCATGCCACGCCCCGGTCCAGCTTCGCGCGGGTCCCGGCCACCACCGCACCCTTGTACTGGACTTCGACCAAGGCATCGAGCGCAGCGGTGTCGTCGCACACCTCGGCCGTCACAGCAATGTCGAGCCAGACGCCGGATGGCCTTGCGTGATCCTGCCGGATTTCGACATCCGTCAGGCGGGCGACGTCGAATGCGACCAGTCGGATGGGGCGCCAGATGCCGGCCATTACCAGCACAGGGCCCCAGTCCCACCCGAAGTTGCACGGCTCCTTGCGCAGCCAAGCCCGGCCCACGGACTCGCGGCGCGTGTTGCGCTCCGGAAGCCGGCGCGCGGCGTTCCGGCCGGCGGCATAGCGGACGGCGGAATCGAAGCGGATGGCGAGCCGGTTGCGGCCGGGGCGCAGCGCAGACCGAACATCGAACTCCCAGACGCGGAACATGTTGTCAGCGCAACCGACTTTTACCTCGTTCAGCTTGATTGTGGCCAGCGTGTCGAGCCCCTCGCAGCGCAGCAGCACACGCGGCAGATCCGCTAGGTCGCCGACGTCAAAAATACGCTCATAGACCCAGTCTGTTTCGCCGATCCACTGCAGGCGTGTCTCGTTGTCGCGAAAGAACGGATCCTCGATCGAGCCAGCTGCCAACAGGTCGGTGTGTACACAGCCCGGAACCACGGCGGCAATGGGCTTCTTCTGGCCTGCACGCCGCAGCGTCCAGGACCCCGTCAAATCCAATTGCTTCATGAAGATTCGGTTCCCAAACGGCCAACCCGCCGGCCGCATAATAAAGACCCAACTCCTAATAATGTAAATACTGCACCAGAACGGTAACTATTTGCAAGAAAGTTCCGCGCGACCCGAACGACAAAGAGATGCGTAGTACGAATCGGGAACTCAGAAAATCAGGAGGCACGGTTAACAACGCCACGTGGGCCGCGCGTTCCGGATTTCCTGAGTGCCGGAGCAGACGCGCCTCTTGAAAATGCGCTAGGCGGACAACTTATCGCTGACGGCATCCAGGTAGCGCTCGATGCCGTGAGCGGCAATCAGGCCGTCGGCCATGGCGCGGACAACAAGCGAGGCACCACGGGCCATGTCACCGGCGGCAAAAATACCGGGCACGGAGGTCATATTGTCAGCGTCCTTGGTAACGTTGCCGCGCGCGTCCAGCGCCACGCCAAGGTTTGCCAGTATCCGTCCCTTGCGCGGCCCGACAAAACCCATGGCCAGCAGCACCAAGTCGGCTGGAATCTCGCATGCAGTACCGGATTTCTCCGCCATCGCCGACCGGCCGTCGGTGCCGGTCGTCCACTCCACCTCCACGGCACAAAGGGCTGTGACGCGCCCATCCTGACCGACGAACGCCCGGGGATTCACGCACCAGCGGCGCGTGCCGCCCTCCTTGTGGCTGCTGGAGTCGCGCCGGATCAGCGGCCAGGCAGGCCACGGATTGCTCGCCGCACGGGCCGCGGGCGGCTCGGGGAGGATCTCGATCTGCAGCACCTGCTTCGCGCCCTGGCGCAGCGCGGTGCCAAGGCAGTCGGATCCGGTGTCACCGCCGCCGATCACCACCACGCGCTTGCCGGATGCGTCGATCGCCTCTGCCGCAGGGATGGTCTCGCCGTCCATGCGGCGGTTCTGCTGCCGCAGGTAGTCCATGGCAAAGTGGATGCCGCGCAGTTCGCGGCCGGGCACGGCCAGGTTACGCGGTTCGCGCGCGCCTCCCGCCAGACAGATCGCCGCAAAGCGGTCGCGCAGAAACCGCGGCGAGAGATCCTCGCCCACCACGACGCCGCATTCGAAGCGCACGCCCTCGGCCTCCATCAGGCGGATACGGCGGTCGACCACGCTCTTCTCCAGCTTGAACTCCGGAATGCCGTAGCGCAGAATGCCGCCCGGACGGCGGGCGGCGTCGAACACGGTGACTGCAAAACCGCGCCGGTTCAGCTCCTGCGCCACCACGAGCCCGGCCGGGCCGGAACCGATGACTGCCACGCTTTCCGGCCGGCGAACCGCGGGCGGCTGGGGCGCCATCCACCCCTCGGCAAAGCCGTGCTCAACGATCGCCAGCTCGATGCAGCGGATCGCCACCGGCTCGCGGTTGAGCCCCAGCACGCATGACCCTTCGCACAGCGCAGGGCAGATGCGGCCGGTGAATTCCGGGAACGGATTGGTCAGCAGCAGCAGGTCGAGCGCCTCGCGCCAGCGGCCGCGGTAGACGAGGTCGTTCCACTCGGGGATCACGTTTGCCAGAGGACAGCCACAGCCATGGCAGAACGGCACGCCGCAGTCCATGCAGCGCGCGGCCTGCTCCCTCATCGCTTCGTCGAGCGGCGGAGCCTCCACCGCGCGCCAATCGTGCCGGCGATCCTCCACCGGACGGTAGCCCGGCACCTGTCGCGCATATTCCAGAAATCCGCTGGGCTTACCCATGGACGATCTCCTCGCGCGCCGTGTTCTCGTCCTCGCGCATCATCTGCCCCAGCACGCGGCGGTACTCCATCGGGAAGACCTTGACGAAGCGCGGCAGGTGTTCCTCCCATCGGTCAAGCATCTCCTGCCCCAGACGACTGCCGGTGGCCTGCACGTGGCGCGCGATCAGGCGCTGCAATTCGACAATGTCCGCCGCCAGGCGGACCGGCTCCAGATCCACCATCTCCAGGTTGCAGCGCACGTCGAACAGGCCGTCGGCATCGTACACGTAGGCGATGCCGCCACTCATCCCCGCGGCGAAGTTGAGGCCGGTATGACCGAGCACCACCACGCGGCCGCCGGTCATGTACTCGCACCCGTGGTCACCCACACCCTCGACCACAGCCGTGGCGCCGCTGTTGCGGATGGCGAAGCGCTCGCCGACCGCGCCGCCGAAAAAGGCCTCACCGCCTGTGGCACCGTACAGCAGCACGTTGCCGGCGATCGTGTTGCCACCGCCCGCCAGGACCGAGCCAGCCGGGGGGCGCACCACAATGCGGCCGCCGGAAAGTCCCTTGCCGACGTAGTCGTTGGCCTCGCCGTCGAGGATCAGCGTCAGGCCATGCGCGCACCAGGCGCCGAAGCTCTGCCCGGCCGCACCCTGGAACCGCAGAACGATGGTGTCGTCCGGCAGCCCCGCATGGCCGTGCCGGCGGGCGATGCGGCCGGAGATCCTGGCGCCGACCGCGCGGTGGACGTTGCGGATCGACCGGTCGAGTTCGATCCGGTTGCCATTGGCGATGGCGGGCTCGAGCTGCGGCAACAACTCGGCATCCAAGGTGCGGGAGAGGTCGTGTCGGCGAGGCTGTACGCAACGCCACAGCGCGTCGCCGGGTGGCTGGTAGAAGATGCGGCTGAAGTCGAGCCCGCGCGCCTTCCAGAAGCTGATGGCGTCGCTGGTCTCGAGCAGATCCGCGCGGCCAACCGCCTCCTCCAGCGTGCGGAAGCCGAGCTGGGCCAAATGCTCGCGCACCTCTTCCGCCAGAAAGCGGCAAAAGTTCACCAGATGCTCCGGCTTCCCGCGAAAACAGGCGCGCAGTCCGGGATCCTGCGTGGCCACGCCCACGGGGCAGGTGTTCTGGTGGCACTTGCGCATCATCACGCACCCCATGCAGATGAGCGCGGCCGTGGCGAAACCAAACTCCTCGGCGCCGAGCAGCGCGCCGATCATTACGTCGCGGCCGGTCTTGATCTGGCCATCGACCTGCACGCGGATCTTGTCGCGCAGGTCGTTGAGCAGCAACGTCTGCTGCGTCTCGGCCAGCCCCAGCTCCCAGGGGGCGCCGGCATGCTTGATCGACGAAAGCGGCGAGGCGCCGGTGCCGCCATCGTAGCCGCTGATCAGCACGCGGTCGGCCTCGGCCTTGGCCACGCCGGCGGCGATGGTGCCGACACCGAGCTCGGAGACCAGCTTGACCGAGACCTCGGCCTCGGGGTTGACGTTGCGCAGGTCATAGATGAGCTGCTTGATGTCCTCGATCGAGTAAATATCGTGGTGCGGCGGCGGCGAGATGAGCGTCACACCCGGCGTGGAGTGGCGCACGCGGGCAATCTCGGCATTCACCTTGTGGCCCGGGAGCTGACCGCCCTCGCCGGGCTTGGCGCCCTGGGAGATCTTGATCTGCAGCTCGCGGGCGTTGACGCAGTATTCGGCCGTGACGCCGAAGCGACCGCTGGCAACCTGCTTGATGGCACTGCAGCGGTTAGCGCCGTCCGGATCCGGACGATAGCGGGCCGGGTCCTCGCCGCCCTCGCCGCTGTTGCTGCGCGCGCCGATGCGGTTCATGGCAATGGCGATGGTCTCGTGCGCCTCGCGGCTGATCGAGCCGAACGACATGGCGCCAGTCACAAAGCGGCGCATGATCGCCTCGGCCGGCTCAACCTCCGCCAGCGGCACGGGCGTGGCCGGGCGGAAGCGGAAGAGACCGCGCAGGGTGGCCTGCCGCAGCGTCTGGTCGTTGATCAGCGCGGCATACTCCCGGTAGAGGCGGGCGTCGTTGTCGCGCACCGCCTGCTGCAGTTTGGTGATCGAATCGGTCGTCCAGAGGTGGCGTTCGCCGTCGTGCCGCCACCGATACTGTCCACCCGCGGGGAGCACCAACGCCGGGGAGCGCCGGGCCGCCTGCCAGCGCAGGTCGGCCTCGCGGGCAATGCCGTCCAGAGCGATCCCTTCCACGCGCGAGACGGTGCCGGTGAAATACTCGTCAACCACGCTGCGGCTGAGACCCACAGCCTCAAAGACCTGCGCGCCGCGATAGCCGCGCAGCGTGGCAATCCCCATCTTGGACATGATCTTGCGCAGCCCCTCGCCGAGCGCGGCAATGTAGTTCTCGATCGCCTTGGCCGGTCCGATCTCCGCAGCGAGATCGCCGCGCAGCGCCAGCGCGGCCACGGTCTCGAATGCCAGGCAGGGGTTGACGGCTGTGGCGCCGTAGCCAAGCAGGAGCGCCAGGTGCATCACCTCGCGCGGCTCGCCCGACTCCACCAGCAGGCCGGCGCCGGTTCGCAGCCCTCTGGCGATCAGGTGCCGGTTGACGGCTGAGATGGCCAGGAGCGAGGGGATCGGCGCCTCGTCGGCCGGCAAATCGCAGTCGCTGAGGATCAGCAGGGTCTCACCGTTCTCCACCGCAGCCTCGGCGCGCGCCGCCAGTTGCCGCAGCGCGGCGGCCAGAGCCGCGCCATCCCCCTGCGCAGGAAAGCCGATGCGCAGCGTCCGGGCGCGAAACCCCGGAAGATTGAGGCCACGGATGCGCGCCAGATCCTCGTTCGACAGGACCGGATGACGCAGTTTCAGCAGGCGGGCGTGCGAAGGCAGCTCCGTGAGGATGTTCGGCGGATTGCCGATGAAGGTCATGAGTGACATCACCAGTTCCTCGCGGATCGGGTCGATCGGCGGGTTGGTGACCTGTGCAAAGAGCTGTTTGAAGTAATGGAAGAGCAGTTGCGGATGCTCGGACAGGACGGCCAGCGGCACGTCGTGCCCCATGGAACCGATGGCCTCGTGACCGCGCGAGGCCATGGCCTCCAGCAGGACGCCGGTATCCTCGCGGGTGTAGCCGAAGAGCTTCTGCCGCGACAGCAGCGTGGCCTCGTCCGGCGTCACCGGTGCCACGGCACCGAAAAGACCCTGAATGGAAACGCGGTTCTCCTCCACCCAGCGGCGGTACGGCTGGCGGCGTGCCAGATGGCTCTTGATCTCGGCGTTCTTCAGGACGCGGCCGAGAGTCATGTCCACGACGATCATCTGCCCGGGGCGCAGAGCCCCCTTCTCCGCCACCTCGGCTGCCGGGATGTCGAGCACGCCGGTTTCCGATGCCAGGACCATGAAGCCACTCTTGGTCAGCGTGTAGCGGGCAGGGCGCAGGCCATTGCGGTCCAGGATGGCGCCGACCACCTCGCCGTCGGTGAAGGCCACGGTGGCCGGGCCGTCCCACGGTTCCATCAGGCCAGCGTGGTATTCAAAGAACCCTTTCTGGTCCGGGCCAGCCGGGTATTTGGTGCCCCACGCCTCGGGGATCAGCATCATCATGGCGTGCGGCAGCGTGCGGCCATTTGCGGCAAGGAGTTCCAGGGCGTTGTCCAGCGCCGCGGAATCGCTACCGCCGGGGTCGATCACGGGGAGGAGGCGGTGGATGTCGTCGCTAAACGCCTCACTGGCCAGCGACTGCTCGCGCGCTTGCATCTGGTTGAGGTTGCCGCGCAGGGTGTTGATTTCGCCGTTGTGAGCCAGGTAGCGGAACGGCTGGGCCAAGTCCCACGACGGAAAGGTGTTGGTGCTGTAGCGCTGGTGCACCACAGCCACGGCACTGACGACCTGCGCATGGTTCAGGTCCAGGTAGTACCCGGAGACCTGCCCGCCCATCAGCATCCCCTTGTAGACCACGGTGCGACACGACAGGCTGGACACGTAGAAACCGGACGTAGGCGGCAGCAACGGCTTCACGCGCCGCTGCATCTGCTTGCGCGCGAGGTAGAGGCGGCGCTCCAGAGCCATGCCCGAAAGCCCCGCACCATCCACCAGGGCCTGCATCACCATTGGGCGGCTCTCGAACGCCTGCCGCCCCAGCACCTTCTCGTCTGTGGGCACATCGCGCCAGCCAAGGAAGGAGAGCCCCTCCTCCTTGAATACCGCCACCACCGCGGACATGCAAGTGGCGCGGCAGGTGGCATCACGCGGCATGAAAAACATGCCCACGCCATAGAAACCAGCCGCAGGGAGTTGCACGTTCTGACGAGCCATTTCGGCGCGCAGAAACGCGTCCGGAATCTGGATCAGCAATCCCGCACCATCGCCTGTGAGCTGATCGCCGCCCACTGCGCCACGGTGCAGCAGGTTGCGCAGTACTTCAACACCCTTCGACACGATCTCGTGCGTGCGCCGGCCATCGACATTGACCAGGAATCCAACACCGCAGGCATCACGCTCGAACGATGGGTCATACAATCCCTGCGCCTGCGGGCGCTGCTGAAAATCAGACACATTCATCTGCATACATTCTTTCTGCCATCCGTTGCGCATCATCAAATAGATTAATAACGCACCTCATGTGCCAGATCAGAAATAAATCGACAATTTCGTAATTAGCAGCATTTCACGGTGTTTATGAACGCTGCATACTTATTCCACTTCAATGACACGACAAATATGTATCAATATATTCATTTTCGCGATACGTAATTGTATTATATAACTTGATTCGATGATTTTCACAATTCGTCATCTCGTAAAAGAATGTATTCTGTCAAATTCTAACAGCTATGTAGCAGCATGAGCTGATGTAAAATACTTCAAAATTACTTATCTGTGTTCAGTAGCATTAACAATACATTTATGTTTGACTATATGAATATGATTTCGATATAGCTGTTGCTGCTACAAGAATATCGAATCTGACCTTTACTCTGGAGTGTTGAATCCATGGAAGACAAGACCAGGGCAGCACGAGAGCTTTCGGTTCTTTACAAGGTGTCGAAGGCATTGGTGCATCGGCAGGCTGTTTCCGGTCTGCTGCAGGATGTCCTCGACATTCTGGAGACCGAGATCGGGCTTTCGCGCGGCGCGCTGACGCTGCGCCAGCCTGACAGCGACGTGTTCGTGATCGAAGCCTCGCGAGGGCTCACGACCGAAGAGTGTCAGCGCGGCCAGTACAAGCTGGGCGAAGGCGTCACCGGCACGGTTGCGCAGACCGCCAAGTCCGAAGTGGTTCCGGACATCAGCAAGGATCCGCGATTCCTGAACCGCACGCGCGCACGCACCGGCCAGAACAACGCATTTATCTGTGTGCCGATCATTCATCACGGCCAGGTAATCGGCACCATGAGCATCGACCGCCCGTCATGCGACGACCTCGCGCTGGCGGCTGACCGCGACTTCCTGCTGCTTCTCGCCGGGCTGCTGGCCGAGGCCGTGGCATCCATGCGCGAGACGCTCACCGAGCACGAGGGGCTCGTGGCCGAGAACGAACGCCTGCGCCGCCAGCTCGGCGACCGCTACCAGCCGAGCAACTTGGTGGGGAACGCCCGCTCCATGCGGCAGGTGTACGACCAGATCGCCCAGGTGGCGGACAGCACCGCCACGGTCCTGATCCGCGGCGAATCCGGCACCGGCAAGGAACTCGTGGCCCGCGCCATTCATTTCGGCAGCGCCCGCCGCAACGGCGCGTTTATCGGCGTCAACTGCGCCGCGCTTCCCGAGAACCTGATCGAGAGCGAACTGTTCGGTCACGAAAAAGGGGCCTTCACCGGCGCGCAGCAGCAGCGCAAGGGGCGCTTCGAGCTGGCCAACGGCGGCACGCTTTTTCTCGACGAGATCGGCGACATCTCCCCTGCCGTGCAGATCCGCTTCCTGCGCGTGCTGCAGGAGCGCACCTTCGAGCGCGTCGGCGGCGACCAGCCGATCACCGTCAATGTGCGCATCGTCACCGCCACCAATTGCAACCTCGAGCAGGCCATGAAGGACGGGCGCTTCCGCGAGGACCTCTACTACCGTCTGAACGTCTTCCCCATCTATTTGCCGCCGCTGCGCGAGCGCAAGTCCGACATCCTGCTCCTGGCCGAGCACTTCCTCAAGAAGTACGCCGAGGTCTACGGCAAGAACATCCGCCGCATCTCGACCACGGCCATCAACATGATGATGCAGTACCACTGGCCCGGAAACGTGCGCGAGCTGGAGAACTGCATGGAGCGCGCCGTGCTGACGGCCGCGGACGACGTGATCCACGGCTACACGCTCCCCCCCACCCTGCAGACCAGCGACGCCACGCACACCGCCATCCTGCCGGAGACCGGCGCCAGCCTGGACACGCTGGTCGAAACCTACGAGCGCGAGATCCTCGTCGACGCGCTCAAGAAACACCGCGGCAATGCTGCCGCGGCCGCACGCTTCCTGCAGACCACCGCGCGCATCATGAACTACCGCATCCGGCATCTGGGAATCGATCCCAAGTCGTACAAGTAACCGGCCGGAATCTGGCGTAGGTAAGAAGCGACCTTTTTATCGGGGTCGGGGTCGCTATCGGAATCGCTATCGAAAACAACTGGATCGGTAGAAACACGTTCAGAAACGATCTTGGAGTGGGCGACCCCGATACCGATAGCGACCCCGACTCCGATGTGTTGACTCATTGCACATTAGGCAGCCGCTCGCTTCACAGTGGAAACATTTGACGTCAAATCGGGCGACATGGAATGATGCCGACATGACCGGAAACCCAGACACGCCTTTGCGCCCCCGGTCGAGCCTGTTTCTCTGCAGCGCCACGTGCGTGCTGGTTCTGCTCGTTGCATCGATCGCCATCACAGGCCTCTGGGTGACGCAACCGGTCTGGGTACGATGCGGGCCGCCAATACCGACTGCTGACCCAGTCAGGCTGCAGGCGCATGTGCGTATGCTGTCCGAATCGTTCTTCCCGCGATCCAGCGACGACACGACCAACCTGGCGCGCTGCGCCACTTACATCAGTCAGCAGTTCGCCACTGCCGGCGCACAGGTCTCGACGCAGCAATATCGCGCAGGGACGCAAAAGTTCGACAATGTCATTGGCCGGTTCGGCCCGTCGACCGGCGCCTGCGTAATCGTGGGGGCACACTACGATGCCTGCGGCCGCGAGCCAGCCGCAGACGACAACGCCAGCGGCATCGCCGGCGTGCTGGAACTCGCGCGGTTGCTGGGTCGAGGTCCTGCTCCGGCAACAACCGTGCTGCTGGTGACCTACTGCACAGAGGAACCTCCGTATTTTGCCACGCCCGGCATGGGAAGCTACCAGCACGCCAAGCTGCTAAAGCGAACGGGCGTTGCCGTAAAAGCCATGATCTCAGTAGAAATGATCGGGCGCTTCGACGACCGTTTCATGAGCCAGACCTATCCCGCCCCGCTGCTATATGCAATCTATCCGTCTCGCGGAAATTATGTCTCCGTCATCGGCGACATCACGAGTCGCACCCTGATCCGCAGCGTCAAAACCGGCATGAAACGCGGCACAGATCTGCCCATCTGGTCCGCCTCCCTGCCGCGCCGGATACCCGGAGTCTATTTCTCGGATCACCGCAACTACCGGGAATTCGGTTTTCCGGCGGTGATGGTGACCGACACTGCCATGTACCGAAACCATGATTATCACCAATCCGCTGACACTTGTGACAGGCTCGACTTCATCCGCATGGCCAAAGTGGTGGATGGGCTACTGGAGGCGGTCAGAACGCAATGCAAGGTGAAGTAATACCGCTCATCGTTGAATTCTCTTGTTACAAGTGGTCTGAACGGTCCGCGCACGGCCACCTGCCCAAAAGAGGAAATTCCTAACTCAAGCAGAAGAAGTTCCACGCAACCCTGTTCACTCTCCGCTATCGTGTTGAAATCACGACTATCGCCCGCCGGGCTGGAGTATCCGTGCGTTCGCTTATCCCGCCTGAGACCGGCTGGCAGGTGCCGCAAAACTAAATCCGTTCAGCGAGAAAGAAATGAGACCCTGAGACGGGCACCTGCGCACTGCCACGGAAACCCTTTGACCGTTGTTGCCCGAAACCCCTAGCATGGTGACATACACAGGGGTTGTCACTGCGTGAAGCAGGCTCAATAGCTCTATTTGGTCCTCAAAAATTACACCGAATGAAGACCATTGCAAAGCACAACGCACTCATCGCAGTCTTCGTGCTGTTGAGTCTCGCTGCTTACGTCAAGACGACAGTAGGTGAAGTCGGGCACACAACACTTGACGATGCGTACATGGTTACCCGCTACGCCAAGCATTGGCTCGCCGGGGAAGGCTTCTCATGGAATTCAATCGATGGCCCGGCGTACGGAATCACCAGCCCGGTATACCTGATTGTGATCACTGCGTTTCTGGGTCTGACGGGTTGCTCTGCTGCTATGGCGCTGAGTATCACGTCTTTCGCTGCAGGCCTACTCTCGGCGATGGCACTGGCCTTGCTGGGCTTTTTAGTTCAGGGACGAGAATTGTCGAGGAAGTCATGGCTGCCGTTACTGGCCGTGCCCTCCCTCCTTCTCGTGCAACCATTTCGCTATCACAGTTTGACGGGGATGGAAACGACCTTTTCCCTGCTTTCCAATTCACTTCTCGCGTGCTCAATCGTAATCGCTGCCCGACGGCGCTCCACAGCGGCACTCGTGTTGTGTCTTTTCTCAGGCTTCTTATCTTACGCAACGCGCCCCGACAATGGCCTCTATGCGCTGCTCCTGCCACCGCTCTTCTTTGTCGCCACGAATCGGGCGCTGTGGCGTTATTCCGTCCGGTATGCGGTGTGCTTTGGTCTTCTCGTTGGATTTAGTCTGCTCGTCAACCAGGTCCTGTTCGCTGACTTTGTGCCGCTGCCCTTCTTCGCAAAAGGCAGCGGATTTTATCAAGGCTACGTGGGCGCCACCAAATGGAACGCGATGACAGAAATGATTCTCTTCTACACCGCGGCAATGCCTTGCCTCGTGGTTCTGGCGAGCACAGCCTCCAAAAGGATACTTCCGCAACTTTTCGCCATAGCGGTTGTCGTTATCGCCACATTCGGTTACTACGCCACCGTAACACAAATCATGGGCGGGCAAAGCCGGTACTACTACCCATCGATCGCGTTTCTATTTCTTGCTGCCTTCACGGCAATCTCGAGCTACGCAATCACAACGCCAACCCAGCCCCTATGCATTGCGATCACCTGGCGCCTGCTTGTGGGGCTTGTGATTCTATTACCGGCACTATCTTCGCCCCTTAAGCATTTGGCCACCGACCTGTGGGAGAAATACGTGATCGGCTCTCCCGCTGCCATCCACCATGTCACACAGTATCGGAAAGCCCAGGATCGTCCGTTGCCTCCATTGGGTTGGTCGAATAGTGTCATGGCGGTGAGCGACCTGCTTGAACGCATGCCCCCGGAAATCGTACTTACCGCATCCGAGTACGGTTGGCTTGGTTCACGGTTTTCGCACCTGACCATTATTGACCTCGTCGGCTTGCATGACCGAACCATCGCCCACCACGGATTCTCCGCAGCGTATGTGCTTTCCCGCAAACCTGATTTAATCTGGTTCCCTCACGGGGACTACACATATGCCGTGGCACAAATACTAGATGATGCCGGCTTCCGGCGGGATTACGAATACTACCCCAACGCATATGACTACGGAATTGCACTGCGAAAGAAATCAAAGATTTATGCCGCAATGAAGGCCGAAACGGAAAAGGAATTCTTCCGGATCTACTCAGGGCTCAACATGTCGGACTACCTAGCCGAACCTGTTGCTCTACCCGACAAAGACTAGCGCGCCGCTCCGTTTTGCGATGCCCCTTGTGGGGTTGCGGGGGATTGCGCGCGTGAGCCCTTTTGCGCACCCTGGTGCAAGAAACGAAAAGGCCCCTGGCGTTGACCAAGGGCCTTTTCGTTTTGCGATGTCTCGCGTCCGCGCGCGCCTTATGCCGGCGGCAGGGTGGAGAGCGTCTCCAGCATCTTAAACTTCCGCTTGAAAATCTCCTCGGCCTGGGCCAGCATGCGGTCCGAGGCAACGGGGTCGGATTTCTTGAGAACGTTGAAGCGGTTCTCGGTGAGCGCCGTCTCCTTGAAGGAGATGCTCGGCGCCTTGCAGTCCAGCTTCAGCGGGTTCTGGCCTGCCTCGACTGCCGGATTGAACCGGTAGATCGGGAAGTGGCCGGAATTGACCGCGTTCTTCTGGGCTTCGAGGCCGTTGGCCATGTCGTCGATGCCCCAAGCGATGCAGTGCGAGTAGGCGATGATGATCGCCGGGCCGTCGTACGCCTCAGCTTCAGCAAACGCCTTGACCGTGGCCACGGGGTTGGCGCCCAGCGAGACCTGCGCGACGTAGATGTTGCGATAGGTCATGGAGATCGCGCCGAAGTCCTTTTTCATCTGCGGCTTGCCGCCGGCTGCGAACTTCGCGACCGCGCCGAGCGGCGTGGACTTGGAGGCCTGGCCGCCGGTGTTGGAGTAAACCTCGGTGTCGAGCACGAGCACCTTGACGTTGCGGCCGGTGGCCAGCACGTGGTCGAGTCCGCCGTAGCCGATGTCGTAGGCCCAGCCATCGCCGCCGATCACCCAGACCGACTTGCGCACCAGGTAATCTGCGATCGGCAGGAGCTGGCCGCAGGTGGCGCAGCCGGACGACTTGCCCTTCTCCAGGATCGGCTTGAGTGCTGCCACGCGACCACGCTGCGCCTCAACGCCATCCTGCGTCTTCTGGTCAGCAGCCTTGATCTCCTGCAGGATCTTCTGGAGTTCGGCTTTGTCCTTGCTCTCGGCCAGCGCCTTGTCGACCAGCTCCAGCGCATAGGCGTTGAGCTTGTCGCACGTCAGGCGCATGCCCAGGCCAAACTCGGCGTTGTCCTCGAAGAGCGAGTTGGACCAGGCCGGACCGCGGCCGTCCGCGCGCTGGCAGTACGGCGTGGTCGGCAGGTTGCCGCCGTAGATCGACGAGCACCCCGTGGCATTGGCGATCAGCAGGCGGTCGCCGAAGAGCTGCGTCAGCAGCTTGATGTAGGGCGTCTCGCCGCAGCCAGCGCAGGCGCCGGAGAACTCGAACAGGGGGCGCTTCATCTGGCTCCCCTTGATCGTGGAGACATCCACCAGAGAAGTGTTGAACTCGGGAATCCGGTGGAGGAAGAAATCAAAATTCTTCGCCTCGGATTCGCGGATCGGAGACTGCGGCTCCATGTTGATGGCTTTGCGGCCGGCCACGGCCTTGTTCACGCCGGGGCAGCGCTGCACACAGAGGCCGCAGCCGGTGCAGTCCTCGGGCGCGACCTGCACGGTGAACTTCTTGCCGGCGTATTCCTTGCCCTTGGCGTCCACGCTCTTGAACGTGGCAGGCGCCTGGGCCAGCACGGCGGGGTCGTAGGCCTTCACGCGGATGGAGGCGTGCGGGCAGACCAGCGAGCACTGCGCACACTGGATGCAGACAGCCGGGTCCCAGACCGGGATCTCGGTCGCGATGTTGCGCTTCTCGTACTGCGTGGTGGCGGTCGGCCAGGTGCCGTCCACCGACATGGCGCTGACAGGGATGGCGTCACCCTTCTGCGACATGATCCTGGCCGTGACATTCTTGACGAACGCCGGGGCGTCGGCCGAGACCACGGGCGGCATCTTCAGCTTGCCGGCTGGCTGGGACGGGACCTTTACGGCGCGCACGGCATTGGCTGCGGCGTCGATGGCGTCCCAGTTCTTCTGCACCACGGCGTCGCCCTTCCTGCCGTAGGTCTTCTTGGCAGCCTTCTTGAGGGCGTCGATGGCCTCGGCCTCCGGCAGGATGCCGGAGATCTTGAAGAAGGCCGTCTGCATAAGGGTGTTGATGCGGCCGCCCAGGTGCAGCTCATGGTCGAGCTTGAGCGCGTTGACCACATAGAACTTCAGCTTCTTGGTGATGATCTGCCGCGCGACCTCGTCCGGAATGTGGTTCCAGACATCGTCCGACTCGAACGGCGAGGCCAGCAGGAAGACCGCGCCGTCCTTGGCCTGCGCGAGCATGTCGTACTTCTCGAGGAACGAAAAATTGTGGCACGCCACGAAATCGACCTTGGTGCAGAGGTACGGGCTGCGGATGAACCCCGGACCGAAGCGCAGATGTGAGACGGTCATGGCGCCGGCCTTCTTGGAGTCGTACACGAAGTAGCCCTGCGCGAAGAAGTCAGTGTCGTCGCCGATGATCTTGATGCTGTTCTTGTTGGCGCCAACCGTGCCGTCCGAGCCGAGGCCGTAGAACATGCACTCCTTGCGGCCGGGGTGATCGAGGTGGAAGTCCGGCACGTCGAGGCTGGCCTTGCTGACATCGTCCACGATGCCCACGGAGAAGTGGTTCTTCGGCTTGGCCGCGGCGGCGTTGTCGAAGACCGCCTTGACCATGGCGGGGGTGAACTCCTTGGATCCGAGGCCATAGCGGCCGCCGAAGGTCGTGATCCAGTGGTCGAGCACGGCCAGCTTGTCCTGCATGACCTCGCCGATGGCGGTGCGCACGTCGACGTAGAGCGGCTCGCCGATGGAGCCCGGCTCCTTCGTGCGGTCGAGCACCGTGAGCGTCTTGGTCGTGCGCGGAATGGCCCGCGCGAAAGACTGGGTGTCGAACGGCCGGTAGAGGCGGACCTTGATGACGCCGATCCTGGCGCCCTTGGCCACGAGCTGCTCCACGGTCTCCTGGATCGCGTCCGCGCCGGAGCCCATGATCACCACGACGTGCTCAGCGTCCGGAGCGCCAACATAGTCAAACAGCTTGTAGGCGCGGCCGGTGAGCTTGGAAAATTTGTCCATGCACTTCTGGACAATGGCCGGCGTGGCGGCGTAGAAGTTGTTGACCGTCTCGCGCCCCTGGAAGTAGACGTCCGGGTTCTGGGCCGTGCCGCGCATGGATGGACGATCGGGCGAAAGGCCGCGGGCGCGGTGGGCAGCGACGAGGTTGTCGTCGATCATCGCGCGGATCGTCTCGTTTTCAACCGCGTCGATCTTCTGCACCTCGTGGGAGGTGCGGAAGCCATCGAAAAAGTGGAGGAACGGCACACGCGACTCGAGCGTAGCGGCGTGGGCGATCAGAGCCATGTCCATGACTTCCTGGACGGAGTTCGAGGCCAGCATGGCGAAGCCGGTCTGGCGGCAGGCCATGACATCGCTGTGATCACCGAAGATCGAGAGCGCCTGGCAGGCCAGCGAGCGGGCTGTGACATGGAAGACGGTCGGCGTGAGCTCGCCGGCGATCTTGTACATGTTCGGGATCATTAGCAGGAGGCCCTGCGACGCCGTAAAGGTCGTCACCAGCGAGCCGGTGGTCAGCGCGCCGTGGACCGCGCCGGCGGCGCCGCCCTCGGACTGCAGTTCCATGACCTGCGGCACTGTGCCCCAGAGATTCGGCGCGAGCTTGGCGGACCATTCGTCGGACCATTCGCCCATGGGCGAAGACGGCGTGATCGGATAGATGGCAGCAACCTCGCTGCACGCGTACGCGACGACGGCGGCGGCTTCGTTGCCGTCGACCATGATCTTCTTGGACATGGAACTCTCCTTTGCGGGTCAAACAGGTTGCATAGGCCGCACAGGCCCCAGAAACGGTTCGGGCGGACAGTCGCGAGAACGGCCGCCCGGTTGAAACTACTTTTTCGCCTTCTTGCAGGCGTCCCGGACCTCCGCCAGGTGGCCGGCGCTGCCGAGAATCTGATTCTTGTGCACGATGTACTTGGCATACTCGACAATGAAGACTTTGCCCGGATCGCGCAGGTCGAACTTCTCGGGGAAGTCGCGGAAAAATTCGCGGTGCACGCGGGTCCAGACCAGGCGGCCGTCGGTATCGATGTTGATCTTGCAGACGCCCATCTTGCCGGCCTTGGAGATGTCGGCCTCGCTCACGCCCTTGGCATCCCGCATCTTGCCGCCCGCAGCGTTGATGCGCCGGACCTCTTCGGCCGGGACCGAACTCGAGCCGTGCATGACCAGCGGGAAGCCGGGGCAGAGGCACCCGATCTCCTGGATCACCTCGAAGTGCAGCCCCTGCGTGCCGGAGAACTTGAAGGCGCCGTGGCTGGTGCCGATGGCGCAGGCCAGGCTGTCGCAGCCGGTGAGCTTGATGAACTTCGCGGCGTCGGCGGGGTTCGTCAGCTTGGCATGCGCCTCCTCGACCTTGATGTCCTCTTCCACGCCGCCGAGCTGGCCGAGTTCGGCTTCGACGGACAGCCCCTTGGCGTGGGCCGCGTCCACGACGCGCTTGGTGATCTCGACATTCTTCTCGAAGCTCTCGTGTGAGGCGTCGATCATGACGGAGCTGTAGACGCCGCTGGCAATGCAGTCCATACAAGTGGCCTCATCGCCATGATCCAGGTGGATGGCGAAGACCGCGTCCGGGAATATCTCGTCGGCCGTCTTGAGCATCCCCTCCAGCAGCTTCTTGTGCGTGTAGGAGCGCGCGCCCTTGGAGAGCTGGACGATGAACGGAGCCTGGCTGTCCATGCACCCCTTGAACAGCCCCATGCACTGCTCAAGATTGTTGATGTTGTAAGCGCCGACAGCGTACTTGCCGTAGGCCTGCTTGAAGAGCGTACTGGTCGAAACGATCATGGCGTTTATTCTTCCCTTTACTGCCTCGCACAAAGCCGCCGCACTATGAGAACGACCGGAGTGGCAGACACGTGGATGGATGATAGTGTCCGACCGCCCAGTCGGCAAGCCCAAACCGCTCGGCAGTTCGGCAGCGCGCACAAGAAATGTGGCCACAGAGACCACTGAGCCGAGATGAGCACACAGAGTGTCACTCAGGGGCAGGTCCCTCTATGTTCTCAATCTCCTCTGTGAACTCTGTGTCCACAACGTCCAGCGCTTGCATCACCCCCGTTTCCGGCACCGGTCGCGGTTTGCGTTTGAAATCCGGCCTCTTTCTAGCTATAGTAATTCTTTTTGACCGGCATGAGCCGCCGGATGGTGCGGACGGCGATGGCGCAGTGGGCGCTCCGACTGGGGCCGGACGACGCGTGGAGAGAGACATGAGCCAGCATTCGAGCCTCAAGAGTACGAACAAGATCGTCGCCAAGCGCAATGTTCTGAAGCGTTTTGAGCGCGTGGAAATTCTGAAGAAGCGCGGCCAGTGGAAGGATGGCGACCGCGGCTTCGGTCTGCGCAAGACCAAGCCCGAGGCGTAATCACGCCCCGCGGCTGACCCTTGCCACCGATCATGCGCAGCACGCCCATTATCCTGCTGCCGCTGTTGCTGGCAACTGCGCTGGCTGCGGAGGAAACCCGTGTGCGCGTCACGGCGGACCGCACCACTCTGCGCTATCCCAACGCTGACACAATCGAAGTCGCCGGCGTGGCGGAGTCCGGTCAGGAACTGACTGCGATCGGCCCACTGGAGGGGAACTGGACCCCGATCACGCCGCCGCCCGAGGTCAGCGTCTGGGTCTACGCCGAGCTGGTCCGCAAAGGCGAGGTGCTTCGCGACAAAGCCCAGCTCCGTTCCGGCCCCGGGCTCTCCTACAAGGTTGTCGGCAGCCTGGATCAAGGCATTACCGTGGAAACACGCAGTCGCGTCGGCGACTGGCTGAAGATCGCGCCGCCGCCCGGCTTCCATCTCTGGATCCGCCGCGTGGACATTGCTCCATCGTCATCCGTCCCTGCACCGTTGCGCCCCCTGCCGTCGTCCGTGGCCGGCGGTCTGCTTTCTGCGCTGGTCGACGACACCAACCGCGCCGCCACAGTCGCAGGGGGATCAGAAACCAACAGCATCGTCATTGCCTGCGTCCCGCCGCCGCCGGAACTGGCGGCGCGCGTAAACACGGCCATCGCGCAACAAGGCCGGCTCGTCCGCATCAGCGGCACCCTGCGCCTCACCCTCCCCCACGCGACTGCCACTGCCACGCGCTATCGCATCGCCGGACCCGACCGCACCGGCGGGATCGTAACGTTTTGTCATCTACTGGAGGCCGGTTCCGCTGCGATCAACCCCCTGGAGGTCGGTGCGCAGGTGACAGTGGAAGGTCCGGCCTGGTGGTTGCGGGGCGAATCCGTCCCCGTGGTCCGGGCCGAACACGTGACATTCGAACGGTGACATCATTCAGATCATCGAGACATTGGCTGAGATGCAGCGCTGGGCCCTGGAGCAGCGCGCCACCGGGCGTCGCATCGGCTGTGTCCCGACCATGGGCTGCCTCCACGAGGGGCATCTCTCGCTGGTCCGTTGCGCGCTGACGCGAGCCGACCGCGTGGTGCTGACGCTCTTTGTGAACCCCACCCAGTTCGGGCCCAGCGAAGACTTCAGCCGCTATCCGCGCACCGTCGAGCGCGACATCGAACTCTGCCGCGCGGCCGGCGTGCACGCGGTATTTCTGCCGCAGGCGATCGACATGTACGCCGCCGACCACAGCGTCTACATCACGGAGGAGCGCCTGGGCACCGGGCTTTGCGGCGCCTCGCGGCCCGGCCATTTCCGCGGCGTCTGCACAATCGTGGCCAAGCTTTTCAATCTCGTGCTGCCGCATGTGGCTGTTTTCGGCCAGAAGGACTATCAACAGGCGGCCATCATCCGGCGCCTGGTCCGCGACCTGAACTTCCCGGTCGAGATCGTGGTCGCGCCGATCGTGCGCGAGCCGGATGGTCTGGCCCTGAGTTCCCGCAACCGCTACCTCTCTGCGGACGAGCGCCGGCGCGCGCTGGGGCTGAGCCGCGCGCTGCGGTCCGCGCAAGAGGCGCTCAACGCCGGCCAGACGGACGGCGCGGCGCTCTGCATGAGGCTGCGCGAAGTGCTGACGGCTGACGGCCTGCGGGTGGATTATGTCGCGGCCATCGACCCAGACACGCTCGAGCCGATAGCGCAACTGCGCAAAGGCGTAGTCATCGCCCTCGCCGCGTTCGCCGGTCAGACCCGGCTCATCGACAACGTCGCGCTGGGTTGAATTCTTGAATCCGGTTCGATCTGGAAATCAGGAAATCAGGAAGGCGCGGTCGGCGACCGGACGGTGCAACTCAACCTTGAGGAGACCGCGCAGCGGGCTCCGAATAGGGTGCGGTTGCTGGTTCTGCCTCTTGTCTGTGATGCTTCTTTGTTTCCGTCCTGTTCCTGTAATCAACTCCACGCCGGTGGCCCGCGACAGCTAAAATCGCCGACAGGCAGACGAGGATGATGGCAGCAATCCGGTACGCCTTGCCTCTGATGATCAAACCAGACATGCAGAGCAATCCGGCAAGGATGAACCATCCGCATTCAGCACCGGGATAGAACGAAATCACCTGGCCAAGTCCGAACAGCGCACAGCCCGCCCAGAAGCCGCTGGTCCAAATTGCCTTTCCTTTCATCGTTTTTCGCGTGGCGGAAAATCTCATCAGCGTCGGAGTCGCTATCGGTATCGGGGTCGAAAATTCTGAAATTCGCCGCTTGGAATTTCTTTTGCCGATCAGATTGCTTTCGATACCGAGAGCGCTAGCGACCCCGCAAGACCGTTCTCTCTTGCGATGCGCAGTCTCTGCCTCACAACCACCAGCGGTAGAGCAGGCGCGTTTCGCGCGGGCGGAGGAAGTCGGAGATCGACAGGCCGATGCCGCGGTGCGAACGAAGGAAATTCAGGAACGAGCCCTCCTCCTCGTAGCGCACGACGCTGATCTCCTTCACGTTCAGCAGGCGGGCCATCTCCTTCTCTGAATCCGCACGGTACCCGATGCCGTCGATCAGATGGCGGTCGATCGCCTCGTCGGCCACGAAGATGCGGCCGTCGGCCAGTTTGCGCACCTCCGCCTCGGAAAGCTTGCGGGACTCGGCTACCAGCTTCACGAAGCGGCTATGGAGCGAGTCGATCACCGCCTGCAGCAGGGCGCGCTGCTCGGGCGTGACGTCATGGAACGGGTTCAGGAGGTCCTTGTTGGTGCCGGACTTGAATGTCTCGTCACGGATGCCGATCTTGGCAGCCAGTTCCTTGACGTTGTAGGACTGCATGATCACGCCGATCGAACCGGTGATCGTGGTCGGGTGCGCCAGGATGAGGTCCGACGGCAGCGAGATATAGTAGGCTCCTGAGGCGGCCACGTCGCCCATGAGCGTCACCACCACGCGGCCACGCTGGGCAGCCTTGAAGTCCTGCAGCGCCTTCCAGATGATGTCGCTGGCCGTGATGCCGCCGCCCCCGCTGTCGACCTCCAGCAGTATCCCTTCGACCTCCGAGTCGTGTGTGGCGCGCTGGATCGCGCGCAGCGCGGCTGCCGCCGAGGAGGTGTCCTCGCGCCAGCCCTCCCCCTCGCCCAGCAGGATCATGCCAGTCAGCGGGATCCGCACCACCTTGGTTCCCGTTTCCGCGCCGCTGGACCAGATTTCGCGCAGCGCAGGCACTTCGTCCTCGCCGCCGGTCACGCGTGCGGCATGCGCGAAGCGGTGGCCATGCGTGCCCGCCATCTGCCGGGAGGCCGCAATTGCGACGAACACCGCGCCACCCACAAGCAACAGCATCAGGCCGCCGGCCAGCAATCCCATTGTCAGACAGCCCAAGCGACAGCCGTTCGATTTCGCCCCGTTTTGCTCGCTCATCCGTCGCGCTCCCATTGCTCCAACCGAGTGATGGCGCATTGTCGATTAAATGCGCGCCGCTGGCAACCGGAAACAAGCCACTCCGCCCTTGCCGCTCTTTCTGGGCTCCGGTATTCTCTGCCACAGGGGAAAAACACCCCGCCGTGCGCGGAGCAGCTTTTTGAACACAACGACGTTTTCCTGGTGGTGCATCGCCCGATCGCTGGGCTGGATTTATCTGGCCTTGATGCTGGCCAGCTGGTTTCTTTCGGATTACCTGATTTTCCGGCCGCCGCACGCGAGCTACCACGCCGGAGGACCGTACTACCGCATTCCGGTCACTGCCACGGAATCCATCGGCATGCTGGCGATCACCGGCGCCGCCCCGCGCTACGTGCTGCTCTACGCACACGGTAACGGCGAGGACCTCGGGCCTGATCTACGCAATTATTTGTCGGAATTTTGCGCGCACGGGCTCGATGTCTACGCCTTCGACTACCGCGGCTATGGCATCAGCGACGGCCGACCGGGCACCGCACGCGCGTGCGAGGACGCGGAGGCAGCCTACCAGCACCTGGTCCGCGACCGGAAGATCCCGCCGGAACAGATCATCCTCTACGGGCAGTTGCTCGGCGCCGCGCTGGCGCTGGATCTCGCCGCCCGCCACAAGACCGCCGGGCTGATCGTGGAGAGCGGCTTCATTTCCGCCTTCCGCGTGAAGACCGTCATCCCGATCCTGCCCATCGACAAGTTCCGCAACAATTGCCGCATGCGCGAGGTGCGCTGCCCGGTGCTGGTGATGCACGGCATGCTGGACAATGTCATCCCCTTCTGGCACGGTCAGGAGCTCTACCGCCTGGCACCCAAACCGAAACTCGCGTTCTGGCCGGAACTGGCCGGCCACTGCGACATTCGCTGCCGCTGCGAGGCCGAGTACTGGCGGCGCCTGCAGGAGTTTCTGCGGCTGGTGGATCTGTCGCGTAGCAGCGCGCAATCGTCCGCCAGCGACAAAACGAGCGAGTAAACGGATATGGCTACTGAAACGGTTGACATCGCTACCCTCCTGGGCGTCCTGCGCGAGCGGCACCCGCTGGTCCACAACATCACCAACTACGTGGTGATGAACTCCACGGCCAACACGCTGCTGGCCCTGGGCGCCTCGCCGATCATGGCGCATGCCATTGAGGAGGTCGAGGAACTGGTGGACATCACCGGCGCGCTGGTGCTCAACATCGGCACGCTCTCCAAACCGTGGATCGACGCCATGTTCCACGCCGGCAAACATGCTCTGATTAAGCGCATTCCCGTGGTGCTCGACCCGGTCGGTGCCGGCGCCACGCGCTTCCGCACGCAGACGGCACGTGAGCTTATACAGCACGTACGCCCCGCGATCCTGCGCGGCAATGCATCGGAGATCCTGGCGCTCGGCCCGGAGGGCGCCGGCGGCGCACGCGGCGTGGATGCCCAGCACGGGGTGGCGCTGGCGCGCCAGACTGCGGTGACGCTGGCGCGGACGTTCAACATGACTGTTTCAGTGACCGGGCCCGAGGATTACGTCACCGACGGCCGACGCGAGGCGCGTATCCGCAACGGCCACCCGCTGATGGCGCGCGTCACCGGCACCGGCTGCGCCGTCACCGCAGTCACCGGCGCATTCGCGGCCGTAGAGCCGGACGCCTTCCGGGCCGCAGTCGCCTCGCTGGTGATGTACGGCATGGCCGGCGAGTGGGCCGCACAGCGCGCCCAGTATCCCGGCAGCTACGCCGTGGCGCTGCTCGACGGTCTCAGTGCCCTCATGCCGGACGATGTCCGGAAAGGCGCCAAGGTCGAATTCAGCGCGGCAGAATGAGGAGAAGGCGGTTAGTGAGTCTTGCGAATATGAGGTAGGGACGCCTCTCCGAGGCGTCCCTGGACGGTTCGGAGAACCGTCCCTACCCCTTGCATTCAGCCTGATACGAGGAGAAGGGTGTTAGCTGTTTAGGCTGTGGACTGTTAGGATTCGATCCCGATTCGTTATTGGCCAATGGCCAATGACTAATGACCAATGGCTCTTGTCCCAAACTACTCCCTCTATCTTGTCACCGACGCGGTTCTGGCCGGCGCGCGCGGCGTGGAAGCGGTGGTGCAGGAGGCGGTCGAAGGCGGCGTGACGATCGTGCAGTGGCGCGATAAGGGGGGCTGCCGCGCCGCGCGGCCGCGCATCCGCGCGTTGCGCGAGTGGCTCCGGGCGCGCGGCGTGCCGTTCCTGATCAACGACGATGTGGACCTGGCGCTGGCCTGCGACGCAGACGGCCTGCACGTGGGACAAGGCGACCTGCCCTGCGCGGAGGCGCGCCGCCGGCTGGGTCCGCAGCGGCTGGTCGGCGTATCGGTCTCCACCGTGGCGGAGGCCGCGCAGGCAATGCGCGACGGCGCGGATTATCTGGGCGTGAGCCCGATCTTTTCGACGCCCACCAAACCCGACGCCCCGGCGCCGACCGGCCTGGCCGGCCTGTGCGCCATCCGCGCGGCCGTACGGCTCCCGCTGGTGGCGATTGGCGGCATCCATGCCGGCAACGCTACCGATGTCCTGGCCGCGGGCGCGGACGGCATCGCCGTGGTTTCCGCGATCCTGGCTGCGCCCGATCCCCGCGCCGCTGCACAGGCGCTACGTGTGCTGACAGGCCGGATAAATAAGGGGAAATCGCCGTTTTGATTTGACCCGGAAAATCTTCAATGCCATTATGCTCTTTGTCTGTTGTCTGGGGTGCGTCGCGGCGCGAGCCCAACCCACACGGAAAGACCTGCCATGATCAATCTTGGGTCCCTTGAGTTCCTCGAAGGCAAGCGAGTTTTGATCACCGGCGGCACAGGGTCGCTTGGCCGGCAGCTGACGAAAATCCTGCTGGCCCAGACGACCAGTTCGACGGTCATCGTCTACAGCCGGGATGAATTCAAGCAGTTCCAGATGGAACAGGGATTCACCCCGGACCAGCGGGAACGCATGCGCTTCTTCCTGGGCGACGTGCGGGACGGCGCGCGCCTGAAGCGCGCCATGGAGCGCGTGGACTACGTGATCCACGCCGCCGCGCTCAAGCAGGTTCCGGCCGCGGAGTATAACCCCTTCGAGTTCATTAAGACCAACGTGCTCGGTGCAGAGAACGTTATCAACGCCGCCATCGACAACAACGTGAAGCACGTCGTGGCGCTCAGCACGGACAAGGCCGCCAATCCAATCAACCTGTACGGCGCCACCAAGCTCTGCTCAGACAAGCTGTTCGTCTCCGGCAACAGCTATAGCGGCGAACGGCTGACACGGTTCTCCGTGGTCCGCTACGGCAACGTGGTCGGCAGCCGCGGCAGCGTGGTCCCGTTCTTCCTGGCCAAGCGCAAAGAGGGTGTCCTGCCCATCACTGATCCGCGCATGACCCGGTTCTGGATTACGCTTGAGCAGGGCGCCGCGCTCGTGCTCAACGCGCTCCGCGCGATGAATGGCGGCGAGATCTGGGTGCCGCGCATCCCCAGCATGAAAATCTCGGACCTGGCCCGCCTGATCGCGCCAGAATGCAAGCAGCAGACGATCGGCATCCGGCCAGGCGAGAAACTGCATGAGATCATGATTTCGATCGATGACGGCCGCCAGACGCTTGCGTACAAAGACCATTTTGTCATCCAACCCTCGTTCCCTTGGTGGGACTCGCACGTGCATCCCCAAAAGGGCGGCAAGCCCTGCCCGGACGGCTTCTATTACGGCAGCGACAACAACACCATCTGGCTGGACGACAAAGCCACTTGCCGCTTGATTGCCGGGCTCGATCTTCCGGAAGCGCGAGAATGGGCGGGGGAACGTGTGGGAGTGTGAACGTGGGGGCGTAAGGGCGTGGGAAGATTTGCGCAGACTTTCAGAGAGTTGGATGTCTATCAGGCGTCTTTATTGTTAGCAGTTGACATTCACACCATGCACTCATGATCTCCAAGCCGATCTATTTATTGACCCCATGCAGAAACAGTGCCAATGCAACCGACTTTTGTCATGAGCAACAGGAAGTCCTTCGCAATCGAAATCGGCATCGAAATCGATCGCAACTGCGTTTTCGACCCCGATAGCGATACCGACCCCCGATGCGGTTGTCGCTCTTATTGCGAAGGCTCATTAGCATGACGCCCCCACGCCCCCACGCCCCCACGCCCATACTTCCCTACGCCCGGCAGCAGGTCAACGAGGAAGACATTGCCGCCGTCGTAGCGGTCTTGCGGTCGGATTGGCTGACCTGCGGCCCGGCCGTCGAGACATTCGAGGCGGCGCTGGCCGAAACCTGCGGCGCCCAACATGCCATTGCCGTCAGCAACGGCACCGCCGCGCTTCATCTGGCCATGCTCGCCGCCGGGGTCGGTCCGGGCGACCGGGTGCTCACCTCACCCAACACTTTTGCCGCCTCTGCCAACTGCGCGGCATACGTCGGCGCCATGCCGGACTTCGCGGATATTGACCCCGCCACGCGCAACTTGTCCCCCGGTTTGCTGGCCGAACAGTGGCGCAAGGATGTCCGCGCCGTAGTGGCCGTGGATTTCGCCGGCTACCCGTGCGACCTGCCGCGTATCGCGGAAGTGGCGCGCGCCAACGGCGCGGTCGTGATCGAGGACGCCGCGCATGCCCTGGGCACGCAGTTTTTCGCGCAGGGAAACTGGCACACGGTCGGTGGCCACCCGTGGGCCGACCTCACCACGCTCAGCTTCCATCCGGTCAAGACCATCACCACCGGCGAAGGCGGTGCCATCCTGACGAACAACGACGCACTGGCTGCCCGCTGCCGCTTGTTGCGCAGCCACGGAATTACCAAGGATCCCTCGCAATTCCTGACCTCCGAACTCTGTCCTCTGACCTCTGAAAAAGGTCCCTGGTATTACGAGATGCAGGAACTGGGGTATAACTATCGCATCACCGATATCCAGTGTGCGCTGGGAATCAGCCAGTTGAAGCGCCTGCCCGCCTGGGTCGCCCGCCGACAGGAAATCGTGGACCGCTACAATTCCGCTTTTACCGGCCTGCCGTACGTCCGCACACCGCCGCGAGCAGATCGTGCGGTGGACGGGTTCGGTCCAACCAAACCTTCCTGGCACTTGTACGCGCTGGAGATCGATTTCGCCGCCATGGGCACGACCCGCACGGCAATTATGCAGACGCTGCGCGCGCAAGGCGTCGCTTCGCAGGTGCACTACATCCCCGTGCATTTGCAGCCCTACTACCGCCGCCGGTATAGCTACGCGCCGGGCAAGTGTCCGGCTGCCGAAGCGTACTATGCGCGCACCCTGAGCCTGCCCCTGTTTGCGAGCCTATCCGATCAAGAAGTTGATCGCGTCATTGACGCAATTGTCGGCCTGACAACCGGAAACCAGAAACGTTGTTGAGCAAGCTACGGTTCACAGAAAGGATACGGTGTTGAGCGTCATGTCTGCCCCACTGCGTTATTGCCGCCGCTGCATCATGCCGGAAACCAAACCCGATCTCCACTTCGACGCCGAGGGCGTGTGCAGCGCCTGCCGCGCCTACGAGGCCCGCAAGGGTGTCGACTGGTCGGCACGCCGACAGGAACTGCTCCAGATTCTTGAGAAGTACCGAGCCGCCAACCGCAGCAACTACGACTGCATCGTGCCAGTGAGCGGAGGGAAGGACAGCACGTACCAGGTGCTGCGCATGCTGGAACTCGGCATCAACCCGCTCTGCGTCACGGCCACAACTGACAAACTCTCGCCTATCGGCCGACGGAACATCGAGAACCTGAAGAATCGCGGCGTCGACTACATTGAGGTCACCCCAAATCCACTCATCCGCCATCGCATCAACCGCCTAGCTCTGCGGCAAGTCGGCGACATCTCCTGGCCGGAGCATGTTGCGATCTTCACAATCCCCGTGCGGATCGCCGTGCAACTCGGCGTGCCGCTGCTGGTCTGGGGCGAGAACTCGCAGAACGAATACGGCGGGCCTGCTGCGGCGGCCAAGGACAACGTCCTGACCCGGCGCTGGCTGGAGGAGTTCGGCGGTCTCCTGGGGATGCGCGTGTCCGACCTCGTCGGTCAGGAAGGCATCGAGCAGCACCACCTGCTGCAGTACACCTACCCTTCGGACGCGGAGTTGCAGCGGACAGGATTGACTGGGCTGTTCCTCGGCTATTATCTCCCCTGGGACGGCTACCAGAACGCCATTTATTCGCAGGCGCACGGGTTCGAGACCTACCACAAGACCGTCGAAGGATCGCTCGTTAACTACGAGAACCTCGACAACTGCCAGACCGGCATCCACGACTACTTCAAGTTCCTGAAGTACGGCTTCGGCCGGGCCACGGACCTCGCCTGCATGCACATCCGCCGCGGACGCCTGCCGCGGGAAGACGCCGTCCGCATGGTGCGCCTGCACGACGGGAAGTTCCCGTGGTCCTACCTCGGCTGCTCGCTCGACGAAATCTTAAACGAGATCGAGATGACGCGGGACGAGTTCATCGCGGTCTGCGACCGCTTCACGAACAAGAAGCTCTTTGTGTGCGACGCGCGCGGCAACCTCCTGAAGGACAAGGATGGCAACCTGACCAAGCGCAACTACGACAACGCGGAGTGATTGGCGACGCCGCCTTTTTTGCATGCTCAAGGTAGCCATAGTCGATTACGGGATGGGAAATCTGGACTCTGTCGCCCGCGCGGTCGAGGAGTGCGGCGGCAAAGCCTTCATCACCAGCCAGTCGCAAGACCTGGAGACAGCCACCCACATCATCCTGCCAGGCGTAGGCGCGTTCCCCGCCGGCATGCGCAACATCCGCGCGCGCGGGCTTGACCGGATTCTGTCCGAGCAGGTCCTCGCCAAGCGCATTCCGTGCCTCGGCATCTGCCTGGGCATGCAGTTGCTGGCAACCCGCGGCTACGAGGTGGAGGAAACCGAAGGGCTCGGCTGGATCCCGGGCGAGGTGCGCCGGCTGCAACCGCAGGGCCCGGACGACCGGATCCCGCACGTCGGATGGAATGCCGTGACCCCGCAACGGCCATCGCCCTTGTTCCGCGAAATTCCCGTTGGCAAGGATTTCTACTTCGTCCACAGCTATCGCTTTGCCTGCGCCGACCCGCAGGACGAACTGGCCACCACACCGTACTGCGGCGGATTCACTTCCGCCGTGGCGCGCGGCAACATCCTCGGGGTGCAGTTTCACCCCGAGAAAAGCCAGCGGGCCGGCCTGCAGCTGCTTCGCAACTTCCTGGACCCGAACGCCCCATGCTGAAGACCCGCATCATGCCGACCATGTTGTTCAAGGACCTCGGACTGGTCAAGGGCGTGGCCTTCGACAGTTGGCGACGCGTGGGCAGCATCATGCAGACCGTCAAGGTCTACAACATGCGCGAGGTCGACGAACTCGTTTTTCTCGACATCACCGCCACCCGCGAAGGTCGCGCCCCGGACTTCGAGACGATCGACGAGCTCGCCGACGAATGCTTCATGCCGCTGACCGTAGGTGGCGGTGTCCGATCTGTCGAGGATGTGCGCCGGCTGCTGCAGGTCGGCGCAGACAAAGTGGCGCTCAACACCATGGCCATGGAGCAGCCGACGCTGATCCGCGAGGTTGCCACGCGCTTCGGCTCGCAGTGCGTAGTGGTCTCGATCGACACGCGGCAGCACCCGGACGGACGGCACGAGGTTTTCATCCGCTCCGGCACGCAGGCCACCGGGCGCGACCCTGTGGAGGCTGCCCGCGAGGCGGAGGCACTTGGTGCTGGCGAGATCCTGCTGACATCCATTGACCGCGACGGAACCATGCAGGGCTACGACCTCGATCTGATCCGGCTCGTCAGCCGCGCCGTCGCCATTCCCGTCATCGCCTCGGGCGGCGCCGGCAACTTCGAGCACATGGCTGAGGCAATTCTTGACGCCCATGCCTCTGCCGTGGCAGCCGCCAGTATCTTCCATTTCACGCAACAGACCCCCCGTGAAGCCAAACAGCACCTGCACAGCCGCGGCATTGCCATGCGGTTGTAGCGATTCATCCAGGAGACTACGCATGAGTTCGCCCACCATCCCCTCCACCACCGAAACCGAACGCCTGGAGCGCCTCTGGTCCGGTGACTTTGGCAACGCCTACGTCGAGCGCAACCGGGAAGCGGCCCGGCCGCGCGAGCCGTTCTGGCGCAGCCTGCTGACAGAGTTTCCTGTCGCCTCCGTGCTGGAGGCCGGCTGCAACCTCGGTGCCAACCTGACGTGGGTTGCCGAGAAGGTCCCTCCTCACCAGGTGTTCGGGATCGACATCAACCGCAAAGCGCTGGTCGAGTTGCGACGGCTGCTGCCGGAGGTCAACGCAGTCTGGGGCCCCATCCGCGACCTCCCCTTCCGCGATCGCTGGTTCGACCTGACATTCACCATGGGCGTCCTCATCCACCAACCGGAGAGCACGCTGCCGCTGGTCATGTCGGAGATCGTTCGCTGCTCGCGCCGATACGTGCTGTGCGGGGAATATTTCGCCGAGCAAACCGCAGAAGTCCCCTACCGCAACCAGACCGGCGCGCTGTTCAAGCGCAACTACGGCCGCCTGTACCAGGAGCTCTTCCCCGACCTCCAGCTGCGCCGCCAGGGGTTCCTGGGGCGCGACCAGGGATGGGATGACGTCACCTACTGGCTGTTCGAGAAAACCTGAGGCGCCTGCCATGACGACTGTCGCGATCATTCCGGCCCGCGGAGGGAGCAAGCGCATCCCCGGCAAGAACATCCGCCCGTTCGCCGGGCTCCCCATGATCGCGCACTCGATCCGCGCCGCGGCTGCCGCGCAGGTTTTCGACCGCATCCTAGTCTCCACCGACTCGGACGAGATCGCCGCCATTGCCCGGCAATACGGCGCGGAGGTCCTCTTCCGCCGCCCTCCGGAGCTCGCCACCGACGAGGCTGGCACCGACGCGGTCCTGCTCCATGCCCTGCGCTGGCTGGCGGACAGCGGGCGTCCGGCCGATTTTTTCTGCTGCATTTACGCGACCGCGCCGTTCCTGCAGCCGGAATACCTCCGGCAGGGGCTGGCGTTGCTGCGCGAGAAACAGGCCACCACTGCCTTTTCGGTCACCACCTACCCGTACAGCATTTACCGCTCACTCAAGACCAACTCCCGCGGCTGCCTCGAAATGATCTGGCCCGAAAACCGGCAGAAGCGTTCGCAGGATTTTCCCGAGGCCCTTCACGACGCCGGCCAGTTTTACTGGGGCGACACGCCGAAATATCTGCAGGAAGGGCGCCTCTTCTCCAGCCATGCCGTGCCCGTTCTCCTGCCGCGCGACCTGGTTCAGGATATCGACACGCCGGAAGACTGGGAAATCGCCGAGCGGATGCACAAGGTGCTCACAGATGCCAACACTCCTCATTCGCGCTGACGGCGGAGAACAGCTCGGCGCCGGCCACGTCATGCGTTGTCTGGCGCTGGCCCAGGCTTGGCGGCGAACAGGTGGAACTGCCCGCTTCGCCATGGCCAGTTCCGCCCCTGCGCTGGCGCAGTGCGTGCTGGAAGAAGGGTTTGCCATCGACCCGCTTTCCGTCGAGCCTGGCTCCACAGCCGATGCCGCCGCTACAGTCGAACTGGCGCGCCGGCATGATGCGCACCAAATCGCCGTTGATGGCTATCGTTTCGGCTCTCCCTACCAGCGCGCGCTGCAGTCTGCCGGACGGCCTTTCCTGGTTCTCGACGATTACGGTCATGCGGACCGCTACTTTGCCGACTGGATCCTCTGCCAGAATCCATGCGCAAGTGAAGCGCTGTACGCATCCCGCGAACCCCGCACCCGGGTGTTGCTCGGTGCCCGGTACCTTCTACTGCGTGATTGCTTCCTTCCCCGTGAGGAGACGCTGCGGGAGTTTCCGCCTAATGCACGCCGGATTCTCGTGACCCTCGGCGCTGCCGATCCGGACAACGCCACCGCAGCCGTGCTGCAAGCACTGGCAGGGATCTGCCGCCCGGGGGAGCTGAATGTGCGCGTCGTCGTTGGGCTGGAAAATCCGCGCGCCAACGCGCTCGCTGCCGTGGCCGCACAACTGCCTGTCCGGACGGAGTTGTGCGCAAATGTCCGAGACATGCGCGCGCTGATGCTCTGGGCGGATACGGCAGTCACGGCCGGCGGCAGCACCTGCTGGGAGTTGGCCAGCATGGGAGTTCCCGCGCTGGTGCTGCAAACCGCCGACAACCAGCAGGGTGTCGTGGACTGCCTGCAACGCGCCGAGGCAGCCGTAATCCTGGACCGGCGAGCAACACCCGCCCCCGCCGCCTGGCGGGATGCGATCGGGAGATTGCTGTGTGATTCGACGCAACGCTCCAAGCTGAGCGCAAACGCGCGCGCGCTGGTGGATGGATACGGCGCCGACCGAGTAGTCATGCGGTTGTTGAACAGAACTATCTGGTTGCGGCACGTGGTCCCCGGCGACGCACGTCTGCTCTGGGAGTGGGCCAATGACCCGGACACCCGGGCCATGTCGTTCCACCCGGCACCGATCCCATTTGCCACGCACCAGGAATGGATGGAACGAAAACTGAGCGACCCGGCCACTACGTTCCTCCTGGCGCTAGACGCGGCAGACCGGCGGGTCGCCCAAGTGCGTTTCGACGTAACGAATACCGCCGCCGTCGTTTCGATCAGCGTGGCGCGCGAATACCGCGGACAGGGACTTGCTATACCTGTTCTGCAATCGGCCTGCCGCCGTTTTTTTGCCAATCCCGCTGCCCCGGCGGTAATCCATGCACTGATCAAACCGCAGAACACCGCCTCGCTGCGCACGTTTGCAAAGGCTGGGTTCACGTCGCAGGCACAGGAGTCCGTAGACGGCCAGCCGGCGGTCCGCTGCATTCTCAGGAAGGACTTCCCCGCATGAGACCGCAACGATCACATCTGCCGGCATCCGATGCTCTCCCGATCGTGACCATCGGCAGACGAAGAATCGGACCCCACCAGCCCATTTTCATCGTCGCTGAACTTTCCGCCAACCACAACCAGAACTACCGACAAGCCGTCCGAATCCTTAAGACCGCCAAAGACGCCGGTGCCGACGCGGTCAAGATCCAGACCTACACCGCCGACACGTTAACCATCGATTGCAACCGAAGATGGTTCCGCATCCGCGGCACGCTGTGGCAGGGTCGCACCCTGCATGATCTTTATAGCGAAGCCTACACGCCGTGGGAGTGGCAGCCGCGTCTGCAGCAAGAGGCCCAAAAACTCGGACTGGATTTTTTCTCCACGCCGTTTGACGCCATGGCCGTGGATTTTCTGGAGCAGATGCGGGTTCCCGTGCACAAGATCGCCTCGTTCGAACTGGTCGATCATGCGCTGCTCCGCCGCGTAGCCGCCACAGGCAAGCCGATCATCCTCTCCACCGGCATGGCGACGCAGGCCGAGATTCGCGAAGCGGTTCTGGCGATCCGTGCCACCGGCAACCGCCGCATCATTCTGCTGAAGTGCACCAGCGCCTATCCCGCAGAGCCGAAATCGATGAATCTCCGAACCATCCCCCACATGGCCAAGGCATTCGGCTGCCCCGTCGGTCTTTCGGACCACACCCTAGGGATTGCCGTTCCCGTGGCCGCGGTGGCGCTCGGCGCCTGTGTCATCGAGAAGCACCTCACGCTCTCGCGCGCCGCTGGCGGGCCTGACGCCGCCTTCTCGCTCGAGCCGCACGAATTCCGCGAGATGGTGCAGGCGGTGCGGGTGGCGGAACGCGCGCTGGGGCGGGTTTCGTATGCCCCGACCGCGCAGGAGGGGGCATCGCGGGCCTTCCGGCGCTCACTGTTCGTGGTCCGTGACATGTGCGCCAGGGAGCACTTCACCACCGAGAATGTCCGCTCGATCCGCCCCGGCCACGGCCTGCCGCCGAAGCACCTCGCGAAGGTACTCGGCCGTTGCGCCGTGCGGAAGATCGCGCGCGGCACGCCGCTGGCGTGGAATCTGGTTGGACCGGTGAACGCAAAAACATTTGTTTCTCCACAAACTTCGCGATGAAATGCGCTGCCAATGCCTGCAAAAGGATTCTTCTCACGGGCCACGCTACAATCAAGGGACACTCATGGTCATGGATGCCTCTCTGTCGCCCGGCGGAGCAGCCGGGCGGAATGCGCGCCGAACGCATCCTGGATCCGGCGGATAACCTTGTGCAACGCCGGCATCAACCTCTTCAGGATGCGAGTGCGCAACGCGCGGCCGGGGATCACCCGGCGCAGCAAGCGGTCCGGCCAGAACGTCAGGAAGTCAAAGCAGGGAAACCCCAGCCCCACGTCACCCAGGATCGAGTAGCCGTAGACGATAGCCGGGAGCCGATCTTTCGGGGCCAGGTCGCATGTCAGCAGGTCCTTCAACTCCGCCTCATCCTTCGGGACATAGCAGGCACCCAGATCCCGGTAGTATGCCGGGCCGATCAGGATCACCGGTTTCCCCCAGTATACCGCCTCGATCCCCACGGTGGATCCAAAGACAACGACCTGGTCCGCGTGGTCGATTAGCGCATAGGTGCTGATTGGCGAATCGGGGGAAATCACGGTTACATTCGGATACTCCCGTTCCAGCATGTACAGATCCGTGTGGTAGGCAAAGCGGACGCCCGCAAGGTTTGGATGAATCCGGACGTATACCTGACATGTGTCCTGCCGATCGTGCAGCGCATCCACTATCGTTCGGATCCCGCCGATCTGCGTCGGCACAAGCTTGTTCGCATCCCATTCGCGATCCAACGCCGCAAATTCGTCCTCAGAACTGCTGAAAAACACGATGTTTTTCTTGCCGGCATCCCATGAGGGCGGCAGCAGATTCTTCTGTTGCCTCCCGATGTAAACACGATCTCCGGAGCGGATGCCGCCGCGGCGGTGCTGATAAAAGGCCTCGCCGATCCGCATGGTCTCTGCCGCGTTCCAGGCGACGGCACGTTCCCACTGCCCCCTGATCCACCGCCCCTGCATAGCTACGTTCAGCGGCAACGCATCGGGGAAGCAAACCTTGCGCACGTCAGTGTCATTCACCACCAGCAGTTCGAACACGCGAGTCGGAATGCCGGCAGCCACGCACTTACGGAGCACGGGGCGGGTGTCGAACGGTCGCCCGCTGAACAGCGAGGCCGATGCAAAGGAGTGCTCCTGCAGCAGGCGCTCGATTGCATCCGTCAGAAAGACGGCGGTCCGCAGGAATCCGTCCATGAACCGGCGGAGTTCCGGCGTCCACTCCGGATCGTAATTACGCGTGCCGCAGACGTAGTGCGAGAAGGCGGCATACCCGATGTCGACGCCCTTGTAGGCGATGTCGTAGAGATCCCCGGTTGCGCGGTAGTCGAAGCGCATTTCCCGGATGCGCCGGACGTCGTCCGGCGAAAGCAATTCGGCAATGGCGATGTTCTGCACAGGCTTGGACAACGCCGCGAGCCCCTCGCGCCGCATCCACCGGCAGAGGCGGCAGACATTCCGGCTCCCCGAGACGTTCCCAAAGCAATACTGCGTCAGGCTGCCGTCGCAGGTCAGGAAAATCGGCGTTTCGCCCGCGCGGATGCGCTGCTCGGCCTCGTCCAGCAGCAGGACAAAAGACCGGTAGACGGCTGTCGATGAATAAAACAGGTGTTCCATGATCGCTTTCCATCCCGACCGCCGCGGTTCCCCAGGCGCGCCCGGCGGAGATCACACGCTCAGAACCGTCATCTCCCAATGGCCGACAGCCGCGAAACCATCCGCCCACCCCACTTCAGGACTGGCTCCACGAATCGCCACCAGCGCGCCCTCTGGTGTTTTTCACGCAGGGCGCACGCCACCCGGTAGCACGTCATCAGGAATGCGCGCCGTTTCGAGATCGTCTGCGCAAGGGTTAGCTCGAGGTGGCGGATTTTCTTGGCCAGCGCTTTCGCATCGATCGAATGCGACAGCGTCGGTTCGGTAAAAGCAGAATCCGCATAATACTCGCTCCAGGTCTTAATGTATAAAATCAGATTACGGGTAGACGCGGCAATGAGCGCGGCGCGGTCATATGCCATGTGATTCTCCCGCAGATAGGCCTCGAGAAAAGGTGTGTAACAGAAACTGAAAGGTCCGATGGACCAGTTCACGGGCAACAGGTCGTAAAATGAATCCACATATACACAACGAAGGCGCCGCATTTCGTTGATCATGGTCTGGATGGGGTGGATATGTTCGGAGCGGTTCAAGATAACAATCGTTGCACCTTCCCTCAGGAAGACCGCATTGTGCGCATTCGAACCGGAACATGCCGCGAATTCTTCGCATCCTTTCATAATTGCCAGGGTCTCCGGCAGTGTCATGCCTTCCGGGTGAAAGATTTCATACCCGTTCTTCCGGAAGATCGCCTCGGCCAGGTCATCGCCAATATTTCTGGTGCTTCCCGGATAATTCAGCCGCCGGGAGAAGAAGACTTTTTTGTGCTCCCGGGGCGCAATATTCTTTTGCAGCCGGTCAATCGTTTGCACATACAGGCTATGATAACTGCGATTGAGAACAAACGATTGCTCCGGGATCAGGACCGTTTTGAACTGCGTGGGGTCGCGGATTGCCATCAGGTTCTGCACAGGCACTCCGAGAAGAGAAAACGCATCCTGCAACAACTGCGCATCCGGCTCGTCGCCCGGTCGCACCAGATAGGCAACACGGTATTTGCAGTTGCGCTCATCCAGAAAGAACCATACGCGCGCCAGCGCTTCGAGATAAAAATGCGCGAAGTGGCGCTTGGCCGGACCGAGGAAAACCACCTCCTCGTCGCAACGTTCACGGGTGGCGGGATCCCATCCCGGCCTGGCGCCGATGTACCAGTCCGCCGACGGCGTAATGGGATCGGGGTAACAGCGGCGCTGCAGCGACGCCGGGACAAAGCGGAAGTTCTGGTCCAGAACACCGCCGTATTGCCCGCATTCAGTGACCGTCGAGCCCGAATCCTCCAACGGATAGATGGTCCCGCCGGGAATGGCATGAACGGCCAGTTGATTCCGGTCCTGGTAGTCGAAGCGCAAGGACTTCTCGACTTCGGCCGTCATATGATCGGAACAAAACAGAACTGTGTTGCGCGTATTCATCGGCCCTCACTGCAAACCGTTCTGCGACGGCGCTCCTCCGTTTGCCGGACTATGCAGGGGGATAGCGACCCCGAAGCCACAACTGGAACAAATTGGCATATCGTGGAATCTTTTCCGTCAACCCGTAAGCAAACAAGAACAGCAGTTCGCGAACAGTAAAATACTTCGCCAGCAACTTGAGCCGGTTGTCTGCAGCGGCAAAATCGATCATCCCAACCCCGCGTGAGAAGTTGGAGTTGATGTTCACGCCGATGTATCCTCGAGCGAGATCCGCCAGCGTCACATTACGCAGCAGATACTCGATGTGCTGGTTTTTGTGGTGGAAAAACTTGAATAACGGCTCCCGGAACTGGATGGGGATGGTCTTGTCCTTCTGCAGCCACATGTTGTACCAGGAAAACTCATAGGGCGACTTGGCCAGGATGTCGAGGTAGGTCAGATTTCGCGGAACCAGGAATTTCTCGTGAAACGCGCGCAGCACCTTGGCGGAGAAGATGGCGAAGGCGTGACAGGTCAGCATGCGTCGATCCTCCAGCCCCACCTCTTTCTGAATCAGCCGGACACATTTCTCGCGTCCGGCCCAATACTCGGCATAGTACTGCGGCTCAACCACGAGTTCGTTGTCCTCCGCCAGGATTGTGTACGGCGTGTCATCGTCGTACATGAGGTCCGCAACGTAGAAATCGCGGATAAACTCCCCGTCGGAGTCCACGCAGAAATAGTTCTCGCAGAGCCCCGTTTCCCAGAAGGCGAGCTTGACGATCTCCTGGTTGATGTACCCGGGGCGGATGCCGGCGACCGGCTCCCGCGCCAGGCATCGCGAGACGGATTCATCGCTGAGCAGTTCGACGCCGTCGCAGACAAACTTCCGGAAATGTTCCAGATCGCGCGACGGGGCAACCAGGTAGACCGGGATTCGGTCGGCGTTGTGTTGGCGGAGCGAGGGCATCAACCGCTCGACGTAGGGAAGGTCGCCGGCGTAGGTCTTAACAAGAATGGCAATCTTGTGCATCGTTGTTCCCGCGCGGACCGGCCCTCGCGCCTGGCTCTATCCTTGGGTTGTTGTCGCCGGCGTTCCCGTTAGCATCATCCGCGCAAGCTCGTCAATACTGGTCTGCGGCCGCCAGCCAAGGGAGTTCATGGTTGCCGGGTTGGACACCAGCGTCTGGAATTCCGGGACAAAGTCGGGCATCGGGGCCACATAATTGGACCATTCCTTCCCAATCCGGGCAAAGCAAACCTCGAGCCAGTCCTGGATCGAATAGCCAACGCCGGTGCCGATGGCCGCCTCGAATATCCGATCCTGCTGCACCAGTGTCCAGATGCCGGCCACAATGTCGCCCGCGAAGGCCATCTCCTTGCGTACGGAGATGTCACCCAGCCGGATGCGCTCCTCGCTCCCAGCGGCGATCCGCTGGGCGGCATCCGCAATCATCCGGCTGAGGTGCATCGGTTTCCGCAGCGGACTCTCGTGATGAAACAGGTAGCCGACATAGGCCTTGACGCCCAATTGGCGGTAGTACCGCGCGGCATAGACTGACTGGATTCGCGCCAGGGCGTAGGCGGAGGACGGCGCAAACGGCGCATGCTCCGAGATTGGCGCGCCGGTATTCACGAACTGCAGGCCGCTGCCCGCAAGAAACACCCGGCAGTCGGGCCGATGCCGGCGGATCGCTTCCAGAATGTTCAACGTGCCGGTCACGATCGTCGCGTGGTTCTCAAACAGGACGTCATGCCGCGTGGTGGAGCTCGCGGCCAGGTGAAAAAAGAAATCCGGTCTCACGCGCGCAACCAGTTCGTCGACCGCCGCCGGACAAGCGACGCCGCCCGCCGGGCTGCCGAGCGGCGGTTTTGCCAGGCCGGCGACCTCGAGCCCCTGCGCGACCAGCAGGGCGCGGAGGTACTGTCCGTCCTGACCGTCGATACCACTGATGACGGCGGAACGCTTCATGGGGAGACTCATACGATCTCGATCTCGGGGAATGGAAAGATGAACTTCCCGCCGCCGGCAAGAAAGGCTTTCTCGCGATCCAGAATCGTGTGCTTGAAGTGCCACGGCAGGACGAGAAAATAGTCGGGTTTGTGCGCGCGGGCCTCTGCCTCGGAAATGATGGGAATGTGCGTGCAGGGCGTGCAGCAGCCAAATTTCTGTTCGTTGACATCGGCGATGAACGGCAGGTGCCGCGTGGTCAGTTGGCAGAACTGCAACAGGACGTTCCCCTTGGTCGATGCGCCGTACCCCAGCACGCGCTTTCCATCGCCGATCAGGGACTCGAGCAGCCGCACCAGGTCGCGCCGGTGCCGGAAGACGGCCTCCTCGAAGTCGCGGTACGGGCGGGGCGTGTGCAGCCCCATGTCGTTCTCCTGCTGGAGCAGCCAGTCGATGATCGGCTCGTTGGACTTGTACGGCGCCGTCTGCCGGCAGGCCGTCACTGCGAAGCTGCCGCCGTTGATGGCGTTCATCTGCACATCGACAACCCGCAGGCTGCACTGCTCCAGCATGCGCTTGACAACGGTAAACGAATAAAACTCGAGGTGCTCGTGGCAGATCGTGTCGTAGGAATGCATCCGCAGCATCGACGGCATGTAGCTCTGCTCAAAATGCCAGATGCCGTCCGGCGCAAGGATCGACTCGATCTCGCGGATGAACTGCAGCGGCGCCTCCAGGTCGTAAAACATGGCGATGGATGTCACCAGCTTGGCCTGGTCGCGTGGGAACCGGCTGCGAAACACCTGCGCCGAAAAGAAGTCAGGCAGTAGGGTGATCTCCGGCGAGTAGAACGAGGCGAACTTGTTGCCCGTGGGATCGATGCCGACCCGGAGATGCCTCCCGGCATAAGCCTTCAGGGTCGTCGCGTCGTTGCTGCCGATGTCCACGACCAGATCGGTGGGCGAAAGGGGCACCAGCCGCTCGAGGCCGCGAACCTTGTTCGTGAGGTGCGCCACCATGGACGTATTCAAGCCGGAACGATAACCATAGTTGTCGCCGTACATCTCGTCGAGGCTGTACGACTGCTTCAACTGCAGCAAGCCACTGTCCGGGCACCAGACCACATCCAGGGGGCCTTTTGTAACGCGCGTGTCCGCAGAAGCAGGAAACACACCCGTCAAAACCTGCTCGCCCAGCGACAGCACCGGGATCAGGTTGCGGCTGTCGCTGATCCGACATTCCGATATTTCCGTGTACATCGGCAATCTCCCGCTGCTCTGAATGTTGTTCTCCACCAGCCTGCACGCATCCGGCCAGACCGGCTTGCCCCGCCGGACAGTGCGGATAGGTATACCCTTCCCGGAAGGGTACTGACAAGACTTTTGCGGCGGTGCCCCATTCACGTGTCACACCGGCGTTCCTGCTGGAAGATCCTGAGCCCGCCCGGCCGAATCCCCGTTGCCCCTGGCCTCCGTCCAACGCATCACTCTGTCCTGGCGAAGCCAGTGCACGGCAATGCCGACAACGCCCAGCGCGGTAATGCCGTAGATCAGTAGCAGGATGAAATCCAGGCGCATCGGATTCATTGCCGCAATCCAGGCGATCCACGAGGCGGGAACGTAAGGAGCGAAGAACATATACCCCGCGATGCCGTATAGGAGAACTGTCTCCGCCAGAGACAGTCCGCTGTAATAGAAAATGTACCGGAACCGGTGGCAGGCCATTTCGTGCGCCAGGTAGCAGGTGCACAGGCAACGCAAAGAGGCAATGATCGTCATCAGCGCCAGCCAGGGCGCAAACCCGGCATAGGGAATCGCCGTCGGCAGCAGCGAAAGGGCCAGTTGGCCCCATAAGGCAAAGGCGATTGTCAGCAGCACGCCGCCAGCGACAATCGCCGCAAACGACTGCAGCAGCATGTGCGACGAGCGTTGCCCGCGCGCGTGCCGTTCCGCCACAAGGGGGAACAGCACCACGTTGACCGCTCCGCCCACGTAGTTTCCGATCTCTGCGAATCGGGAAAGCATGTAGTAGGCCGCCGATTCGGTGTCCGGCAGGCGGTGTCGGATGACAAAAGCCTCTGTCATGCCCGCCAGTGTCCCGCTGATGACAAAAACCGCCATCGGCACGGCATACCGGAGCATGGCCATCCCGTCCGTCTTCCAGTAAGAGACGCTGGGAATCTTGGAAAACAGCAGGGACCGCAATTGCCAGAGCGGGATGCCGATGTTGCACAAATCGCTGACCGCCTGCCCCATGAGATAGCCGGACAAGGCCCGGATCGGCATGCAGACCAGCATGGTCGCCAGCCGCAACGGCGCCGAAACAACGCCGATGAAGGCCATCAAACGGAACCTCTTCAGCGCCTCCATCGCGGTCCCCAGGACCGGCGCCACAGCGCTGGTCACGCCCGTAATCACCAGCAGGATGCCGAGGCTCCCGTCCGCCACCCGCATCCGCTCAAACACAAACGAGAGCCCGCGACCTGCGTACAGCAGCGCCCCGCAGGCGAACAGCAGGGAAAACAGCAGCATGTCGCGCAGCAGGCGCTTGACCTTGCCGAGCTCGCCATGTGTCGCATAGGTGTTGAGATACTTCCGGCAGGGCAGCAGCAGGATGATCAGCGGCAGCGCCAGCACGCCGCCCATCCGGCTAAGCGGCAGAACTGCGCCCAGTTCTTGCGGCAACACGTATTTGGGGACAAGATAGAGACCGATAAACAGGTTGATCACGTCGCCAAAGCGCATCACGCAGAACAGGATGGCCGCGTACCACCAGAGCGGTCCCAGGCGCTTCTTGACGGACTGGTAGCGCCCGCGGAAAAACGCGCCGAATGAAAGGCTGGCGCCGGCGGCGGCGGACTTCTCAGACGCTGGTTCGTGTTGCTTCATGCGGCGTTTCTCACGGCCTCCCGTGCGAGATGCCCTCGTTTGAGGTGTCGTCCTTGGGGCGAACCGCCAGGCTCGGCATCAGCGTGATGCGCGGCGGCAGGGGCGGGCAGTCGCCGCAAACCTCCGGCACAACAATACGCCGCCGCAGGCGAACCGTACGTCCGACCGGCTCCGTCCACCCGTCGCATGGCCCGCCCTCCTGCCGCCCGGACTGTACGCAGGGGAAGGCATTGGGCTCGAACGCCCACCAGGCCATGGTGGGGAAGAAGCTCGGCACGTTGTCGTAGCTGCGCCAGACAGCGCCTGTCCCGTTTTGCGCCGGTACGGCCAGGTAATCCCACGAAGCGTCGCTGACCACGTTTGTGAAGAACGAACTAAACCCGGCGGAGAAGAACGCCTGCGCATGGCGCGGCGTCACCTCGGCCTCCAACAGGTGCTCGCCCGGCGTCAGTTCTACCGGCCACGCGCGCCACGCCTGCGGCCCGCCCCCCTCGCCCACCAGCCGGCCGTCCACCAGCAGCCGGCAGTCGCCAAAAGCATGGGCTCCGAAGATCGCACGGCCGGGGCGTTCGCCGCGCCACAAAAGCAATTGCGCCTGCCGCACGGTCTCCGGCAGCAGGTTGGTCGCAGCAGCCAGAGCGGCAATCTCCCCGCGCACGGCCGCATGACCTTCCAGCATCTCGCGGCAGGCCAGCGCGCGCAGGCGCAGGACCGCCGCCTCCGGCTGACCTGCCAGCGCGCCAGCGTAAAACTCGCATCGTTCGGCCGCCTCGGCGATCAACCCCATGCGCTCCAGTTCGAACAGTTCGCACATGATCGTGACCAACCCCAGACGGTCCAGCGCCGGGAAGCGCTTCTCGACCGGCGGCAGCACGCTGCCGGATGGTCCGGGCCGGTCCTGATACCAGAAGGAGGCTGCGGAAAAATAGCCAGCGGCCGGACACCCGGAGCCGCCGCCGACATCCCACTCCATGCGCAGATCCTTGCGGAAGGTAACTGGGTCCGTCAGGTGAAACCGGTACTGCGCCGTGCGCATGGCAGCCTTCTCGAGCAAGCCATGCAGCGGACGCTCGAACAGTCCAAAGTAATACCAGCCGCCGTTGAAATAATCCTCCACCCCGGTGCCATGATGCACGAACTCCTTGCCCCCATCTCGATAGAAATACTCGTCGCCTTCCAAAATGTTCCAACTTCCATCCATGCCCAGAGAAACCAGGTAGCACCCGACATATTTTCCACGCCCCGAAGTCTCCATGACCCGGAACGGCGAAGCCGTTCCCAATGCGTCGTGGAACGACGCATGCAGGTAGAGTCGGTCGCCGGGATCTCCGGAGGCCACCTCCGCCGCGGTCTCCACTGTCACCTCCACCGGCCCGTCGTTGCGCAGCATCACGCGCGCGCCGCGCCGGAACGGCATGGGCAAGCGACAGAGATAGGCTCCCTCCACGTTGGCCAGCGGCAGACTGGCAAATTGCCGCGGGTGCAGCCCGTTGCAGAAGAAGTCCCCCAGTGGCACACGGACGCTGGGATCTGCCGCGCCGTCCCAGTAGCACTCGAGCACCAGGCTGCGCAGCAGCAGCGAGCGCATGACTGCGTTCTGCCCGCGAAAATCCGGCCGCACGCAAAACGCCGTCACCGTCCCCTGACCGTCGGCGCGCAGCAGTTCCGCCGCCTGCTGCGCCGGCAGCGCCACGCGCCGCCAGTTCTGCCGCCGGACGATCTCCGTTGCCTCTGCGCCGGGACGATCCCAAGCAGCGTTGGCGCGCGCAATGGCGTTCGACAACGCCGCATCCGGCTGTTGCGGCCAAGTCTCCACCGCCGTGCCAGCCGGGTAGCGCTCGTAGTTGAAGTGCAGATAGGGGCGGTTGCGCTCCTCCTTGAATTCCGGCATGCGGATCAGCACCCGCAGGGATTTCGCGAACGGCAGGGGGAGGTAAAAATAGCAGCCGCCGCTGGCGCTGTTGCAGATCAGCCGTTCGCTCGTGTTCGTCCCGAACAGTTCCGCCGGACTCCCGCGCAGCCGCGGCTCGCTCTCGCCGTCGAACAAGAATTGCCACTCAGTGGCGTGAACACTCGTCTGCCAGATGCGCTTCAGGCATCCGGGTCCCTCTATTCGCAGAGCCTCGTACAGGTTCGTGGTTCCGGGAAGCGGCGGCGGCACATCCCACCAGTCCGCATTGCCACCCCGCCGATCATAGGTGGACTCCATGTCGCTGACGCCGCGCGGCGGCTCGCAGAGGACCGCCGGCGACGAAAGGGCAGCCAGTTCGCCTACCGCCGTGACGGGCACACCGTGACGCGTGCACCCGGCCGGCAGCAGCGCCGTTGCCAGAAATCCGGCAGCCACGCTCAACATGCGTATGCGTGCGCGACGACTTGCGCTCACGGCTTCCTCCGAGACCAGACGGCGAACACCGCCCAAATCGCTACACCCACGGCGGTTGCCAGACTCACCAGCATCGGCAGCAACCAGGCAGACGCGCGGGAAAGAACCACCGCATGTCGACCTGCCGTCACCTGAACTGCCGCCCAGAGCGCGTTGGCGCACTGCACCGGCACGACCCGGCCGTCCACACGTGCCACCAAGTTGTCCGCGTACCGCTCGTCCAGGATCAGCAGTCCGCACTGCGGCACATCGAACTCAATCGTGGTCGACAAATGAAAATCCCATCCCCGCCGTTGCACGATCCGCGCCTGGCCGATCACCCGGCTGACCGCACTTGTGCCACCAGCCAGATCGCATACCGTCGTGCGCGCCGGATCCCACTCCGCCGCGCCCATAGTCTGCAGTTGGGCAGCCTCGTTCGTCGCCGTCTGCCAAGCGTCCACCACGTAGGCCGGCGGCAGCGCGCCGACAAAAGCCGCCAACACGAATCCGTCCGCCGCCGGTTGCGCCTGCCGCACCGCGCCCTGCCCGAGCGAAAAGGAGATCAGCGGCTCCAGGACACGATTCTGCACAAGCGGAAGCGCCGCCTTCCAGGGTGCCACAACCAGGCTGGCGTGCGTTGTTCGCCAGAGCACATCGGGCCGTTTCTCCAGGAGCCGCACAGCCTGCACGCAGACCGCATCGTTCGTGTCGCCCGCCGGCAGCGCCATGCGCAGGCCATTACGATACAGCGCGCTGGCGAACCAGTCCTGGCTCCCCTCCCGCGCCAGCGGCATGTAGTCGGCTACGCCAGCGCCAAGTCCGCCGCGCGCCAATGCCGCGTCGACCACGACATTCCGCTCGTAGAACGGCTGCAGGTTCATGACACGGATATACCGCCGGTCCACGGTTGACACGTCAGCCACCAGCGCCAGCGCCAGCAATGCCAGCAGCCACGACGCAGGACGTTCGCGGCCGACACGCGGACGCCCCAACCCGAAAAGCAGCGCAGCCAGGCCGAACACGCAAGCCGCGCGCAACAGATTTGCGACCGTGTAGTCCGCCAGCGTCGCCCCATAGGAGCCAAGCCCCATCTGTGCGATGTGCGCCGCAACCGATCCGCTCGAGGCTGACACGATCCCCGCCGCCAGCAGCAGGACGCCCGCAGCAACCGCTGCCAGGATAGTCAGGCTCCGGTACACCACCGCCATTGGCGACGGCGGCGCCACGATGCCCTTCTTCTCCGGCGCCGCCATTGGCGCACCGCAGAGCCAGAGTTCCACACCCAGCCCGAATAGAAATGCCGTGCAGATCTCGACCAGGTGGTGGAACTTGACCGGGCACCGGATCAGGTCCGCGTACGGAATCGCATAAATCAGGCGGTAGAACGGCGTGTAGCGCCCCATCGCCAGCAGCAGGCAGACCACCCATGCGCCCACCCAGAACGGCACGTCCACCAATGGATCTCCCGCCGCTGCCCTTGCCAGCGAAACCTCCGCCACGCCGCGCGCCCGCCGTGTCCGCCACCACAGCATTCCGGCGAACATGGCAAAACAGACCGAAAACGCGCCCAGGTAGACCGTGTGCTGCCGGTAGTTGGGCATGACACCCGCCCCGGGCTGCGAGCCATACGGCTGCCCCAACCGCCCCCAGTACGGATACGGCGGCTGGAACGAGTCATTGCCGAAAACCCCGGGCACAACGAATTCGACGACATCCTCCGGCGGCAGGCTCCAATTAGTGGCGAAGATCCACTGGTCTTTCTTCTTCGCCGCCTCCGCTTCCGTGCTCGCAGAGGAGGAAACAGCGGTGTTTGCGCCCGAAGTGCCCTGGATCTGCTCCTTGCGAAGGTTCACCTGCTGAACCAGGCCGTAGCGGATTCCGGGCCATCCGACCAGCAGGCCGACCGCCACAGACAGCAGAAATCGCGGCCACACGCGCGCCACCCGCCGCACCGGCGGCGTGACCGGGTCCGCGCGCTTGGCAAACGTCAGCCAGAGCGCATAGGCCGCGGCCAGCAGCGCAACGAACGCCAGCACGTCAGGCTGACCGGGCAACGCCCAAGCCATGCAAACGCCCAGCAGGGCGAAGTAAATCCACCGGCGGCTCGTAAAGCAGCGCGTCAGCAGACCGAAAGAAAACGCCGCGCATGCAATCATCTGGAAATAGCCACGGTGCCCGGCTGAGAGCAACGTGAACGTATACCCCGAGAACCCGAGCGCCAGGCCGCCGAGCCAGGCCGCCGCCGGCCGCACGCTCCGGCCGCGCAGATAGAACACGCCGGCCAACGTGAGCGCCAGCGTGTCGCCGATATAGGTCAGCTTGTTCGCCAGCAGGGGGTGGAAGATCAGCCAGTACAAGCGGTGTGGCGTGAACTCGTCGCCGCTTGTCAGCAAATACTCCAGTTCCTCGCTCCGCCGGCCAAAGGAGAAAAACGGCATCGCATCCGGCGCCACCGGCGCCAGAAACCATGGCAGCACCTCCCCGAGAATGCCGGCAATCATTGCCCCAAACAGCAGCAACCCCAGCGCATTCCAGATCCGTCCGTTCTCGTTGATCCGCATGCAGTTCCCCCGCGGCTCGGCCTGCCGTTACTCGCTTACTATACCCGCATCCCGCCGAACGGAAAACCCCGATTTGCGACGCACGGCGGAATTCCGATATACTGCGCCTCTATGCCGCGCATTCGCGACTTGCTGATAGCCCTCCTTGCCCTCGGCGCCGCCGGCGTGCGCGGCGCCGTCGAGCCGGCCTCCAACGCAGAAGCAGTCGCATGGATGCCCATCGCCACCATCCAGACCTGCCTCGGCCTGAACAACGTCGAGCGCCTGACGGATGGTATTGCCTTTTTCAACGACACCCAGTCCCTGCGCCTTTTTGCCGGACGCCGTACCGCCTCCCTTGACGGCGTCGGCATCTGGCTTCAGGTTCCACCGCGCGACGCCGCCACCAACGACCTGCGCGACGTGTCACGCGCCGATTTCGTCACCCTGCTGCAGCCGATCCTGCTCGCCACCGCCGCCCCGCCAGCGCATCCGCGCATCGTCCTCGACGCTGGCCATGGCGGCGAAGACACCGGCGCGCGCAGCCTGGCGCCGCCAGTCCGCGAAAAGGATATCTCCCTCGACATTGTGTGCCACGTGGCCGCCATTCTGACCAATGCCGGCCAGCAGGTCCTCCTCACCCGCGCCACCGACACCTACGAAACGCCCGGCGACCGCGCCCGCTATGCCGCCGCCCGACACGCGCAGCTTTTCATCAGCATCCACGCCAACTCCTCGCCATCCAACAGCCTTGCCGCGGGTGCCGAGACCTACATCCTTCCCTCGCCCGGCTTTCCCGGCACCGGCGAGTTTGTCCACGGCCCCACCAACGCCTGCCCCGGCAACCGTTTCGATCCCGACAACGCGCTGCTCGGCTTCTCGCTCCACCGTCGCTATGCGCCGCTGACTGCCGCCGACCGCGGCCTTAAGCGCGGCCGCTACTTCGTGCTCAAGGAAGCGCCCTGCCCCGCAGTCCTCGTGGAGTGCGGCTTTCTCACCAATACCAACGACGCTGCCCGGCTGGCCGACGCCGCCTACCGGCAGAAGCTCGCCGAAGCCATTGCCGCCGGCATCCTTGACTACCTCAGCCTCGCATCCCATCCCCCAGCCGCCACCAATGGGCTCTGTGCCACGTCAGCCATCGCCACCAGCAGTGCCTGCACCAACACGCACGCCGCCGCTGAAAATCACAAAACTGCAGAACAGAAGAGTGTCGATTATTGAAGGTCGCCTTCAACACCTCTGCGGTTTGGATGTTCGTCAATCTGCGGTTCGCTCGATGGAGCCACTTTTCCACTTCGCTCAGGGCAAGTTGGATGCGTTCTCCGCGGCCAACGGTCGCGGCTACAGAATCCTCTGTGGCCTCATTTACCCTCTGCGATCTCTGTGTCCAGATCCCCATGATCTTCACTCCGCATTCCGCATTTACTTGCACACCCCTCTCGCCTATTCTTTCCCCGCACCTGCAACCTCACCGGAGCAACCTCGTGGCGCAGAAAATCCTCATCACCGGCGGCAGCGGTTTCCTCGGCATCAACCTCGTCCGGCATCTCCTCGCCAAGGGCGAGGCCGACATCCGGTCGCTCGACCTGGCGCCGTTCGATCACCCTGAACGTGACCGGATCGAGTGTCTCGTTGGCGACATCCGCGATCCCGCGGCCGTGGCCAGGGCCATGCAGGACGTCACCTGGGTGGTCCACACCGCCGCCGCCCTGCCCCTGTACACAAAGGAGGATATTTATTCCACGGACATCGTGGGGACGCGCAACCTCCTCGTTGCTGCCAAGGCCGTCGGCGTCGAGCGCTTTGTGCACATCTCCTCCACCGCCGTCTACGGAATCCCGGACCACCACACGCTGCTCGAGACCGACCTTCTCCACGGTGTCGGCCCCTACGGCGAGGCCAAAATTGCGGCAGAGGAGGAGTGCCTGAAGTTTCGCGCGCAGGGGATGTGCGTGCCGATCATCCGCCCCAAGTCGTTCATCGGCCCGGAGCGCCTCGGCGTCTTCGCACTCTTCTACGACTGGGCCAAGGACGGACATAACTTCCCCATGATCGGTTACGGCCACAACCGCTATCAGCTGCTGGACGTGGAGGACCTCTGCGAATCCATCTGGCTCTGCCTGACCCTCGATTGCCAGAAGGTCAACGATGTCTTCAACATCGGCGCGCGAGAGTTCACCACCATGCGCGAGGACTATCAGGCTGTGCTCGACGAGGCCGGCCACGGCAAGCGCATCATCGGCTTCCCTGCGCGGCCGCTGATCTGGACCCTGCGCATCCTCGAGGCGCTCCACCTCTCGCCGCTCTATAAGTGGGTCTACGAGACTGCCTGCGAGGATTCGTTCGTCAGCATCGAAAAGGCTCAGCGCGTCCTTGGCTACAACCCCCGACACTCCAATAAGGACGCCCTCATCCGCAACTATTGCTGGTACCTCGCCAACCTACACAACTTCCAGCACGCCTCCGGCATCTCCCATCGCGTGCCGTGGAAACAGGGCATCCTGCGATTCTTCAAAGTGTTCTTCTGATTGTAGCGCAAGCAGGTAGGGCGGGGCCGCCGGCTTGTCCTCCGGAGTCTTGGCGAAGGAGGGACCCGCCGCAGTACGAGTAGGCCGGCGCGTCCCCGCGCCGAGCCCGGAACGAGAAGGAAGGAACGTGCGGTGGAATGGGGGGCTGCGGCGAGGATGCCGCGCCCCAATCCGCGCCAATCTGCGGAAATCCGCGGCAAAAAAATCTGGGCGCTACCCTTCTTGGGCTCGGCGCGAGGACGCGCCGGCCTACTCTGTCCGCATCATCCTCGATCTCGTTGCCGCAAAAGTAGGGCGCGGCGTCCTCGCCGCAGCCCCAAAGATACTGCCAAAGGCATTCTTTTCTCGCGCAGAAAGCGCCGAGACCCAAAGGTCCCGCCTAATCGGTTCAGCCCCGCACGAGCCGATGCAGCGTCACCTCGGCTGGGCAGTTGAATCGCAACGGCACACCGCTGGCACCGGTTCCAGCGGAGGTGTACCCCTGCATCCCTTCGTACGTCCAGGCGCCACGCAGATAGCGACGCGGGCACCGCAGACCGGAGATGACAATGTGTCCGCCGGGCAGGCAGATCTGGCCGCCGTGCGTGTGTCCGGCCAGGAGCAAATCGACCTGGTGCCGGGTCGCCTCGCGATAGATTGCCGGCGAATGCGAGAACAGCACGCGCGGCGCATCGTTCGGCGCCCCTGCAAACGCCCGGTCCAGATCATGCGTCCCGTGGTAAACCGCGTCGTCCACGCCTGCAAGCACCAGCCGCGCGTTGCCGCGCGACCAGACCACGTGCTCGTTCAGCAGGAAGCGCGCGCCTGCCGCCTCGAGCGGCGGGATCATCCCCAGCGAATCGTGATTGCCCGCCACCGCGTAGACTGGGCCGCGCAAATGCCGCAACAGGTTCGCGGTCGCGGCAATGGCCGGCTCCGCCGGCCCGACCAGCAGATTGCGAAAATCGCCGGTGATCACTGCCAGATCGTACTGCAGGCCATCGAGCAACGGCGCCAGTATTGCCCCCAGCCCGGGATCGAGGTCCAGATGCAGGTCGCTGAGCTGGAGGATCGTCACCCCTTCCATCGCTGCGGGAAGTCCTGCCAGCGGCACGTCACGCGTTACAATGCGCGGATACAGAAACTGCCGGTAGCCGATCTGATACAGCCCCACCAGACGCATCGCTTGGTGCAGCAGCCGGCTACGCATCAGCAGCTTGGCCAGGTTGGATTTCGGGTTTGTCGAGAACCGGTGCACCGCGCCCTGCAGCGCGTGCTCGACGCGCAGCCGGCGGCGAAACGAATCCATTCCCAGCCGATGTTCCAGCGCCGCGATGGACGGATCCAGTTCCATGCGCGAAGGATACGTCCCCCGCCCGCCCAACTCAAGCCCGTGATGTTCTAGGAACCTGTCGGGCTTGGCGCCAGGACTGTTCCAAAACCTTGTGCCGACAGGTTCCTATTGAGCCTTCACAGAAAGAGTGACAAGGCAGACGGGTTTCTCCAAGAGCCGCAGGAAGTTTTTCGGGGTCGGGATCGCTATCGGAATCGGTATCGATTGTATATTCGACCCCGATACCGATACCGACGCCGACCCCAATACGATAGTCACTTTTATTACGAAAGTTCAATAGTCGGCACAACCCATGTGAAGGTCCAAGTCTAAGTCCGACAAACTGCTAGCGCGGCCGGTCCATAGCCTTGCGGCAGCGCACCAGAATCGACAAAGCCTCAAAGGCCTGCTCGATCTCCAGGAAGGTCGGCACCCCGCGAGGCTCCAGATACGCCTTACATTCTTCCGCGCAATCCTTGTCGCCGCTGAAGCTGACGAGGACCGGCTTTCCCGGGTATTTCTTCGCCAGATCCAGAATGAATTCGAAGGATGGCTGGCCGATCTGCCTAGTCAGCATCATGACCGGGACAACGGCATCAATGTTCGCGTCCTTCAACACCGCCTCCATCCCCTCCCGGTACGCGAATTCGACGCCCCGCACGTTGGCTGAGGCCCAGATGTCCACCGGGTTGCGCATCCGGATGTACGGCGGGCTGATCTCCTGCAGCCGCGCGACCGTCTCAGGACCCACCGCCGGCACCTCGAGCCCCAGACGGGCGCAGAAATCCGTGTAGGTCACCAGCATGGCGCCAGAGGGCGCCAGGAAGCTCACGCGATTCCCCTTGGGCAGCGGAAGCATGGACAGGGCTTTGAGCGCCAGCACGAGGTGGGAATACTCCCAGATGCGGACGATGCCGGCCTGACGGAGCAACCCATCGACCAGACGATCCTCGGAGGCCATGGCCGCCGTGTGGGCAACGGCCGCCTGCTTGCCTGCCTCGGTCGAACCGCTCTTGAGCATCACGATCGGTTTCCGCCGCGTGACTTCCCGGGCGACTTCCAGGAAGCGCTTCGGCCGCTTAAAGCTCTCCAGATAGATGACAATGGCCTTGGTTTCCGGATCATCCGCCAGATACTCCAGGGCTTCCGTCTCGTCGATGTCCACCTTGTTTCCCAAGCCGATCACCCGGCAGACGCCGAAGTGTTCCCCGGTTGTGATGGACCGCATCGTGTGGGTGGCAAAATTCCCGGTCTGCGCAATGACCGAGACGTTTCCCCGACGGATCTTTCCCAGCGGGAAGAAGGCGGACGTGTACCCATGCGGGGTCGACGTGTGCCCCGAGATGTTAGGTCCCAGAACGCGGACCCCGGTCTCGCGGATCACCGTCATCAACTCTTCCTGAAGCTTAGCGCCGGCCTCATCGACCTCCGCAAAACCGCCCGCCATCAGCGCCGCGTGCCGGATGCCTCTCGCAGTGCATTCCCGCAGGGCCTTGGGCGTGGCTTCAGCCGGAAGGATGATGACCGCCAGGTCCACGCCTGCGGGGAGGGCTGAGATGGATGACGTGACCGGCAGGCCCAAGATCTCGCCGCCCTTGGGATTCACCGGATAGATCTTCCCCGCGTATCCGTTGGCCTGGACGTTCCGGATCGCCTCATACCCGGCTTTCCCCGGAGTGGCGGAGGCCCCGATGATCGCCACGCTGCGGGGTTCGAAGAATGCCGTCAACGAGTTCTGCTTCGTGTGTTGCATGGGTCGGCACCTTTGGCTGTCTTCGCCGCGCCCACGTCACAGGCGGGCCATTTCTATCAGGATTGGGACACGAGCCTCAACGTTTTGCGGCGACTGTGGACGACAGGGAAATGAGCGCATCCACGGCGACAAGCGATCCGTCGGGACGGATCTTGACGGGATTGAGATCGATCGCGCGAATCGCCTCATGTTGCAGGGCGATCGCTCCCAGCGCGACCAGGATTTTCGCAAGGGCGGCCTTGTCCGCGGGCTGCTGTCCCCGGAAGGGCCCGAGGAACTTCACGCCCCGGATCTCCCCCATCATTTCTGCCGCATCCGCGAGGGTGAGCGGGGCCACCCGGAAAACCGTGTCCCCGAGGACCTCGGTGAGAACCCCGCCGAGGCCGAACATCACGCACGGACCGAACTGCGCGTCACGGGTCAGGCCGCACACCAGTTCCCGGTCCCCCTGGATCATCTCCTGAACCAGCAGGGTCTCGCAGCCCGGAATCTTGAGCAGCCGGCTGGCCTGCTCCTTGACCTCCGCGGGGCTCTTCAAGTTGAGCGCCACACCTCCGACTTCGGTCTTGTGCAGGAGCGTGGCTCCCGCAGCTTTCAAGACCACCGGAAACCCGATACGCGCAGCCTCAGCCACGGCCTGCTCCGGGTCACGCGCCAGCGCTTCGCGGCAGGTCGGAACACCGAAGCCCGCCAAAACCTGCTTGGCCTGATACTCGTTCAGTGCCGACTGGCCTTTGCCCAAGGCTTCATCCAAAGGATTCATGTAACCTCCATGGCTTCAGACGAGTACGCGGGTAAATTACGCCCCTTGCGCCGGGCTTCCTTGATCACATTCCGCTCCAAGAACGGGGCACATATTTATCACAAGATGGCGAACTGCGGAACCGAAATTTGGGTCTTTGCAGGGAAAAATCATGGTTAACCTGACGATCTCCGAAAGCTACGGATCGCAAGGCCACTCGCCTTCCGGACCTAGCGTGGGCCAAGAACCGCTTTTATATGTCGTAGCAAAAGAGGCCGCGGAACTTCGGTCAGCAGGTAGTGACAGAAGAAGCAGTGGCTCGTGGTCTTCCCCGGGAACCGCCATCCAGCCTTCTCCAACGCGCGCCGGATCGGCTGGAGACCGCGTTCGAAGATCGCCGCTAGCAGCGGATCGCGCCGCGCGTGCCGCATCAGTTCAGAAAACGTGTTCGCGTGCGATGAGCCCAGCGTTAACTCTGGCAACTCGTTGGCATATCCGCAGCACGGCTTCACCGCGCCATCCGGATCCACCACGAACACGTGCCCCGGCCCCTGGCAGTAATCGTCCCGGAACCACCTGCCGCCCCATGGCTTCTTCCAGCGCGCCGCCGCGCCCAGCGGCACGAGGGGAATTGGCGTCACGCGGATCCAGGCTGTCTCGCTCCGGATCAGAAATCCGCCTCTCCCCAGCCGCACCAACCGCGCCCGCAATAGTTGCGCCAACCGTGCCAGCTTCCGCTGGGTTTCTGCATCCCGCGCGCCGAAAGCCGCGGCTATCGACACCACGTCGGACCGGTTCCAGATTTGTACCGCGGTCCGCACAAACGCCGCCACCTTGCGCAGCTCCTGCCGATGAAAGGCATCCACGCTCACGCACAATCCGCCGTCGAACCCCGCCGTGTGCAATGCCTGCAGCCGTGACTCCAGAATTTTCCGGTTCGCGAACCAGACGCCGTTCGTCATCAGGCGGCCAAACAGGAATCCCTGTCGCACGGCAGCCCGTGTCACCCGGTTCAGAAACCCCGGTGCCAGAAACGGTTCGCCACCTGTAAACCCGATCCGCTCCACGCCCTTTCCCCTGCATGCGCGTAGAAACCGAATCGCCACTGTCGGCGACAACCGCGCACGGCCTTGCCTCACCCCGCAATGCCCGCAGCGCAGGTTACATTGGGTGGTGGGAACAAAAAGGATTTCGGTTGGGTGGAATTGTTTCATGCAAAAGTGGCCCGGGCGGGCCGCTTTCCTGGTTTTTTAGTTCCGGACCGGACTGCGCTGCTTTCCGATTCCGGATTCTTCTTCCAGAATCGAAAGCCGCTCCCTACTCCACCTCCACCGCCTGTTCGGGACAGATCACACGGCAGGTGTCGCAGCGAGTGCATTTCTGCTGGTCGATCTCGTGGCGCTCGTGCGGACGGAAGGGGATCGCATCCACCGGACACGCCTGGGCGCAGAGCGTGCAGCCGATGCACTTGTCGGTAATCTCGTAGCGGATCATCGCCTTGCACTTGCCGGTCGGACAGCGACCGGCAACGTGCGCTTCGTACTCCTCGCGGAAATAGCGCAGCGTGGAGAGCACTGGATTCGGCGCCGTGCGCCCCAGCCCGCAGAGGCTGCCTGCGCGCACCTGCAGGGCCAGTTGCTCCAGCGAGGCCAGGTCCTCCATCTTCCCCTGTCCCGCGCAAAGGCGCTCCAGGATGTCGAGCATGCGCCGCGTGCCGACGCGACAGGAGGTGCACTTGCCGCACGATTCGCGCTGCGTGAACGAGAGAAAATACCGTGCAATCTCGACCATGCAGTCGGTCTCGTCCAATACCACCAACCCGCCGGACCCCATCATGCTCCCCACGCCGGCCAGCGCCTCGAAGTCCACCGGCGTGTCTGCCAGCGTCGCGGGGACGCACCCACCCGAAGGCCCGCCGATCTGCACAGCCTTGAGCGCGCGACCGCCCTGCACGCCGCCGCCGACATCCATCACGATCTCGCGCACAGTCAGCCCCATCGGCACTTCGATCAGCCCGCCGCGCTCCACCCGCCCCGCCAGCGCAAAGACCTTGGTGCCGCGGCTCCCTTCCGTGCCGTATTTCCGGAACTCGTCCGCGCCGTGCGCCAAAATCCACGGCACCAGCGCCAGCGTCTCGACGTTGTTCACGAGCGTCGGACACTCGTGCAGCCCGCGCACGCCGGGGTAAGGCGGCCGCAGCTTCGGCGTACCGCGCCGCCCCTCCAGCGATGCCAGCAACGCGGTCTCCTCGCCGCACACGAACGCGCCCGCCCCCTCGGCCACGCGCATGGCCAGCGAAGCACCCGCCGCGCCCAGACCGTCCAGCAGGTCCGTCTCCCGCACGCGCCGCAATGCCTCGTGCACGCGCTTCACGGCCAGCGGATATTCGTGGCGGATGTAGAAGACCGCCTCCTGCGCGCCCACGGCCCAGGCGGCAATGGCTATCCCTTCGATCACGCGATAGGGGTACGACTCAAGGATCATCCGATCCATGAACGCGCCGGGATCGCCCTCGTCGCCGTTGCAAACCACATATTTTTTTTCACCTGCTGCGCAGCGCACAACGCCCCACTTGCGTCCGGTCAGAAACCCCGCGCCGCCACGGCCGCGCAGGCCGCTATGTTCGATCACAGCAATGATCTCCTCCGGCCGCTGCGCGGTGCGCGCCTGCCGTAAGGCCCGGAATCCGCCGCTCGCTAGGTATTCGTCGAGATCCAGCGGATCAAGCGTGCCTGCGCCGCTGGTCGCCAGGCGCACCTGCCGCGTCAGGAAATCCACGGTTGCCGGCGCTTCAGAGTCCACACAGCACCCCTCGGTGGCGGGTTCTTTTCCCGTCAGCAACCGCCCCAGCCACTCGCTCCCCCAGTATCGCAAGCGCTGGCTGATCACCGGATGCGGAAAGTGCCGCTGCAGCATAGCGGCCACATCCTGCGGCTGCAGTCCGACGTATCGCGCCGGATGCTGCCCCGGCGCCAGCACCTCCACCACCGGCGCCTGATAGCACGCGCCGATGCACCCCACGCGCTTGAGCCGGATGCCGCCACCCGTGCGGCGGATCGCCTCGCGCAGCGCCGCAAACAGCTCCTGGCTCCCCTTGGCCACGCAGCATGAGCCGAGCCCAACGCGAATCTCACGCAGGCTATCCGCTGCCACAGGTTCTGCAACCGCGCCCGTCTCCCGGCGCGCCGCTACGTCCGCCAAGAACGTCTCCAGCATCGCACCCACGCGTTCAGGCGACAGATGCCCGTAGGTGGTGTTATCGATCTGCACCACTGGCGCCAGCGTGCAACAGCCGAGGCAGGCCACGGTCTCAACCGTGAACACGCCGTCCGCATCCGTGTCGTTCGGCGCCTCGATCTTGAGATGACGCAGCAGCGCCTCCTGAATGGCCGGCGCGCGTTTCACATGACAGGCCGTGCCGTCGCAGACCAGAATGCGGTGACGTCCGGCAGGACGCAGACGGAACTGGCCGTAGAAGGTAGCTGTGCCGGTCACCTCGGCCTCGCTCACCCCCAACCGCGCAGCCAGGTGCTGCAGCGCAGCCGACGGGAGGTAGCGGCAGCGGTCCTGAATTGCCAGCAGCAGGGCAATGAGATTGCTCCGCTCCGCGCCCACGCGGTCGATCAGTGCATCAAGTTCCGCCGTATTCAATGGTTCCTGCATGACAAAACGTCAGGAAAGCATAACCGAAATCGGCATGGAAGAATAGCGGCCGGCAGGAGTTCGATCTCACAGGCGTCTGGCCAATGATGTCGCCATCGGCCAATTCGCCGTACAAATCAGCCGTGGCATCCGCGCGCGCAGAGGGTTACCTATGCCTGGGGTCTTTCGCCCACTGCGTCTCGCTTAAAGGGTGCCCAGCAGCCGCGTAAACGCGCGGTGGGTGACCCGCTGTTGACGCAGGGTCTGGCGCTGCATTGCTGCCACGCGCCGGCGCAGCGGCGCGAAGTCGAGGTTCACCGTGCCGCGACGGCCGGTCTTGGCTGCCAGAGCGGCGCGTGGATCGACGGTATCGAGCTCGTCGAGATGGTCGCGCACGTATTGATAGGCGTCGCGGAAAGGCCGCCCGCCGGCCACCAGTGCCAGCGCGCGGTCCGTGGCGAACACACCGGGCGTAAAGCCCGCCAGCAGCCGGTCGCGCCGCACGTCGAGCGCCGCCACCAGCAAACGCAGGATGCGCAGCGACGCACGCGTGGTGCGCAACCCGTCGAGGTAGAGCGCCTTGGTGTCCTGCAGGTCGCGGTTGTAGCCGCCGGCCAGCCCCTTGACAATGCCGCAGGCGGCCGCGCCCTGACCCAGCACGACGGCGGTCTTGGCACGGATGAGCTCAAGCACGTCGGGATTGTACTTCTGCGGCATGATGCTGCTGCCGGTGCAGAACTCGGGCGGTAGCGCAAAGTAGCCGAACTCGGGCATGGAATAGAGGATCAGATCCTCGGAGAATCGCGAAAGCGTGAGCATCACCTGCCCCAGTGCGCCAAGGACAATGGCCTCGCACTTGCCGCGGGCATTGCTGGCGTAGATCACGTTGTGGTGCGGTGCGGCAAATGCCAGTGCCCGCGCCGTGAAGGCGCGGTCGATCGGCAGCGGCACGCCATAGCCGGCGGCCGAGCCGAGCGGACAGCGGTCAGCGTAGGCGTACGCCGCCTCCACGGTCAGCAGATCATCCAGCAGCGCCTCGGCGTACCCCGCAGCCCAGAGTCCCACGGAACTGGGCATGGCGGGTTGCAGATGCGTGCGACCAACCATGGGAAGGCGCGCGTGGCGCCGGGCAAAGCGCAGCAGTTCAGTGGCCAGGGCGGCCGCTTCGAGCGTCAGCGCGGAGAGATTTTCCCGTGCGTGCAGCCGGATGTCCACCGCCACCTGGTCGTTGCGGCTGCGGCCGGTGTGTACGCGGCGGCCGACATCGCCCAGCCGCGTTGTCAGCAGGCGCTCGACTGCCAGGTGTACGTCCTGATCTGCAGCGGTGATGACCAGCCGGCCGGCGCGCGCTTCGTCGCGCAGCACCGCAAGCTCGCGGATCACGCGGCGGGCCTCGGCCGGCCGGATGACCGGCGGCCGCACGCGCAGGCGCGCCAGCGTGGCCACATGCGCTGCCGTGCCCAGGCAGTCCCACTCCGCCAGTTCCAGGTCAAGCACGGGATCCTGCCCCACCGTAAACGCCAGCACGTCGGGATGAATCTTCCCCACCAGGGTTGTCTTCGCGCGTTTGGCCATGAGAACTCCCTCCTGCGATCACGGCACCGCATGCCGCGACCGCGGTCTGCCCGTGGCGGGCGGCTCCGTCTGTGAGGCCGGATTGTACAACATTTCGCCCTTCGCGGCGCGACCTTCCAGTTGACAGCAGGCTTCGGCGGCCTGGGACAGCATGGCGCGCAGGCGGTCGCGCTCCTCGCCCGCCGCCAAGGCGTCAAAGAAATTGCCGTATGCCATTGCCACACGCTGCAGCGAGACGTCGCGCCCCACGGCGAAGAGGCGGATCGTGGCCGCCTTGCCGCGCAACGCGGCCTGCACCTCCGGTGTGGCCGGCCAGTTCAGGCATTCCGCCGGCGCGCGGCCGCGCCAGCCATCTGGCAAGGGCAGCCCCCAGTCGCCGGGATAAAACGGCAGCTGGGCGCAAAATGCGGAAACCAGCGCCGGCGTCGTCAGCCCCGGTTGGCGAATCTCGCGCAGGGCGGACGCCTGCCATGCGTCCCAGTCTTCTTCCAGTTCGGCAACCGTGCGTTTATGAAGCACCGCTGCCAGCAGAGCCGGACTCCATGACGCCCCGGCGGCCAGACGTTGCAGCAGCGGACCGAACGACTCCTCCGGCTGTTGCAGGAGCCAGGCGGACAGCACAGCCAACATCGCCGGTTGCCGCGCGGTAACCGGAATCTCTTCACCCGCGGAAAAGATCTCTGTCAGAGTCGGCTGTTGGCCGCGCAGCCACTGCACGTGCACCAGATCCAAATCCTCGATCCGATGCCCCCCTCCGATCTGCCGCACCAACCCCGTCAGCAGCCAAGCCGGCGGCAACGGCAGCTGCCGGCGAGCGGCGGCAGGCATCTGGCCCCGCAGCCAGTCGCGAATCAGCGCCCGCAGCAGGGCTAACCGCAGTTCGTCGAGATCGGCGTGCTCCGGGTCTGGAATCTCAATCCATTCCCGCTCGCCGACGACCAGTCCGGGCACCGTCCCGCTGTGCACGCGCAGCTCATTGGTGTCGCTCCCCATGCGGATGATGATCGGATGCGCAATGCGTCCGCGCGCCAGCCGGGCGACGCGGAAGAATTCGTCGGTGAAGCGGTCGGCAAACTGCAGCACCGGCCAGCGAAATCCAGCCCGGGGAGGAGGCGCGAAGACCTCAAATGCACCGTCGCTCGAGACCAGCGGTGCCTGCGGCAACAGCTTGTCCACCGGGGATGTCACTTCCTCCTGGGCCAGACCACCAGCCGCCAGCAGGAGGGCGGCCATGGCCGCCTGCCACGAAACCAGCCGCAACTGCCTGGAGGCTTTGGCGTTCATGGTTCGGAGCGAATTCCATGCAGGGCCAAGATTACTTTTTGGCCGGCGGAGACGGCTTCGTGTTGGCCGGCGGGGACGACTTCGTGGAGGAAGAGGCGCTGTCGGCACTGGCCGCCGATTTGTAGGAGGAACTCCGGTAGTCGGTCTGGTAGAACCCCTGCCCCTTGAAGATAATCCCCGCGCCAGTTCCCAGCAGCCGTTTGACCTTGCCGCTGCACTTCGGACACTTCTTCAGCGGCGCATCGCGCATGCTCTGGAACGTCTCGAACCGGTGCTCGCACTTGGTGCATTCGTATTCGTAGGTGGGCATAACCGCGGGGATCCGTTCTGTTCAGTGGTAGGCAGGTGATGATACTGGCCGCTGCGCGCAGCGTCAACCCGCCAGCCTCTCCAGCCACCGAAACGCCGGGCCGACGAAACAGCCCAGATCCCCGGCAGCCAGCGAGGCCTCGCTTCCCTGCCAGGCCGCCAGATCACCTGCCACACCGTGCAGGTAGACGCCGAGACGCGCCGCATCCAGCGGCGACACGCCCTGCGCCCACAGCCCGGCAATCATGCCAGCCAGCACGTCGCCCGTGCCGCCGGTGGCCATCCCCGGATTCCCGGTCAGGTTCAGATGCACCTCGCCCGACGGCGTTGCCACCAGCGTGCCTGCGCCCTTCAGCACCACGATTGCGCCGCTGCGCTCCGCCAGCAGGCGCGCCGCACACAAGCGGTCAGCCTGCACATCCGCCACGGTCGCCCCCAAGAGCCGCGCCGCCTCGCCCGGATGCGGCGTGAGGATCACAGCCGGCGCGCGCCGCACCAGTTCCACGCGGCCAGCCAGCACGTTGAGCGCATCCGCATCCAGCACCAGGCCGCGCGGCGGAGGATCCTGCAGCAGGCTCTCCACAATCTGCGCAGTCGCGGTGTTGGCGGACATCCCCGGGCCTGCCAGAACGACCGTAAACTCCTTTGGCGGCCGGATTCCGGCAGCCAGCGCGGCAGGTGTCAGCACGCCGGCTTCGCCGGCAATCTGATGCGCCATGACCGACGGCGCCAGGCTGGCCAGCGCAGCCAGGCAGTTTTCCGGGACAGCCGCGGAAACCAGCCCTGCGCCGCTGCGCACCGCTCCCAGCGCAGCCAGCGCCGGCGCGCCGCTCAAGCCGCGCGAACCGCCGATGACTAGCACATGCCCGTAATCGCCCTTGTGACTTGACCGCGCGCGCGGCGGCAGAATCCCAGCCACATCCGGCGCGCCGATGAACTGCAGCGGCGTCGCGCCGGCAGCCGGACACAAATCCACCGGCAGGCCGATATCCACGACTTCCAGATGCCCGAGAAACTCCCAGGCGCGCGGGCTGGCAAAGCCGATCTTGGGCGCGCCCAGCGAAACCGTGATGTCTGCGCGCACCGCGGGATCAAAGGACTCGCCCGTGTCGGCGTTCAGTCCGGAGGGAAGATCGATGGCCACCACAAGGCACTGGCGGCCGGCACGTTGCATCCAGCGGATGGCTTCGGCCACTGTTCCGCGCGGCGCCCCGGCGCTGCCGGTCCCGAGCAAGCCATCCACCAGCACGCCGCCGCGCAACGGATCGTCCGCCTCATCCGCCTGCCAAGCTGCGGCATCGGCAAGCACACGGAAGGGAACGCCTGCCTCGCGCATCCGATCCCAGGCTGCACGGGCGTCGCCGCGCAGCGCCTCCGGCGCGCAGGTCATCCGCACCCCGGTCCGGAAGCCGTCCGCATGCAAACATCGCGCAGCCACAAACGCGTCGCCGCCGTTGTTGCCGCTGCCGGCTAGCAGCCGGACGCACCGCTCGCCGCGCAGCCCGGCCACGCGCGCCACGACCCCTGCCACGGCAGCGCCGGCGCGGTTCATAAGCGTCAGGCCGGGAATGCCGCGCGCAATGGAGCACTGGTCCCACGTCCGCATCTGCCCGCTGGAGAGAAAGTTCATGCCGGATGGATCAGTTTCTGCGCCATGGCCCGCGTGGCGTTTTCGAGCCCCACAAAGACCGCATGGCAGACGATGCTGTGACCGATGTTCAGCGTATCGAGTCCGGGAATCATGCAAATCGGACCCACGTTATCCAGCGTCAGGCCGTGCCCGGCGTTCACCCGGATGCCGAGCTTCTGCGCGTGCGCCGCAGCCTGGCGCAGGCGCTCCAATTCCACCACGGCCGCGGCGCCGGTGCGCTCGCAGTAGGTGCCGGTGTGCAGCTCGATGTACGGCGCCTGCAGCTCCGCAGCGGCCTCGATTTGCCGCAGGTCGGGGTCGATGAACAGGCTGACCGCGATGCCGCGCTCGCGCAGCGCCCGACAGGTCGCGCCCAGTTCGCGCTTCTGTCCGGCCGCGTCGAGCCCGCCCTCGGTGGTCAGCTCCGCGCGCTTCTCCGGCACGAGGCAGACCTCCTCCGGCTTGACCTCCAGCGCAATGGCCACAATGTCCGGGTGGTTGGCCATCTCGAGGTTCATGCGGGAGCGGAGGTGGCGGCGCAGCAGAAAGACGTCGGCATCCTGAATGTGGCGGCGGTCCTCGCGCAGGTGGATGGTGATCCCCTCTGCGCCACCGCGCTCGCAGGCGGCGGCGGCCTCGACCAGGCTCGGGTACGCCGTGCGGCGCGCCTGCCGCAACGTGGCGACATGGTCAATGTTCACGCCCAGGCGGATGTGGTGCAACTGGCTCATGAAAGTCCTTTCGCTGCCTTTGATTATACGACATCGGCAACGATGCGCACAGGGGCGGGTTCAGCAGAAGACTTACCCGCCTAGCACGCCGCCCACCGCACGAAGCAGCCGTTGGGGACAGGGCGGACGGGTTCGGCACCGGTCAGGAGCATTTCGCCCTCCTGCAGGCGGCCGGGGCGCTGACCGAAGGCGTCGTGCAGTAGGTGGCGCAGCACCGTAGGGGTGATGCCGGGGGTGTGCGCACTGAGGAGAAACAGCAGCGGCGTATCGCTCAGCAGACTGCAGCAAAATTCGAGGGTGCGCGGCAGGTCGCGCTCGATCTTATAGATTTCGCCCTGCGCGCCGCGGCCGAAGGAGGGCGGATCGAGAATGATGGCGTCGTAGCGCCGGCCGCGCTTGATCTCGCGCGCCAGGAACTTGTGGGCGTCGTCCACGATCCAACGGATCGGCGCGGCCTGGAGGTTGTTGAGCGCGGCGTTTTCGCGCGCCCACTGCACCATGCCGGCAGAGGCGTCGAGGTGGCAGACCTCCGCGCCCTCAAGGGCCGCAGCCAGCGTGGAGCCGCCGGAGTAGGCGAATAAGTTCAGCACGCGCGGCTTGCTGCCGGCGCGGTTTGCCACGGCCTGGCGCAGGGTCTGGCGCAGCCAGTGCCAGCCGTCGCGCTGCTCCGGGAAGATCCCCAGATGGCCGAAGTCGGTGCCGGAAAGGCGGAAGCGAACCCCCTCGACCTCGATGTTCCACTGCTCCGGCAGGCGGTCGCGGTTCTGCCAGCGGTGCCCCTCCTCGCGATCAAAGGTGGCATCTGCCGCAGACCAGTCCGCCTCCGGCCGCTGCGGCTGCCAGAGGGCCTGCGCACAGGGACGCGCCAGCACGAAGCGGCCGAAGCGCTCCAGCTTGCGGCCGATGCCGCTGTCCAGCAATGCATACGTTTCGGAAGTCATGGTCCCCTGCTTGACCGGAGCGTTCCGCTGCCGGTGCAGAACTGACAATAATTGGCGGGAGGTGGAGGTTCAAGCAGAATTGAGAGAGGGAAGTTCACGCTTCAACGGTTCACAAGATCGTGCGCCCCGAACTTTGCCATGAAATTCCGCGGAACAGCAGGGGGCGGCCGCGAGGACGCGGTGCCCTACTCAACCGCTGAACCTTGAACCCCTCCTGCCGCATTGACGGCGCGCCGCGGCAACGGTATCTTTCCTTGGTTTCCTGCAACCACATGAAGGAGCGAGTATTACAATGAGCGAATCTAAGGCGGACATCGGACTGGTCGGCCTCGCCGTGATGGGCGAGAACCTGGTGCTGAACATGGAGAGCAAGGGGTTCACGGTGGCGTGCTTCAACCGCACGGTCGAGAAGGTGGACGCCTTCGTGAACGGCCGCGGCAAGGGGAAGAAGTTCATCGCCTGCCATTCGGTCCAGGAGCTGGTCGCCAGCCTCAAGCCGCCGCGCCGGATCATGATGATGGTCAAGGCCGGCAAGGCCGTGGACGAAACCATGGAGTCGATCATCCCGTTCCTCTCGCCGGGCGACATCCTGATCGATGGCGGCAACAGCCACTATCCGGACACCATCCGCCGCACCAAGTCGATGACCGCCAAGGGGATGCGCTTCATCGGCACGGGCGTCTCAGGCGGCGAGGAGGGCGCGCTCAAGGGGCCGGCCATCATGCCCGGCGGCGACGCCTCGGCCTGGCCGTTCGTGAAGGACATCTTTCAGGCCATCGCAGCCAAGGTTGATGACGGCTCCCCCTGCTGTGCCTGGATGGGCAGCGACGGCGCCGGCCACTTCGTGAAGATGGTGCACAACGGCATCGAATACGGCGACATGCAGCTCATCTGCGAGGCCTACGACATCATGTCCCGCGGCCTGGGCATGGCCGCTCCCGAGATCCAGAAGGTCTTCGCCGAATGGAGCAAGGGCGAACTGAGCAGCTACCTGATCGACATCACAGCCGATATCCTCGGCAAGACCGATGACCTTGGCACGGGCCAGCCGGTCGTGGACCTGATCCTCGACACTGCCGGGCAGAAGGGCACCGGCAAGTGGACTTCGCAGGCCGGCCTCGACCTGGGGATCGGCATCCCGCAGATCGCCGAGGCGGTCTTCGCCCGCTGCCTCTCGGCCATCAAGGACGAGCGCGTGGCAGCCTCCAAGAAGCTGCGCGGCCCGAAGCCGAAGTTCAGCGGCGACAAGGCAGCCTTCCTCCTGCAACTCCAGGCGGCGGTTTACGCGGCCAAGATCTGCTCCTACGCCCAGGGATACCAGCTCCTGCGTGCCGCCTCCGACGAGTTCAAGTGGAACCTGAACTACGGCGAGATCGCCCTAGTCTGGCGCAACGGCTGCATCATCCGCGCCCAGTTCCTCGGCAAGATCAAGGAGGCGTTTGACAAGAAGCCCAAGCTGGCCAACCTGCTGCTCGACCCGTACTTCAAGAAGGTCGCGGGCAAGTCGCAGCGCGCGTGGCGCAATGTGCTCAAGAAGGCCATCGGCATGGGAATCCCCGTACCGGCCATGGGCACGGCGCTCAACTACTACGACTCCTACCGCAGCGAGCGGCTGCCCGCCAACCTGCTGCAGGCCCAGCGCGACTACTTCGGCGCCCACACCTACGAACGACTGGACAAGCCGCGCGGCCAGTTCTTCCACTACATCTGGACCGAGAGCGGCGGCAAGACAGCCGCCTCGACCTACACGGTGTAATCCGGACGGCGCGACACGCCGCTTCCCGATGCCCGCCGGCGAGTCTTTCGCCGGCGGGGTTTTTGTCTGCCGCTTTTCCTTTACGGTGCACGGCGAACCAATGATAATGCCGCACATTATCTTGGAACTCCGTCATGCAACCCAAAACGGCCCGTTCGACATCCGCCCAGCCCCGGCAGCCATCCCTGGAGGAACTGCTGATGACCATGGCGGCCATGTTCATCGATCTGCCGGCCGACGTCATCGACAGCGCGATTCACGAATCGCTGCAGAAACTCGCGATCTTTGTCGGCGCGGATCGTGCGCGTGTGTTCCACTACGATTTTGACAGGCAAATCGTCACCAATGTGCATGAATGGTGCGCCCCGAGGATATCCTCGCAAATCGCCCGTCTGCAGGCGATCCCGCTTGACGTGCTGGCGTCCAGCCTCTCGCGCCACCGTCGCGGCGACCCAATCGAAACCACGGACGTGGCTGCGCTGCCGCCGGGATCGCGGCGCGACTTGCTCCTGTCACAGGACATCAAGAGCCTGGTGACGATTCCGTTGCTGATCAATGACGAATGCGTCGGTTTCATCGGGCTCAACTGGGTGCGGCAGCGCCATACGCCATCCGACAACGAAATTCCCCTGCTCCGGTTCTTCGCCACTTTGCTGACAAGCATCTGGCAGCGTCAGCAGATGGACGCCGCACTACAGGTGAATGAAAAGCGTTTCCGCGCCCTGATCGAACATTGCTACGACGCTTTCGTGCTGCTGGGAGCAGACGGCACGGTCCTCTACGACTCGCCCGCCGTCTTCCGCATCACGGGGTACACACCTGAGGAACGAATGGGGCGGAAAGGGTTCGAATTCGCCAGGCCGGAAGATCGCGAGAAGTTCGAACGGGATTTTTCCGCGTTCGTACAGCAGCGAGGCGCTGTCCAGTTGTACGAATTCATCTACCCGCGCAAAGACGGCACGCTGCAGATTCTCGAGACCGTGCGCTCCAACTGTCTGCATGACCCGGCCGTGCAGGCAGTGGTGACCAACTTTCGCGACATCACCGAGCGGCGACTGCTGGAACAGGCCAATACCCGCATGGTGGAACAGCACCGACAAACCCTGAAGATGGAGGCTGTCGGACGCCTCGCCGGGGGCGTGGCGCACGATTTCAACAACCTGCTCATGACCATCCAAGGAAACGCCGACCTGTGCCGCCAGAAACTTCCCCCGGAGCATCCGCTGCAGGCGCGCGTCCGCGAAATCGTCGATGGCGCCAACCGCGCGGCCAACCTAACCCGTCAGCTTCTGGCCTTTGCCCGCAAGCAGACGATCACGCCGAAGCCTCTGGATCTCAATGCCGCCGTCACCGGCGCGCTTGTCCTGCTGCAACGCCTGGTCGGCGAGAACATCTCCATTATCTGGCACCCTCGCAGCGATCTCTGGCGAGTCTGTCTGGACACTGATCAGGTGGATCACGTACTCATCAATCTGGCGTCGAACGCGCGAGATGCCATTACCAGCGCAGGCTCCATCACCATCACAACCAATAATGTTACGCTGGCTGGCGCTGAAAGCGCCCGCCATTCGCTTGCGCCCGGCGACTACGTACTGCTGACGTTCCGCGACACCGGTTGCGGAATGCCGCCAGAAGCGCGGGAACATGTCTTCGAGCCATTTTTCACCACCAAGAGCCTTGGCAAAGGCACCGGCCTGGGGATGGCCACGGTGCATGGAATCATCAAGCAACACGGTGGCGACATCGAGGTCGAGACGGGCGCCGACCAGGGAACCTGCTTTTCCATCTACTGGCCCCGTCTCAGCCAGGAACGCGACGCCGAGCAAGAGAACGTTCCGCCAGCCGAAGGGCACGGTGGTGGCGAGACCATCCTGCTGGTAGAGGACGATGAATCCGTCCGCGATATCACCTGCCTGTTTCTGGAATCGCTGAACTATCGCGTCTTGTGCGCCGAGAATCCGGAAGCCGCATTACGCATGGCCATGCAGTATCCCGACGCGATCCACCTGCTGCTGATGGATGTGATCATGCCCGGAATGAACGGGAAGGAACTCTCCCGGCGCCTAGCGGAGATCCGCCCCGGCATGCCGTGCGTCTACATCTCCGGGTTCACCGCCGATGTGCTGGCTCTGCGCAGCATCCTGGATGCGAGCCAGCATTTCCTTGCCAAGCCCTTCACGCGCGAAGACCTGAACGGCGCCATCCGCAGCGCGCTGGCCGCTAGCGACCCAGGCGCTTCTCCAGCAGCGCATCGCGCGGCACGCCAAGCTTGAGCGCCCGCTTGTAGTAGGCGTCTGCATCGGCGCGCTTCTCAGGGGACATCTCCAGCAGGAGGTACGCCATGTTGAGATGCGCCTGCGGGGAGTCGGGATTCTTCTTGATCGCCTTGTCGAGCGCCAGCAGTGCATCGAAGAAGCGCCCTGCGCCGCAGTAGGCGCCGGAGGCCAGCAGCAGGACCGCTTCGCTCTCGTCGGCTTCACGCAGGCTCTCGATGGTTACAATGGCGTCGTCGTAGCGCCCCTGCTGGACACGCAGGGTAGCCATCAGCAGCAGAGCACGGCGATTCGACGGTTCGGCGCGCAGCACGCGGACCAGCGCCGGCAGCGCCTCCTCCGGATGTTCGCCAACGACCAGCTTCTGGGCCGTGGCCAGTTCCCGCTGCAGTTCCTCGGGCGTCAGCTTCGCTCCGCGTGTGACATCGTCCGGTGCTGCCGCAGCGCCGCGGGAGAGCCCCGGCGGATGCGTGACTGTCACACGGGCCTCGGTCTCCGCCTTCTCGCGGGCGGCATTCTGAATCTGCGCAACCTGGTTGGCGCAGTAGGAAATCCGGAACCGGATCAGGCCGTTCTGGAGGTTGGGACGCAGCTTCTCGGCCTGCTGGTAGGTTTCAGCCGAGCCCTGATACAACTCCGCCGCCTTGGCCGTGTTGCCGGCACGCCAGAATTCGTCCGCCGACTGCAACTGGGTGTTCCCCAGGCTCACCAGTTTCTCGGCCTGGGCCTCCTCTTCCGCAGTGAACGGCCAGATAGCCCAGGCGGTGCGGGCCACGCCCAACAGGCAGGCCAGCAGGACAAAACGAAGCGCGCCAGTTCTGCGGTTCATATTCTTTCCTCCGCCGGCAGCGCCGGTTCAAGACCGGATCTGGCCGGCGCGCGCCATGGCCCGCGCCTCAACACTCTGGATCTCGGCAAACCCCTGCGAACTGACCGGGTTCAGCCCGGCACTGGCTTCCATCGAGGAGTCGGCCTCGTTGTAGAGCGACGCCCGGCAGCCGGTCTGCGACAGGAACAGCACGTTCCCCTTGTAGAGCCCGACCCGCACCGTGCCGCTGGCGTGCTGTGCGAAAACGCCAATGGCGGCGCGCGCCGCCTGCGTCGCAGGATCGAAGTAACGTCCGTCGTAAATCTGGTCCGCCACCAGCTTCGAAAGCTGCTGAAAGAGCAGCGTGGCGCGGCGGTCCATGACCGCCTGGTACACGAACCGCAGCGCAGCGCCGAGCAACTCCATGCCGGGCGATTCGTACACGCCGCGGCTCTTGGTGCCGACCACGCGGTTTTCCAGCGCGTGCTTCATCCCCACGCCGTTGCGTCCGCCGATGCCATTCGCCAGCACCATGGCCTCGATGGGTGTGACGTCCCGGCCGTTGATCGCCACGGCGCGGCCGCGCACGAATCGGATCTCGACCTCCTCGATCTTGTCCGGCGCCTTCATGGGCCACACGCCCATGGTGGGGTTCACAATCGTCATGGCTGTCGCGAGGCTCTCGAGGTCCTCGGCTTCATGCGACAGCCCGGCGAGGTTGGCGTCTGTGGAATACTTCTTCTTGCCACCCACCGGCGCGGAAATGCCGAAGCCGGCCAGATATTCAGCCATCTGCGTGCGGCCGGGAAACTGCCGCAGCAGTTCCGGGTCGCGCCAGGGTGCGTAGACGCGCATGTCCGGCGCCAGTACGTTGGTGTAGCGCTCGAAGCGCATCTGGTCATTGCCGCGGCCGGTGGCGCCATGCGACAGGACCGTGCAACCGCGCTTCTGCATCTCGGGCAGCAGCCCGCGCACCGTGACGGCGCGCGCAATGCCGGTGGAGTTCCAGTAGCCACCGTCGTACATCGCCTGTGCCTCGAGCACCTCGCAGCAGGCCTCAGCCATGGCGGCCTTGAGGTCCACGATCACGGTGTCCACGCCGCAGGGCGCCATGCGCGTGCGGATGTCGTTGATGTCGGTCTCGTCCGGCTGGCCGAGGTCGGCCGCAAACGCCACCACCGGGACGCCGGCCTCCGTGAGGCGCTTCGAGATGGTACGGCTGTCCAAGCCGCCCGAGACGCAGGTTCCAACCTTTTCCTTCTTCAGATCGTGAATGGAAAGTGCCATGCGATGCTCCTGAACGGACTGCGGAATATCGGTCCGCCCGGACCGATCCGATCGCAAACCTTACTTCTTCTCAGCCGTATCCTTTTCCTCGCCGCCGTAGATTTCTTCCAGCGCCTCGCCGATCATGTCGAGCCCTTCCTCCAGCTCGTCATCCTTGATGTTCAGCGGCGGCACGAAACGCACCACGTGTTCGCCGGCTGCGCAGCAGAGCAGCCCCATCTCGCGGCAGGCGTTGACCACGTCCTTGGCCGCGCCCTCGACCACCAGGCCAAGCATCAGCCCCTCGCCACGCACCTCGATGACCTGGTCATGCTTGTCGACAAAGGCCTGCAGTCCCTCGCGGAAGAGCTTGCCAGCCTCCTCGGCGCGCCGCACCAACCCCTCCTCCTCGATCACGTCCAGCGTGGCCAGCGCCGCGGCGCAGGCCAGCGGGTTGCCGCCGAAGGTGCTGGCATGGCTGCCGGGCTGGAACACATCGGCCAACTTAGGTGAGGCCACCAGCACGCCCATGGGCACGCCGCTGGCGACGGCCTTGGCCAGCGTGAAGGCATCCGGCCGTATGCCGGTCTTCTGCCAGCCGAACCACGCGCCCGTCCGGCCCATGCCACACTGGATCTCGTCGCACAGCAGCAGCAGGTCGTGGGCATCGCACAGCGTGCGCAGGCCAGTCATGAATTCCTTTGTGGCCGGCATCACGCCGCCTTCACCCTGCACGGCCTCGACCATCACGGCGACGGTGCGGCTGTTGATCAACCCCTTGACCGAGTCGAGGTTGTTGAACTCCGCATGCACAAAGCCAAGCGGCAGCGGATCGAACCCCTTCTGCACCTTGCTCTGCCCCGTGGCCGCGATCATCCCCAGCGTCCGGCCGTGGAATGAGTTGAGCATGGTGATGACTTCGAACTTGCCCTTGTCATGCCCCCAGAGGCGGGCCAGCTTGACCATGGCCTCGTTGGCCGTGGCGCCGCAGTTACAGAAGAAGCTCTTGCCGCCGAACGACAGTTTTGCGAGACGCTGGGCCAGCAGCGCCTGGTTGGGGCTGTAGAACAGGTTCGAGCAGTGGATCAGGGCGGCAGCCTGCTCCTGAATCGCTTTCACGACCTTCGGATGGCAGTGGCCGACGTTCTGCACCGCGATACCCGCGGTGAAGTCGAGGTAGGTTTTCTTGTCCGCGTCCCACACCTTGCAGCCGTGCCCGCGCACAAGCGTCACGGTCGGCGCATAAGTGCGCATCACGTACTGGTCAAACAACGCGGCAATATCGGTACTCTTACTCATCAGCTATGATCTCCGTTCCCACTCCTTGTTTCGTAAAAATCTCCAGCAGCAGCGAATGCGGCATCCGGCCGTCGACGAGGTGCACCTTGCCCACCCCGGACCGGATCGCATCCACGCAGCTGTCCAGCTTGGGCAGCATCCCGCCCCCGACGATCCCCTCGGCCTTCAGTTGCGCGACCTCGCCCGCCCGAAGCGTGGCGATCAGCGAGGACGGGTCGTCCACGTTGCGCATCAACCCCGGCACATCCGAGATGAACGCCAGCTTGCGCACGCGCATGGCCGCGGCCAGCGCGGCCGCGGCCGAATCGGCGTTCACATTGTAGATCTGCCCGTCGGCGTCCGCGCCCAGCGGCGTGACCACAGGCACCAGCCCGGCATCGAGCATCTCCTGCACCGGACGCGTGTCGACCGACACCGGTTCGCCGACGAAACCCCAGTCCAGCGCGGCGCCGGTCTGGGCGTCCCTGCCGCTCTTGCGGCGCACGCGGAGGATCCAATCGCCGTGCAGCGGCCGTGCGTTCAAGTTGCGCGACTGCAGGATGCGCACGACCTCGGCGTTGACCTCCTGCTTGAGGACGCGCTCGACCACCTGCATGGTCCGGTCGCACGTCACGCGCAGCCCCTGCACGAACTTCGGCGTGATGCCGCTTTGCTCCATGCCGCGCGAGATCGCCTTGCCGCCGCCATGCACCAGCACGGTCTTCATGCCGACGGTGGAGAGGAAGGCCACGTCGGTCAGCAGACTCTCGAGGCCCTCCTTCGACTCCATCACACTGCCGCCGACCTTCACGACCACCGTGGCACCCTTAAAGTCCTGGATGTACGGCAGCGCTTCGATCAGCGTCGCGGCTTTGGCAATGAACTTGTGCATGGGTTGGTTCAGGATTCAGGATGCGAGATGCGGCATGCGGCATGCAAGATGCGAGATGCAGGATGCGGAATGTAGCAGAGTCTTGCGTCCTGCATCCTGTACCCCGCGTCCCATGTCCCGCATCCTGATTTCATGTCGTATAATCCGCATTGATCTTCACATAGTCCAGTGAGAAGTCGCAGGTAAAAATCGTGTCTTCGCCGCGCCCCAGTCCCAGGTCCACCGTCACGTCGAACGCCCGGGCCTTCATGACGGCCTTCAGCTTCCGCCGCGTGGCGGCATCCGCCACGCGGCCGCGGTCGTAGGCGCACACATCGCCGTACCAGATCCGCGCCTTCCGGTCGTCTACCGCAGCACCGGAGTACCCGGCCGCGCAGATCACGCGGCCCCAGTTCGGGTCGATCCCGAACCACGAGGTCTTGACCAGCGCGGATTTCGCAATGGCCCGCGCCACCCGCTGCGCGTCGCGCGCCGAGCGCGCGCCCTTGACCTGCACGGTCACCAGCTTGGTCGCGCCTTCGCCGTCGAGCGCCATCTTCTGCGCCAGCTCGATCGCCACGGCGCGCAGCGCGCCGACAAACGCAGCCCACTGCGGATGCGCCGAAAAGAGCTCGCGGTTGCCCGCCGCACCGTTGGCCAGCAGGATCAGCGTGTCGTTTGTGCTGCAATCACCGTCCACCACCACCCGGTTGAAGCTCGCGTCAGCCACCTCCCGCAGCGCCGCCTGCAACGCGCGGGGATTCACGGCCGCGTCAGTCGTCAGGAAGCCGAGCATCGTGGCCATCTTCGGCTCGATCATGCCGGAGCCCTTGCACATGCCGCCGACGGTCACGGCCTTGCCGTCAATCTTCACCCGCAGCGCAGCCTGCTTGTCCACGGTGTCGGTGGTCATGATCGCGCGCGCCGCATCCTGCCCGCCGCGGCGGGAGAGCGATTGGGCGGCCAGCTGCGCGCCGGCCACGATCCGGTCGATCGGCAGGTTCATGCCAATCACACCCGTGGAACAGACCAACACCAGTTTCTTCTTGATCCCCAGCGCGTCGGCCACGGCCTGCGCCATGGTATGCGCATTCCGCAGTCCGGTGGCGCCCGTACAGGCATTGGCGCAGCCGCTGTTCACGGCCACGGCCTGGGCGCGACCGGAGCGGATGTGTGCGCGGTCGAGCTGCACCGGCGCGGCCGCCACCTGGTTGGTGGTGAACACGGCTGCGGCCGCGGCAGGTGTGTCCGACACCAGCAGGGCAAAGTCCCTGCGGTTGGCGTACTTGATGCCCGCCTCAATCCCGGCAGCACGAAACCCCTTGGGAGCAGTCACGCCACCAGCTATAAACCGGATTTTCTGCTTCGACTTCATGTCTTTCAAATTCAACGCAACCTGCTCATTGGCAACGAGTTCTCCGCCGCACCAACAATCCGCGTAACGGCATCCGACGACCGAGGCCACCGGCTTGGTAATATCTGCCATCTGTGGCTGGAAGTCCACGAAAATCCGTGTTTTGGAAGAGTGGAGTTGGTTAGTTGAATCGGCTTGTCCCGCGCATTTCGACGCGGTAGCCTCTCCCCGGCATCGTTCCCGGCGACGTTAGACACTTTCACGCAAACTCTCGAGGCGTCTATGAAACCACGCTACTGGGGGATTCTCCTACTGGCCTTTGTCCATTGTCTGGCCACGGCCGAAACGTTGACGCAGCCGCTGCTGGTGAGTACGCAGGCTGATTTTACTTTTTTTCTCTGCGGCGACAACCGCGGCGGCGACACGATTTACACGCAGATTCTTGTCCAAGCCTCTGCCCGCCACGCTGCGTTTCTGATCAACACCGGCGACCTGGTGCCGGACGACACCGGCGAGGACTGGAACCACTTCGGCCAGATGATGCGCCTGTGCAAGGTGCCGTTCTTCCCGGTGGCCGGCAACCACGACTGCCGCGGCGGCGACCTGAACCATTTCGTGTTCTGGACTCCGAAGCATGCGGAGCATTACTCGTTCGACTATGGACAGCTTCACTTCACCATGGCCAACGACAGCGAGGACATGCACTCCGATGAACTGGCGTGGATCGCGGCGGACCTAAAAGCCACCACGAAGCCGGTCAAGGTCGTTGTCCACCACCATCCAGCCTGGAATCCCAGCGGGCGCGTTTATGGCATGAGCGAAAATCGCGAGCCGTTTCTCGCTGTACTGAAAAGATATGGGGTCCGATACGACTTCTGCGGCCACGACCATGGCTACCGCACCGGCAGCACCAATGGCACCACGCTGATCATTACCGGCGGCGCCGGCGCCCCCTTGTATTACCCGACAGAGGAAGGCGGGTTCAACCACTACGTGGCGGTCACCGTCCAGGGAACCAACGTCACCTTCCGGCCGGTGCCGATCCTGCCGTAGCCGGAACGATTCGGTTACGCGACGGCGCGGTTAGATAAACCCCAAGCGAGGCGCAGCGAGCGCGCCGGATTCAAGGACGCCCTGATTCGACTCTCCACGAGCCAGTTTCCCGTCTCCAGGTTCAAGGCTCTCACCTACATCACCGCATTAAAAACATACCCCACAATCACAATCCCCAGCGCCACGATCCCGAAGAAGACCAACAGCAGGCGCACGGTCAGCACCTTGCGCAGGATGATTGCCTCGGGCAGCGAAAGCCCGATCACGGCCATCATGAACGCCAGCACCGTGCCCAGGGCTGCGCCCTTGCCCAGCAGCGCGGTCATAATGGGGATGACACCAGCAGCATTGGAGTAGATCGGCACGCCCAGCAGCACGGCCAGCGGCACGCACCACCAAGCATCGCGCCCCATGAACGAAGCCAGAAAATCCTGCGGCACGTACCCGTGAATCCCGGCGCCCACCGCGATCCCGCCGGCCACGTACGGCCAGACTTTGCGGACAATGCTCTCCACCGCATCGCGTCCGCAGGCGACACGCTCCCGCCAGCCCAGCCGCTCGTCTTCCTCCGCTGATCCAGCCTGCTCCGCATACACCCAAGGCTCCACCCACTTCTCCAGGCGCAGCCGCCCGAGAATCCACCCGGCCACGATCGCAATCACCAGCCCCATCCCGGCGTACAGCAGCGCCACCCGCCAGCCGAACATGACCCACAGCAGCCCCAGCGCGATCTCGTTGACCATCGGCGCAGCGATCAGGAAGGAGAACGTCACCCCCAACGGCACACCGGATGTGACGAACCCGATGAACAGCGGAACTGCCGAGCATGAACAGAACGGTGTCAGGACGCCCAGCAGCGCACCCAGCACGTTGCCGACCGACTCCCGCCGACCTGCCAGTGCCCGCCGCGTCCGCTCCTTCGAGAAGAACGACCGCACGATCCCCATCACAAACACCACCATCGTCAGGAGCAGCAGCACCTTCGGCGTCTCGAAGACAAAAAACCGCACGGCCGCCCCCAGCCGGCTGTCCGGATCCAGGCGCAGCAGCCCGAAGCTTACCCAGTCCGCAAACGGGGCCAGGAAACCGAATGCTTCGCAAGGGCAGGAAAAATCCATGTGCATCGTGTGAATGACCGATTCAATGATTACCGCAATACGCTGGAATTGAGAGGGAGTCTGTAGGCTGAAGGCTATCGGCTGCAGGGGGCCCCCCCAGCCTGCAGCCTATAGCCTCATTTCTTTCCCACGCACCACAGCGCGTCCTTGGTGCGAAAGAAGATGCGTCCGTCTGCGAATGCCGGCGAAGCGTCGACCGCCTCGCCGAGCGGACACGTCGTCACTTCGCGGAATTTCCGCTCCACGGCCAGGATGTGCATGACCCCGTCGCGGTCCAGCGCGTAGACGCGACCTCCGCAGACCGCCAGGGAGGCGTAGAAACCTGTCTCATATTCATGCTTCCAGAGAACCGTACCGTCTGCCGCATCCACGCACGTCACCTCCCCGACGCTGGTGCCCAGGAAAATCAGCCCGTCAGCCACCACCGGACTTGCCACCGCCGGCAGCAGATCGCTCTCCAGTTCCCACACCTTTGCCGGCGCGGCATCCAGGCGGTAGCAGACCATCCGCGACCCTGCCTGTGCAACCAGCACGCAGCTGTTCCATGCCGTGGGCGACACCGAGATCTCCTCGCCATCCACACCTGCCACGCGCCACAGCTCCTTGCCGCTGACCGGTTCGTAGGCGCTCAAGGCCCCCTTCCCGTTCAGCAGCAGCACCGATTTGCCGTCCACGGCCGTTGCCATCACGGGCGACGACCAGACTTCGCCCGTCGTCCGTTTCTTCTCCCAGAGCGTGCGGCCTGTCGCTGTATCGACTGCCAGCACGCGGCTGTTCTCTCTTTGATCGTACTGCACGAAGATCCGGCCATCCTCCACCCAGAGCGACGATGCATGCCCGTAGGTATTCTCCGGCCGCCCCAGGAAAATCTGCCATCGCAGCGTGCCGTCGTGCGTAAACGACGCCAGGTCGCCGGTGCCGAACAGCGCATACACGCCAGCCGCATCGCAGGCCGCCGTGGCCGCCGCCAGTCCCGTGTCTTCCGAGGCATCCGGCAGGACCTCGCCCGCCTTGGCGCCGTCCTTCACCGTCCGTCGCCAGATCTCCGCGCCGGTCACCGCGTCAAATGCCACCACTTCCCGCGCTTCCTCGTTTGCCAGCGTCAGGAAGACCTTCCCTTCCCACAGCACCGGTGAACTGAGCCCCGGCCGCGGCAGCGCTGTCCGCCACAGCACGCCCTGGCGCGATTTGCCATCCCACGCCACTGGCGCGTTCGAATATGCCGCCACACCATAGCGCGGCCCGCGGAAACAGCTCCACTGGAAGACATTCGACAGGGGCCGATTGGTATTGGCCGGAGCCGACGCCATAACGACAGCTGCTGTCATTGCCGCTGGCTTGTCTAGCCGAACCGCAGCCGTCATTGCCGGCTGCAGCGCCGCGCGGCCGGTGGCCCAGACTGCCAGCATGAGCAGGGAGCCTGCGCCCGCCACCAGCAGCGCGCGCCGCGCTTCGCGATCGGCCCGCGCCTGGTCCGCGGCCGGAAAGCGCCGCGGGTCATCAATCCGCCGCCCCAGCTGTGCGGCCAGATGCAGGCACCCAACCATGACCAGCAGCCCTGCGATCAACATCCAGATGCCGGCGTTCCGAAACGCCACGCTGCTGAAATAGGCGTGCCGCGCCACCACATCCCCCTCGGTCGCCAGCGCCAACGCCGCCGCGTCGTCCGGCGACTGCCGCGACACGGCCTGCAGCCGCGCCAGCGTGTCCGACCGCACGGTCTTTGCCTGCCCAGCCTGCATCCAGTCGGCTGTCAGCAACACGCCGACCACCAGGCAGAACACCATGGCCACACCTGCCACGCCACGCGCTGACCGCCGCCACAGATCAATTCGTTCGCATTTTTCCAATGTTGTCATGAACCCTGCACCTGATTTTCCCGCTGCAAATGGTGACGCTGGCCGGGTTTGCCACCGCGACCACGGGTCGCGGCGGCAGAACCCTCTGTGCACTCATTTCTTCTCAGTGCCCTCAGTGTCCGTACTCGTTTGCCTGCCGTTCTTCAGCCACACCTGCTGCCGCGGACAAACCTTGAAGCACCGACCGCAGCTCACGCACCTACTGTGGTCGATCTCGAAGCTTTCCCGCGTCGGCAGGCGCGCCAAGGAGATCAGACGCCACGCCAACACCAGCCCCAACCAGGCGCCGGCCAGCGAGGCGCCGAACCGGAAGCGTGACTCCACAGCAACCACATCCACCGCCAACTGCCGGGCGTCGCCGCCCAGCGTGCGGAAAGCCTCTGCATCAAGGTAGGTTTTTTCCGGATCCTTCGCCATCCCCGCCAGATGCGCCTGCTGCCGCACGGCAGGATGCACCAAGGCCAGCGCCGGCGCCGCCGTGCGCCCTGCCATCGCGCCGCCTGCCACCAGCACGGGCGCCAGCAATAGCAGGGCCAGCAGCCGGCGCTGCGCGACCGGCGCCTGACGCGCCACGCCCGGAGCGCGCGGTGCCTGGATTGCGTCCACCGGACAGATCCGTTCGCACAGCCGGCACTTGATGCACGTGTCCGGCGTGATCGTCGTGTGCTTCCAGGCCACCTGCGAACACCACCCCAGCAATACGCCGTAGGGACAGTAGTAGCGGCAATATGGCCGCGCCACCACGGTCCCCAGCAGCAACACCGCCACGCCAGACAGCAGCATCGGCAGCGGTGCCGAACGCCGGAAGAAACCAACGAATGGATCGGTCGCGCAGATCGGAAACCCCGCGTCGTTGGCCGCAAACAACACGGCCAGCGCCAGCGTTGCCAGCGGCATCAGCCGCAACACGGCGTCCAGCACCCGCGGCACGCGCAGCGGCCGGACCATCGACACCTCCTGCATCGCACCGAGCGGGCAGACCGCCGCGCAGAAGACTCGCCCGAAGAAGAGTGCCGCCAGCAGCGGCGCCGCAAACAGGAACCCCACCAGCCATGGCAGTCCGCCCAGACCGAAGGCTGTCATGGAAATGTTCTGCGTCGAGCCCACCGGGCAGATGCAGCCGTGCCGCGCAAACCCGAACCAGGCCAAGCTCACCAGCGCCAGCGCCATGATCAGCCGCCCGGACCGCCGCCGCAGCACCGCCCACGTCGTCAGCAGCAGCACCGTTGCCAGGATAGTCGCATCCGCCCACGCCGGCACCAACTGCAGCACCGCGGGGTGACCAGCCACGGGAACCACGTGGCCGGTGTCGAATTGCGGCTGCGGAAAGCGCTGCACAGCCTGGGCCGCGGGGGCGAGAAAAAGGACAAGCGCAGAAAAGAGGCCGATCCGACGCGCGCAGGGCATGAAAGAAGGCGGCGGACACAGAGGGCGCAGAGCCGAGATGAGGGCACAGAGGGTCTTTTGCCGGAGCAATCCCCTCTGTGTGCTCCGTTTCCCCCGATGCCCTCTGTGTCCTTCGCTCCTCATATCCGAACCCTGGCAGGACGGTTGGCGGGCACGGGATTGCGCTCTGCGTCCTTGAGCATATACGGCGTGTCGATGGGCATGCGGGAGATCGCGCCAGACGGACAGTTCGCAGCGATGCGGCACTCGTTGCAGTTCACGCAGCGGTCATGCCGGATCTGCAGGAAGAGCGAGCCGTTGCCGAAGCTGCCGCACCCCTTCACGCAGAGCGCGCAGCCGATGCACTTGTCCTCATCGACCTTGTACTCGAAGTACGGATCCTCCACGAACGTCCGCTGCAGCGCACCGGTGGGGCAGAGCTGCTTCTCGCCGGATTCGTCCAGCGCCGCAGCGTCCGGCTGGAAGAACCCGAAGCAGCGCTTGCAATAGCCGCACATGCCGAAAGCGTGCACGCACTTCGTGGCCGACGGCTCCAGCACGCACATCGTCGCGCAACGACCGCACTGCGTGCATTTAGCTGGATCGATCTGCCAGACCAGCCGCGTCGCACCACCCGCCGACGTCCGCCGCGCCGCGCGGCCGGCCAGCGCCAGCACCGCCAGTGCCGCTGTCCCGCGCGCCAGCCACGACAGAAAGCCGCGGCGGTCGAGGGGTGCCGTGTTCCCGTTTTTTTCGATTCCGTTCATGACTTCCTTCGCGGCTACCGGGCGCCGCCTTCCCGGCGCTCGAAAACCCGGATCTTCTTCCCGTCCAGCACCAGCACGCGGCCGGCGCGGTCCACGGCCACGGGACGTCCTTCGTCGCCGGGCAGGGCCAGCGGCGGCGCCACCACGCTGCGGAAAGTGCCGTCCGGCGCATAGATCTTCACGCGCGGGATCTTCTTCTCGCTGGTCACGAGGTCGCCGTTGGGCAGCACGGCCACAAAGGCGGGGTTGCAGCAGCCGGAAAAAGCGGGGACTGTCATGCCAGGCTTGGACCATTTGGCCAGCAGCTGTCCGTCCAGCGCATGATGCTGCAATTGAAACCGGCCGGGATTCACGACCCAGAAGCCGCCCTCCGGCGCCATTGCCACCGCGAACGAGGGCGACGGCACCACAAACGACATCTCCCGCGGCGTACCCGGCAACGGCAGTTGCCCCAGCAGGCGTCCGTCGAAATCGAAGCGCCAGACTACGCGCTGTGCGGCGTCGCAAATCCAGACCTGATTCGAGTCCGCCGCAATTCCCGTGATCTGCGCCTGCTCGCCGAGCGAATCCCAGATCGCCGCGGACTTCGTTCCCGCGCCCACCACCACACGGTTGCCGGCGGCCACAAAGATGCGCCCATCCGGTGCAGCGGCCACGGCCGTGGCCGCACCGCCCGGCCAGTCGAAGCGCGCCTGCACCGCGCCATTCGTGCAGAGGATCGCGCCCATCCGGCCGCCGGCCACGATCATGCAGCCATCCGGTCGCATGGCCAGGAACGCGGGCATGGGCACCGGGACCGGCCAGGCCGCCACTTCGACATGACTGATCAGGTTGGAGTCGACCGCGAACAGCGGATCCGAACGGTAGGAGAAGACATTCTCCTCGCACCCGGCAAACGGCACCACCAGCACGCCGACCAGCAGCGCCCGGATCATCCCTATCGTGTCAGCCCGCATGCCAAGACTCCGAGTCCACTTCCATGAAACCTTCTTATTTTAAACCAGACGTAGGCAGAAGACGAGTGTGGAACTGACTGTTTTTCAGGTAGCGACCGGTCCATCAATGGGCTAGACTGCGTGCTATGAAAACTCGCGCCGCAGCCATACGGCTCGAATCGAGATGTCTCCGATTCTCCATTTTCGCGGCCGGCTGTGCCCTGGCAGGGTGGGCTTCGGCGCAGACCGACACCGTCAGCGTGGCACCCCTCCCATCGAGGGATGTCTGGCGCACGACCGCCTCGAGCGTCGCCGGCGATGAATATGGCGCCTCTCTGGCCACTGACGGCAAACTGGGCACGCGCTGGAGCAGCGTGGCTGACGACAACCAGTGGCTGCAGATCGACCTCGGCAGTTGCTCGACCATCAGCGGCGTCACGCTGCACTGGGAGGAGGCCTTCGCCAGATCCTACGAGATTCAAACCGCGACGCAGACCTCCCAGTGGACCACGGTCTACACCACCACGCATGGCAATGGCAACGTGGAGGAGATCTACTTCCCGCCCGTGGTCGCGCGCCATGTCCGGATCGCCTGCACGCAACGCGCCACCACCTGGGGGTTCTCCCTCTGGGAGGTCGATCTTCACGACGCTGTCGACGCGCCCCTGGCCGGCAACGCCGAGGCCCCGGACCTCTGGTATCGCAATGGCGAATGGGAGAAGTCCTGGCTGGATGATGCCGGACAGTCGCAGAGCCTGATCCTGGATCTGCGCCGCAGCCAACCGTTGACCGGTGTGCGCGTCGGCTGGGGCGACATTCCGCCCGTGCAGGCCCACCTGGCCATCTCCGCAGATCAAAAGATCTGGAGCGAGGTCGGCGCCGTCGGCGGCGGCGATGGCACGTTCGATGCACTGCCCGACGCATGCATGAACGCGCGCTATCTGCGGATCACTCTGGCCGCGCCCCTTCCCCATGTGCGGCTGACCGCGCGCGAAATCGCTTTACTGCGCCCCACGCAGGAAGCCACCCCCTTGATGCATTATTACCGCGCCGCCGCACGCGCGCCCGGCGGTCTCTATCCGGATACGCTCCAGCGCCGCCAAACCTACTGGACCGTCTTCGGCCTCCCCGGCGACACCCAGAAGAGCCTGCTCGACGAATACGGCACCATCGAACCGATTGCCCGCGGCAATTCAGTCACACCATTCCTGCGCGTGCAGGGAAAGCTGCGCACAGCCTCTGATGCCGCCATGATCGGGCAGGAGTTGGAGGACGGGTTCCTGCCGATCCCGTCCGTGATCTGGCGATTCCCCGACCTGTCGCTGACCGTCGAAACCCTGGTCCAGGGAACAGAGACCGACTCCGTCTCCCTCGCCTGCTACACGATCGTCAATTCGAGCGACCATTCCCTCGATGGCGACTTCCTTCTGGCCATCCGCCCCATCCAGGTCTGCCCGGCCTGGCTGCACGGCGGGCTCTCCCCCATCCGCCAGATGTCCTGCGCCACCAACAGCGGCAGCCTCCTGGTCCACATCAACGGCCGCGACCAGTACGCTGCGCTCACGCCACCCGATGCCTGCGGCGTCTGCGAGTTCGACGAGGGCGACATCGCCGAATACCTGCGTCTCGGCGTGCTGCCGCCCGCGCAGTCGCTGACCAACAGCGGCAGCTTCCTCTCCGGCGCGCTCTCCTACCGGCTGAGCCTGCCGCCGGGCGGCGAGCAGAAGATCCTGCTGGCCATGCCACTGCACAACACCCTCGACGGGCTCAACCACTTTCTGCACCGCGACACCCTCGAGCCGCTCGACCCCGCCGACTCCTTCCGCGTCCTGCACGAGCAGCGCCGGCGCGAATGGCTCGCGCGCCTCGGACACGCCACCATCGAGATCCCCGACCGCGAACTGACCCGCTTCCTCTACAGCCAGGTCGCCTATATGCTGTTGAATGGTGAAGGCTTCGCCCTGAACCCCGGCCCCCGCAACTACCGCCGCGTCTGGATACGCGACGGCGCGTTCATCTGCGCCGCACTGCTGCGCACCGGCCAGAACGAAGCGGCGCGCGCGTTCATCGACTGGTATGCCGCCGCCATCGACACCGACGGCCTCGTCCCGCCCATCCTCAACAACGACGGCACCCGCTACCAGGGGATCGGTGGCAACCACGAATACGACAGCCAGGGACAGTTCGTTTTCGCCGTCATGGAGTACTACCGCTTCACGCGCGACCGTGCCTTCCTGCAGCGCCACTTCGAGACGCTTCAGCGAGTGCTGCGCTGCACCGAGCGCCTTCGTAACCGCACCCTGAGGTCGGACTACTGCGCAAACGATCCCCTGCGCGCCCGCTACGCCGGTCTCCTCCCCGCTTCGATCAGCCACGAGGGATACGCCATACCCGTGCACAGCTATTGGGACGACTTCTTCGCGCTGAAGGGGTGGAAGGATGGTCGCGACGCTGCCCTCGCACTGGGCAGGCGCGACGCCGCCGAATGGGCCGGCAAACAATATGACGCCCTGCGCGCCTCGGTGCGGGCGTCGATCGACCTGACCATCCGCGACACGAAGATCGACTACATCCCCGGCTGCGCCGAACGCGGCGACTGCGACCCGAATGCCACCAGCGCCGCGTTCTTTCCGTGCGACGAGCAGGACCTCCTCCCCGTGCCCGCACTGGAGGCCACCTACCAGCACTATTACCAGCAGGTCGTCGAACGCGGCAAGCCGGGCTGGGCCGGCATCTACACGCCCTATGAGGCGCGCAATCTCAACGCGCTGGTGCAATTGGATGCCACGCCGCGCGCTATGATCCTCCTGCGGCAGTTCCTAGCCGGCCGCCATCCGCCTGCTTGGAACCACCTGGCGGAAATCGTGCTGAGCAATCCGCGGCAGGACCTTTACATCGGCGACATGCCGCACACCTGGGTCGGCGCCGACCTCGTCACCGCGATTCGCAACCTCTTCCTCTACGAATGCGCCGACCACCTCGAGCTTCTGGACGGCGTGCCGGAAGCGTGGGTGGCGGAAGGCAGCGGCCTGCGCCTGGAGAATCTACCCTCCCACTTCGGCGCGGTCAGCCTCACCGCGGTTGAGCAGAACGGACAGCTGCGCGTAGATTTCCGCAGCAAGATCAACGCGCCCAAGGGTCTCATCCTGAACTGGCCGTTCACCGGCAAGCCCGGCAGCGTGCAGGTCAACGGCGCACCCTGGCTGGACTGGGACGCCAACACCTGCCGCCTCCCCTGTAATTTCGAGGGAACGGTTGTCGCCCAGTTGCCGGGGGGAAGGTAACAATCTGAAATCGGAAATGTCTGCCAATATCCAAGCGTTTCCAGATATCCGATTTCAGATCCGCACGCTCCGCACCACGCCATATCCGCGGCGCTTGATGATTTCGGCGTTGCCAAACAAATCGCGCATCCGTTCCTCATGCCAGCGGTGGCTCTTGGCCACGAGAAATGCCTCTCCGCCCGGCGCCAGCGCCTGGTGCGCCGTACGGATGAACAGGTCGGCAATGCGGTAGTCGGAGTAGTACGGCGGATTGCCGGCAGCCAGAGTGAATTCCGGTTTCAGTTCCGGCTCGTCTGACAGCAGCGTACGCACACCGACCAGCGCATTCGCGGCCGCATTGCGTTCCGTGCAATGAATGGCACGGGCGTTGGAATCCACGCACAGCAAGTCCGCCGCTGCGGCATGCCGCGCCAGGAGCAGGCCGACCAGCCCGCAGCCGCACCCCATGTCCAGCACGCGCGCGCCCGGCGCCAGGCCGCGCGCCGCCACCTCCGCCAGCGCCAGCCCGCCCTCGTCGGCGCGCCGATGCGCAAAGACGCCGGGCTGCGTGACGAGCTGCAGCGGCGCATCGCCCGGCAGGCTGGCGCCAAACGCGGCAGAAAAGTCGCGGCGGTCGAACGGCTGCCGGGCACCAGGCGCGCGAACGCGGAACAGCGTGACGCCCTCTGTGGCCGGTGTGGCCGCAACCTGGCCGAAGATCGCCTTCATCTGCTTGCGCAGCCAGTCTGGCTTGCCGTCGTAAGCCACCAGGCAGAGCGCACCATCCGGCAACCCCGCGCGCAGCTCCTCCAGCTGGGCGAGCACCAGCTCCGCCGGCGTATCGCGCGACGTCGCCTGCAGCAGCGCCAGCCGGACACCGGACAGGGCCGGCAGAAACGGCTCGCACGCCACCCGGATGCAGCCACCGTCGTTGGCCGCCAGCGCCCGCTGCAGCATCCGGGCGTGATGCAGATCGAAGACGTGTTGCACGACCTCTGCCGCCGGATTCTCCGCGGCCAGCACCAGCCCTGTCGCGCCGGTGCGGTTGCCGGCAACCAGAATACTGCCTGTTGCCGACGGCGGCAGGCCAGCCAGCAGCGCGCACTCCGTCGGATGCAACCCGGAGCGGGAGAGCACGCAAAACGCGCCGCCGCGGAACGTCTCGCTGCAACGTTCCCGGGCCGGCAGATCAGTCAAAATAATCGTACGCATGAAGTGCCGGTACCGTAGCATTCCCGTGCGCGAAAGGGAAAGACAAGATGCTGCGGACACAGAGGGCACAGAGCTGGAGATGAGAGCACAGAGGTTTCGGTAAGCTGCGGCCGGTGGCCGCAGTTGCGAAATGCTCTGTGTTCTCTGTTCTCCTCTGCGCCCTCTGTGTCCCACACACTCGTCCTGCTCCAAACCGCCTGTTTTTGACTTTAGCCACCCGCCCGTGTTACGCTCCGTGTCATCACAACTTCCGAAGGAACAAAGATGCCCAATTACGAAGTCTGCGGAACCATCAAGACAATCCTGGAGCCCAAGACATTCGCCAGCGGTTTCACGAAGCGCGAGTTCGTGCTGCAGACCGAGGATGACTACCCGCAGACCGTGCTGATCGGGTGCGTGAAGCAGAAGTGCGCCCTGCTCGACAGCATGGCGCCGAACGATCGCGTGCGCGTCACTTTCCAGCTCCGCGGCCGCGAATACCAAGGGCGCTATTTCGTAAATCTGGAGGCCGCCGAGATCGAGAAGATGGGCGCCGACGGCTCGTCCGTGGCCATGGATGATGCCCCGTTGCCGTCCGACGACGATCCCATGCCGTTCTAAGAGGACACGAAGGTGTCTGCCTCGCGCAGAGGCGCAGAGGTTTTCGAGCTGCAGCCAAATCGCAATGTCGAATATCGAACCAGGAACATCGAATGTTGAAGTGACCTCGCCTACCTGATTCCATATTCCTGGTCCAGACGAGCGATGTGGCAACCCGATCTTTCGCCTCCTAAGGAGCATCCATGCCCGCACACCCTACCCGCCACCCTATCGTCACAGAAGCACTGCAGGTACAAATTCACGATCTTTTTGATTGTCAGTGGCTGCTGCTGGCCGCCGGCGACTTCCAATCTGCCCGCTTCAACACCATGACGATATCCTGGGGGAGCATGGGGAGGATCTGGAACAAGCCGTTCGTGCAGGTGGTCGTGCGGCCGCAGCGCCACACGCGCACGTTCATGGAGGAGTTTGCCACCTTCACGCTCTGCGCCTTTCCGCCCGCCTGCCACGGCGCGCTGGAACTACTCGGCAAGAAATCCGGGCGCGACGGCGACAAGATCGCGGAAGCCGGGCTTACGCCCGTGGCTGCCACGACGGTCGGCGCGCCGATCTTTGCCGAGGCCGAACTAGCCGTCGAATGCCGCAAAATCTACTGGCAGGATATGGACCCCAAGGGATTTCTCGATCCGTCCATTGCCAAGAACTACCCGGACAAGGATTACCACCGCATCTACTTCGGCGAGGTGGTGGCGGTTACGGGGACCCAAAAATATTTCCATTGAGTCTTGCGAATGTGAGTAACACGATCCGATCGGCAGGGACGCCTCTCCGAGGCGTCCGCAGACGGTTCGGAGAACCGTCCCTACCCCAACAACCGGTTACCCGCTTGTGCAAGCCTCTGTAGGGCATCTCCCGAAATTGCGTACCGGCCAAGGCTGGGCGCGATTTCAAACTGCCGCCCTCAGATTCAGGCCTTGGCAAACTCCCGGACCGCGGTGCAGATGATGTCGATCTGGGCGTCCGTGAGCTTGCTGGCCGAGGGGAGCCAGAGACCGCGGCGGGCGATCTCCTCGGCAACGGGATGCGACTCCTTCCGCGCGTAGACCGGCTCGGCGTGGAGCGCAGGGTAGAACGGCCGCGAGCCGATCTGGCGCGCCTTGAGGTGCGCGATCAGCGCCTCGCGGCGGGCGGGATCGACCAGCACGTCGATGAACCACGGCGAGGTGTCCTTCAGATTTGTCGGGATCCACTCGATCCCCGGCACACCGCGGAGCTGTTCCTGGTACCGAGCGTAGATCGCCTTCTTGCGCTCCACGCGCCACTGGAGCTTCTCCATCTGCACCAGGCCGATGATTGCCTGCAGGTCCGTAAACTTGCAGTTCCACCCCATGGTGAGGTAGTGGTCGGCACCGGGCTTCTCGCGGCCGAAATCGCGCAGCTTTTCGATGGCGGCAAAGAGCTTCGGGTTGTCCGTAACCAGCGCGCCGCCCTGGCCGGTGGAGATCACCTTGGGGGCGCTGAATGAAAAGCTGCCAATGTCGCCGAACAGGCCGAGGTGCCTGCCATTCTGGCGCGAGCCGAGCGACTGCGCCGCGTCCTCGACCAGGAACAGGCCGTGCTCGCGGCAGAAGCGCACGAACTCCGGCAGGCGCGCCGGCGCGCGGCCATTGAGAGTGACCAGCATCACGGCCTTGGTGCGCGGCGTCACGGCCGCGACCATGCGGTCGAAGTCCATGCAGAGGCTGCCACACTCGACATCCACGAACACCACCTTCGCGCCGGTGGGCTGCACGGAGTTGGGTGTGGCGACCATGGTGTAGTCCGGCACAAGCACCTCGTCGCCGGGGCACACGCCGCAGGCCAGGAGCGCCAGGGTGAGGCTGACGGTGCCATTGCTCACGACCGAGCAGTGCTTCGCGCCGGTAAAGGCGGCGATCGCGGCCTCGAATTCGCGCGTCTTGCGAAACTCCGTGACCCAGCCGCCGGAGCGGAGGTAGGCGTTGACCGCATCGGCTTCGCGCTCGTCGAACCACGGCTCCATCTGATTAATAAAATCCATGTTTTTTCTCAGGGTTGGGGACCAGAGGAATTACGAATGACGAATTACGAATTACGAGTTGGAGATTGCGAATGGATAGATGGCTTTGCCTTGGTTGTTTTCTGGATAGCGGCGAGGATGCGGCAGAGTTCTTCGGCTTCCGCATGGACGATGTCAAATTGGGTGGCATTCAGATAACCCGCGTCCTTTAGAAGCCGAAGCCAGAAAGACGTTTCACGCGCTTCTTTGTAGGCAATGGTAATTCTGGCGAAAAAGTCCGCCCGCGATTGCGCTCCGATGGCTTCTTCGATATTAGCCCCGATGCTGGTACCACACCGCAGGAGCTGCTTGGAAAGGACGTATTCTTTTTTCTTTTCCGCCAAGTGCCGAAAGACCCGGACAATCCGCACCGCAAAGGAATAACTCTTTTGTTGAACCAGATTATCCTTCATTCCCCGCCCCAATCCCCTACTCGTAATTCTTCATTCGCAATCCGTAATTCCCATTAGAAGCGCACGCGGTCCTTTTCAGCGCCCGGATAGGGTCCGTTCTTGATTTCAAGGACGCGCGTATCGTTCTCCAGGATCTCGTAGCCGTGGCCGTGACGCAGGAGCGCCATGGCCTCGCCGGGGGCGACCTCGACCGTGGCGACCGGGATGTGCGCGGCGTCGTAGACCGTGGTACGGACGCGGCCGCGCAGCACCACGATCACCTCCTGCGTGTGGGTGGACTCGCGCGGCACGCGCAGGTGCTCGTGAGACTGCAGCTTTTTCCCCGCGTCGTAGCGCCAGTGCAGCGCCTGGATGAAATCCGCATCGTCCGAGTATGGCGTGAGCCCCGGCTCGGGATCGGCAGGGATCTTGTACGCCAGCAGATTACCGGCGGCGTCGCGATATTCGATGCGCTTCATGTGTGTGCGAGACCCTTCGCCGTCTCAGATCGTGGCATATGCCGAAAACGGCCGGTAAAACCGATAGAGCTTGGCCAGCTCGCGGACGCCGTCCTGCAGGGTGCGCTGCGCACGGAAGCCGAGCCTGGTGAACTTGTCGAAGGCGATCACGAAGTTACGGGTGTCGAAGTCCTTCATCTCGGAATCGATGATGTTGCAGCCGGTTTCGGCCTTTACCGCGGCGGCAATCTCCATCTTGGTGAAGTTGAGCGAGTCGCTCCCCACATTGAAGATCCCGCGCTTCATGGTGTCGAGATGCTCCAGCGTGAAGACGTAGGCGTCGACGGCATCCTGGATGTGCAGGAACGTGCGCTTGGTCTTGCTCTCGAACAGCACAATGCACCGCTCGTGCACAGCCTTGCTGGTGAAGTCGTTCACCAGCAGGTCCACGCGCATGCGCGGGCTGACGCCGAAGATGGTGGCGAAGCGCAGCGAGATGGCATTCGCGTGCTGGAGCAACTCCTGTTCGCCCTGATACTTAGTGATGCCGTAGAGGCTGACCGGCTCGACGGGTGTTTCCTCGTCGCACCGGGCGCCGGACTTGCCGTAGAAAGAAGTGGTCGAGGCGTAGATCAGGCGCTGGTCGCGGCTGAGCAGATCGCGCAGCTTTCGTGAGGCATCCACATTGATCAGCTTGGCAGAGTGCGGATTGGCCTCGCAGGCTGGGTAGCCGCTGATCCCGGCCAAGTGGTAGATCACGTCGAAATCCTTGACGTGCTTCTCGGTCAGGTTGCGGATGTCCTCGCGCACGACGGATAAAGAGGGATTTCCCACCAGATGCAGGAGCGATTCGCATCCGTACATGAAGTTGTCGAGGATCGTGACCTGGTGCCCCTTATCGAGCAGCGCCTTGGTCAGCACTACACCCTTATAACCGGCGCCGCCGGTGACGAGAATTTTCATATTATCCCTTTAACAGTCCCCAAAACCGTTTGAGCGAGACTGCCAGACACCCCCAGTCATGTCAAGCACGCCCATCAGTTACAAGGGCAGCGACCCCCGCGGCCTTGCGCCGCGGGTGAAGAAGTTCTGGAGAAAAGGAGAATCGCGCGCCTTTTCTCCAGAACTTCCGGTCCGACGGGGCAAGCCCGCCGAGCCACCCCCCGTAACTAAGGCTTCTCCAGGCGCCGAAAGCCTGCCATCCGCCGCCAGATTGATAGATTTTCTCGACCCCGATACCGATCGCGACTCCGACCCCCGATTTTGGCCATCACGGAATGCGTTGGCACAGCTATCCATTATGCAAGAGTTCGTGCTAGAATTCTTCGCATTCAGCCATGCCAACCTACGAATACGAAGCGGCTGACCCGTCGCACGCCTGCCCGAGATGCCAGAATGGCTTCGAACTGGTGCGCTCGCTGCGGGACCCGTTGGTGACGAGCTGCCCGCAGTGCGGGTCGCCGGTGCGCAAGGTAATCGGCGCGCCGGCCATCGGACGCTCCGTCTCCTCGCTCGATGACCGCGCCAAGAACGCCGGTTTCTCGAAGCTCAAGCGCCTCGGCAAGGGCGAATACGAAAAACAGTATTGAGCGCGCCGCCGGCCGTCGTTCTCACTCCGCCGGCCGCAGGTCCGTCAGCCGCAGTTCCAGCGAAGACTGTCCGCCGTAGGTGTTTTCGTGCAACTCAAAAACCGCGTCCAGCGGGTTCGCGCCCAGCCGCGCAAGCTCCTCGAAGCGATGCCCCATCTTGAACCAGACCGCTTGCCAGACGGTCCCGCCCGCGCGCAACGCCATGCGCAGGTGTTCGCCACCCTCGCCCACCGGCGACGGCGTTGCAGCCAGCCGCAGCCCGCGCATGCCCCAGCGCGGACGGCTGTGCCCCTCGCCGAACGGTTCCAGGCGCTGCAGGGCCTGCCAAAGCCCGGAGTTGATCTCCGCTGGCGTCAGCCAGGCATCCACCGGCAACTCTGTCCGCGAATCGCCGCTGCCGCGCTGCGCGGCGCAGGCGGCGGCAAAGCGCGCACGAAACTCTTCCAGCGCGCCGGGCTTCAATTGCAGGCCGGCGGCGCGCGGGTGTCCGCCAAACCCCTTCAAGGAGGGCAGGCAGGCGGCCAGCGCCTCCACCACGTTGTCGCCGCGGCCGCCGCGCACGGAGCCGCGGCCGCCGTTGTCAGCATCCAACGCAATCACCGCGGCCGGAAGATTCCACGTATCCGCGAGACGCGCGGCCACAATACCGATCGTACCGACGTGCCACCCGGACCCGGCCACCACCACGGCGCCAGCGGGTGGCGTCCGACGCAGGTGGCTGGCCGCTTCGGCCATCACCCGAGACTCCACCCCGCGCCGTTCGGCGTTCAACTCCTCCAACTCCACGGCCAGACGCACGGCAGCATCCCAGTCCGTGGCGTGCAGCAGCCGCAACGCAGGCCAGCCGGTCCGCATCCGGCCGGCTGCGTTGAGGCGCGGTCCCAGCAGAAAAGCCAGGTGGTGGCTGGTGGGCGGGCCCTGCAAGCCGGCGCGGTGCTTCAAGGCCTTGAGCCCCATGCGCGGCCGCTGCGCCAGCGCCACAAGCCCGGCTGTGACTAGGATGCGGTTTTCGCCGAGCAGCGGGACCACATCCGCCACAGTCGCCACAGCCACGGCATCGAGCCAGCCGCGGATGTCGTAGGCCGCGGCGGCATCATGTCCAGCCGTCCGCCCCAGCTTGAGGAGCGCATGCGCCAGCTTGAAGGCCACGCCCGCGCCGCAGAGGTGCTCGGCGCCGGGCGTGGCACCGAGGCGGGGATTAACCAGCGCCAGCGCAGGCGGCAGTGGATCCGAGGGCGCGTGATGGTCCGTAATGATCGTCTCCACGCCGGCCGCTTGCGCCTGGGCAACCTCGGCCACGGAGTTGATGCCGCAATCCACGGTCACAAGCAGGCGCATCGCCGGGTGTTCCTGTTGACAACGCGCCAACGCGGCGAATGTCAGACCGTACCCCTCGGCCGCGCGGTCGGGAAGGAAGGCCTCCACGCGACCGCCCAAGGCGCGGATGACGTCGGAGAGGAGCGCTGCGGCGGTGACGCCGTCGGCATCAAAATCGCCGAAAATCACGATCGGCTCGGCGTTGCGGATGGCCAGCCAGATGCGTTCGGCCGCCGGGGCGATGCCGGGAAAGGAGAGCGGGTCGCCCAAGTGGAGCAGCCTCGGATCCAGAAAACGGGCCGCAGTCTCGGTGTCGCCGTGTCCGCGGGAGGCCATCACCCGGGCCGCAGGGCGCGGGAAACCCAAGTGCTTGGCCAGGCTCGTCACCACCGCCTCATCCGCCGGGACATCCGTCCATCGGAAGAGGGGAAACATGCGGGGCCTCCGGGAGCGGGAGTCATCGGTCATTAGTCATTGAAAATTGGAAATTCGCAGCCCCCACCAATGCCTAATGGCGAATGACCAATGACTGGACTTATTTCTTCACTGGCGTGCCGAGGCTCGGCCGGCGGCCGCGGTGCCAGGCCAGGGTGACAGGCGTGGCAACGTAGACCGTGGAGTAGATGCCTACAACCATGCCGATCAGCATGCAGAAGGCGAAATCGTTGATCGCACCGCCGCCGAAGACGAAGAGCGCCAGGGTTACGAGCGTGACGGTGACATGCGTCAGGACCGTGCGCGAGAGCGTCTGGTTGATGCTGAGGTTGCAGATCTCGACGAACGAGCGGCGCTGGTCGAGCTTCAAATTCTCGCGGATGCGGTCCATGATCACGATCGTGTCGTTCACGGAGTAGCCGATAATCGTCAGCAGTGCGGCCACAATCGTCAGGCTCACCTGACGGCCGCAGACACAGTAGACGCCGAGCGTGAAGAGCGCGTCGTGAAAGAGCGAGACGATCGCACCGAGCGCGAAGCCGAACTCGAAGCGCAGGGTCAGGTAGACCAGCATGCCGACCAGCGAAAAGATGATGGCGTACAGGCCGGCCATGGCCAGGTCGTGGCTGACCTGCTTGCCGATGCCCTCCTCGCCGAGGAACGTGAAGCCGGCGGCTGCGACGTCCTTCTGCAGCGCGGCCTCGACGATCTTGCCGACGTCGCGAGTCTTGTCCGAGACCTGCGAGGTCTTGATCAGCAGGACGCGAGCGGAGCCGTCGAGCGCTTTCTGGTATTGTGCCAGCGCGTCGGAGACGCCCGCGGCGTCGGTGGCCTTCTTGACGACTTCAAGATCGGCCTCCTGCTGGTAGGCGTAGGTCAGCGTCGTGCCGCCAGTGAAGTCCACTGCCAGCACCTTCTTGGGGTCGCTCTGGATGCGCAGGAAGAAGATGACGAGGGTGACCACGATCACCGAGGTGGAGAACCAGAAGACGATCCTGCGCGGGCCCATGAAGTCGATGGCCGTTTCCTTGATCCAGCGAAGCATGCGGTAGGGCTTGACGCTCGTGTCGGAGGCGGTGGCATTGAAGATCAGGCGTGTCAGCACCAGCGCCGTGTACATGCTCACGATCAGGCCGGCCACGAGGGTGATGGCGTAGCCGCGCACGGGGCCAGAACCGAAGATGAAGAGGATCACGCCCGTAAGGATGGCGCAGACGTTGGAGTCGAAGATCGCCGAGAAGGCGCGGTCGTAGCCGGCGGCGATGGCTACGCGCAGCGACTTGCCGGCCAGGAATTCCTCGCGCATGCGCTCGAAGATCAGCACATTGGCGTCCACGGCCATGCCGATGGTCAGCACGATGCCCGCAATGCCGGGCATGGTCAGCACCGGCAGCTGCAGGAGGGCGCTGTTGCCGCTGCCTGTGCGGTCGAAGACGCTCAGCATGCCGGCGGTCAGCACCATGCCGGCAGGGAGGAGGAGGATGTCCATCAGCAGTGCAAGGTTCGCCACCAGGCCGCACCACATGTAGTAGACCAGCATGAAGGCGACCACGAGCAGGCAGCCAATGATGGCCGCGCGGAGACCGCTATGGATGGCGTTCTCGCCCAGTGAGGCGCCGACGATGTTGCGGTGGATGATCTTCACGGGCGCGGGCAGCGAGCCGCAGTTGAGCACGTCGCGCAGATGGCGGGCCTCCTCGAGACTGAAGGCGCCTGTGATCACGCAGCCGCTCATTGCACCGGCGATGCGTTCGCCTTCGCGGTTCAGGACGGGCGCGCTGTAAAGCGTGTTGTCGAGCACGATCGCCATGTATCGGCCGGCGTACTCATTGAACAGGTAGGCCATGCGCTCGCCGCCGGCGCGCTTCAGGGAAAGGCTGACCTGATGACCGCCGGTGTTGGAGTTCATCTCGTCACGCGCGCTGGCGAGGATGTCCCCGGTCATCTCAGCCTTGCGGCGCACAAAGAACGGCCGGTACACGACGCGCTTGCTCTTGATGCCATTCTCGCGGGCGAAGTCTTTCTCCAGCATGAATTCGTAGCTGGGGTCCGGCACCTCGAACATGCCGCGCCGGCGCAGGTAGTCCGGGTCCTTCAGCAGCTCCGTCAGCTTGGCATCGCTGAGCGGCTCGTAGGTGTCGCCCTCCGGCGAAATGCGGAACCCCTCGGGTGCCTTGTGGGCAGCAAAGAGCTTGCGGGTCAGCTCGTCGGTAGTCTTGTGCGCCAGGCGGAACTGGAGGAAAGCAGCGCCCTTGATCATCTCCTCCGCGTCCTTACGCTGCTTCTCGTTGGCGCCCGGAAGCTGGATCTGGGTGCGGTGGTCCTTGCCGGGGGTGATGACCGGCTCATTCACGCCGAGCTTATCCACGCGGTTGCGCAGGACTTCCAGCACGCGGCTGTCGGCGTCCTTGAGCGCCTGCGCCACGGCGTCGTCGAGCGCAGCCTCGGGAACCTCGCCGCCGTCACGCGCCTCGCTCAGCTTTTCGCGCAGGTTGCGCCGAAGCTCGTCCTGGTCGATCTGCACCGTAAAGCTGGTGCCGCCCTGCAGGTCGAGACCCAGGCGGATCTTGCCCTCCTGCACGATGTTGCCGCTGGTGTCCTTCACCGGCATGGGCGGCCAGACCACGACCACGGAGAACACGGTGACGATAGAGAAAATGAGCCAGTTGATCAGCGTCTTCCTGTCCATATCCAACTCCTGCCGCTTCCGGTTCCGACTCGTTTCCTCACGCCTGCTGGTCGAGGGCGACAGTCTCGCCGTCCTTCAAGATGCGCAGCACCGCGCCGCGGGCGACTTCGATGCGCACACCGCTGGCGATCTCGATGAAGAACGTATGGGGACGCGCCTCGACAATCGTGCCGATCAGCCCGCCGCCGAAGAGCACGCGCTGCCCGGCGCGCATCTCGGCGATTGTCTTCTGGCGTTCCTTCTCCTTGCGCTGCTGCGGCCGGATCATCATAAAGTAGAAGATGCCGACGATCAGCACCATCGGCAGGAACATGCCCATCAGGCCGCCGCCCGCCGGGGCTGCCGCCTGCGCCAGAATCAAGAACGAGCTCTGCATGTCAATTTTCCCCGGGGGGTGTACCCCGCTGTTCCTGTCTCTTCGCGGCGAATTCGCACCGCCACGTCCCGAATGCTCCGGCGACAATCGCCGCGCGCATCTCCCGCATGAACCGCGTATAGCAATGCACGTTATGGATCGTCAGCAGCCGCACACCGAGGATCTCACCCACATTCAGCAGATGCCGGATGTAGGCACGGCTGAAATGCCGGCAGGCATAGCAGTCGCACCCCTCCTCCACCGGCCGCGTGTCGAGCTTGTACTCGCCCGCCTTGACCGGAAAGGAGCCGTGCCGCGTGAACGCCGTGCCGTTGCGCGCATGCCGGGTCGGCATGACGCAGTCGAACATGTCCACACCGCACGCCACAGCCTCCACCATCTGCCCGAAGTCGCCCAGCCCCATTACGTAGCGCGGGCGGTCCACCGGCAGGTGCCGGACACCGTCGGCAATCTCGCGCAACAAAACAGGCTCCGGTTCACCGACGCTGACCCCTCCGACGGCATACCCATCGAAGCCGATCGCCACCAGTTCCCGCGCGCACCGCTCCCGCAGCGGCGCGAATTCGCCACCTTGGACAATGCCGAAAACCAGCTGACCCGGCGCACGGGCCTGATTTTTGCACAAGCCCGCCCATGATAGGGTCTTGTCCACGGCAAGACAAGCGGTTTGTGGGTCGCACGGATAGGGCGGACACTCGTCGAGACACATGGCAATATCCGACCCCAGGCTGCGCTGAATTGCCATGGCCTCGGCCGGCCCGAGGAAATGTTTCGATCCGTCCACATGCGACTGAAATTCGACGCCCTCGGCGCGCACCTTGCGCAGATTCGCAAGGCTGAAGACCTGGAATCCGCCGCTGTCCGTCAGGATCGGTCCGTCCCACCCCATGAACCGGTGCAGCCCGCCGCAGGCTTCCACCACGGCCGCGCCCGGGCGCAGCATCAGGTGGTAGGTGTTGGCCAGGATGATCTGCGCGCCGTTCTCGACGAGGTCGCGCGGCTCGAGGGTCTTGACCGTGGCCTGCGTGCCGACCGGCATGAAGACCGGGGTTTCGACCCCACCATGCGCAGTCCAGAGCTGCCCCGCCCGCGCGCCGGTGGCGGCGTCCGTGTGGAGGATCTCGAACGTTCCCGACGCGGCGCCTACAGCCATTCGATGCTCGCCATGGGCTGGCCTTTGGCGACGTGATCGCCGTGCTTCGCGAGGAACTTGACGATCCGGCACGCCTTTTCAGCCTTGATCTGGTTGAAGAGCTTCATGGCCTCGACGATGCAAACGGGGTCACCCGCCTTGACCGAGGTCCCTTCCTCCGCCAGATTCGGCTTGCCCGGGGCAGACGAGCGGTAAAAGGTGCCGTTGAGCGGCGCATTGATAGTCGGCCCGTTCACCGCGACTGGCGCAGCAGGGACAGCCTTGGCAGCTTCCGGCGCAGGCGCGACAGGCTTGGCGGCCGCAGGCACTGCAACCGGAACCAACGGCAGGGCCGCGCCGGACGACGCAGTCACGCCCAACTGGCTGGCCAAGCTGGCGACCAATCGGCCGATTTCGGCAAAGCGCATGGACTCGGCAGAGGTGTCGACGACTGATGCGGCAACCGGCGCCGGCGCAGCCTCGGCCTTCTTTGGCGCGTTCTCCAAGTCGGCCGGAGACAGCGGCCGCTCAGCCGGCAACAGCGCGCGCCACTTGAAGTAGCCCAGCGCAACCTCCGGGAAGAGACAGTAGGAAAGGATGTCCTCCTCGGCCTGGATCAACTTCGGATCCAGCTCCTTGGCAGCGGCCGGCAGCCGCGGCGGCAACAGGTCCGCCGGACGGCAGGTGATCGGCTTTTCGCCACCGAGGATTTTTTTGGCGACCTTGGCGTCGATCGGCGCGGGCGAGCGGCCGTAGAGCCCCTTGACGTAGTCCTTGGTCTCCTGCGGCACCATGCCGTAGCGCTCGCCAGCCAGGATGTTCATCACAGCCTGCACGCCGACGATCTGACTGGTGGGCGTCACGAGAGAAGGATAGCCGAGGTCCTTGCGCACGCGCGGCAGCTCCTCGAGCACCTCGCCGATGCGATCCAGCGCGCCCTGCTGCTGGAGCTGCGAGCGCAGGTTGGAGATCATGCCGCCCGGGATATGGTGCTCCAGCACGTCCACATCCACCACCTCGACTGCGCCGTGCGTCGGCTCGCGCTTCGGCTTGAGAGCCAGGAAGTAGGCGTTTTCCTTTTCGACCGCATGGTGGTCGACACCTGTCATGTAGCCGGCATCCTCGAAGATCGCCAGCAGGGTCTCGATGGCCGGCTGCGAGGAGTAGCCGGACATGGTGGCCACGCAGCAATCCACGGCACCGGCACCGGCCTGCACGGCCTCGTAATAGGAAGCCACGGCCATGCCGCTGGTCATGTGGCAGTGGAGCTGCACGGGGATCTTCAGCTTCCTGACCAGCGCGCCGACCAGCTCGCGGGCGGCGGCGGGCGACAGGATGCCGGCCATGTCCTTGATGCAGAGCGAGTCCGCACCCATGGACTCCTGCTCCTTGGCAATCTGCACGAATTTCTCGACTGTGTGCACCGGGCTGACCGTGTAGCAGATGGTCCCCTGCGCATGGCCGCCGGCCTTCTTCACGGCTGCCAGCGCGTGCTCGAGATTGCGGTTGTCGTTGAGCGCGTCGAACACGCGGAAGATGTCCATGCCGTTCTCGGCTGCCAGCGAGACAAAGCGGTAGAGGACGTCGTCCGCATAGTTGCGGTAGCCGAGGATGTTCTGGCCGCGCAGCAGCATCTGCAGCGGGGTCTTCCTGGCGATCGCCTTCATCTGGCGCAGGCGTTCCCAGGGATTCTCGCGCAGGAAGCGCAGGCAGACATCGAACGTGGCGCCGCCCCAGCACTCCAGCGAGTAGTAGCCGGCGTTGTCGACATCCGCAAGGATCTGCAGGATGTCGTCGGTCCGCATGCGCGTGGCCCACAGCGACTGATGGGCGTCACGCAGCGTGGTATCCGTGATGCGCAGGCGGGGCGCCTTGGCAGCGTTCTTAGCGTTCTTCGGCGTGGTCATGCGTCTCAAACCCCTCGTTGGTTGTTCACGAAACAAGGGGAATATTGTGACGGTTCCGGCGGAAATGTCACGCCGAAAGTCAGGGGGTAATGCGTGCGCAACACAAGCGGCGGCTGAGAACGGCGCTACGTACAAATCGGACACAATCGGACACTTTTTTGGGGGAGACAGGATCGGATGCGCGAAGGGTAAATGAATGGCAAGCACTGGAGCCAGCCGTCTTCGGCTGGTGGCGGTTGGCAAACTGCGGACGACGCGCTCGTGCGAGGGGAACAAAAGGGAACATAAAGGAACACGAAACGCGAATTATCTTTTGAAAATATTTTCGCAACGCATTGCATACTAAGATGTTGCAAACATTGATACTGGCGATTACCGGCTCATCGTGTTCCCGTTCTTTCATAACCACTACGGCAATCGGTGGGGGAAGAAGTAGACAAAAATAGACACAAATAGACACTATGCAGGCCCCCCTTCCGGACATGATTTTTCGCATCTGCCCGTTCATCAACGAGTTACATCCGGGTTGCGGTGTTGTGACTGGTGTTTCGTGTCTATTTTTCATCGTGTCGTTCCTGGTTGCGTTCATTCGCCACTGCCGGATCGTGCCTACACCCCTGAAAAAAAATGCCGGAAAAACATCGCGTCCCTCTATATAAGGATGTTCGCCTCAAACTAAAAACCAGAATGCGAGAAAACACCAACAAAACAGCAGCATTCAGGCAACACTTCGCCACAAACCACCCCTAACCGCAGAGCACCGCCCGCCATGACAATCACAGCCCCTGTGCAACTCGGCCCCGCCACACTTTTGCGGACGGCAACGGAGTGCCGTCCGGCGTAGGCGGATGGAAGTTGGACGTTGAACATTCGCATTCTCCCCTCTGATCGCTGTTAACTGATCGCCTTCAACTCGGTCATAAAAACATCACACCCTCTATATAAGAGTAGCAACTACGCACGAAAAAAATGAAAATGGAAAAAAGCCCAACAAAAACATGGCAAATCTAAAATGTTACTACGCAAACTGTGTCTTTTTGACACACCCCTTGCCGCCCTCGGCGAGCGTCCTCGCAAACCGCTCCAACGCCCACCATCCATTTTCTGAATGGGTAGCGACCCCGACCCTGATGCGATTGCCTCAGGCGATGCTCTTCTGCAAGGCATCCAGAGGGCTGACGGCGGTACTGTCGAAGCCCCGGATGACGTGGGTGTAGATCATGGTGGTTTCGACGCTCTTGTGGCCCAGGTATTCCTGGACTTGGCGGATGTTTACACCATGCATCAGGAGGTGCGTGGCGAAGGAGTGTCGAAGGGTATGGACGTGGGCCGGCTTGACGATCGCAGCGCGTATGACGGCCTCATGCATGACCCGTTGGAGAACCTGCTCCGCCACATGATGCCTGCGCACGGCACCCGACCGTGGATCGATGGAGCGCTCTTTTGCCGGAAACACGTATTGCCAACCCCATTCAAAGGGCGCCTTCGGGTACTTCACGGCCAGTGCATCGGGCAACGCGGCATCGCCGTGCCCCTGCGCCACGTCCTGATCGTGAAGTGCCTTCACGCGCGCCAGATGCGCCTGCAAGCAGGCAGTCAAACTCCTCGGCAGGAGCGTGGTGCGATCCTTGTTCCCTTTCCCCTCGCGCACGCTGATCAATCCTTGGTCGAAATCCAGATCCTTTACGCGCAGCCGTGTGCATTCGGACACGCGCAGGCCGCCGCCGTAGATCAATCGGAGCATCAACCCGGCCGTGCCATCGACAAGCGAAAGCACTTTTGCCGTCTCGTCCTCTGACAGGACCGTTGGCAGGCGGTAACCGCGCCGGGCGCGCACGGAGTCGAGGTTGGCCGTGTCGCATCCCAGGACCTCGCGCAGCAAAAAGAGAATGGCGCTAAAAGCCTGGTTCTGGGTGGAAGCGGCCACACCCCGCCGGAGTGCCAGATGGCCCAGGAAAGACCGCGCGGTATCCGGCGCCTGCCACGGCAAGCCGCTCTTCAAAACAAAGCTGTGATACTGCGCCAGCCATGACAAGTACGTCTGTTCGGTGCGCAAGGCATAGTGCCGGATGCGAAGCAGGCGCTGGATTTCGACAATGGCAGCATCGAGGGTGGTTGGCGTTTGCGCCGACATCGGCACGCCACCTGATGCCGCCTCCTGCGGCGCATCGTTCAATTCGGCGCGATAGCGCAGGTAATGCTTCTGGTAAAGTTCAATCGCGCGTGCGGCCTGGCGCGCCTGCCAATCCGGGATACTCCCATAACGCTCCAGTTCATCAATAAAGACGCGTTGGGCATCTGCCGGGGAGAGCTTATCATTGCCGCCCGGGCCGGCCAGAAAACGCGAAAGCCAGCGTACGTAATGCGGCAAGCGGATATCCTGTTGGATCGACTGTACTGGTCTACTACAACCCCAACAGTCCGGAAGTCGCTGTTCTAGAAACAGGGTCTACCTGGTTCATGAACCTGTGGGTTGCATTTGGTTCATTGATCACTATTTGCGGCATCGTCGGACTCGTAAGGGCCATCAATGCTCAACGGATATACGGAAGAGCCGAACCAACGGATGCAGCCTCAGCTAGCCGTGGACCGTAGGAGCCTTGGACAGTACGCCGCCGAGGCTGATCCGTGACGTTGGTGTTAACGAAATGAAGAACCGGTACTTCATATTGGCGCTACTCGCGCTTCCGCCTCTTGGCCATTTCCTCGGCTTCTACCTCTCCGGCTGGCACATCATCTCCACATTTGGGATCGGCCTACTAATCAGCGTAGGAGCCATGTTTCTCGGTCCATTTGTGGTCGCGGCGACAGTCGCGTTCGTACTCACAAAGCGCTGGTCTCGTCGCGTTCTGCTGTTCCTGCCCATTGTGCTGCTCCAAATTCCGCTCTTCTGGCTTGCGCCACCGGGGGCAACATCAGAGATGATTGGCATGGCACACCGCCTTAGGACTCAGTTCTCGGCCGATCAGCTCCGAGCAGCCGCTACAGTTATCCAAGAGAAGACTTCGAACGGGACACTGAAGACACTCGCTTTCCCGCACGATGACGAGCAACTAGAGTCATGGTTCACAGTTCTGATCAATCAATCCGAGTTGCCGGAATCATTAAGAGGGCGGTTCAAGTATGTGGGCCTGACACGATCTAACGAAGGCGACAAGCCCGAGGTCATGTTTGCTTTCAGTTTGCGGGAAGGCATTGTCTGCAATTCACATGCTTTCGAAAAGGACTTCTTTCACTACTCAATTGGCCCTTACGTTCATGCATATCGGTATCAGAGACTATGACACCAACCAAGCCTCCGAGGTTACGGCTCGCAAGCTCGCCGAACCTCAAGGATGACGTTCGCAGGGGAGAAAGTCGACTTGCCAAGCGGGAAGAGTATCACTATAGTAGCACATTATGAGAACTGAACTGGTTACAACCCTGAAGCGCCAGGCCACAAAGATACTGGCGGATCTGCATCACTCGAAGGACCCTGTTTTGATCACAGAGCATGGCACCCCGTCTGCCTACCTCGTGGACGTTTCCGTGTTTGAAATGATGCAGGACAGGATGGGCATTCTTGAAGGCATTGCTCGTGGGGAGCGGGCCATTCTCGAAAACCGGACGCTGACACAACCCGAAGCCAAGCGGAGAATGCAAAAGTGGCTCGCCTGATCTGGACGGAACCGGCACTCAGTGACCTCGAAGCCGTTGCCGACTACATTGCGCTGGATAACTCAGCGGCGGCGGCTCGCCTTGTCCAACGAGTGTTCGAGAACGTGGAACGACTCGAGCGATTCCCCCGTTCCGGGAAGTGCCCTCCCGAATTGCCGCAATCCCCGTATCGCGAAGTTGTCGTCTCGCCATGTCGCATCTTCTATCGAATTGAGGGGGATACGGTGTTCCTGCTGCATGTCATGCGCGCCGAGCACCTGCTCCGTCTCTTTCTCCTCGAAGAGCGAAACAAGACCCGGTAGATCTGCGAACCAACGGCTGCTGCCTCGCCGTCCGTGGCCCCGTAGAACGTTGATGGACCAGGCGCGGCGTGGCAGAGCCGCAACGTTGGGCGAACAGAAAGCAACGAATGAACGTAACCACAAAAAGCACAACGACTGAGATCCTGAGCAAGGTGCCGGAACTTACTCTGGCCTTTTGGATAATCAAGATCCTGGCAACCACGGTGGGGGAGACCGGTGGCGACACCGTGTCCATGTCCATGGATTTGGGCTATGTGGTGAGCACAGGGATTTTCGCGGTCATCTTTATTGGGGCGGTGCTCGTGCAAATCAGGGCACCGAAGTTTCATCCGGTCATCTATTGGATGACCATTGTGGCTTCAACGACCGTTGGAACGACATTGGCCGACTTCGCAACGCGGTCACTCGGCATCGGCTACACGGGTGGTTCCGCAATTCTTCTGGCGTTGCTGTGCGGCACCCTGTTCATCTGGAAGAGGGTCATGGGTTCAGTTTCCATCGTGGACGTCAGTTCGCCTCGCTCGGAGTTCTTCTACTGGCTAACAATCACATTCTCGCAAACGCTTGGCACGGCGTTGGGAGATTGGACTGCCGATACCGCAGACATGGGGTATCTGGGAGCCGCCGCAGTATTTGGCGGATTAACCGAACCTTTGCGCCGTCCATTCTGGACAACAGCCAGTCGCTGGTCGCCTTCGGTCTCGGCTGGCGCAACGGCCCCAACGCCGTGGATCTCGGCGCCGCGGTCGGTATCTTCGGCGGACGCACCGTACGCAACAACCAAAACCCCTACTACAACGGCGACTACGATTTTTCCGCCACCATTGTGTCGCTCACCTACACCCGCAATTTCTAACCGCTGCCACTCGGAGACTGCCATGACAACCGTTGACGCCACACCCACCGTGCTCGTCATCGACGACGAGATCGGCCCGCGCGAAAGCCTGCGCTTCCTGCTGAAGAACGACTACCTCGTGGTCTGCGCCGACTGCGTCGACCGCGGCTTGGAACTGCTGCGCGCACGCACGCCGGATGTCGTGGTCCTCGACATCCGCATGCCCGGCCGCAGCGGGATCGAGGGCCTGCGCGAGATCCGCCGCCTCGACGCCGACGTCTCCGTGATCATGCTCACCGGCTATGGCGCGCTGGACACCGCCCAGGACGCTGTCCGGCACGAGGCCAACGATTACATGGAGAAGCCGTTCGACGCTGTCGAGATGCGGCGCACCATCGCCAGCCACGTCGCCCGCACACGGCAGCGCCGCCAGCGCACACGGCAGTCGCACGAGGCGGATCAACTGCACCAGAAGCTGACCTCGCATGAACGCATGGCGGAGCTGGGACAGGCTTCCGCGGAATTCGTGCACGACATCCGCAATGCCTTCACCGTCGTCTCCGGCTCCGCCGAATTGCTTCGTCACGAACTGGTCGGCTCTCCCCGGTCGGCAGCCCCGTCTCCCACGACCACGGCCGAGACCCTTGGCCAACTGAATCGGACGGTTCGGCATTGCGGTGAACTGCTCGACACCTGGCAGCGCCTCATTTACCAGAACCCGGGGCGTCACACCCAGGTCAACCTCTCCCAACTCGTGCAGGAAGTGACAACCGCGTGCCAGCCCGTGGCGCAGGCGGTGCACGCACAGGTTGTGTGCGTCGGCACGGAAGCTGCCGTGGCGGTCCGCGGCGACGCCGTGCAGCTCTCCCGCGCCGTCACCAATCTGGTCCAGAACGCCATCCAGTCGCTGCCGTCTTCCGGCGGACAGGTCCGCGTGACGGTGGAAACGGACGGCGGCTGCACTCACCTGCGCGTGACGGACAACGGCTGCGGCATCCCGCCCGAGAATCTCGATCGCGTGTTCCATGCGGAGTTCACGACCAAGCGCGCGCGCGGCGGCATGGGACTGGGCCTGTTCATCGTGCGCAAGATCGTCGAGGGACACGGCGGCAGCGTCGCCGTCGCCAGCGAGGTCGGCTGCGGCACGACCATGACCATCACGCTGCCGTTGGCGCTGAACACCGAACCTGTGCAGGCGTAGCGGTCCTCCCCGGCCGGTCGAACCGAAACCTGTGCTGCACACGCTGCCGTTCTTCCGAAAACTAGCAGCTTGTCGGCACTACCCATGTGATGCGCCAAGTCTAAGTCCGACAAGCTGCTAGAACAGGTCCCCGATCGTATCCAACAGACCCTTGCCCGCGTCCTTGACCGCACTGCCGGCATCCTGCACCCCGCCCAGCGCCGCCTTGCCCACATCGCCGACCGTGCCGACCACGGTGCCTCCGGCATCCAGCGCCGCCTGGCCCACCACGCCGCCGGCATTCAGCGCCGCTTTGCCCACCACGCCGCCAGCGTCCAACGCCGCCTGGCCTACGGCGCCGCCGGCATCCAGCGCCGCCCGACCGGCATCGCCAACGGCGCCGGCCACAAAGAGCACGGTCTTGCCCACAGCGTTGGCAATGGCCGTAAACATCTCCTGGACGGCCCCAAGGAGCGAAGTGCCGTTGCTCGGACGGCCGATGTCGGTCAGCACGATCGAAGGCAGCGGCAGGGCAATCGACTTGCCGAATGTCATCCCCCCGCGGAAGGAAACCTCGCCGTCGCGGCACTCGAAGCGGTCGATGATCACCTTGCGCGCCTCCTTCTTCTTCTTCACCGGAGCCTCCTGCGACGCCGGCGCCGCCTGTGCCGGCTGTGCCGCCTGAGCCGCCTGTGCCGCCGCGATCTTGCCGGCCAGCTTCTTCTGCAGGAGCGCCTTCAGCGCGTCCACGTTGCTCACACCATCGACCACCTCGTAGGCAAACTTCGGCTTGACGATCGCGACCTCCTCGATCACGACCGGACCCTTGCCCGGCAGCGACGAGACATCGATGGCCACGCGCAATTCGCCCAGCGCGGCCAGCGGATCGGCGGAGTACCCGGGCGGATTCCCCACGCGCAGGTTCTTCAGCCGGAAGCAGCCACCCAGGACGTCGACCGACACCTTCTCCACTTTGATCGGTACGCCCAGCACCAGAGGTCCCACTCTCTCGGTCGCCGACTTGATGATTGGCCCCAGAAAGAGCAGCACGCCCATCAGCAAAAACACCAGCACAAAGGACACGATCAGTACGACCTTGAGAATCCGGCGCACACGCACGTTCATCCGACGCCTCCGCCTTTCATTTCCGCCGGGTGCGACAACCCCGTTGCACCCGCGTTTCGCAATCGTTCGCCCGCATCCGGCGCTGTCCAACCCGCTCCGGACGTTTTTTGTTAAGTCCCCTGAAAATCTACAAAAAACGGGAGAAACGGCCACGCCTACCTCCCGGTCGATCCGAAGCCGCCGGCCCCGCGCACCGTGGGGGAAACGGCGGAGACTTCCTCCACCGCCGCCCGCAGGACCGGAGCCACCACCAGTTGCGCAATGCGCATGCCGGACGTGACGTGAAACGTCTCGTGGCCGTGGTTGATCAGGATGACGCCAATCTCGCCGCGATACCCCTCGTCGATCGTGCCGGGCGTGTTGAGCAGCGTAAGGCCGTGCTGCAGCGCCAGGCCGCTGCGCGGACGCACCTGCGCCTCGGTGTCCGGCGGCAGTTCCATCGCCAGCCCCGTGCGCACCAGCCGCCGTTCTCCCGGCGCAAGTGCGCACGCCTCGCAGGCACAGAGGTCCATCCCCGCGTCGCCGGGATGCGCGTATCGCGGCAGTACGGCGGCCGCGTGGAGGCGTTGGAATCGTACAGTCATTGGCAGGAAGTCATCGGTCGTTGGACATCGGTCGTTGGCATCGGGATGCCGCCAATGACCAATGACGATTGACCAATGGCCTAAAACAGGCTCCCGAGCTTCTTCACCACATTTTTACCGGCGTCCTTGACCGCGCCGCCGGCGTCCTGCGCGCCGCCCAACGCCGCCTTGCCCACATCCCCGAGAGCACCGGCCACACCGACCACCGCCTTGCCCACGCCGTTGGCAACCTCGCCAAACATTTTCTGGATGGCGTCCGCGGTCGATGTGCCGCCGCTCGCACGGCCGATATCGTTCGCCACGATCGGCGGCAGCGGCAGGCAGATCGCCCTGCCAAGCGTCATCCCCGCGCGGAAGGAGACCTCGCCGCCGCGGCACTCGAAATGGTCGACGATCACCTTGCGCGCCGCTTTCTTCTGCGCCGGAGGTTCTTGCGGCGTCTGCGCCATCGGGGCCGGTTCCGTCCTGGCGGTCGCCTGGCCGCCGGACGCCTTCTTCTGCATACGCGCCATCAGGGCGTCCACGTTGCTCACCCCGTTGACCACTTCGTAGGAAAACTTCGGCGCGAGGATCGCGACCTCCTTGACTTCGATGGGGCCTGCGCCCGGCAGCGAGGAGATCTGGATGGCCACGCGCAGCTCGCCCAGCGAGACCAGCGGATCGTCGGAATACCCCGGCAGGTTCCCCACGCGCAGATTCTTCAGCCCGAAGCTGCCGCCCAAGACATTGACCGACACCTTTTCCACCGTGACCGGAACGCCCAGCACCAGCGGCCCCGCCTTTTCCGCCGCTGTCTTGATAATGGGCCCCAGAAAGAGCAGCACCCCCGCCAGAAGCACCGCCAGTACGATCGCCACCACCAGTAGAATCTTGAGCGTCCGACGCACAACCACGTTCATCCGACACCTCCGTTCTTGTCACCCGCCGCGGGCATTTCCCGCACCTTGCCGGCTACTCTGCCACACCCTCCGAAACGTGTCGAGCGCCAAGCCCTCTCCAAAATGAACTGCCTCCGTTCCAGGCCGGCCCCGGCGAACTCGCCCCGCAGGATCGAAAGTGAAACCAGTTGAAAATCCTGCTTGCGCTCGACCAGCCTTCGTTTTTATAGTTAGGTTTGTTTGATTTTTGTGTCCGCGGTGCGTCCCATCACATGGAATTGCGACACGGCGCAATAAAATAAAAGGAAAGGAAGTCTCTCATGGCAATCAAAACCATGATTTTCGTCGATGGTGCGTGGCTCTACTATGGCCGGCAGGCTCTCTTCGAAGTCCTCAACGAGCAGGATGGATTCGAAATCGACTACAAGCGCATCCCGGACATCATCGCCGGCGACCTGTCGGAATGCCTGGGCTCGGATGTGGACGTGGTCCGCACCTGTTACTTCGGCTCGATCCCCGCCAACCGCCCCGGCTACAACCCCACGAAGCAGCGCTCGTTCTACGACTTCCTGGCGATGCAATGCGCCTACGACACGGAGATCGTCGAGATCGACTACCGCCACGATCCGCAGCCGCGCGCCGATGACAAGTCCGTGCACGTCGCGCTGGCCAGCGCCATGATGCACTATGCTGCCATCCCGGGCGCATTCGACGTCGCCACCCTGCTCGCCGGCGATGCGGACTACATCCCGCTGCTGCGCCGCGTGCGCGCGCTCGGCAAGCGCACCCAGCTTGTGGCCATCAACAACCTCGGCGGCCGCTTCATCACCAGCGTCGGGCTGCTGACCGCCCCCGGCGTCCATGACTTCCCGCCCATCTTTCTCGACGAACACGCCAAGGACGTGCGCCTGGTCCGCGAGGAGCAGCGGCGCGCCTGCAAGAACTGCGCCAAGGAGGAAGCCACCACCTGGGCCGGCCCCGACTTCTTCTGCTCCGACTGCCGCGGCTCGCATCGCAAGCAGATGCGCGCCTGCGACACGTGCGGCCGCGAGGAGGAGACTTCCTGGGATAAGCCCTACTTCTACTGTTCCGAGTGCCGCCGCTCACACCGCCAGGATAACGGCCGCCCCGTGTAGGCGGGCGTTCGGAATTACGAATTACTAATTACGAATGCGGAGACGCGGTAATTGTCGGTGGGCGCCTCGCTGAGTCGTCCCTGCCTTGACCGAACGAGTAGGCGCGACCCATCCCTTCATTCGTAATTCGTAATTCCTAATTCGTAATTCCCTTCTTACACGGCGCTTCGTACTCCGCCCAGCCGCGCGGCGTCTCCCAGACCCGCACGCGCACCAGCTTCACGCCGCGCCGCAGCGGATACCGCCCCTCGGGACGGCGCGCCTGCGCCGTCAGGTTGGCGCGGATGCGCTCGAAGAGCGTGCGCGCCACGACTTCTGTCGTGGGATCCTCGCCGGGAAACCCGATCACCTGCGCGCCGTACGCCTTCTTGAGCATGGCATACATCGGGTCGCGCGTGTTCAGGCAGAGCGCATGGTCGAGCGCCTCCACCACTTCCTTGGCCGCAGCCTTGATCACCGCGAAGTCGCAGACCATGTCCCGCTTGTCGAGCTGGTCCGCCTCCAGCACCACCTCGATGCGGCGCGAATGGCCGTGCGGAAACCGGCACTTCTCCGGATGCTTGGAGATCTGGTGCCCGCTTTCCACCTCGAAAGCCTTGCAGATGCGGTAGGGCATGGTTGGGTCCTTTTTCAGGAGTCAGGAGTCAGAATCCAGAATAAAGCGAAACAATTCAACAAAAATCCGTTTTCCGATCGACAATCGTTATTCTGAATTCTGACTCCTGGCTTCTGTTTTCTTCCCAGCATTCACACGCCCCTTCGCGCCCCGAACAGTTCCACCTGCAACCGCTGACCGTAGCGGAAGCCGTGCTGCCGGCACGCCGCCACCAGCCACGGGTCGCGGCTGCGCAGGGTCGCGCGGTCCGTCCCCTCCGGCATCAGCAGCACGCGCTCCGGCAGCACCGGCCGGCCGATTCTTGCCAGAACGTCGCGCACCTCGTCCACGTCCTGCGGCGCAGCCACCACAAACTTGAGTTGAAACTCGTATTTCGCCAACCATTCGGCCAGCACGGCGGGATCGAACAAAGGCGCGTCGCCGCCCGGTAGGGCGGGGCCGCCGGACCCGCCGCGAAACTGTGGCTCGGCAGCGAGCTGACTCGCTGCCGCCTGCCGGCGCGTCCGGCGGCCGCGCCCTACCTTTGGGTTACGGCTTCACGTCCGCCTTGGTTTCAAG
>CAIWXQ010000030.1 GCA_903916675.1 uncultured bacterium | reverse complement strand
GGCGCAAAGTCGGCCGACGGCCAGCAGAGCGGTGGCGATCGCTTCAACAACTACGAGCCGAACGGCGCCAACTGGGATGCGGCCCGTATCCGGCTGGGCACGGTCCTCGACGGCCTCGGCGAAGAAGCGATCCGCGCGAAGGTTCAGCCGTGGAACCAGTTCCCGAACCCGGTTGGTACGCCCGAATATCTGGACGGCAAGCGCTACTGAGCGCCCGGATTGCGGGTCGTTCATCTACACAGACTTGCACAAGTGGTAGCCGGTTGTTGGGGTAGGGACGGTTTGACGAACCGTCCACGGACGCCTCGGAGAGGCATCTCTACCGCTTGGGCCATGCTCGGCACTTGGCCACGAACGGGTTTCCGCAACGCGGACGCGCTACGGCTGATGGGTCGCGTAGCCGAGCTTTTCAAAGCGCTGGAGCTTGTAGAGCAGGGCGCGGCGGCTGATGCCGAGGGCGCGGGCTGTCTCGGTGCGGTTGAAATCGTGCTTGCGCAGCGACTGCAGGATGGCATCGCGTTCCACCTCATCCAACTGCTGCGCGTCCGCCAGCACGGCGACCCGCGGCTGGCTGCCGGTCGCGCGCACGGGCGCGGGAAAATGTTCCGGCAGGATCAGTTCGCCACGGGAGAGAAGCGCGGCGCGCTCCATGGCGTTGCGCAACTGGCGCACGTTACCAGGCCAGGAAAAGTTCTGCAGGCAGGCAGCGGCAGCCTCGGAAAAGCGGGAGCGGCCGCCGGCGAATTCGGCCATGAAGCGGTTGGCGAGCGGCAGGATGTCCTCGCGGCGCTCGCGCAGTGGCGGGATGTACATTTCCACCACGTTCAGCCGGTAGAACAGGTCCTCGCGGAAGCGGCTGGCGCGGACCTCCTCGTCGAGGTTGCGGTTGCTGGCGGCGAGGATGCGGGCGCGGGTCTGGAGTTCGCGGTTTGCGCCGATGCGCTGGAAGTGGCCGTCCTGCGTGACGCGCAGCAGTTTGGCCTGGAGCTGCGGCGACATCTCGGCGATCTCGTCGAGAAAAATCGTCCCCTCGGAGGCCTCCTCGAATCTGCCAATGCGCTGGGCATGGGCGCCGGTGAAAGCGCCGCGCTCGTGGCCGAAGAGTTCGCTCTCCAAAAGCGTCTCGGGGATGGCGGCGCAGTTCACCTTGACCAGCGGGCCGGCGGCGCGCAGGCTCCAGGCGTGGAGCAGGTCCGCGACGAGCTCTTTGCCGGTGCCGCTTTCGCCGGTCAGGAGCACGCGGGAGTCGGATGGCGCGATCAGCGCTACGTCGCGGATAATCGCGCGCATCAGCGGGCTTTCGGCCACGAGGTGATCCGGCAGCAGCCGGTCGGTGTCTGCCGGGAGCAGCGCGGTGCGGCTGAGGCCGAGGGCCTGTTGGACAGAGGCTAGCAGTTCGTCGAGGTCGATCGGCTTGGCCAGGTAGTTCACGGCGCCGTCGCGCATGGCGCCGACCGCCTCGCGGATGTCGGCGTAGGCGGTGACAAGCAGGACTGGGAGTGCGGCGTGGTGCTGGCGGGCTTGGCGCAGCGTCTCGAGGCCGGAGAGTCCCGGCATGCGCACGTCGGAGATCATCAGGGCGATATCCTCTTGGCGCAACGTTTCGAGCGCGCGCTCCCCGGAGTCGACCAGCAGCGTGGCAAACCCCTGGCCGCGCAGGAAGGAATCCAGCAGGCTGCGTTGCCCGGAATCATCGTCCACGATCAGGATGCGCGGGGAAGTGCTCATTTTTTGGCTGCGAGTTGCAGGTGGGAGATGCGGAAGACGGCGCCGTGGGGTTCGTTCGGCAGGCAGGCGATGTCCCAGCCGTGCGCGAGGACGATCTGCTGCACCACGGCTAGGCCGAGGCCGGTGCCGCCGCGGGTGGTGGTGAAGTAGGGCTTGAAGATCTCCTGCCGGTTCTCGGACGACACGCCGGGCCCGTCGTCGCGGATCTCCCACGCGGCCTCATGGGCGGAGAGGTGCATGGTAGCGATGCGGATCGCGCCGCCGCGGTCGACCGCCTGGATCGCGTTGAGCAGCAGATTGAAAAGCGCTTGGCGCAGGAGGCGTTCGTCGGCCTCGATGACAAGCGGCTCGCCGATGATCTCGACGCGGACCTGCTTCTCCTCGATGTCGTAGCTGAGGGTCTGCACCAGTTCACGGACCGCCTGCTGGAGCGGGACAGCGGCGCGGCGCACCGCGCGGGGGCGGGAATAGTCGATGAATTCGTTGAGCTGCACGGCGACCTTGTCCGCCTCGTCAACGATAACGCGCGATTTCTCGCGGATCTCCTCCGGTGCATCCGGTCGACGGGAGATCATCTGGGCCAGACCGCGGACGATGTTCAGCGGGTTGCGGGTCTCGTGGGCCAGGCCAGCGGCGGCGAGGTTCATCTCGCGGGAGTGCGCGGCCAGTTCGCTGGCGCGCACGAGGCGGAGCTGGAGTTCACTGGACTTGCCGAAATTGCGCCAGGCTAGGGCGACGCCGCCGGCGGCGAGCGCCGCCAGTAGCACGACCAAACCGCGCATCCAGAAGTCGCGCCCAATGGCATCCTGTGCGGCGTGAGTAGAGAGGACCACGAGGAAGCTGTGCGCACCCTGTTTCTGGAGCAGGGCCTTGTATTCGGCTTCACCCATCCACGGCGGGCGGCCGGGGCGCGGCTCGCCGCGATTGCGCGTGCGTGGCGGTTCGGCAGGGCGGGGTATGGCGAGTACGTTGCTTTCGGCAACGGCAGGTGGACGCCCGGTGGTAACGCTCTCGTCCGGGACAGGTGGCTGCAGGCGGCTCGTCTCCACGCGGTTGGTGTCGCCCGGCCGGAAAAACTCCTCGCGCGACAGAATGATGGGCGGGGCGGGCGGCTCGATGTCGCGGGTGACGTTCGTGCCGAGGTCCACGAGGTTCATCACGGAGACGACCGGGCCGTCCCAGTGTACGCTCTGGCCGGGGTCGGCGCCGGCGAGCGAACCGGAAGAAACCACCACGCTGCCGGTGGCATTGAGCAGGGCCAAGCCGTTCAGGTCGCTGGCCTTGACAAGGTCGGACAGCGCGGACTCGACGCGCTCGCGGGAGATCACACCACCGAAACGGCGCTGCGCGCGCAACACGATTCCGACGGTGGTGGAAATGTCACGGGCGCGCTCGACCAGGGCTGCGCGTGTGGCGTGCTCCACGCGGACATGCTCAGCAGCCTGCCACCCGAGGACCAGCGTCCAGGCGAGCAGCAGGATTCCGTAGACCAGCGCGGCGTGGCGGTTGCGTTCCATGGTTGGCACGGTCCGCCCGCCGGCTTACCGGCCGGCCGGCGTGGCGGGTGTGATGGCTTCGAACAGGGAGTTTGTCGGTAATTTATCCAGGAGTCGATCCAATTCCTTCTCGGAGTACGACTTCGGGATCAGCGAGTGGTCCCGCTCGTAGGCGGAGAGGGCGGCGACCTGGGCGGGCACGCGGATGACGTACGGCGTGAGGAAGATCAGGAGCTCTTCCTTGTCCGAGCTGTCGGTCGTGCGCTTGAAGAGGTTGCCAATCCAGGGGAGGTCGCCCAGGAAGGGGATCTTAGTCTCGTTCGAGGCCTTGGTGCGCTGCATCAGACCGCCGATGACGACTGTCTGGCCGCTGGGGGTCACGGCCACGGTGTTGGCGGAGACGGTGTTGATGACCGGCGCGTTGACGCCCTGGGCGATCTGGACTGAGCTGTTCGGGTCGATGGACGACGACTGCGGGGCGACGATCATCTGCACCATGCCGGCGCTGGTGATGTAGGGTGTGACGGTGAGGATGATTCCCACGGGGGTGTAGCTGACGGAGTTGATCGGCGCACCGGAGATCGTGTTGTAGCTGACGCTCGTGACCAGGGGCACGTACTGGCCGACGACCACCGAAGCGGGCTGGTTGTTGCGGGCCAGAATGGAGGGGCGTGACAGCACTTCGGCCTTGCCGGCGGCGGCGATGGCGCGCAGCGTGGCCTGGAAGTCGTTGCCCAGGACCTGGTAGAGCCCGGCGCCCTGGCCGGCGACGTACGGCGCGATCTGCTGGAAGCTCTGGATTGGCTGGCCAAAAGCGTTGACCACCGGTGCGTTGGAGCCGGTGCCAGAGCCGAGCGCGGAGAGTCCGAAGACGTTGGCGGCAATGCCGCGGACACCGTCTCCGAAAGGCCGCGTCCATGCGCCCTCGATGCCGAAATCGAGCGCGTCGCTGTGTGAAACCTGCACGAAGACCACCTTGATCAGCACCTGCGGCTGGGGTCGGTCCAGGTTGGTGATGACTTGGGAGATGTATTTCGTGGTCTCCTCGTCGGCCAGGATGGTCACGTTGTGCGAATCCGGGTCGATGGAGATGGTGGCGTTGCCGACCGAACCGTTGGCGTTGTACGTCTGGCTGCCGGAGTTGCCGCCGGAGGAGGGCGACGCGCGGTTGAAGCCGCCGCCAAAGGAGTTGTTGTTCCGCTGCGGTTGCTGCGCCGGGGCTGTGCCAGCCAGAAGCATGACGCCCAGCAGGGCTGCCAGGATACGGGGGAAGGATGAGTGGTTCATGGTGTTTTCTCCGGTGATCAGAACGATGGCACGCTGCTGCCGGAACGCGGATTTCCCATCCCGCTGCCGGTCAGCCCGGAACTTGACGAGGAGGAACTGGTGCTCTGTTGAACGCGGTTTTGCAGCGGGCTGGTCTGCGTGGTGGAGCGCGCACCGGTGGTGTTCTGGAACATGTCCTGCAGGACCTGCTGGACCTGCTGCGGGTCGGCGTTCTCAAGATGGATGACGCTGACGTGGGCAACCTTGGGCGATTCCTGGTCGAGCTGTTCGATCATGCGGCCAATCTGCTCGGACATGTCCCGCGAGGCGCTGACCACGACCGAGGCGGTGCGCGGGTCGGCCACCGCCGTGACGCGTGTCCGCTTCTTGATGCGGTCGGTTTGCGAGCTGCCGCCAGCGGCGTTCGCCTGCGCAGACGGATTGCCCATGCCGCGATTGCCGAACAACGCACCGATGCCGCCGAAGCGGAAGGGGGCCTGCGCGGCGGTGGAGCCGGATGAATCGGAATAGAGGTTGTTCAGAAGCATGGCGATTTCCTGCGGATCGTGGTGGGAGAGGTGGTAGACGCGCACCTCCGTCACATCCTCAGCGCCGGTGTCGATGGCCTTGATGATTTCCGCCAGGTGGTGGATGTTGGCCTGCGTGTCGGTCACGACGATGGAGTTGCCGGCCGCATTGGCGAGCACGGTTGCGTGCGGGGAGACCAGCGGCGAGATGTCCTTCAGCAGTTGCTCGGCCTCGACGAACCGGACGGGGATGATGAGCGTGGCGATCTCGTCGCTTTTCGGGATGGATTGTGGGTCTGTGCTGACGCGCACCGGGATGTCGGCGCGCAGTGCATCCTCGCGGCTCATGACGGTCAGCTGCCGGCCGTTCCGCACAGCGGCGTATCCATTGCGGTTGAGGACCCCGTTCAGGATGTCTACGGCCTCGTCCCGTGTGACGGGCTGACTGCTCCAGACATCCAGCTTGCCGCGAACGGGCGTGTTGAGCTGAATGATGAAGCCAGCTGCGTCGCTAAGGTAGTTCAGGACCAGGTCAATGGGCGCGTTGCGGAAGTTCAGGCGCAACTCGCCCGGCTTCAGTTCGTGCGGGGTGTTGTCAGGAGCGGGCGCGGGTGCCGCTGCCGCCGACGGCGCGGCGTTGGTGGTGGGTGGGGCGGTTTCGACCGCGCTGGCCAGCAGCCAGGACAGCGCCCATGCGCCGGCCGCGAGGATCAGCCGGGTGTGGGGCAACCTTGCGCCCGTTCTGTGAAGCAGTCTGGCGATCAGTGGTTTCATTTCAGCTCCTGTTCTCTCCGTTGCATCAGTCTCTTCAGTACATCGCTGGATGGTTCGCTGGCGGCGGCCGGGGGCGGCGGTGCCGATGGCGCAATTGCGAACGTCGCATCGGCGGTGGTCATGGGAACATCCGCGCGCGCGGGTGGCACCGGTTCAATTACCGGTGTTTCGGTCTCTGGCGCGAGTTGCCATCCCGCATCCGGGGCGCGAACAAGCTGCCGCCCCACCGGAAGTTCCACGGTGCGGTTGCTGGCGGTCAGTGTCACGGCATCGCCGCGGATGGCGGAAACCTGGAAGCCGGCGATCATCTCGTCGCGGCGCAGCGCCTTCTGGTATTCGGCGGTCGGGCCGGCGAAAAATGCGAAGGTTCCCTTTTCGTAGCTCATGACGCCGACCAGCGCGATGGCGTCGAGCGCCGGGCCGCGGGCGGCGTCGCCTCGGCCGATGATGCGGTGGGGGTAGCGGTTCGGGTTGAATATGTTCCGGTCCGGAATTGTGTTGAAGAAGGCATAGTCGCGTTTGGCAGGTGGCTGATTGGTGGGCGCGGCCGAGACGGGCCCGTCGGGGAGAATCGTTGCGCTGACGATCACGGTCAGGAAAAGAAGACGGCAGTTCATCGGCTTCCTCCGGGGGTCAGGACCAGGCCGCTGAGGCGCAGGCCCAGCGAAAAATTCTGGCCATTGGCGTCCAGGGCAACGAGTTCCACGGATTCCAGCTTGAGCGGCAGCGGGCTTATTTCGATGGCGTGGAGGAATCGGGTCACGGCGGTCAGGTCGCCGGTTGCGTCCACGCGGCAGCCGAGGGTGCGGTATTCATCTGCGTCGCGTTTCCATTGCGGGGTGATGCCAGTGACAAGCACGCGGCACTCCTGCGCCCAGCCGTCGATGGCCTTGAGCACCTGCTGTTCGGCGAGCGAGGAGTTGTCCGGCAGGGCGTTGGTCTGCATCTGACGCCAGTGCCGCCGCAACGCGGCCTCGCGCTGGCGTAGTTGCGTCCCTTCGGTCAGGTTTTTGCGCAGCGTGGTGGCGCGTTCGGCGCGCGCGGCCCAGGCGTCGCGCAGCGGCTCGATCACCACCTGGTCGGCCACGAGCAGGGCGAGTAGCGCGAGCGCTGCCAGCAATAGTGCGCGTTGGCGGTTGTCAATTTTCACGGGACGTCTCCTGTCCGTACTGGAAGCTGAACGTAAACTGCAGCGGCGTCTTGCCGCGGATTTGCTCCACCCGCAGGTTGTGCACGCCTGAAACCGCGCGCAGCCGGGTCAGCGTCTGCAGCAGGGCGGGGTTGTCGCGGGCCGTGCCGGAGCAACTCACCTGACTGGCGTCGTGAACCTCGATGCTTTTGGCCGTGACGGCGCCGTCCTCGGGGAACGCGAGGGAAAGTTCGCGCAGGAGGGTCAGGCAGACGAAGGATTCGTCGTACCAAGGGCGGTACTGGCGGATCTGCTGCTGCACGGCCTGTAGTTCGCCGACCGTTCTTTCGATCCGCCCCCAGCGGGCGCGCATTACGAGCAACAGGCATTCCTGTGCGCCGAACAGCCCCACTGTCAGCAGGAGCACCGCGGCGGCGGTAAGTCCTGCGGCGCGCCAGCGGCCGGAGGCGTAGCGAGCGACCAGTCGCATCCAGGGTGAGACGTAGGGCGGGAGGAAGTCGAACGCCTCGGAGCCGTCGGCCAGTTGTTGCGCCGCGAGACTGAACGCGGGGGACGGCGCGACATCCGGCGCGACCCGCGCGCCGAGATCGGATTCCGCATAGTGCAGGACCGGCTCGACAATGGCCGAGAGCGCCTGCCCGAGGGGTGCGAGGTCAGCGGCAAGCTGGCGGGCCAGCGGCGCAGGGCCGAAGATGCGGATGCGGGCGATGGCGGCGCGGCAGTCGGGAGAGAGTTGCCCGAGCGTGATGCGCACTTCGCGCGCGAGGAGCTCGGTCAGCACTGTGCGCCGGCCGTTCTCTGCGGTTGTGATGCCGTCCAGCGCGCGCAGGGCAGCCACGCCGCCGCCGCAGGTGACCTGCAAGGCGGCGTGGCTTTCGCCGAGCATCAGCGCCAGCGTGCCGCGGGAGTCGCCGGCCGTCGGCGGCTGGAGGGCGAACGCGCCGAGCGAGAAGCGGAGCGGCTGGAGGCGGGCGGCGCGCAGCGCCTGCGCCAGTCGCTCCACGTGGGCCGAGGGGATTCCGACGAAAGTGGCATGTGCTTCGCCAGAGGCGATGGCGTAGCGGGAGGTGACCACGCGCAGGGTTGCGGCATCGCACGGGAAGCCGCGCTCCGCCTCAAGCAGGAGGAAACCCGGCAGGTCGGCCGCCGGCAGCGGCGGACCCCGGGTGTGCGCGGTCAGGACCCACTTCAGCGGCAGGGCGACCGCGCACTGGCGTTCGCGGATACCGGCGGCCTCGAGGAGGTTGAGGATTTCGCGGCCGACCAGTTCCGGCGCGGCGTTTAGCGGATCGAGCGACAGCGTGGCACTGAACGACTGGGCCGCCAGCAACGCGCCAGTCTGGCGGCGCACGACCACGCCGTCGAGACGGCTGCCGTCCAGCGCGAGGCCCAGCACCGCAGTGGGCGGCCGCCTGCGCCGCCGCTGGTCCAGTCTAAAGAAAACATTCATTTTGTATCCTTTGCAAGAAGGGTGGTTCGCGCTTTGCTTCCGAGCGCCCATCCCAAGCGGCTTAAGTCCTGCCGGTAGACCACTTGCACCGCACCGGCACTGAGGTCGAAGATAAATTTTGTTCGCCGGTAGCCGCGGCCGTAGGGGCCGACTGCGGCGATGTCGGCGGTGAACTGGTAGCTGTGGGTGGTCAGGTAGTCGCCCTGTGCGAGAGTTTGCACGATGGCGTTGGCGTTGCCGAGGGCATCCGCGACCCAGGCGATGGAGCCCAGCTTGTCGGGATTCTGGAGACGGTAGGCGATCAATTGCTGTGCGGTGGTGGCATCCATGCCGGGAAGGCAGGTGAGCACTGCGGCGCCGGCGGTGTTGACGTTGACGCGGCCGTAGATGTAGTTGGCGCTGCTGGCAGTGACGGCGCTGGCGATCTGCGCGAACTCCGCCGAGGTCATGCCGCTCTGCAGGTAGAACGCCAGGAGGTTGGAGAAAATCAGAGGCGTGGTGGTGCGGCCGTTGTTACTGCGCCGCGTAAGGCGCGCGAGGATCTGTTCGGCGCGCGCGACGCCGAAGGTCGCGCGCAGCAGCGAGCGCAGCGGGGCGCGGTTGTTGCCGTTGACCAGGGGGGTGCCGTCGCTGTGTAAATTGGGTTCGCGGCCAAAGACCGTGAAGTATTCCAGCAGGCCGGGGTCGAGCAGGCCGTTGTGGTTGAGGTCGGGCTCGTTATCGTCGCGGATGCCGTTACGGTTGACGTCGTCGCCGGCCAGTAGGTCGGCGGTGGCACCGTACACCAGCCGGAGTTCATCCACCGTTTCGAATGGCGCATGCTTGGCCGTGTAGTCCTCTGTGGCGTAGTTCACGGCTGCGAGGGTCGCGCCGGTGGAACTGCGCCAGTCGAGGATGGCCTGCACAAAATCCGGCGTGATGTTCGGCAGGGCGAAGAGCAGGTTGGTGCCGGCGCGGTTGAGGCTCAGCTTCGAGCCTTCGTCGATCAGAGCGAAAAGCGGCTCCGTGGAAGGCGCGCCGGACGGATCGCGTCCGATGATCCAAAAACGCGCGTTGCCGACAGGGACGGCGGTGGCTTGGTATTGGCTGGGGTCCGGCACGACGCCGTTGGTGGCGAAGGCGCAGAGCACGGCGCTGACGTAGCGCGCTGCGCCCTCGATGGCTTGGTCTGCTGTCAGCCCGGCGGTGCGGTTGGCGGCGGCGCGCAGCTCGGCGGACATGGCGTCGGCGAAATAAAGCGCGACCGTGACCAGGCCAAACGCGATCCAGAGCACGACCACGAGGGCCGAGCCGCGGCAGGAAGTCTGGCGGGAGAACATGTTCATGCGCCGCCTCCCGTGACAACGGGTTGCAGCTGGTTCGTGCGCGACTGCGAAACGACCGGAACGACCAGCACAATGGCTTCCGACGGCGGCACGTTTATGGGGCGGAGGGTTACGCGGACGGCGAGGGGAAGGTTGGTGTTGCCGCTGGTGGTATCCCAGGAATCGAGCCACTGGGTGCCGTCGTAGCAGGCAAAGCGGATGTCCTGCAGGCCGCTCTGGAGGCACTGGTCTTCGACGACGGGGGTGGCGGTGCAGAGCAGGTTGCGGGTGACGCTGCGGATGAGGTCATTGCCGCCGTTCGAACGCGAGGTGGATGTGGGCGGACGCAGGGCGTAGGTGACCAATTGCACGTCGCCCCACGGCTGGTCGGCGCGCAGCGCGCCGGTGGCGGTGTAGAGTTCGATGGCCACGGGGATCCCCTGGTTGGCCGAGGTGACGTTGCCGACCTTGAAATCGCCGGCCATGAGACCGCCCGGCGGCATGGCGCAGCGCAAATCACGGCGGAGGACTTCAGTGGCTTGCTGAACGGGCAGGTCGCGGTCCACTGCCGCGCTGGTGCGATCGCGCAGGCGCAGGGCGCTGAAAAAGACGGCGTTCACCGCCACCAGCACGACAGCCATGATGCCTATCGCGAGCATGGCTTCGATCAAAGTGAAGCCGTGGGTGGACGGTTGTGGGAGGCGTGTCATGGTCCGGTGGCCAGGGTGCTCATGTGCAGGTCGTAGTCGCGCCCCTGCGCGGAAAAGGCGACGTTGACGGTCAGCACTTGCAGGGAGGTGGTGCTGGTGAGGGTGACGGGCCAGGAGTCGCGTTGCAGGGTCCAGCGGAACGGCCGGCCGTTCTCGACAATTGTGCCCCGCTGCTGGAGTGCGGGGGTTCCGGTCGTTACTACGGTTTCGTTCAGAACACGGTCGGCGATGCGCGCGGCGGCGGTCCTGCGCTCGGCGACTTCGCCGGAGCGGCTGGCGACCTGCAGCGCGCCGATGGCCACGGGGAGCACGATGGTCAGAAAAAAGAGCGCAGCCATCACTTCGGCCAGCGTGAAGCCGGCGGTGGCGCGGCGGGTTGGATTACTGAATTTCATAGCCCATGCGGTTGCGGGTTTGTGTGAGGGTGCGGATCATGCCGGCGGCGTCGTTCAGGCGCACGGAAGAGGGGCTGATCTCGTCGATGCCGCCGTCGGGCAGGAAGCGGATGGCGGGGAGACGGCGGCGCTGGGTCGGGGCTGGCGTGGCGTTGGGGAGTGAGAGGCGGACACTGTCGCTGACGGAAAACTCTAGGGCCTTGGGGTCCATGGCACCGGGGGTGGATTCCTCCTCCATGCCGTAGGCGGCCTGGGCAATGTCGAACCAGAGCAGCACGGGAAATCCGTCAGAGACGGCCCGGGCCTGCGCGGCGTGCGTCAGGGCAAGCAGGCGGCGTGCCTCGGCGTCGAGCGCGCGGCCGCGCATGAAGCGCGACAAAGCCGGCGTGATGAGCGCTGCGGCGACGGCCAGCAGTGTCAGCACGAGGCAGAGTTCGATCAGCGTGAAGCCGTGGCGCGATGCGCGGCTAGCGCCGGATTGTCCAGTTGCAGATGTCATCGGCGGTGTTGGGTTGTCCGTCCGGGCCCGTGGAATAGATGTCGTACGAGCTGGGGTTGTGGCGACCGGGGCATTCGTAGATGTAGTCGTGTCCCCAGGGATCCGGTGGAATGGCATCCTTCGCCAGATAGGGGCCATGCCAGTTCTGGGCGTCGCGTGGCTGCACGAGTAGTTCCTGAAGGCCGTTTTTCCCCTGCGGGTAGCAGCCCATGTCGACGTCGAAGGCGTCGAGCGCGGTGGCGAACGCGGAGAGCTGCGTCTGCGTGGCGGTCACACGGCCGCGCTGGCTGATGCCGGAGAACTTGGGCAGCACGAGGGCGGCAAGCAGGCCGAGGATGACCAGCACCAGGAGGAGTTCCACCAGCGTGAAAGCGCTGGTGGGCTTGCGGCGGGGACGGTGGTCGGTCGGATGGACGTTCATGGTCTTGCCTTTCGCTACTTGATGTATTCTTGAAGGGTGAAGATGGGGAGCAGCATGCCGATGAAGATGGTGCCGATAAAGCCGGCAACGACGAAGAGCATCAGCGGTTCGAGGAAGGCCACCGCGGTTTTTAGATGGCGGTCGAGGTCGCCCTCGGTTACGCCCGCGAGGCGCACCAATTCGGCATCGAGCCGGCCGCTTTCCTCAGCGACAGAAACCATCTCCACGACCGATCCGGGGAAGAGCTGGCGGCAGTCGGCCAGGCTCTGGCCGAGGCGGCCGCCTTCCTGTACGCGCGTGATGGCTGCTGAGACGGCGTCCACCAGGATCTGGTTGCCGATGGATTGCCTGGCGACCTGCAGCGCCTGCACCAAAGGCACGCCGGCGGCCAGCAGCGTGCCGAGCATGCGGCAGAAGCGTACCATGGCGAAGCGCGCGACCAGAAGCCCCACCACTGGCAGGCGCAGGATCAGGCCTTCCCAGACGCGGCGGCCGTGTGCGGAGAGGAACCAGTGGCGGATCAGCAGGCCGATGACAAACACGCTGGTGGCGACCAGAAGCCCGTAGGAGCGCACGGCCGCACTGGCGGCGATGATGATGCGGGTAATCAGCGGTAGCGCGCCGCCGAACCCTTCGAATAGCTTCTGGAAGTTGGGGATGAAGAAGAGCAGCAGGAACAGAAGCACGGCGAGCGCGAGCGTGACCAGGATGCAGGGGTAGAGCATGGCGCTGGTGACCTTGGAGCGCAACTCCTTCTCGCGGGACTGGAAATCGGCGATCTGCGTGAGGACCGTCTCGAGGAAGCCACCAGTCTCACCGGCCTCTACCATGGCGACGTAGACTCGGGGAAAAATATCCGGCGCCTTGGACATGGCGTCGGCCAGCGAAAGGCCGTCCACGACCAGGGCGTGCAGTTCCTTCCAGCGTGCGGCGGCTGCAGGGGATGCGGCCTCGCGCTGCAGGATCACCAGGGCGCGGCTGAGCGGCACACCGGAGGCGAGCAGGTTGGCGAGCAGGCGGGTGAAATTTTCCAGTTCGCGTGAGGAGATGCGGTCGGAACGGAAGACACGTGCCAGGGCGAGCGACGCGGCTGACGCAGGCGCCGGCGCGGTCGGCTCGATCATTGAAATGGGGCGCAGCCCCAGCGACTCGATCTGGCGGATCGCCTCGGGGCGGCCAGTCGCGTCGAGCTGCCCCTCGACGATCACGCCGCCGGGTTGCAGTCCTTTGTATTGGAACGTGGGCATGGGGTCGGGTTGGCTGCGATCGACTCCCGTCGACGGCTGGTCGATCCTGCGCAACTACATTGTTGTTGCCGGGTTGTTCGCGAGTTCTTTGGCCGTGGTGACGGAGAGCACTTCGTCAAACGTGGTGATCCCCTGGCTTACGAGGCGCCAGCCGTCTTCGGCGAGGGTTTTCATGCCGGCGCGGCGTGCGGCGGCGCGGATCTGGTCGGTCGAGGCGTGCTGGAGCACGAGCTGGTGAATGGCCTCATCGGCGTTCATCCACTCGAAGATGGCATGGCGGCCGTGGAAGCCGGTCTGGCGGCATTCACGGCAGCCGACGGAGCGGTAGACCACGGTACCGGCGGGGATGCCGACCTGCGCCTGGAAGGATTGCGTTGAGGGAGTGGTGTCCGGCTGGCGGCAGTGGCGGCAAAGGACGCGCACGAGGCGCTGGGCGAGCACGGCCTCGAGGGAGGATGCGACGAGATACGGCTCGACACCCATGTCTACGAGGCGGGTGAGGGCGCCGGGGGCGTCGTTGGTGTGCAGGGTGGAGAAGACCAGGTGACCGGTGAGCGAGGCCTGTACGGCGATCTGGGCGGTTTCAGGGTCGCGGATTTCACCGATAAGGATTACGTCCGGGTCGTGGCGCAGGATGGAGCGCAGTCCGCGGGCAAAGGTGAGGCCGGCCTTTTCGGAAACCTGGATCTGGTTGACGCCCTTGAGCTGATATTCGACAGGGTCCTCGATGGTGACGATCTTGCGGACAGCATCGTTGATCTCGTGGAGCGCGGTGTAGAGGGTGGATGTCTTGCCGGAACCGGTGGGGCCGGTGACGAGGACGATGCCGTGGGGGATCTGGAGGACGCGGCGGAAGGAGTCTCGCTCGCGTGGGGCCATGTCGAGTTCCGGAAGGCCGCGCAGGGTGGCGTCCTGTCGCAGCAGGCGCATGACGACCGCCTCGCCATGGAGCATGGGAATGACCGAGACGCGGATGTCGACCTCGCGCTCGTCGAGGCGGATCTTAAGGCGGCCGTCCTGGGGGAGGCGTTTCTCTGCGATGTTGAGGTGGCTAAGGATCTTGACGCGTGAGACGATGGCGGGCTGGAAGCGGTTGATCTGCGCGGGGACGGGGACATCCTGCAGCACGCCGTCGATGCGGTAGCGAATGCGGAACTCGTTCTCGAATGGCTCGAGGTGGATGTCGGAGGCGCGCAGCTCGATGGCATCGCGCAGAACCTGGTTGACGAAGCGGATGATGGAGGCCTCGTCCTCCATGCCGGCGTCGAGGTCGTTCTCCTCGCCGGCGTCGTCGAGGACCTGGATGCCGCGTGCCTCGTCGAGCGTGCCGATCGTGTCGGCGCCGACGCCGAGCCACTTCTTCAGCTCGCGCTGGATCGCCTCGCTGCCGGCGAGGACGGGACGAAGCGTGAGGCCGGTCAGCGCGCGCAGCCCGTCGAGCCCCTGTGTTACAAACAGGCGGCTGGTGGCGATTTCTACGGCGCCGTTGGACTGACGCAGCGGCAGCAGTTCCTCCTTGAGCAGGATGCGGGCAGGGAAGAGCGAGAGAACTTCGCGTTCCGGCGTGATGTCGTCGAGCGGCATCCAGGGCAGGTCGTATTCACGGGCCAGCCAGCGCAGGACCTCCTCCTCGGTGGACAGCGGGAGACGGTCGCGGCGGAGCGTGGCGGCGTCGGGCACGGAGAGCTGGCGCGCGGCAATCATCCGGTCCAGAAGAGGGGCTTCCGTGTCAATAGCATTCATGGCGTAGCTACCGGTTCTGGCAGAAAGGAAAGGCAACGAAGATTTGCGCAGAAGCATGCCCCAGTGTCGGAATCGCTATCGGAATTGGTGTCGCCCGCATTGTCGACTCCGACCCCGATACCGACTCCGATCCCGATCCAACCGGCACTCGCAGTACGAAGATTCATTACGGGAGCAGTCCCAGCAACGCAGCCTGGGCTTCCTGGCGCACGGTGAGGACATTGCGCAGGGCATCCTGCGCGGCGGTCAGTTGCGCTTCCTTGTCCTTGCGGGCGGTGCGGTATCTTTCGAGCGCGGCCTTGACCTCGGCGACCGGGACCTTGTCGTCAAGCAGCTTCTGGAGCGAATCCGCCTCGGGGCTGGTCTTGAAGAACGAGCTCGCGCGAGTTTCGTTGCCGCGGTTGGCGTCGGCAGTGTCCGCCGACCGACGGTTGAAGCGCGGCATGCCGGAGGCCAAGGTTTCGCGGCGGAGGTCGATGACCTTCTGCATGAGGGGCTGGACAGCAGCCCATTCGACGTCGTTGGTAAACCCCATACTGCTACGGACGTTTTCCAGCATGCGCTGCTGGAACTGGGCAGGATCGAAGTTGCCGCGATTACGGCGGCCGCCATTGTCAGACGGCGCGGTGGTGTCCTGCGCGGCGAGCATGCCGGTCTGCAGGCAGAGCGCGGTCAGGGCGCTGGCGAAAGCGAGGGTCGGTGTACGTTTCATGGGGATTCCCTTTGTTGTTGGATTGTTCCGTGCGTGTCGCCTCCGGTCATATGCACAAAACGTGCCAGTGCGCGGCGCTTTCCTGCTGATGGTTCGTCGCCGTGCGGCTGCCATGCGCCAGCGCGCAAAGCGACACGTGTGACGGACTACAGAATAAGGTGGCGCGGGCGCGCAAGATTTTCCCGGAGAAGCCGCGGCCGCGCAAATTCTGCGCGGTCTCCCGGCGCGGAATTTACGGGCTGGAAACAGGCTTCTCCCTGCGATATAGTCAAACCATTGAGGTGCCTGTCTTTTGCGGGTGCGGTCGGATGGGTACGGTTGGCGGGTGTCGCCGGGAAGGAGCGAACGGGTGAGCCAAGCTTTCTTGCAGGCGCAGATGGATTACATCTTCTTCCTTGCGGGGCTGGCGTTTGTGGTGCTCGGCGCGGTTTGTTTCATCCTGCGCCGGATGCCGGGACCGCCGCTGCCGTGGCTGCGACTAGCCTGGTTCAGCATGCTGTTTGGGTTCTACGAGTGGACCGAGGCGGCGAAGCTGGACCTTGGCGACACGCCGTTGCTCGCATCCGCGCATACGGTTTTCTTGGCCGCCGCCGTGCTGCTGCTGATGTGGTTCGCCTGCGGGAAGCTGATCGAGGCGCGCTGTCGCACGCGGGGAATGGCCTGGCTGTTCTGGCTGGTGCCAGTGGGACTGCTGTCGGTGGTGATGCACATCGGTGGCGTCCGGGAGTACGAACTGGCCGTCTTTTTCCTGCTGGCCGCGAGCACGACCTACTCTTCTCTGACGATGTGGGGATCGACGCGGACGTCGAAGGTTGCCCAGAGCGCGATCGTCCTGGCGGCGGTCAGCATGATCCTGCTGGCACTGACGCTGCTGGCTTCGGGGCCGAAGGGGGCGCTTTTTCCCGGGCGGATCCTGAACCGCGAGACGTTTCTTGCGACTGTCGGTTTTCCGCCAGCCTGTGCGCTGACGGTGCTGGCCCTGCTGTTGGCCGCCGCGCTCTGGGAATGCTACCAGCATTGGGAACGGGTGCATGCCGGTGTGTTCGCCACGGCGCCCAAGGCCTCCTTTGGCCTGCAGTTGAGTGTGGCGCTGCTGGTGCTGTCGAGCGCCTGCTGGGTGGTGACCGAGCAGGTCGGCCAGCGGGAAGAGCGGGATCTGAACGACTACATCCAGGCGCAGGCGACGGGAGTTGCGAACGCCCTGGACACGTCGCTGGCGCAGGCGCTCACCGGATCGCCGGCGGACGAACAGCGGTCGGAGTACCAGCGGCTGCGGAGCGTGTTGACGCGCATCCGGCGCGCCAATCCGGAAATTCGCGACATCTACCTCTATGGCATGCGGTCCGGGGCGCTGGTCACCTACGTGGCGGCCGAGACGCGGCGGCCCGGGCGCGAGCTGGGGCCGGGTAGCCTGTTGCCGCGCGCGCCGGACGCGGAGGACGCCCGGTTCTTCCGGGAGGGGCTGGCGTACGTTTCGACGCCCCGCACCGACCGGTCCGACACCTGGGTTTCCGCCGTGATCGGCGTACCACTCGGCACACTGCGCCCGGCGCCCCGGCTGGCGCTGGGCCTGGACGTATCCGCACAGAACACGCGCCGGGTGGTGGCGGCGAGCCGGTTCATCGCGCTGCTCATGGGGATGTCGGCGGCCATCCTGCTGATCAACCTGTTCGTGTTCCGCCGCAACTGGTGGGAACGCACGCGGCAGTCCGTCCTGCACCAGAGCGTGCTGCTGCACCTGTCGCGGCAGGATCATGCCGACCTTCGTACGGCGCTGGAACGCCTGACCCGGTCGGTCGCCGGCGCGCTGCACGTGGACCGCATGAGCGTCTGGCAGTTCACGGCGGGGCGCCGGGAGGTGGTCTGCGAAGACCGATTCTCTCTGGCCGACAACCGACACACGCAGGGGCCGCAGTTGCCGGTTGCGAATTGCGCACGCTTTCTGGAGGCCTTGGAACGCGAGCGAACGCTGGTTGTCAACGACGTGCGGGCCGATCCGCGCCTGGCGAATCTGCCGGCCGACGGACTGCCGCAGGATGCCGCCTCCCTGCTGGGTGCGCTGGTCCTGCGCAACGGCGTGACCGTGGGATTCCTGCTGGTGGAGCAGACCACGCGCGCGCGCCGCTGGACTCTGGAAGAGCGCGAATTTGCGGCTGCGCTGGCCGAGATGGTCACGGTGCTGATCGAGTCGGACGAACTCCGGCAGGTGGAACGACAAAAGTTCGAGAGCGAGGAGCGCTACCGGCAGATCTTCGAGAAGTCGCCGGAGACGATCATCCTGCTGGATCCGCAGGGGCGGATCGTGGAGATCAACCAGCGGGGTATTCAACTGAGCCGATATCCGGCAGATCAGTTGGTGGGCAAATCGCTCCTCGAGTGGCCCCACCTGCCGGCGGAAAGCAAACAGATCGCCTTGGAGAAGTTCCGCCAGCGCATCGAAGGAAAGGAGATCCCGCCCTACGAGCTGGAGTTTCGGGCCCGCACCGGCGAGCGGCTGGTGGGCATGATCTATGCCACCACGCTGCATGACTCCGTTGGCCGGGTGAGCGGCATTCTGGTGATGATTGCCGACATTTCGGATCGTAAACAAGCGGAGGACAAGCTCAAGCGGACGCTGGACGAACCGCAGTCGGCGCATGCCGACCTGCAGCAGGCCATCGAGCGCGCCAACCGCCTGGCGGTGGCTGCCGAGGCGGCCAACAAAGCCAAGAGCGAGTTTCTGGCCAACATGAGCCACGAGATCCGCACGCCCATGAACGCCGTGATCGGGCTGACCGAGCTGCTGCTGCAGTCGCCTCTGACCGACGAGCAGAAGGACTACATGCGGACCATCAACACCTGCGGCGATTCCCTGCTGACGCTGCTGAACGACATCCTCGACTTCTCGAAGATCGAAGCGGGCAAGCTGCGGATCACCTCGGAGGTGTTCGACCTGGCCACGGTGATCGAGGGGACCATCCAACTGCTGGTCAAGAAGGCGGAGCTCAAGGGCTTGGAAATGCTGGTGGACATCGAGAAAGATGTCCCGTCGGGGTTGGAAGGCGATCCGGACCGCCTGCGGCAGGTGCTGTTGAACCTGCTGTCGAACGCCGTGAAGTTTACCGAGCGGGGCGAAATTTTGCTGCACGTCCGGACCCTGCGCTGGGAGGGCGTGGTGGTCTGGCTCCGGTTCGAGGTCCGGGACACGGGCATCGGCATGACGCCGGAGGTGCGGTCGCGCCTGTTCAACCCCTTCTCGCAGGGCGACGCGTCGGCCGCGCGCAAGTACTGCGGCACGGGGCTCGGGCTCGCGATCTCCCGCCGCCTGGTGGAGCTGATGAGCGGGCGGATTGGCGTGGACAGCCAGGATGGCAAAGGATCCACGTTCTGGTTCGAGATCCCCGCGGTCGGGGTGCCGGTGCGCAAGCGCAAAGCCATCACGGATATCTCCCTGCTGCGCGGGCTGCGGTGCCTGGTTGTGGACGACAACGAAGCCAGCCGCCTGATCCTGCGCAAGCAACTGGCGGTCTGGGAGATGACCTGCGACTGCTTTGCTTCGGTGGACGAGGCGCTGGCGGCCCTGCACGAGAAATTTGCCGCCGCCACGCCGTACGGGCTGATCCTGACCGACATGATGATGCCGGAAAAGACCGGCGCGGATTTGGTGGCTGCGGTCAAGACCGATCCGGCGATGGCCGTCACGCCGATCATCATCCTGACCTCGATGGGGATGGGAAACGCGATCGAGAACGAGGTCCTGTTGCGCTACTCCAAGGTGCACATTGTCTCCAAGCCCGTGAAGCAGACGACCCTGCTGCAGGCGATCATGCGGGTCATGGAGCGGCCGGCTCCGACCGGCACCGGCATCGGGCCGACCATTCCGGCAGTGGCGAAACCCCTGGTGGAGCCGCCGGCGGCATCGCTGCGCATCCTGCTGGCGGAGGATAATCCGGTCAACCAGGGTGTGGCGCTGCGGCAGCTTCGCAAGCTGGGATATTCGCAGGTCGAGGCGGTGGCCAACGGCCGGGAAGTCCTGAATGTTTTGGCGCGCGGCGAGTTCGATCTCCTGTTGATGGACTGCCAGATGCCGGAGATGGACGGGTACGAATCGACGCGGCAGATCCGCGAACGGGAGGCCGAGGGGAAGAAGTTTGGCCGGCATGGGCGGATTCCCATCGTGGCGATGACGGCCAACGCGCTGGAAGGCGACCGCGAGAAGTGCCTGTCGTTCGGCATGGACGATTACATCGCCAAGCCGGTACACCTCGACGATCTGGCGCGCGTGGTCTCGAAATGGACCGTCGTGGAGGTCGACAAGGCGGAGTAACCCTATGAACGAAGGTGCAGCAGGCAGTGGGAGGACGGCGCAGCCGCGGAGCATTCCGCCGGCGGAGCCAGTGTTCGAGGAGATGATCCCGGGGTTGCGGCGTCTGGCGGATGCCTACCGGGTCAACACGGCCGAGGTCGATGCGGAGATTCTCGAGCTGTTTGTCGCGGAGATCCGGAGGGTGGTGACCGCCCTGCAGCAGGCGGTCGTGGCGCGGGACTGGGCCGGGATCCGCTGGGGCGCACACTCCCTGCAGGGAATGGGCGGAACCATTGGCGCGCCGGAGCTGTCCGTGGTGGGCGTGGAGATGAGTTCGGCCGCCAAGCGCGAGGATGCCGCGCGTTGCACCAGCCTGCTCGGCGGGTTGCAGGAATGGATGCGCCGGATGGAACCGGCCGAAACCGGGGGTGCGATCGGGTGACGGACACCGTGTCTAGGTACGGTGAGGCGACGGCGGATTTGCGTCCGAATCCGTCCGTGGCGGCGCGTTCGCCCGAGAAGATGCTGGTGGGCCGCGTGCTGGTGGTGGACGACGAGTTTGCCAACCGCATCTACCTGCGAAAGCTCCTGACGGAACGCGGATGCGAGGTGATGGACGTGGGCGACGGCGAGGCGGCCCTGGCGCTGGTCGACAAGGAGGTTCCGGATTTGGCGCTGGTGGACGTGGTGATGCCGGGCGAGACCGGCTACGACGTCTGCCGCCGCATGAAGGCGAACCCGCTCACGCAGGACATCCCCGTGATCATGGTTACGGCGCAGACGGAGATTCAGGACGTCGAGAAGGGGTTTGTCGTCGGCGCCTTCGACTACATCCGCAAGCCGTTCAACCCCCGCGAGCTGGTGGCGCGCGTGCGCAACGCGCTCGACCTGAAGCGGAGCAACGACGCCCTGCGCCTGTGGAAGCGGCGGATGGTGCGGGAGCTGGAGGTTGCCGGCTCGCTCCAGCGGAAGCTGTTTGCCACGAATCCGCTGCTGGACCCGGCGGTCGAGACCTACATGGCCTATCAGCCGAGCCTCAATGTGGGCGGCGATGTGTTCGACGCGCTGCCGCTGCCGGATGGCGGCGTCTGCGTTTGCGTGGGCGATGTCGCCGGGCACGGCGTGGCGCCGGCCATGGTCGCCTCGCTGCTCAAGGGGATCATCCGCGAGGCGGCCCGCGAATTCGTCGCTGCCGGACCGGCGGCCATCTGCCGCGAAATTCAGACGCGCTTTCGCTCCTACGTGCAGAATCCCGAGCTGTACGCCACGCTTTTCCTCGGCATTCTGTCGCCGGAAAAAGGTTGCTGGACGTGCCTGAATTGCGGTCATCCGGATCCATTCCTGCTCGACGCCGGCGGCACGGACATCTCCCGGCAACTGGCCGGTCGCGGCGTCCTGCCGATCGGCTTTGCCTTCGACCACGGCGAGGTGTACGGCGTCGACCGGCAGGTGACGGCGCCTGCCGCGCCGGGGTCCCGGCTCATGCTGGTGACGGACGGCCTGCTGGAGTCGCGCCAGCAGCAGACGGGCGAGCCCTGCGGCGAGACCCGCCTGGCGGAGATTGCGCGGCGCGTGTTGCATGACCCATTTGCCATCGATCCGGCGGCCGCGGTTTTTGCGGCCCTGCGCGCCGAGGGCTTTCCCTTGTCGGAAGACGACTGCAGCGTGGTCGTGGTGGAACGGATCGATCCCGCCACCGTCCGACTGGAAAAGCAGATCGCGATGGACCTGGCGGCCGTGGCCGAAACTGCCGCGCAGGTGGACCGGATTCTGCAGGCGGACGGCTGGCCGGCGGAGGCGGCCGGGGCCGCCCGGCTGGCGCTGATGGAGCACGGCACGAACGTCGTGCGCCACGGCCGGGCGCCGGCCGGCTCGACGATCGAGTTCCGTCTGCGCCTGACGGGGCCGGTCTGCCGGATGATTTTCCGCGATCAGGGGCGCGAATGGAGCATGGAAGAGCGGCTGGCGGCGGCCCAGGCTTTGCCGATGGACCGCGAAAACGGTCGCGGGCTGGGGATTATCCGCGCGGTCTCGCAGCATGTCTCCCTGTTCCGCCGCGACAACAACAACATTGCCTTTTTTGCCGTTTCGCGACAGGATAACCATCTACCACTCGGGAGAAGCGCACCGTGAACGAAGCCGTCTTCCAGGCTCGCCGGGACCTTTGCGATTCCCTGCATCTGCCCAGCACGCGGGCGGGGTTCTGCATGCTGCGCTGGCGGCAACGCCTCAAGCTGCTGGTCTGGGAGGCGGGCCTCGGCGGCGTGTATGCCGTCAAGCGCGGTATGGACATCCTGATCGCCGGCACGGCGCTGATCGTATTCGCCCCGTTTTTTCTGCTGATCGCCCTGTTGATCTGCGCGGAGGACGGCTGGCCGGTCTTCTTTGTCCAGAAGCGCGTCGGGCTGAACGGGCGGGAGTTCTGGTTCTACAAGTTCCGCTCGATGTACCGCAACGCCGAGCAGCGCAAGGCGGCGCTGGCGGCGCAGAACGACTCGCGCGACGGCGTGATCTTCAAGATGCGCAACGATCCGCGCGTGACCCGTGTGGGCCGCCTCCTCCGGCGGTTCAGCATCGACGAACTCCCGCAGATCCTAAACGTGGTGCGTGGCGACTTGGCGATCGTGGGGCCGCGCCCGCCGATTCCGCGCGAGGTGGCGCAGTACACGCTGGCAGAGCGCAAGCGCCTGCATGTGAAGCCGGGGCTCACCTGCCTCTGGCAGATCCAGGGGCGTTCCGAAATTCCTTTCAAGCAGCAGGTGCGGATGGACCTGCAGTACATCCAGAGTCAGAGCATCTGGAAGGATATCGTGATCATCCTGAAAACCGTGCCTGCCGTGCTGCTGGGCCGGGGCGCATATTGAAAAGGGGGCGAGTATGGCGGCGACATTCCAGGTGAGGGACGGCGTGGGGGTGGTGGCGGTGAACGGTGCGTTGACGTCCGTCGGCGTGGACGCCTTCCGGGAGCAGTTTGTCGCGTGGTGGCAAAGCGTGCCGGACATCCGCAACGTGGTCATCGATCTCTCGGGCGTCGACTTTCTCGACAGCGCCGGGCTGGGCGTTCTGGTGGCGCTGCTGAAGCGCGTGCTGGAGCGCGGAGGCGACATGAAGATCGCCGGGCTCCAGAAGCGCGTGCGGATGGTCTTCGAGATTACGCGCGCCTTCAAGGTCTTCGATATCTTCGACACCGCGGCGGAAGCCTGCCACGCCTGCGCATGAGAACGGTCCTGCACATTGGCGCCCCGCGGGCGTGGCCGAAGCCGCTCGGCCCCGTTCCGTGGCCGCTTGTGCCGCTGGGGAACCGGCCGCTGCTGGAATACTGGTTCGAACTGAGTGTGGACCTGGGCGCCCTGGAGGTGCTCCTCGTCCTGGACGAGGGCGCGGAGCAGATTGAATCCTATGCGGGCGACGGCAGCCAATGGGGGCTGCACATCCAGTACGGATTTCACCGGGAGGGGGGCGCGCCGCTCGCTTTTCTGCAGAGGAGTCCGGATCTCTGGCGCGGCGGTGTGCTCTTCCTGCACGGACCGCTTTTCCCCCGGCGGCTGCCGGATTTCGTGCGCGCGCCGCCGGACACGGGATTCTTCTGGCATGGAGAATCCAACGGAAACTGCTGCGCGCTCTGCCGGGACGCCGCCTCCGTGGAGGTGCTGCTGGCCGAGGCTGCTCCGGACGTGGGCACCCGGCGAAGTTTTGCGGAACTGGGGCTGGATCCGGTTCCAGTGGAGTCGCTGCGGGACTTTTTCGCGCTCAACCTGCGTTTGGCGGGCGGCGAAATCTCGCGCTATCTGGCGCCCGGCTATGGTGCAGCGGACGGTTCCTGCGTGGGATACAACGTGGTCTTGCCGCCATCGGCGGACGTCGCCCCCTCGGTGATTCTCGGCAACGACTGCACGGTTGGCCTACTGGCATCGGTCGGCCCCTGCGCCGTGGTCGGCAACCATGTGCGGATCGGCCGGCAGGCGCAATTGTCGCAGTGCGTGGTGATGTCGGACACCTACGTCGGCGAACAGGTGGAGATCCGGGAGAAGATCGCGTCTGGCAACCGCCTGATCGACCCCGAGGACGGTGTCGTCCTGGAACTGGAAGACACCTGGCTGCTGGCGCGCATGCCGCCGGCCGCCGCGCCCTGGGACGCCTACCGCGCAGCCGCCGGCTGGTCGGTTGCGCTGGTTCTGCTCTGCCTGCAGGCGATACCCTTTGCGGTGCTGTACGGGCTGATCCGCCTGTGCGGCTGCGGGCGCCTGGCGACGCAGCGGTCCTACAGCCGCCGGGGGACGGTTCGGAAACTGCCGGTGTTCCGATCGGCGGAAGGGCATCGCCGCAACCTGCTGGTGCGATTGTTCTATGCCGGAAGTCTGGACCTGACGCCTCGCCTGTTCGGCGCGGTCCGCGGGCGGTGGCGCCTCTGCGGCCACGAGCCCTTGCGCGCGCCGGAGGATCAGGCGCTGCGGGACGAGCTGAAGGTGTATTTTCCCGCCGTGTTCAGCTACGCAACGGCGCGCGGCGGCGCCGATGACCCGGCCGTGGCTGCAATGGAGGCTCGATACTACGCCGAGCACCGTGGTATTTTAGAAGACGTACGCATCCTGCGTGACACATTGTGGGGCAGGCTGGCATCCGGCCTGCAGAAACGAGGGTGATATGACAAGTGTCTTGGTGATTGACGACAATGCCGAGATTCGCGAGCTGTTGAGCCAGATACTCGCGACGCTGGGTTATGAGGCGCGTGCGGCGGAAACCGGCGCGCTGGGCCTCGATGCATTTCGGGCTGCTCCGGCGGACGTGGTGCTGCTGGACATGTTTATGCCGGATCGCGACGGGCTGGAGACGCTGCGGGATTTGCGCCAGAGCAATCCGAACGTGCGGGTTATCGCCATGACGGGCGGCGGCGCGTACAAGAACGTCGGGATTCTGAAACCGGCTCTGCTGTTGGGCGCGCGCAAGCTGCTGTACAAGCCGGTCACGCCGACGGAACTGCGGGATGCCATCGAGGAAGTCATGGCCGCGCCGCGGTGAGGCAGGCGCACGAGATTCGGGATCGCAGACGCGACATGACCATCGAAGAACGCGTAGAACTGCTGGAGCATTCCGTGGCCGCCGCGCGGTGGCGCGTGCGGCTGGCCGTGTTCGCACTGCTGCTGCTGACGCTGGCCTATTTTTTTCTTCCCCTGCCGTCCCTGCTGGGGAAGCTGCATCGCACCGACCGCGTGCTGCGTGCGCAGAGTTTTTCGGTGGTCGATCAGCACGGACAGGAGCGCGCCCTGCTGTACTGGAACAAGGCCGGCACCGGGCTCGACCTGCGCGACGACGGCGGGAAGCTGCGCGCCGCGCTGGAGGTCGGCCGGGATGGACCGGGCCTTTCGCTGCTGGACGAGGACGGGAAGCTGCGCGCCAAGGTGAGCGTGGAGTCGTCGGTCGTGGGGTTCTCGTTTCTGGATGAAGGCGGAAAGCTGCGCGCTGCGCTGGAGGTCGGCAAGAACGGCACGGGGCTTTCGCTGCTGGACGAGAACGAGAAGCTGCGGGCCAAGGTTGGGGTGGACCGGAAAGAGACGGTTCTCGACCTGTACACCCGCAAGGGTACGCCGGGCGCGCGGTTGTGCGTGGACGAAGACGGGCCGGCGCTGGGGTTGAACGACAAGAATGGCGGGCTCGGTGCGCGGTTGTGCGTGGACGATTCCGGGCCGGCGCTGGGGCTGAACGACGAGAAAGGGAAGCTGCGCGCCCGATTCGGCATGGTGGAAGACTCGCCGTCGCTCGACATGGCCGACAAGAGCGGCGGGGGACGCCTCACCCTGCACGTGCTCAAATCCGGTCCGAAGCTGACGATGCGCGACGAGAACGGCAAGGCGCGCGCGGCCCTGCTGGTGGAACAGGAGGGGCCCATGCTGAACATGGCGGACAAGTCCGGCAAGATCGGCCTGGAGGTGGCGCTGGGGAAGGACATCGGATCGTTCCTGCTGCACGACGAGCCGGAACTCCGGTATCCGACCAATGCGCCCCGCGCGAGTGTGCTCCCGCCGGATCTCCGGTCGCCGGGCCGGGACATGAAATAATCCTAGCACGAGCAGTTGAGCATGCAGTTTGTGAATCTGGAACTCAGGAAATCAGGAATAATGACCATCTGATCCCTGATTTACGGCTTTCCCGATGACCCCCAAAAATATGTTCCGGACGGGCGCGTCTTATTCCTGGTCCAGGAGCACGGAGTCGATCTTGGCGACATGAAAGATCCGTCGCACGGCCGGCTGCACGTTCGTTAAATAGAGTGCGGCGTTGGACGCATCGGCCTCTTTCTTCAGACGCATGAACAGGCCGATGGCCGAACTGTCTACGAAGCGGGTGTCGGCCGCGTCGAGGATCCGCTCCCGCGCCTGGGCGAAGGACGAACATTCGTCGATGCGGCGGCGGAAGGCGTCCAGGTTGGCGGCGGTCAGTTCGTCGGGAAGCTGCACGAAGATCCGCCCATCCTTGTCCTGCACGATGGTTCCCTGGCGGGAACGGGAGTTCCAGGCCGTGATTCGCTCGCCGAGCTTCTCGTGCGAGCACTCGATCTCCAGATATTCGGCCAGATGGCACCAGTTCAGCAGGAGGAGGATGCGCGTCCCCACGCCGGTCAGCAGCAGCGGCAGATGACGGCGGCGCAGCCGGGTCGTCAGGCGGAGGAGCGCACCCTGTTCGAGACTGGAAATCCAGCGCACGCCAGCCAGGTCCAGCACGACCGGCCGTCCGGCCGCCTTGTCGAGGATGGCGGTGCAGAACGACTCCACTTGCGCCGGGTCCGTCAGGCGCACAAAAGGTTCGACCAGGGCCATGCGCCGCAGGGCCGGATTGTCGCCGACCGCTGGCTGCGCGCGATCCGGCCCCAGGCGGATGTGCGTCAGGTCGACCAAGGCGTGCAGGAAAAACGCGATGTTCCGCAGGTAACGGTTGACCAGTCGGGGCGGGTCGCTGCACATGCGCCAGAGCCACTCCAGCGCCAGGCGCTGCACGAGGCGCGGCGCCCGCCGCTGGGTGCCGGCCAGGAAGTCCAGCGATCCGCCCACGCCGATGGCCAGGGGCACGTTCCATCGGCGCACGTGCAGGTTCACCCATTTTTCCTGCTTGGGCGCGCCAAAGGCGACAAACAGGAGATCCGGGCTGGCTTCCCGCAGCTTGCGCAGGATCGTGGCGTGATCCATGTCCAGCAGGTTCGCCCAGGGCGGGGAATAACAGCCTGCGATGCGCAGGCCGGGGAATTTTCGGACCAGCACCTCCGCGGCTTTTTCCGGAACGCCCGCCGCGCCGCCGAGGTGGTAGAGGGAGAAGTGCTGGTCGCGCGCCATTTGGGCGAGCAGGGGCACCAGGTCGCTGCCGGTCACGCGCGCCTTCAGGCGCGGGCCGAGCAACCGGGAAAGCCAGACGATCGGAATGCCGTCGGCCACGACCAGGTCAGCCTCGAGCAGGATCCGCTGGAGTTCCGGATCGCGCCAGGACTGCATCACGAAGTCCATGTTCGCGGTGGCGATGTAGCCGGGGCGCCGCGACAAGATGCGCTGCCGCGCCCATTCCACCGCCTCGTCGAACGAGACGTTGTGGAAGGGAATTCCCAGGATGACAACGGTTGGCGGAGTGCTTGGCACGGTTGCGTAAGAATGACATGCCTGTTCTGCGTGAGGCAACACTATTTCTCATCGAGGCGCAGGTAGCAGGCCACAGGCGGATCCGTGCCCGGAATGTCCGCAGTCCGGCGCCAGCTCTTCTGCAGAAGGGCGGGATCAACAAAGTCGTGGATGCACGCCGGCCAGTCTACCAGCAGGTCGATGCCCGCCTGGTCCAGATAGTCCTGCACGTTCCCGTTGCGGATGAAGGGGATCACGGCGGCGTTCACCTTGCCGTCGAGATTGATGACGTTGGGGCAGAAGAAGCCGATCTTGCCGCATTGGAACGCGCCGATCTTCGGGACGTGCGCCAGATTCCGTTGGATGAAGCCGGCCGTGACCGTGTAGCCGTACCAGGAGTGTCCGTTGTGGAGGGTGGCGGCCGCAAACGCGGCAAACAGGCAGCCGAGCAGGAAGGCCGCCAGGACGAACCGCCGCACGCAGAACCAGCCGGCCGCCAGATGCGCGCCGATCACGGCCCAGACCGTGTAGCTCAGGATCAACAGCGGCGTTGTGTAACGGAAATAGAACCAGACCGAGCAGAAGCAGACCAGATACACCGGCACTAGCGCCAGGATCGCCAGCACCCAGGCCGCGCCGACGGTGCCAGCCGTGCCGTCGGCGAACAGTGCCAGGATCCGCCGCCGCCAGACAGCCAGCGCCGTCAGGCCGGCCACGCAGGTCAGCCCCTTGAAGCCCACCAGCGTCCAGCGCCCGGCGGTATCCAGGCAGGGGACCAGGTTGTCGGTTACGGACATGGCCATGATCACCAGACGCATACTAAGGCGGTCGTTGTGCCCGGTCATGCCGGTGGCTGCGGCATTCGTTGCGTGCAGGGGAATCAGGCGGAACTCCGCCATGCCGGAGGACGGCATGAGGGTTCCGGATACCCACCAGACCCAGGCGAACCAGGGGACGAGTGTCAACAGGGCCACGCCGCCGGCCAGCAGACAGTGGGGCAGCGTCAGGCGACGGGCGATCAACAGGGTCAGGAGGAAGATCGCGAAGCAAAGGCCGAAGTCGATTCGGCACCAGCCGCACAGGCCGACCAGCAGGCCCAGAACTACGACGTCGCGCGGCGAGCCGAATGGAATGCGCCGCAGCGTGAACAGGATCGTGGCGGCAAAGGCGGTGAGATACATGCCGGTCTCCAGCCCGTAGGTGAAATGGCGGAAGACGGTAAAGCTGAGCGCAGTGAACAGGATGCCCAGACGGCATGCGGTTGCTCGGTTCTGCGCGCTGACAGCCGCGGCGATGCGGCCGACGCATTCGGCGAACGCGAGCAGGAGCAGAACGTTGAGAATCAGCACCAGCCGCAGGAAGGTCCACGGATCGCCGCCCAGGTGGAGGTTCGCCCAGGCCACGCCCGCGTAGACCAGTGTGGCGAGCGGCTGGATGCCGGTGACGATGGAACCCTCGTTGCAGACCGGGCCGTGGCCGCTGGCGAGGTTCCAGGCGACGTGCAGCATGTAGAACGCATCCTCGCCTAACGGCATATCCGCCAGGTACGGCATGCGGCTGCCATACTGCGCCGTGGTTGGAAATCCGGTGTGCGAGCCGAGGGCAATCCAAAGGCCGTACGCAAACGTCAGGCCAGCCAGCAGGTGGACCGCCACGCCGATGCTGCGCGAGGAATTTGTTGTTGGGGAGGCTTGCATGGATTGCGTTGCCGTGGTTGGTGCAGTGGCTCAGATGTCGCGGCTGGCGTCGAGAACCTCGTCGGCGGATCGGCGTCGGATGGCGCGCAGGACGCGCGTGTAGAACCAGTTGTAGGTCATGCCGATGAGCACGCCCACGGCGACGAGCACGGCTGACAATGTCACGCCGCGCAGGCTGGTCACGCTGTGAAACTGCAGCGCGCCCAGCGACTCGTAGGTCACGTGTGCGCCCAGCAGCTTGCCGTACAGCAGCGCGCCCATCTTGTCGTGGGTCACGTAGATGTACAGCGACGATGCGGCAATGGCCGTGAAAACCGGGATGACTGCGGCGGGGAGCGGGATGCGCCGTACGAACAGGATGCCGATGGCCGCAACCAGCGAAAACACGGGGATGTGGTGCGCGATCGAGCCGGCCAGCAGCAGCGCCGTTAGCGCGAGCTTCTGCCACCGCATCTCCGCATGGCGCATGGCCATTCCGTAGCACACGATCCAGAGGAACATGTGCGGCACGTAGTCGTAGATCGGCTTGGTGTTCCAGGCTAGGTGGATGGCCATGCCGACCCCCATGGCGCCCCCGGTGGCCGCCGTGGTTAAAAGACACGGCCGGGCGGCTGCGCGGCGGACAGCAGGGATCGAGAACAGGATAGCCAGGATCACGAAAATCTGGAGCAATACGTCGATGAACCAGAACCCGGCCACGCGGTACGGCGAGACGGGAAAATAGTTCGAGAGCATCAGGAATGCCCACCAGCGCTCTATGAAGTGTCCCCAGTTTTGCCAGGCGATTGCCAGCACGGTCGGCACAGCCAGCTTGGCCATCCAGACCAGGATCGGGGTGACGTTCTGTCGCTGGAGCACGGCGCGGAGCTGGAAATCCGCGAAGCTCCATCCGGCGAGCATGAACAGAACGGCGACGGAGCCGCTCACCTCATACGGCGTGATGTGGCCGAGCACGATCAGGACGATCGAAACGGCCCGCAGGAGGATGGCGCTATCCACCGCATGCTACGATTGCCGGCGGGGCGCCGTCCGTTGCGCCAGCTCGGCCAGCGGAATCCGCGACCAGTCATCCGGCAGGTGGCTGATGATCTTCCGTACGGCCAGGGAGGCCTGGATGAACGAGATGGAGTCGCCGCCCAGTTCGGCGAAGGAGCGCTGCCGGTCCAGCCGGGGCATCCCTAGGATCCGGCACCACTCGCGGATCAGCCGCGACTCGGGCCCGTTGTCATCCGCTGGCGTCAGGCGCAGGATCTCGGCCTGCCGCGCCTGCCACAATGTCTCCAGTGCTGCCCGGTCGGTTTTGCCATTGGGCAGCAGTGGCAGCTGGTCCAGCCAGATCACCTGGGACGGAAGCATGTACGTCGGCAGGCGTTCCGGTAGCCGCCGGTCCAGCTCCGCCCGCGCCGCGTCTCGGCAGATCGGGTCAGCGGCCACGTATGCCACGAGAATTTTCTCGCCCGTTGCGGTGGCCTGCGCCAGCACGATTGCGCCTTGTACCAGCGGCAGATTTTCGACAGCCCGGTTGATCTCGGCCAGTTCGACCCGGAACCCGCGGATCTTGACCTGGTCGTCGACGCGGCCGAGCAGCACGACTTCGCCGTCGGCCCGGTATCTGCCGTAATCGCCCGTCAGATAGATCCGGTCCTCCGGGTCGCGGCTGAAAGGCGACGGCACGAACCGTTGCGCCGTGGCACCGGGGTCCTCCCAATAACCGGCGGCCAGGTGCGGCGTGCGGATGCCGATCTGGCCCTGTTCGCCCACGGCCGCCAGCGCAAGGGAATCCGTCAGTACCAGCAGCTGGACGTCCCGGATGCCCTGGCCGACTGGAATGACGTCGGTCTCACCGTGGCGTACGCGATGAAACGCCATCGCTTGTGGCGTCTCGGTCGCACCGTAGAAATTGACGACCTGCGCATGGGGCGCTGCCTGGCAGACCTCTCGGACGATCTCGGTCGGCAACTGGTCGCCGCCGGAAAAGACGTAGCGCAGGGACTCGGTCCGGCCGCCGCGCTCCTGCGCGCCGGCACACAGAATCCGGAACAGCGGCGGTGTGCCATGCAGGAAGGTGATGTGGCTGGCGCGCGCCCACTCAAATAAAGCGCAGGGATTGGCGATTGCGGCCTGAGTCGGGATGTGCAGTGTGGCGCCGACGCTGAGGGGTACGAAAATATCGCGCAGCACAGGGTCGTGGCCCAGTCCGGACAGGAGCGAGAACCGGTCGCCGGCGTCGGGTCGGAACGTGTCGACGTACCAGGCGATGAAATGCCGGAGGGGCGCATGCGGCGTGGCAATACACTTGGGCTTCCCCGTGGTGCCCGAGGTGAATAGCAGGTACGCGATTTCGGCGGGCTCGCGGTTTAGCGGGCTCTCGCGCGCGGCCACGGAGGCGCACGGCATCTGACCGGCCGAGTCGATCCCAAGGAAAGGCGCATCCACGCCGGCAAAGATTTCGCGCCAGCGCGGATCCGCCTCATCGTCGCCGACGATCAGCGCCGGGCGGATCAGCGCGGCCATCTGACGCAGGCGCTCGGGTGGATACGAGGCATCGAGCACTGCGAACGTGAAGCCGGCTCGCGATGTGCCCAGCAGGGCGACAACGAAGCCGGCGTTCCGGCGTCCGTGAATCGCAACCACGCGGGACGCGGGAGACGTCGCGCACAGGATCTCCGCGCCAAACCGGCGGCTGCGCTCCTCCAGTTGTGCGTACGTCAGTGTCTGCCGGGCATCCACCAGCGCGGTGCGCGACCCGTCCTGGGCGGCCTGTGCAAGAAAATCGTGAGCAATCGGCCAACGGTCCGCGGGGGCTGCCAGGGGGTCGGTGGGCAAGGGCCGCACTTCGCGACGCGCGCGGATCAGGGCGGGGAGGAATCTCCCCATCCACGCGGCAAATGGGGTCCCCAAAAACGTCCGCGAAAATGCGTTCATCCTTGTGCCCTGTCGCTGGCCTCTTGTTTGCGCATCCCCTTGCTGCGCAACGGGGCCCGAAGGCCCCGGATTGGATGCTTGACGAATGAGGCACTCTACGATAATAGAGGCTGAAATGAAACAAAATTTGCCTTCCCGCAAAAGCCTGTGGCGTGTCTTGCGAGAAGAGACAGGGGGACTCCATGTGCGCCGGCGTCTCGTGCTGGCGCTGACGCGCCTGATCCCCTTCGGCATGGGCCTGCGAACCCGCGCTTGGATGCATCGACTGGCCGGCATTTCCATTGGGCGCGGCACGGTCTTGTCCGGAAACCTTTATCTGACGGGCAGCGGAAGTGCGGGCGCCTGCCTGCGGATCGGACCAGACTGCTACCTCAACGAGCGGATTTCATTCAACCTGGAAGGGAGTGTCGTGCTGGAAAGCGGCGTTTCGGTCGGGATGGAGTGCCTGTTTCTGACCGTGACGCACGAAATGGGACCGCCGGTTTTCCGCGCCGGCCGCGTGCACGTGCGCGATGTGCGGGTCGGGCAGGGGGCGTGGCTGGGGGCGCGGGTGACGGTGTTGCCGGGTGTCACGATTGGCGCCGGCGCGGTGATTGGCGCCGGCGCGGTGGTCACGCGCGACATTCCGCCGAACGTCCTGGCGGTCGGCGTGCCGGCGCGGGTCGTGCGAACGCTGGAGGTCGAATGACCGGCGAAGCGCTTGTCAGGCGCCTGTGGCCAGTCATCGGCCTGCTGTTGACCGGCGGCCTGCCCGTCCGGGCGTCCGAAGCGCCGGGCGTTGAACCGCTCGCGCTGACGTGCACGGTCTCCGTCCCGGCGCAGCCGCGGCGCATCCCGCCGGACATCTACGGCGTGGCCGGCGCGCCGCTGCACGTGCTGACCAATGCCTGCATGCCCCTGAACCGCTGGGGCGGCAACACGGCCTGCCGGTACAACTGGCGGCTGGGGAACGTCTGGAACACCGGCAGCGACTGGTTTTTCGAGAACGTCGCCGTCGAGCCGAACGCCTGGCAGAAATTTCTGGAGCGGGCCGAGCGGTCCGGCTGCCGGGCGCTGGTGACGCTTCCGCTGATCGGGTTCGTGGCCAGGGACGCGCAGTCGTGCTCCTTCTCGGTGCGCAAATACGGCCCGCAGCAGAGGACCGATCCCTATCGGCCGGACACGGGCAACGGCGTGCGGCCCGATGGCTCGCCGCTGACCGGCAACAACCGCGCCGACGCCTCCGTGGTGGCGGATCCCGCGTTCGTGGCGGAGTGGATCGTGCAGATGCGCAAGGAATTTCCGCGCCTCTTCGCGGAACACCGGATTCTTTTCGCGCTGGGCAACGAACCCATGCTTTGGAACGTCACGCACCGCGATGTGCATCCCGATCCCGTCTCCTACGACGAATACCTCGAGCGCTTCACGGCCATGGCCCGGGCAGTCCGACAGGCTGCGCCGGAGGCAACGATCGTTGGGCCGGAGCTCTGGGGGTGGCCGGCGTTTTCCCAGTCCGCGCTCGACCGCGACACCAAGAGTTCGCGCGACCGCCAGCGGCACAACAACGAAGATTTTCTGCCGTGGTTCCTGCGGCAGATCCGGGAGATCGAGCGGCAGACGGGCGAGCGCCTGCTGGACGTGGTGACGGTGCACTTTTATCCGCAGGCCGACGGCGTTAACTCCGGGTCCATCGACTCGCGCGCTACGGCGCTGCGCCTGGAGACGGTGCGCTCCCTGTACGATCCGGCCTATCGCGACCCATCCTGGATCAACGACCGCGTGGAACTGATCCCGCGGCTCCGGCGCTGGGTGGCGCAGTGCTGCCCGGGCCTGAAGATCGGCATCACGGAGTACAACTGGGGCGGCGAGGACGACATCAGCGGCGCGATGGCCCTGGCGGACATCCTGGGCGTCTACGGCCGGGAGGGACTCGACCTGGCCTGCTACTGGCTGTATCCCAAGCTGGGCTCACCGGCGGCGCTGGCATATGCGCTGTACCGTAACGCCGACGGTGCTGGCGCGGCTTTCGGCGACCAGCTTCTCGACGTCACCTTGGGCGGGGCGCCCGAGGCGCGGGCGAATGTCTCTCTGTACGCCGCGCGGTCGGAGACGCCGCCGGTTGTGACAATCGTGGCAATCAACAAATCGGCCCTGCCGCGCGCCGTGCGTCTCTCCTGCAAGGGCATTGCCATCACAACGGGAACGGGATATTCTATCACTGCCGTGACAAACGCCATTCAATCGATGGTCCCCCCGCCGCCGGTTCAAGATGGCGCCGCGCAACTCATGCTGGCGCCGCGCAGCATCTGTCATCTGCGGTTTCCGGAACAGCCATGAAACGAATTGCCAGTCTGGTGCTGTTGCTGGGTGTGGGTGCCTGCCTGTCGCCGTCGTTTCCGCCTCCGATGGACGCTAACAAGACTGCGGATCTGCCGAAGCCCAGCCGGAGCCTGACTCCCGAACAGCTCAAGCAGCTCGACGTGGAGATCGGCGATTACCGCCTGGGGTCGAGCGATGTGGTGGAGTTCTATTGCATGAGCGTCCCCGAGCTGAACCGGAGGTACGCGCTCGGGCCGGATGGCAAGCTGACGCTTCCGGGAATCGGTGTGGTTTCGCTCAACGGCCTGACCCGCGAGGCCTCCGAGCGCAAGATCGAAGCGCTGCTGACCAACTACCGCGACCCGCACGTCAACCTGATGATCGTCGAATACAACAACAACCGCGTTGCCGTGCTGGGCGAGGTGCAGTGGCCGGGGCTCTACAACTTTCCTGGCCGGACCCTGCTGCTGGACGCGCTGGCACGCGCAAAGGGGCTGACCGACAAAGCCGACATGCACGGCTGCACCATCGTGCGCGGCAACGGCATGCTGATCGAGATCGACCTGTACGATCTGCTGCGCAAGGGCGACCGCACGCTGAACATCCCCCTGCTGCCGGACGACGCCGTGTTCGTCCGGGCGAACGACGAGCACACCGTCTACGTGATGGGCGAGGTCAACAAGCCCGGCATCTATAACCTCGGTCAGGACGAGGACGTTGTGCAGGCCCTCGCGGCAGCAGGCGACGTCAACCATGACGCGGCCGGGGAGCGCATCCAGATTGTCCGGCGCGATCGCAACGGACAGGCGATCGTTCTGACCGTGAATTTGGAGGCAATTCAGGACGGCTGGACCTCCCGGACCGATAACCCGCTTCTGGTTACCGGCGACATCGTCTACGTGCCGCGCAAGGGGATCGCCACGTTCAATTATTACCTGAACCAGCTGACCCCGTCGGTTAACACGATCCTGTTGGGTGCCACCATGCAAAACGCCCTCAAGAGCAAACCCTGAGAAACGGAACCCGCCTCCATGGCGCCTTGCCCCGCATGAGCCATCCGCCCATCCAACGCCGACTGCCAGGCGCAGGCGCCGACCAGCCCGTCGCCGGCGACTTCAACCTGCGCTATCTCTGCGAGGTTGTCTTCCGGCGCAAGCGTACCCTGCTGTGGGCCATGTTTCTCACGCCGGTCCTGAGCATCGTGGCCAGCCTGCTGATCACGCCCAGCTACATGTCCTCGACCACAATCCTGCTGGGGAAGACCGAGATTCTCAACCCGCTGATCACTTACGAAATGGCTGTCAGCATGACCGACAATGACCGGCTGGGCGGGTTCCAGAAGATCATCTTCAGCCGTCCGCTCATCGAGGACGCCATCCATAAGCAGGGGCTTGACCGCGCCCTGCACTCCGACATCGAGATGGAGCGGGCTGTCGAGGACATCCGGAAAAACACGCACGTGATGGAGCTGTCGCACGACTCGTTCCAGATTGGATTCTCCTCCGCAGACCCTGTTCGTGCCAAGAACAGGGTGGAGGCCATCACGCGCCTGTTCGTCGACCGCAGTCTTTCCTCCAGTCGGCGCGAGGCCGACACGGCGGTGACCTTCCTGCAGCGCGAGGTGGACCATTACCAGGAGGAGCTCAAGCGCGTGGACCGTCAGTTGCAGGAGTTCCGCACGTTGAACCGCGAGATGCTGAGCACGGTCAAAACCCCTGGCTCGGTCGATTCCTACCGCGAGAAGCTTGCGGACTCCCAGATCGAACTGCTGGAGCAGCAGATGTTCGCGCAACTCTTCCGCGACCGCCTCGCCGGTAGCCGGCCGATGGTCAGTTCCGCGCTGTCTCACGTCCAGACATCCCCCTTCCAGGTGCAGTACCAGAAGCTTCAGCTGGACATGGGCGAGTTGCTGTCGACGCGCAAGGAGAACCACCCCGAGGTACTCAAGAAGCAGCGCGAGCTGGATTTCATCCTCGATCTCCTGAAGAAGGAGAAGGAAGAGGAGGCGCGTCAGGAGGCCAATTCGTCGACGGAAATTCGCACACCGGTTTACCAGGAAACGCTGGCCCATCTGGACGATACGGTGATCAAGATCAAGTCGCAGGAGGAGAAAATTCGCGAGCTGCGCCGCCAGGAGGACGAGTTCCTCCAGAAGCTGGCCCGCACCCCCCTGCTGGTCCAGGAGGAGATGCGTCTGGACGACGAGGCCAAGCTGACGCGCCAGATCTATGACAAGCTCTGCATGAAGCTTGAGGAGGCGCGCGTCACCCGCGCGGTCGAAATCGAGCAGCAGGCCAACCGCTATTCGATCATCGAGCCGGCGCGCGTGCCGCTGAAACACTACAAGCCCAAGCGCATATTGTTTGCCTTGGCCGGCGCGCTCGGCGGCATTTTCCTCGGGCTCTCCCTGGTCTTCCTGCTGGAGATCACGGACCCGCGGCTGGTGCGCTCCGGAGAACTGCAGCACAGCGTCGGTTTGCCGCTGCTGGGAGCAATCCCGCGGCTCTACCGCGACACGCGCCGGGCGGGGTGGTACATCCCGGCCCAGGTACAGCGCCGATACGCCCGGACGCGCGACCTGATGCAGGGCTCCCCCCGGCAGTGGATCGTCCGCCTCGGACAGTGGCTGCCTGATGTGATGGAGGGGTTCGATCACCTGTTGCGGTGGTTCCTCTGCGCCAGACGCTTCGAGTTGCCGGAAAGCATGCCGGCGACATACCTGCTGCCAGCCGCGCGCCTGTCACAGGCCGGTCTCTCACGCCACCCGCGGGAGCTGACGATGGACGATTTCATCGAGCGCATCCGTCACATCGGTATCTCGATCCGGGCCGGTTTTGAATCGCCGGACCATTTGATCTGCCTGGTGACCAGCGCCAAGCGCGGCGAGGGGAAGACCCTGCTGACAGCCAACCTGGGCGTGGTCCTGGCCAGCGATCTGAAGAAGCCGATCCTGCTGGTGGACGCCTGCATGGAGAACGCCGGCCTCTCGGCCCTCTTTGGCCGGGCGCAGGCGCCGGGGCTGGGTGACCTGCTGGACGGCCGCGCGTCGCTGGATGCCGTGCTTGTCCAGACAGACACGCCCAACCTCTGGCTCCTGCCTGCTGGCCGGACCCATGAATATGCGGACGTGCTGTTCAACGACGCCGGCTGCCGTCAACGGTTCGACGAGCTGCGCGATCGTTTTTCCATGATTCTGGTTGAAACACAGAACCTCGGCATGCAGTCGGATGCGGTGATTCTGGCGCCGTACGCCGATGGCGTGCTCCTGCTGGGCCAGCTCTACAGCACCAAGAAGAAGGTGATCGAAGCCGTGATGCAACGTCTGCCGCGCGACAAGGTTCTCGGGCTGGTGACCAACTACGGCGAGTACTGGATTCCTGACTGGCTGTACCGGTGGGTCTGATCATGAAGATGATGCTTGCCATGCTGGCGCTCTTTATCCTGACCGGCGCCTGCATTGATCGAATCAGCCGCTGGACCGTCATGGGTCTGGCCTTGGCCATTCTCGGCGTTCTTCTTGTGACGCGATTCACCTTCTGACGGGCGCATGATACCCGACGCCACACGCACAGCCGCCGCAAGGGTCGCCGCCGACCGGCTGGCCGACTCCCCGCCGCGCCCCTGGCTGGCGTTCTTCGGGCTCACGCTCTGTTCCGCGCTGGCAGCCTCTTTGGTGGCTGTGACCAACGGCAACCTGCTGATCGTGCCAGTCGCCTGCGCGGCGCTCCTGTTTCTGGTCCTGCTGGTGCGCCGCCTGGAGTTTGGCGTGTACGTGCTGCTGGCGGCGGCGCTGCTGCTGGATCAGTTCGAGGTGCTCGGGATTCCGTCCGCGATTTCCAGCCAGGCGATCAGGTTTTACATGAATCTGAACTCCAGCACCGGCGTCGGCGGGCTGGTCTTCAACCCGGTGGAGTTCCTGTTGGTGCTGCTGCTGGCCATCTGGCTGGTGCGCGCGGCCATCAGCCGCGAGTGGTATCTGCACCGCATCCCCAACATCGGCATCGCCATCCTGTTCCTCATGATGCTGGTGTTCTTCACCGCCTACGGATTGCTGCGTCCCAACGGCAACTGGAAGGCGGCGCTCTGGGAGATCCGCTCGCTGTATTACCTCTGCGCCATGTACTTCCTGGCGACGCAGCTGATCCGGACGCCCCGGCAGGTCCGGATCTGCGTCTGGATCGTCATTGTCGGACTGGCGCTCCGCGGTCTGCAGGGCTCCTGGCGCTACTTCATCACGCTGCACCGCGACCTCGGCAAGTTGCGTGCCATTCTGGGGCACGAGGACTCGCTGTTCTTAGTCACGGGTTTCGTGCTGCTGGCCGCGTTGTTCTTTCTGCACTACTGCGGCCGGGAGCGGACCGTGCTGCTCTGCGCCCTCCCGTTCAACCTGATTGCGTTCATCTTCAACCAGCGCCGCGTGACGTTCGGCGTGCTGATGCTCTGCCTGGCGCTGGTGGTCGCACTGCTGCCCAAGGCGCAGTTGCGGCTGGCGCTGCGCTATGTGATCCCGGGGGTGTTTCTGCTCGCGATGTACACGATGGTGTTCTGGAACAGCACTGGCACCCTGGCGTTGCCGGCGCAGAAGATCAAATCTGTCTTTGTGCAGCAGGAGGGCACGGCCGACGAAGGGTCGAACGAGTGGCGCAAGATGGAACTGGTGAATCTGAAGGCCACGGTCCGCGCCTATCCCCAGGGTGTCGGGTTCGGGCAGAAATATCTGGTCCTGTTTCCGTATCCCGACATCGGCGCCTTCTTCCAGTTGTGGGAGTACATTCCGCACTGCGCCATTTACTGGATCTGGTGCAAGACCGGGTTTGCGGGGTTTGCCGTCTTCTGGCTCTTCTTCGGCGTGGCCATTGTGCAAGCTGTGATCGACTACCGCGCCATGCGTGACCCGTATTACAAGGCCGTTGCCTTGACGGTCATGCTGTTCATCGTCGGGCAGTTGATCGTCTCCTACTATGACCTCCAGCTGACCTACTACCGGAACATGCTCTACCTGGGCATTGCCATGGCGCTGGGCGTCGTCGTCCGGCGCCTGGATTCGTCCGCCGGCTCGGGGGAACCGCATGTCCAGTAAGACACGGCGCGCGGTGCGCAACACCGTCATCCAGACAATCGGGCAGGGGATCACCTGGACGCTCTCCTGCATTCTGCTGGTCCTGCTGCCGCGCTATCTGGGCGATAGCCGTTTCGGCGTTTTCACTATTGCGTTCAGCTACTGCGCGCTGTTCAGCACGCTCGTCAACCTGGGCGTCAACACCTTCCTCGTCAAGGAGGTTGCCATTCTCCACACCGGGCCGGAGTTTCCGCCGGAGGAGAACGCCCGCCGCACCACCGCCCTGCAGGCGTTGCTCGGAAACGTTCTGACGCTCAAGCTGCTGCTGGCTCTTGGCGTCTTCCTCTTGCAGACCGCCGTGGCCTGGTGCCTGCCGCAGTACAACGACCAGACCCGGCAGGCCATCTTGATTGTAGGCTTCGGCACCTGCCTCGGCGGCGTGACCCAGTCGCTGGGAGGCGTTTTCCAGGGGATGGAGAATATGCTGGCCATTAACTCCGTGCTGATCGTCGAAAAGGCCGTCATTACGGGCGGTTGCGCGTTGCTGCTCTGGCAGGGGTGTGGTCTTCTGCCCGTCTGCTGGGTGCATGCCGCCGCCGCTTGCACGAGCTTCCTCCTCAATCTGATCCTTCTGGGCCGTCAGGTCCGCATCAGCCTGGGCTGGGAGCTGTCCCTGCTGCGCCGCGTGTTCGTGGGCGGTTTTCCGTTCCTGATCTGGGTGGTTTTCTCCGAAATCTACCTGCGCGTCGGCGTGCTGATGCTTTCGCTGCTGGCCACGGACGCCGTGGTGGGGTGGTACGGCGTCTCCATGCGCATTTACGCCACGCTCCTGTTCGCGCCCACCATTCTGACCAACTCGATTTTCCCGGCTCTGATGCGCATGGGCGCGGGGGCGGATGCAGCCGGCGGCCAGACGGCGTTTGCGCGCGCCGCGGAGCGGCTGATGAACCTGCTACTGTTCGTCGCAGTTCCGATCAGTGCCGGCCTGATTGCCGTCGCCGGTCCGCTGATCCGCTTGCTGTACGGCGCCAAGGCGTTCGCGCAGGCGGCCGAGAACCTGCAGGTGTTGGGCGTCTCCCTGCTGCTGGTCTGCGTGGACATTCTTCTCGGAACGGTTCTGATCGCACGCGGCAAGGAGAAGCCGTGGGCCCGCATGGCCATTGCGGCGGCGGTCTTCAACCCGCTGCTGAACCTGGCCCTGATCCCGCTGGCCGGGCGTCTCTGGGGGAACGGCGGCATCGGCGTGTCCATCGCCACGCTGCTGACCGAGGCGCTGATGATGGCCGGCGCGCTCTGGCTCATGCCGCCGGGTGTCTTCAGCCGCCGCAACCTCGTGCTGGGCGTCAAGGGGTGTCTGCTGGGCGCTGCCATGGTGCTGCTGCTGCGCGTCTGGGGAACCTCGAACCTGTTCCTCCTAATCGGCGCCGGCGCGGCCTTCTACCTGCCGCTGGCGTTGCTGTGGGGGCTGTTGCCGCGCGCAGACCTGGCGCATCTCTGGCACGCGGTGCGGCGGCGGGAGTAGGACAAGGAGGACGAGCAATGTTCTGCTGCACAAGCAACCACGGGAGCGATAATTCGGCAGGGCCCCTGCGTTGGTTTTCTCTCCTGGCTGTGGCGCTGGCGCTCCTGGCCAGCTTGTTGAGCGCCCTGTTGCTGCGTAACGGTGTGCTGGGAAATCCGGACTCCTGGGCCTATTGGGAGGGGACGGTCTCCCTGCTTGAGACCGGCCATTATACCTACTTGGGCGGAGAGCCGATTGTCTCGTGGCCGCCCCTTTTCTCCCTGTTCCTGACGCCGTTCCTCCTGTTCGGCGGATGGAAGGCGACCGGACTGATTGTCGCCTTGTGCGTGCTGTGCGCCGGCAATGTCCTGGCTTGGTGCGTTTTCCTGTGGACGCTATTTCGCGGCGCAGCCGGTGCCGGCGCCCGCTGGGCACTTGCGGGTGCCGGCCTGTACGTGGCGCTCTTCCTCGCCCTGCACACGCTCTTGGTCGCCCACCTGCTCATGCTGTTGTTCGTCGGCTTGGCCTGTGCCGTGGTCCTGCGCATGTGCGAACCGGTCACACCGCGCCGCTATTTTGCGCATGCCCTGCTCTTGGCGCTACTGCTGGGCGCTGCGCTGCTGACCCACAACTCCGCGCTGGTGTTCATCGGTGCAGCCAGCCTGACGCTCCTGCTGCAGCCTGTGCCCGCGGTGCGGGTCCGTCTCGCTGCCGCAATGCTGACAGGCGCTGGCATTTTTCCATGGCTGCTGGTGCGGCGGTACCTTCAGCAGGTGAATAGCCATCCGCCGTCGGTGTCCATGTACACGGCGCCGGAGTGCCTGGCGCAGCTCATCCACGGATTCGGCGCGTTGTTTATTGGCCAGTCGCCGCGCATGGCTCTCCCGGCCTTTGTGCTGGGATTTGTCTTTGTGCTGGCTGCTGTCTGCCTGCTGGTCTTCCGGCGTGACCTCGGCCTGCACGCCCGGAGTCTGGCGGCATTGCAACTGACATTTCTCGCCTGCGGCTTCCTGTTTGCGATCTTCAACCTCACGTGGATCACGAGCCTCGTGGGAGGGCGCTTTATCTGGTTTGTCGCGCTGATTGTGCCGCCCGTTCTCCTTCGTGCGGCAGCGTCGCGGCCGGTGCTGCTCGGCGCGCTGCTGGCAGGCCTGATCGTCCCCGTCCTTGGGGAGAACATCAAACGCATTGCGCGTCCGCAGGTCACACCGCTTCCGCCGGGGGCATCGATGGCTTGGGACGATGCCATGCGCCCCGACTACTGCCTGACTACCCGGCCGAACGCCCCCTGTGGCGGCGGAGTTGTTTGCATCGTTCCACCTACCTATCCGTGGATGAAACGCTGGGCCGAGTTGACCGGACCGGAAAGCGCCCGACTGCTCGTCCGGCTCTTTCCCGGAAAACCGGCGGAGACCGGTGTCGCTGCCGCCCGGAATCTGCCGGAGGAGGCCGAGACGCTGGACAATGAAGGGCGGCAGTGCCAGGCGCAGGGACAGTACGTGCCGGCAGAAGCGGCCTTCCTCCGCGCGTGGGAGATCCGCGAGGCGGCGCTTGGTCCTGACCATCTGCAGGTCGCTTGCAGTCTGGATTGCCTGGCGCAACTCGATCTTGCGCAGAAGCGGTATGCCGAAGCCAGACCGCTGCTGTTGCGCGCCCTGGCGATCCGGAACCGGACGTTATGGAGCCATCCGAATATTGTTCCCACGTGGCTGAACCTCGCGCGACTCGAACGTGACTGCCATCGCAATGCAGTGGCAGCCGAATACGAACGGCGCGCGGCAGCCATACAAAACCCCACGCACTGAGGACACCCATCGCCATGCCGCCAAAACGCCGGATCCTGCTGTTGGATACCAACGACGCCATGGGCGGCGTTGTGCGCTTCCATCTGCAGCTGCTGCGTTCCATGGACCGTGCGCGGTTTGAGCTCTACGTGGCCTGTTTGGGGCACGGTCCGCTGCTTTCCGAGTTTCGGTCCGTTCCGGACGTCACTTGCTGGACCATGGAGGTCGGAACCAAATCGACGGCATGGTGCGTCGGCTGGCGCGCCCGCCTGGCCGATGCGGTGGGCATGGCCCTGTTGTTTGGCTCTGCGCTGCGTCTGGCCGTGCGATGCCGACGTGCCGGGATTCAGGTCATCCACACCTCCGACAAGAAGCGCTCGCTGCTGCTGACACACCTGCTGCACCGGCTGACAGGCATCCCCTACCTGTATCACATCCATGCCCAGTACGTGGAATATCCCGCCAACAGGCTGGCGCTCAGTCACGCCGCGATGATTGTCTCCAACTCCGGCGCTATGCGACGGGATTTTCTGGCGCGCCTTGGTCCGGTGATGGAGCGCATCCGGTTGGTGTACAACTGCATCGACACGGAACGCTTCTCGCCCGCGGCGGACGACACGGTGCGCCATGAAATCGGCGCGGCGCCAGATGACCTGCTGATCGGCATTGCCAGCCGCCTGGCGCCGGACAAGGGGCAGGAGAGCTTCCTGCAGGCAGCCGCGCGTGTGGCGGTGCAGGAGCCGCGGACGCGATTTGTGATCGTCGGCGACGACTCGGTTTTCTCCGACAATGCCAGCTACGTTTCGCGTCTTCGGCAACTGGCACAGGTGCCGGAACTCGCTGGCCGCGTGTCTTTTCTGGGATACCGCGCTGACATGGCGGTCATCACGCGCGGGCTGGACATGGTCGTGGTGGCCTCCTGGCACGAGCCGTTCGGATTGGTGGTGATCGAAGCCATGGCTTGCGGCAAGCCGGTCGTTGCCACAGACGCCGGGGGCATTCCGGAGATCATTACGCCGGGACAGGACGGCCTGCTCTTCCCGCCTCGCGACGACGTGCGACTCGCCGAACATCTGCTGCGGCTGATCCGCGACGCGGAACTCCGCCGTTGCCTCGGCGCCGCCGCGCGCCGGACCGCGGAAGAGCGCTTTGCCGTCCAGACCTGCGTCCAAGAGGTTGCGGCACTTTACGATGAAATCGCCGGAAAGTCTGACCCGGGCGCGGCGACCCCCGCGGCCTCGCGCTGCGGGTGAAGAAGTTCTGGAGAAATGGCGGACGGACGCCTTTTCTCAGAACTTTCGGTCCGGCGGGGCAAGCCTGCCGGGGCCGCCCCCATAACAGACCATGACAAGGATCCTCGATTCCCATTGCGGAAGCAATGCTGGTTTGGATAAAGTTCGGCCACTACTGGTTTTTTCTGCGATGGTTTGTTACGGTGGAGTGCGTTCATGCCCGCCATACGCACCAAGGTTCTGTTGTTGGACACGAACGACGCCATGGGAGGCGTCGTCCGCGTGCATGTGAGTCTGGCGCGCGAACTCGACCGCTGCGGATTCGATCTGTATGTCGCCTGCCTCGGCTACGGCCATGCCTGGCCGCTCTTTCGTGAATTGCCGGAAACCCATCGCTGGACGATCGCGCCCGGCACCAAGTCGCGCCGCATCGCCCTGGGCCGGTTGGCGGCTCTGGCGGACGTGGCCAGCGCTCTGCCGCTGGCCTGGACCGTTCTGCGGCTAGCCTATCTTTGCCGGCGTGCCGGCGTTCAGGTCATTCACACCTCGGACAAGCGACGCGCGGTCATGCTGTCAATCGCGCTCCACCGCCTGACCGGCATTCCGTTTCTTTATCATAGCCACAATCGCTACGTGGACTTCGCCGCCAATCGGCAGGCCCTGGTTCGCGCGGCGGCCATCGTCTCCGTCGCCGCGGAGATGAAGGCCGATTTTGTGCACGCTCGCGGCCATGACATGGAACGCATCCGCGTGATTCACAATGGGGTCAACACGTCGGAATTTCGTACTTCCGGGCCCGCCGATCTGCGTGCCGAGCTGGGTGTGCCGGCAGATGCCATGTTGATAGGCATCACCAGCCGCCTCGCGCCGGACAAGGGGCAGGAAGCATTCCTGCGCGCCGCGTCGCGCGTGGCGGCGCAGGAGCCTCGGGCCTGGTTTATCATCGTGGGAGACGATGCGATTGCCAGCGATAATGCCGATTATGTGCCGCGGTTGCGCCAGTTGGCGGCCGACGCAGGGCTGGCGGCGCGCACGCGGTTTCTGGGAGGCCGTCGCGACATGGCCAGCATCTACCGCAGCCTCGACGTGGTGGTGAACGCTGCCCACTGCGAGGCCTGTTGCATGGTGCTGCTCGAGGCCATGGCCTGTGGACGGGCGGTGATCGGCTCGCGCGCCGGCGGCACGCCGGAGATCGTGACGCACGACCAGGACGGCCTGCTGTTCGACGTGGATGACGCCGCTGACCTGGCGGAGCAGATGCTACGGCTGGCTCGCGACCCTGCGCGGCGCGCCCGTCTGGGCGCCGCGGCACGCGCCACGATCGAGTCGCGTTTTTCAATCTCTGTACAGACTCGCGCCATCGAACGGATTTACACCGAACTGGCCGCCAAGGCATCCGCCTCCTGACCCCACAACCCTCCCACCGCGCGTGAACATACTCGTACTGACACCGTATGTGCCGTACCCGCCGCATTTCGGCGGGGCCGTTCGGATTTACCACCTGATGCGCCAACTGGCTCGCCGCCATGCGGTGCACCTGCTGACGTTTTGCGAGAAAAATGGCAGTGGCGATCCGCAAGGACTCGCGCCATTTTGCGCCAGCATCACGCTGGTGCCGCGTCCGGTGGCGCAGAAGCGCGGGCGGCAGCTTGCCTCGCTCGTCTCGCGGCACTCCTTCCAGTGGCTGTCGCACCGGCAGGCCGCGATGCAGGCCGTGCTGGACCGCGTGGTGCGTGAACAGAAGATCGACGCCATCCTCGTCGAGTTCTCGCAAATGGCCGGCTACCATTTTCCCGCAGGCATCCCTGTGATTCTCGACGAGCACAACGTGGAGTTCGACCTGCTCGCCCGCATGGCCGCGAACGAGGGGAGCGCGCTGCGCCGTTGCTACAACCGCATCGAGGCCAGTAAATTCCGCCGCGAGGAACTGGTGGCCGTGCGGCGCGCGGCCCTGACGCTGGTGACTTCCGACCGCGACGGCGAACTGCTGCGACAGCACGAGCCCGGCGCGCGGATCGCGACGATCACCAACGGCGTGGACTGCGACGAGTTCGCGCGGCCGATTGGGCCGCGCAAGCCTGACACCGCGGTCTTTGTCGGCGCAACGCACTACTTTCCCAACGAGGACGGCGTCCTCTATTTCCTGCGCGACATGCACGCTGCAGTCCGCGCCGCGCGGTCGGGCTTCTCGCTGACAGTGGTCGGCGGCCGTCCGCCGCCCTCGCTGCTGGCGTGTCAGTCCGCGGATGTCCGCGTGACAGGGTACGTGCCGGACGTGCGGCCGTACATGTGGGAGGCGTCGGTCTTTGTCGTGCCGCTGCGCATGGGCGGTGGCACGCGCTTCAAAGTGGTCGAGGCCATGGCTGCGGGCGTACCTGTGGTCTCCACCACCCTGGGTGCCGAGGGGATTCCGGCAATGGACGGCCGCGACCTGCTGCTGGCTGACGATCCGGCCGCGTTTGTCCGGTCCGTGACGCGCGTGCTTTCCGACCCTGCGCTGGCAGCATCGCTGGCGGAGAACGGATTGCGGTTCGTGCGCCAATATTTTGACTGGCCGGTCATCGGCAACCGCCTGCAGGCTGCGCTGGAGCAGGAGGACATCGCGCGATGAACTCCTCGCGCCTGCTGCCGCTGCTGCGTGCGCTGCGCTCGAGCGAGCGCAGCTATTCGCTGTTGGCCTATCTGTTCGGCGCGCTGCTGCCGGGACGGCGTGCCGGCGCGGGGCCGGTTGCTTGGCTGCGCGGCTGGCCCATGCCGGACGTGCGGCCTGGTGCCGCGGGCCGTATCGAGCTCGGGCACGTGGGTCTCTACCCCGGCGTGCGGTTGCATTGCCATGGCGAGGGGCGTATCCTGATCGGCGACGGCACGTTCATTAACCGGCAGTCGCGCGTGCTGGCCGGGCGCGAAGTCGTGCTGGGGCAGCGCTGCATGATCTCGTGGCAGAGCGTGATCACCGACTGTCTGGATATCGGCGGCATGGCAGCCTGCGAGCCGGTCGTGCTGGAGGACGAGGTCTGGATCGGCAGCCGGGCAATGATCCTGGGCGGGACGCGGCTGGGACGCGGCTGCATTGTGGCGGCCGGCGCAGTGGTGCAGGGGACTTTCGCTGCCGGGAGCATCCTGGCAGGCAAACCGGCGGAGGCGATCGGATGACGACGCACCCGAATCTCGACTGGCTGCAGCTTCCAGAGGAATTGCGTCGCCCCTCCTCTTGGTCCGTGCTGCTGCGTCGGCGAGCGGCGCAAGAGGGCACGGACCTTTCGCGCGTCACGCTGGGCGCCGGGCGGCCCTGGCCGAAAATCCGGAACGAGCAGGGCGTCCTGACGCTGGGCAAAGTGTTCGTGGCGGCCGGTGCGCGCCTCTGGGCGCACAAGGGCGGCGAACTGACGATTGGCGATGGCACCGTGCTCGACGCCGGTGCGGAACTGATTGCCTGGGCGCGTGTGAGCATCGGCCAAAACTGCTATCTTGGATGGGACGTGCTGGTGATGGACACCGATCTGCACGGCGCGGCCGGCCAGCCAGCTGTCAATCGCCCCGTGCGCATTGGCGATCGGGTGCGGATCGGCGCACGCGCCATGATCCTGAAGGGCGTGTGCGTGGGCGATGGCGCCATCATCCATCCCGGCAGCGTGGTCACGCATGACGTGCCGGCCGGCACGGAGATTGTGCCTCCGCCGGCAACGCCGCGGGTGCGCGGACCGTGTGCGCAGGCAGGAGGGTGACAATGAAGACGATGCGGGTGTTGCTGACACTGATTCTGGGCGCTGCGCTGCAGGTGGCCGGGGCGGGAGCGCCTGTGGATGTCGCCTCGAACGATGCGGCGCGGGCCCTGCCGCCGCTGGTGGCACCGGCTATGACCAACTTGGTCGCCTTTTTTGCTGCCGGGGCAGAGTACCTGGTGATCGACCTTTCCGGCGGGACCGATGCCTTGCAGTACCTGATGCACTTCCTGCCCGCGGTCCCCGTGGGCGGATGGACCGACGACTACAGGACCAACAAGCTGGTGCTGCGCCGTATTCCCGTCACAACCAACGCCTTTCTGATGGGGTCGCCGGACGACGAGATTGGCCGGTTCAACGACGAGACCCAGCACTCGGTGATCCTGACCCGGATCTTTTTTCTCGGCGTGTTTCCGGTCACCCAGCGCCAGTGGGAACTGGTGATGGGGGATCGTCCCAGTTACTTCAACAACGAAACGTATTACGCCAAGCGTCCGGTGGAGCAGGTCAGCTTTGTGGACATCCGCGGAGACGACGACGGCGCCCAATGGCCAATGACCAGCGCCGTGGATAACTCCTCGTTCCTTGGCGTGCTGCGGAAGAAAACGGCGATTCCGTTGTTCGACCTGCCGACCGAAGCGCAGCGGGAGTACGCCTGCCGGGCGGGAACGATTTCGGCACTGAACACCGGGAACAATCTGACCAGCGTGGAAAGCGACCAGCGACTGGATAACGCGGCTCGCTACTGGGCCAACAGCCGGAATCAGCAGCGGCAGGGTTGCTCGCCAGACTCCTGCACGGCGATCGTGGGATCCTACCTGCCGAACGCTTGGGGACTGTACGACATGCACGGCAATGTCTGGGAATGGTGTCTGGACTGGTACGGCACATATCCTGGCGTGGTGCCGGCCAACCTGTCAGGCCCTCCCGGCACGGCGCCCCGCTGGTACGGGGGCCCGGTTGGTTTGATGGCGACAAACCCCGTGGGGCCGTCCAGCGGCGCGTTTCGCGTGCTGCGCGGAGGCGCTTGGACCTATGCCGCAACGTACTGCCGTTCAGCCTTCCGCTATTATTATGGCGACGGCGGCACGGGCGGGACCAGCAAGCGCTGCTACGATTTCGGGTTCCGTCTCGCGCTGACTCTGCCGGAGGCGATCCGCGGCGAAAGCGAAGGTACGGCCCCTACGTGCGCATGTGAGCGCTGACCGGAGGACATGGCGCATGAAGGTGGGGTTGATCCGCGGCGCGTACCTGTCGCAGTTCGAGATGCAGACCCTCGAGCACCTGCTCGGGCGGGTGGAACTGGAGGCGTACCGCATTCGCGGCAACCGGTTTTCCACGAAGACCATTCGTGTGCCGATCCACACGCTGCGCTGCATCGACGACCTGCCGATGCTTCTCAGCCCGAAGCTTGGCTTTTACTTTGACCTGTTTCTCCAGGCTGTCAACGGGCTGGACTATTATCATTTCGGCCTCGAGCGCGCGCTGGCCTCCTGCCAGATCGCCCACACCATGGAGACCTTCAACGTCTTCTCCTGGCAGGCCCTGCAGGCCAAACGCCGCCATGGCACGCGGCTGGTCGTCACGGTCTGGGAGAACCGTCCGTTTGCCGCCGAGAGGTTCGCTGCCAAGCGCCGGATGAAATACGAGGTTCTGCGCGAGGCCGACTTGTTCTTGGCCATGACGCCGCGCGCCGCGCGCTGCCTTGAACTGGAGGGTGCTGATCCGGCAAAGGTCCGCGTCTGGTCGCCGGGGATCAATTTGGAACGCTTCCGGCCGCGCCCTCGGCTGGCGGAGGCCATGGCCCGCCTCGGGCTGGAGCCTGACGATTTTGTCTTCACCTCCGTGGCTGCGCTGCGGTGGGAGAAAGGCGTCTACGACATTCTGCACGCATTCAAGCGCCTGACGCTCGATCTTCCCGGCCAGCCGCTGAAGCTGGTCTTCGCCGGTTCGGGTCCGGAGGAGCAGGGGTTGCGCCGGCTCGCGGCACGCATCGGGCTGGGCAGTCGGGTGGTCTTCACCCGGTTTGCCTACGACGAGATGCCGACCGCCTACAACCTGAGCGATGTCTTTCTGCTTGCGTCCACGGCGCGCCCCGGCTGGCTGGAGCAGTTCGGTTACGTGCTAGCCGAGGCGCTCGCCTCGGGTACGCCGATCATCGCCACCTGCCACGGATCGATTCCGGAAGTTGTCGGCGATGCGGCGCTGCTGGTGCCGCCGTCGGATTTTTTAACTCTGACCGCGGCCATGCGGCGACTGGTCGACGATGCGCCGGAACGCAAACGACTCTCATCTCTGGGTCGTGCCCGCGCAGAGGCGGAATTTGACAGTGCGAAGCAGGCAGACAAGCTGCTGGGATATTATCAGGGGTTGCTGTAAGAGATGGCGGGCCGTCCGCCCGGAGCGCACAAAACGAAAAACCGCCACGCCACGTCTCGACTCTTGGTCGACGCGAACGCCAGCGGTTTTTATACTGGAGCCAAAAGGCTACGAATTGGCCTGGGAGCGTAGCTGGCGGCGGCGCCACAGCGCATATCCAAAAACCAGTGCCAGGCCGATGACAGCCATGAGCATGAGATTCGGTTCCGGCGCGGCCGGTACGCCGTCGCCCGGCGAAACCGGCGGTGGTGTTGCCAGCGCCGTCCCGACGCTTGCCAGACCGATCAACAATGCTGTCTGTAAAGAACGTTTCATCGTGCCTCCTTTTCAACTACATCATCAAAAAAATACGATAACCAATGGGATTTGAAAAGGAAAATCGTATCTGGTGCGCGATCCCCGTGTTCAACCATGGCGCCACCGTGCAGGCCGTGGCCCAGGCCTGTCGCGCCGAATTGAAGCACGTGATCGTTGTGGACGATGGCAGCACGGACGTAGATGTCGGCGCATTGTTCCGTCAGACGGACATCGATGTGCTTCGTTTCCCCCGCAACCAAGGGAAGGGGTGCGCGTTGCTTGCCGCTTTGCATCATGTCCAGGCGCGTGGCGCCCGCACGCTGCTTACGCTGGATGCGGATGGGCAGCATCAACCGGCGGACATTCGTGCGCTGCTGCCGGAGATCGCCGCCGATCCGGATGCGCTGGTCATCGGCGTGCGTCGGATGCACGCGCCGGACGTGCCTGCCGCGAGTCGCGTCGGCATGCGGCTGTCCGATTTCTGGGTGCGCGTGGAAACCGGCGTTCCGGTGCAAGACTCGCAGAGCGGATTTCGCGCCTATCCCGTGGCGGCTGTGGCACAATTGCCCCTCCGCGGCCGGCGGTACGAATTCGAGACCGAGATTCTGGTGCAGGCATTGTGGGCCGGCGTGCGCGTGCGGCACGCGGAGGTAGGCGTGACCTACGAGCCGCGCGGCGCGGGCCACTCGCATTTTCGGTTGTGCGCCGACATTCTGCGCATCGTGGGGTGCCATGTGTCCCTGCTGGCGCACCGGCTGTGGACGCAGGGGCGGATCCGGTCGCAAGCCTCAGTTGCCTGATGTGTGCACTAGGGACGCCAGGCAATCGATTTCATCTGCGGCCTCTTGTTTTTCAGCCACCGGGAGGCTGTCATAAAAGGGGATGAGCGGGCGGATCCACTCGCGCGCTGCTTCGTTTCTTCCCTGGCGTTGCAGCGCCGCGGCGAGCAGCAGTCGCGTCTGGGTCAGGCCGGGCTGACGCGCCAGCGCTAGCCGCGCCAGCCGTTCGGCTTCTCCCGCCTTCCCGGCCAGCCGCGCCAGGGTTGCGGCTTGCAAAATCGGCGCCGGGTTGCGCGGGTCCTGCGCGATCGAATCGTCGTTTGCCGGATTGGGCGACGTGATGCGGCAAACCAGACCGGCAAGCGCCGCCAGCATCACGAGTGCGGCTGCTGCCAGATTCGCCGGCCATCGGCTCGCCCAGACTCTTCTTTTCGAAAGCTCGGATGACAAGGTCGTCGCCGGGGGAATGGGTTTGCGCGCGACCGCCAATCCGGTCAGAAACCCGAACCAGCAGCTGCCGGCGGTTTCCAGCAGACCGAAATCGAAGCCTTCATGCAGCAGCATCACCACGCAGCCGGCCACGGCCGCACGCGCCGGCCATGTGTCGCGGGTGCGGCGACGCCACCAGGCGGCGAGGCAGAGACACCCCAGCAGCGCGCCGACGATGCCGGTGGTCGTTAGCCATTCCAGCAGGATGTTATGCGCATGTGTGTAGTCTACCCGTTCCAGCCAGTTCTGGTGCGGCGCCATGGCGCGATCGAAGCAGCCGAATCCGAATCCTGTGCAGGGCCGATCCAGCCACGCCTGCCAGCCAGCCTTCCAGATCAGCAGGCGCTCGCCCGCCGGATCCCCGGCGGTCAAGGCGCCGCGCGCGCCCAGCCACCAGTACGGCATCATCGCGGCGATGGCCAGCAGGGTTGTGGCGATGATCGCGCGAACGCGTGGCCGGGATCGGTCGTCTTGGCCGCGGACGAAGGCGAGCACAACCGCTCCGAGCAGGGCCAGCGGTGCGGAGGCGGACAGCGTGGCCGCCAGGGTAGACAGCAGGACGAGGAGGATGGCAAGTCGTCCGGCGGACGGACGCCGCAGAAATAGCAGAAACGCGAACGGGACAACGCCTTCCATCAAATAGGCCAGATGATCCGGGTTGGTCAGCGGCCAGTGCGCGCGCCCCAGGGCCTGCCAGTGTGCGGGCGGCGGCAGCAGATGCAGATTGCGCCCGGCCAGTTCCAGCAGGGCGCCAAAGGCCAGCAGACCGCCCCCCAGTGCCAGTGCGGACAGGATCCGCTCCGTCCGCTCGGGGCGAACCTGCCGGGTCGCGAAGAAGGCCAGCGCGCCCGGACCGATCTGCCACGCCGCACTCAGCGTCGTCGATCCATGCGCGGACCAGGAGATGCCGAGGACAACCCAGGCAGACAACGCCAGCAATCCGGCGTCGAGCATATCAGCCGTCGCGGCACGCCGATTCGGCAGGAGCATGACCGCCAGCCAGCAGACTCCCACGACCAGGGCGCCGGAGGGGGAACGGAAAGACGGCAGCAACGGCAGCAGCAGAGGCCACATGGGCCAGGCGATGGATTGCCAGGCGTTGCGTTTCATGCGCATCTGCTGCGTGGTCTTCGGCCAGGCCTGTCGCCTATCGGGGCGGCACCGCGGTGCGGAAAATTTCCAGGCAGGCGGCTGCCAAGCGCGGTTCAGCTTCGGAGGAGTGCATCGGCGTGGAGACCTGGATCAGTACCCACGTCTCGGTCTTTGCACGCAGGGCGCGGCTCCAGAAGGCATGCGCCACCCGGCTCAGGAATGAAGAGGTCCAGTGTCGCCCGTCCGTATAAAAATAGTAGACCAAGCGGCGGAGGTCGTCGCGATTGACAATCATGCGCTGTACGCCGTAGGTGCGCCCCTGCCGGTCGCGCAGCGTCAGCGGCGTCTCATCCTCGATGCGCCATCCCTGGGCGATGTAGCAGATCTGCGGCGGATGTTGCACGCGCCAGTCGGAACGGCTCTGGACAGCGGCCAGCCAGATGACCGTGGTGCCGTTGGTGCCATAGCGGCGTTGGATGACCTCGCCGCCGTCCGGGGAAAGAAGGTCGATCTCGAAACGCGTCAGGGGGACGTTTTCGCCAGTGCGGTCCAGCAGCCGCACCGGAATGTCGGCCAGCGTGTAACCATTGGTCACCCCCATGCTGCGGTGCGTGATGGCCAGACGCAAGACAAGGGCTGCGGCCAGCAATAGAATCAGGCGGAGGTAGATTTTTGTCGCCACAGCAGTACCTCCGAAAAGATGATCAGGATTATCATTGCCAGCAGGAATGTCATCACCCCTGAAAACCCGTGGAGCCAACCCATGGCTGCGGATTCGCCATAGTAATGGCCAATCAGGACAATCGCCGTGTTGCGCATGGCATTGACCAGCAGGGCTACAGGCGGGACGAGCAGGAGGATCGCGCCGCGCTCCCACCAGCGCTTGTGCAGGAAATAGGCCTGCGTCATCCCGGCCAGCATCAGGGCGGAAAGGGTCTTCAGGCCGGAGCAGGGGCTTTCGATGGCAACAGTGAAGTGCGGCGTGCTGATCACGGTCCCTTGGACCTCGACGGGGATTCCAACCCAGGAGATGAACAGCGTGCTTAACTGCGTTGCCAGAAACCGCAGGCGGAACCCGAGGACAACTTCCAGCGGATAGTTCAGCGGCAGCATCAGCAGCAAAAAGGCGATGGGAAACGTCAGCGACCGCAACACCGCCGCACCGCAGAGCGTCCAGATCATGCCGGCAAGAGCCACGATCAGCGCCGCGCCGCCCAGCATGTTGAAGTTCATCAGCAGGGCTGTCAGCAGGATCACAATGCTGGCGCCGACCAGCCAGAGCCCTCGTGCATCCGGCGCGCAGGGCAGCGTAGCAAGCGTACGCCGGCGCGCGAAGATCATACCGCCTGCCAGAAATGGCGCCAACGCGCCATGGGCATCGTACATGGACACTGTCCATGTTTTCACGAGCCAGGAAATGACCGGCGCAAACAGAAGGATCAACAAAATCCACGCCGTCCCGGAGATGCAGGTACAGGAGGAAGACCCTTCCGCGGGTGGCGTTTGTGTCGATTGCTGTTTCACGAAGCGGACTTGGTAGATTGATGGCGCCGCCGCCAATGGCGCCGCCGCCAGATGAAATACCCGACCCCCAGCACGAGCGCAGCGACCAGCATCAGGATGACGCTGGGTTCCGGCGTGGCTTGAACATGGTCAGTGTCCTCCACCGGCCTGGCAACGGCATAGGATGCTCCAGTCAGAACTGCGGCTGCAGCCGCATACGCCCATGTTCGCAGGGATGGCTTCATCATGCGTCTCCTTGTGTCGGCATTGTCGAAAAAAGTGCGATCCACCGTCTTCATCACGCCTTGCTGGCGAGTTGCTTGCGTCGCCAGACAATGTAGCCGCCGCCAAGGACCAGCCCGGCAACCACCATCAGAACAACCGTCGGTTCTGGTGCAGCAGGCGCGCCGCCGCCTTTGTCTTTGCCGTTGTTGACGCCGCCGTTGCCCTTGCCGTTGTCGGAGCCGTCTGTCGGGTTTCCGCCACCAGCGTCAGCAAAGGCGCTGGCTGCCAGGGCCATGCACAGCCCCATCGCGATTACGAGTTTGGAACTTGTCTTCATCAGTGTGCCTCTTGGAATCATCCGGATCAGAACAGGCAAGATGTTACGTTAACTCAATATCCACGTGACCTGTAAAATAATCACAGGTACAATACCAACAGGTTATGAATACTGCAATGGAGAATAGCTATGTTCTGGTGACGGCGGATGTGGACGCTGTCCTGGGCAGGCTGCGCGGCGAAAGCGCGTCTCCCCGGCAGGATTTTGTCGAATTGGCCCGTGCGCTGGACGCCGAGATGCTGTCGTTCTCCGATACGGCGCGCGGGTCGCTCCTGACCCGTTTCCTGGCCCGTACGCTCGGGCCAGCCATCTCTCTGGCTTGGCTGGCCTTTTGGAAGGGCGGGGACTTCTATTTTGTCAGCGCGGAGAATGCCGCGATCCCGCTGGCCCTGCTGCTGAAGTTCCGTCCCCACGCCCGGATGGCATTCATTGCCCACCGGCTGACCGCCCCGAAAAAACGCTGGCTCCTGCGCTGGCCGCGCCTGTTCAGCCAGACCTGCCGGATCTTCTGCTACAGCAGGCAACAGGAGAGTTTTGCTGTGAAAACGCTAAAGCTCCCGGCGGACAAAGTGTTGCGGATCGCCTTTCAGGTGGACGAGGCGTTTTTCACGCCCTCCACGCACCCGCAGCCGGGGAACGGTGTGGTGAGCGTGGGCCGTGAGCTGCGCGACTACCCGACGCTCTTCCAGGCGCTGGACAACATCGGGATCTCGGTCACCGTGGTGGCATCCAGCCCGTGGTCCCTACGCAAGGACTCGACTGCGGCGCAGGTCATTCCGTCGAACGTCACACTGCGCAAAGGGGTCAGCAGCGCGGCGTTGCGCGAACTCTACCAACAGGCTGCCGTGGTGGTCGTGCCGCTGATGAATGTGGATTGGCCGGCTGGCGTGACCTCCCTGCTGGAGGCTCAGGCCTGTGGCCGGCCGGTGGTGATCTCCGCCTCGGGCGGCATTCTCGATTCGCTTGATTTTGGCGCGGCCGTGACGGTTCCCTGTGGCGACGCAGTTGCGCTGCGCGAGGCGGTGCAGCGGTTGCTCCGCAACCCGGAGGAGGCGGCCACGTGTGGCTGCGCCGGCCGCGAGTCGGTCCTGCGGCAGCGTACGCTGGATCAGTTTGTGGCCCGGATCGCGGAAGGGTGCAAGCCCTGATCCATCGTCGCGGAGACAAAGCATGAACTGGCTGCATAAACTCGACACCGCCCTGCATGTGCTGCTGGGTCTCTGGCGCCTGCGCCGCTGCACGCGCGTGGGGCGCCTGCCGCGCGTCTATGGCCGGGCGCGCATCACCAACCTGGGCGAGATCACGATCGGTGATAAATTTCTGCTGACCGGCGCCACCGTGCCGGTGGAGATGATCGCGCACCCCGGCGGGCGGATCGAGATCAGCGACCATGTCTTTCTCAACTACGGCGTCAGCCTTTCGGCGCACCAACTGGTGCGGATCGGCGCAGGGAGCCAGATCGGTTCTTACGCCTGCCTGATGGACAACGACTATCATCGCGTCGAGGACCGCACCCAGCCGGGCGAATCCAGACCGATCATCCTCGGACGCAACGTCTGGCTGGGCGTGCGCGTGATCGTGCTGAAGGGCGTGACCATTGGCGATAACGCTGTCATCGGCGCAGGGAGCGTCGTAACGCACGACATCCCGGCTAACGCGGTTGCGGCCGGCGTGCCGGCCCGGGTCGTCCGCACGTTTGAGGCCCCGGCATGACCTCTTGCCTGACTGCATGCAACCTGGCGCTCCTGCTGGCAGCCGCACCAGTCGCGCTGACGGCGCTGTATCTCCTCCTGCTGACACTGGCGGCCTGTGCGCACCCCGACCGGCAACGGATTGACGGCTGTTTTACCGGCCCCCGCCAAGCGCGCGCGCGGTTCCTGATTTTGATTCCCGCCCACAACGAGGAACTGCTGCTGGGCAGCGTTCTGCACCGCCTGCGCGACCTCTCCTTTCCGGCATCGCATTGGACCCCCGTGGTGATCGCCGACAACTGCACGGACCGTACGGCAGACGTCGCGCGGCAACATGGCGCCACGGTCCTTGAACGCACAGACCCGGTCCGGCGCGGCAAGGGGCAGGCGCTCAACTGGGCCATGCGCGAACGCCTCAGCTCCTGGCCCGTGCCGTACGATGCGGTTGTGATCCTCGACGCCGATTCCGTCGTCAACCCCGACTTCCTCTGGTTCCTGGACGAGGCGCTTGGCAACGGATACGAAGCATTGCAGGGATACTACGGCGTGCAGAACCCGCTGGAGAACTGGCGCACCTCGCTGCTGACCGCCTCCCTGGCTGCCTTCCATTTCCTGCGGCCGCTCGGGCGCGACCGGCTGGGGCTGCCATGCGGCCTCAAGGGGAACGGCATGTGCTTCGCGCGGCGGCTGGTGGAGCGGTTCGGTTATCCGGCCTTCTCCGTGGTCGAGGACGTGGAACTGGCGCTCCTCTATCTGCGGGAAGGAATCCGCGTGAAATTCGTGGCCGGCGCGCACGTGCTGGGGCAGATGGCGGTCTCGACCGGCGCGGCTAACACCCAGCGCGCGCGGTGGGAGGGCGGACGACTGGCATTGATCCGCACGCAGGCTTGGCTGTTGCTGCGCGAGGGGCTCCGGCTGCGCGACGCCGCGCGGGTGGACGGTGCCGTCGACCTGCTGGTAGCTCCGTTTGCCCTGCTGGTGGCAGCCACGGTGCTACCGGCCGCGGGACTCCTGGCCGCCTGGTTTCTGACGCACGGCATCTTCTGGCTCCTGACGCCCGCAGTCTGGTGCGGCGCGCTGGCAATCGAAGGATGCTACATTCTTGTGGCTCTGGCACTGGTCCGCGCGCCGGTTGCCATCTATGTCCGGCTTGCGGCCGCGCCGCTGTTCGTGGCCTGGAAATTTGGCGTCTATACGCGCATGCTGCTCGCCTCCCGCCGCGGCACCTCCGGCGAATGGGTCCGCACCGCGCGGCATGAGATGAAGAAGTAATGGTGCCGGGAAGGGGAGCCGTGGCGGTTTTTCATCCGGATTCGCAAACTTCCGCTTGATCGTCATTCGGCCGGTGGCGTACTATCCGACTTCAGCAGATACTCGCTGAGTCCCCTGGAGAGGTGGCTGAGTG
>CAIWXQ010000029.1 GCA_903916675.1 uncultured bacterium | reverse complement strand
TCCCTCCCTCTCCGCCAGTTGATAGTGCCGGAAAAGTGTCTAAGCAACCGGGCTTCGCCAAGAGCCATGAATATTTTCGGGGTCAGGGTCGCTATCGGTATCGCAATTGATTGAATGCTCGACCTCGATACCGACGCCGACTCCGACGCCAGGTAGGGTGGGCTCGCCTTTTGTTCGCCTCCGTCCGGCATTTATTGTCCCCCGCAGGCGTTTGGCTATGTTATTCTCCCCACGCTGCGGGTTTCGTTCCCCGCAGGATGGGGATTTTGACAACATGGACTCAGCCGGACAGACGACGCATGCGCCCACCGCGCTGGTGGTGTTTGCTCACGAGGACCTCTGGAGTACGCTGCAGAGCATCGCGTATTTCCAGGAACGCGAACGGCTGGACGGCCTGTTTATCTATCAGACCGTTGATCCGCTCTCCGCCCAGCCGGCCGACCGCCTGCGTCGATTCTGCTCGCGCCGATGGCCGTCCCTCCGCGTGGTGCTTCCCGGCGAGCCCGGCGCTGCCAGCGCTGCCAAAATGGCGGAGCGTATCGCGGATTGGCGGCGGTTTCGCCCGGACGTTTCCCGCTGGGTCATCGACGCCACCGGTGCCACTCGCGCCATGCTTGGCGGTATCGCCCGGATCCTCGCCACGGACAAGGCGTTTGGTGCGTTCTACCGTGAATCCGACGGGCGCTGGCAGTCGCTGCTGCCGGTTGCCGCGGGCCAGCTTGAGGCGGCCGCGCCTCATGTCGCGATCCCCGCGGATGTGACCGACTCGCTCCCCGTGACGGAGCTGATCGAGTTGCTCGCCGCAGAGGTGTCCGAGATTCGTCTGCGCGAGAGCCGCGTGCCGGAAGCGCTGTCTCCGGAGGAACTCGGCCGGATCGTGACCGCCGGGGGGAGTTGCAACTGGGACTGGAGCCGGATGTACGCGACAGCCCTCAACCGCCTCGGCCGGCTGGAGGAGTTTCACTTCGCCGATTTCGTCGCTGCCTCGCTCCTGGCCATGGGCGTGCGCAACATCCGGGTTAACCTCAAGGTCTTGCTGACCGGCCCGAAACACGCCGAGACGGTTCTGGATCTGGTCGTGAACCGAGGCGGCCGGCTGTACGTGTTTGACTGCCGGGCGCGCGACGAACAGCGCGATCCGGGTCCGCCCGCGCCGACAGTCACCCTGGCTGGACTGGCCCCGGTCTGCGTCTCGTTGCGGCCTAACCGATGGGCCACGGACGCCGAACGTATTCTGACCGACATGGGCGACCGTGTTCACCTGCTCGATGCTGACGGCTGCCGCCGCCTCTTTTCCTGGCTCGGCGGGTTGCTCGGCGCGCATCCGCCGGCGACTCTGCGCGAACTGGAGCGTGCCGCGCTGCGGCTGGGCGTGAACCGGCTGCCGGTCTTCACGCCTGCCACGCAGGCACAGCGACTGGGCGACGCCGTGCGCCTTGACGATCAGGTTTTTGACCTGGTCAAGGGCGGCCGTGTCGAGGACGCCGGCCAGGAGTCGATCTGGCGCGCGGCGCGCGTCACGCCCGACCTCTGGTTTCTCTCGGGGCGCGTGCTGCAGGGCGGCGTCGGTCTCGAAATGCAGCGCCGGCTGGCCGCGCGCTTTGCCGACCAGAGGCTCGCCTGCACGATCATCTTCTTCGAACTGACGCCGAACAAGAAGTCCTGGAACGCGCTTGTGCGCAACATCGATGACAACGCCGCCTTTGCCCGGGCGCTGCACAAGTGGCGCAATCTGCCGCTGATCGTGTAAGCGGACAACCGGCAACCGCGGTCAAACCAACAACGGTGAACTCCATGCCGTCTAAATTGTCTTTGATTACAGCCACTCTGCTGCTTGCGTGTCTTTCGGGACAGGCCGCCGATGCGCCGGCTGGCGGAAAGGCACCGTCCCCGGCTACGGGCGTGGCGATCCTTCAGTTGGAATCAAAGGTCCCCGGTGATTGCAGGGCTGCGGTTCCGGATGCCGTCCACACCATCTGGCGATATTGGGAGACCTGGCAACCCGAAATCATCCAATTGGATTCGGGCGGGTTGTTCTGTGCCGATACGGTCCTTCCTGTGACCAGTCGCACGGCCAAGGGTGTGCCTGTCAAGGATGCGAACGGCAAATCTGTCTTCGATCTCCGCAAGGCACCCGAAGGGCAGGGCTCCCCATGGCCGCCGGAGTCCTGGCGGGAGCCGGATTTCGACGATCACAACTGGGTCCGAAATGAAGGGCCCATGACCGAGGGGTGGCATGGCGTTGCGCTTGTCTGCCTGAGAGGCAAATTCACGGTGAACGACCTTGGCAGCGTTTCAAAACTTTTTTTGTCAGTCGGCTTCCGGGGAGGCATCGTGGCCTACCTGAATGGCAAGGAGATTGGCCGGGCCTTCCTGCCAGACGGGAAAATGACGCCAGAGACATTGGCAGAGGTGTACCCTGAGGAAGTCTACGTCGGTCCGGACGGCAAGTTGATCTTCGAGCGCTCCGGCGGGCAGGCGGACTACTCCTCGTATGTCTACTCGTGTGAATGGGCCGCGCAGGTTCCGCCGAAATCCTACGACTTCGGGTTGAAGGACCGGGAAGTGCTTGCACGCTTCCAGAAGCGCTGCCGTCGCTTGGAGATTCAGGTGCCAGCCTTGGCGCTGCGCAAGGGTGTCAACGTGCTGGCACTGGAAGTTCATCGCGCCCCGGCCCGCGAAATCATGGTGCGTGCCATTGCGAATAACAATGATACGGCAAAGACGCTGACCGCCAACTACGCGGTCCACCTCAAGTACATGGGGAGAAGCACACCGGGAATCTGGTGGAACCACGCGATGTTCGAGGACATCCGGCTCTCGACGCCGTCCGGTGCCTCGGGCATCGTGGCGAATCTAGCGCGCCCCCCGGGCTTCCAGGTGTGGCAGGAGTCCGTGTTCAAACGCGTTCTGCCAACGCAGTACGGCGATCCGACCGAATCCAATGGCACCATCCGGGTCCGCGGCGTGCGGAACGGCACCTGTTCCGCGCAGGTGGTGACCGGCTCTCGGACATCCATCAAGGGCTTGCGAGCCACGGTCAGCGATCTCCGGGGGAGCGCCGGCACGATTCCGGCAGCGGCCACAGGCGTCGGATATGCCCGGTGGAACAACTTCGACAGGCAGTACGATGTCCTGGATCCGGATCCGCCAGCGACCTTGGAACCGTTGACCAAGTCGCCGTGGTGGACGCAGAGCCAGTCCATGGGGCCCATGGCGGGCGTGGTCCAGCCCGTCTGGCTGACGTTCCAGGTTCCCAAGGAGGCAAAGGCCGGAACCTACACCGGAACAGTGACCATCAATGCGGAAGGCGAAAAGCCGGTGATCGTACCGCTCGAACTGAGGGTTGTCAGCGACTGGGTCTGTCCGGACCCCAGTCAGTTCACGACCTATGCCGGGCTGGTCGAATCGCCCGATTCCGTGGCCCTGCAATACGGCGTGCCGCTCTGGTCCGAGGCACATTGGAAGTTGCTGGATCGCGTGTTCACTCTCCTGGGCCAGCTCGGCAACCGCGAGCTCTATATCCCGCTCATCACCAGGACCATGCTGGGCAATACGCAATCCATGGTGCGCTGGACCAAAACGGCAAACGGTGTCTGCCAGCCTGACTTCAGCATCGCGGAGAGGTATCTGGATCTGGCCGTAACGCACCGGTGGAACGTGGCCTCAACCTGTCTGGCCGTCTCCGACGGCTCCCTTGGCGAGGCCTTGTGGTATTCCGGGAAACCACGCAACCCGCCATCGGTCACCACGCTGGATCCGGGCACCAAGGCGGTGGGCGAAATGGCGGCCCCGGCCTGGGGTACGCCCGAGGCACGGACATTCTGGCGCCCGGCAATCGAAGGGCTGCGCGACCGGCTGCAAAAACGAGGCATGGCCGGGTCGATGATGTATGGTTTTGTGGTCCAGAACCAGGTCCTGCCGGAGACAATCGGCGACCTCAACGCCATCATTCCGGGAGTGCGGTGGTGGGAGTACACGCACTGGTCCAAAAAACGTAAAGGCAATGCGACCGCCGGGGCCGACGTCGGCCGCATGTGCTGGGCGCTCGGCGCGCCGCTGGCGGTCTTCTGGAGCCCCGACGAGGGCACGCCGCATTATGCCTGGCGGAGCTTGGCCAAGGACCTCTTTTTCGTGGCGGCGCCGCGGGCCAAGGCGCAGATCAATGTCGGCGAGAACGGCGAACTTTCGATCTTCCGCCTCTTCTGCGAAAGCACGCTGCTCGGCAACCACGGCGGTGAGCTGATCCCTGAGTTCGGGGATTTTTGCGGCTTCGGGCAAATGGGCGCGGATTTCTGGCCGGTGTCGCTTACGCCAGCCGCCAAGGCGAAGCAGCTGGACGCGCAGTATTTGTCCTGGGGGTCGTTGAGCATGGAGTGCACCCTGCGGAGCCTGCTCGGCGCAGGGCGGAATGGGCCGACGCACACCTGTCGCACGCAGCTGCTGCGGGAGTCCCACCAGGAGGCTGAGGCGCGCGTCGTTGTTCAGAACGCCCTTCTGAATGCCGCGCAGAAGGCCCGGCTGAATCCGGAACTGGCCGCCCGGTGCGAGAAGCTCTGCAACAGCCGGACACGCATGCTCAATTTTTGCTCGGTTTTCTTTGGCGAGAACGGCGGGGAGTACGGACATCTCTTCAACCAGGAAATGTGGGATGCGCAGACCGAACAGCTCTACCGTGCTGCTGGCGACGTGGCTGCTGCGCTGCGGGGGCAGTGACGGCAACCTGACGGGATCTTTCTTCGATCCTGATCCCGATAGTGATTTCGACACGGCAATGACCAATGACGCTCCCCTTAAGTAAGCAGAAAAAACCATGAAAACAATCGCATCTCCTCAGGCGCCCCAGGCGGTCGGACCCTATTCGCAGGCCGTCGTGGCGGGCGGGTTTGTGTTTTGCTCCGGACAACTCGGACTGAGCCCCGCCACCGGGCAGTTTGCCGCAATCGACACGGCTGGGCAGGCGCGGCAGGTGCTGCAGAACCTTGCCGCCGTGCTGGAGGCTGCCGGCAGCGGTCTGCGGCAGGTGGTGAAGTGCACGGTCTTTCTGGCGGACCTGAACGACTTCGCCGTCATGAACGCCGAGTATGAGAAGGCCTTTGGCGCGCACAAGCCGGCACGCTCGACGATCGAGGTCAAGCGCCTTCCCAAGGACGCCCGTGTTGAGATCGAGTGCATTGCGGTCCTGTAACGGCTTGTCGTGACCGCACCTACACAGCACATGTTTGGCTCGCTGACCCCTGACTGCGTGCTCGACCTGGTCGAAGCCGCGCTGGGGCAGCGCTGCAACGGCATCTGCCGGTCGCGTGCCAGCTATATTAACCGCGTCTACGAGGTCGGGCTCAACGACGGTTCGTTCGTCATCGCCAAGTTTTATCGCCCCGGCCGCTGGAGCCGCGAGGCCTTGCAGGACGAGCTGGAGTTTGTGGCAGAGCTGGCTGCCGACGAACTGCCGGTCGTGCCGCCGCTGCCGGGGTGCGATGGCGAACGGCTGCGCATGGCCGGGGACACGCCGTTCGCGCTCTTCCCGCGCGTGGGCGGCCGCCCGCTGGAGGAGCCGGCGCCGGAGGAATGGCAGCAGCTGGGTCGCCTGCTGGCGCGGTTGCACAGCGTGGGCGCACGACACGCGCCGTGCGACCGCGTAACGATCGCCCCGGACCGCTCGCTGGCGGCACACGCGGCGTTTATGCTCCAGAGCGGCCTGATCCCCGGACGCCTGTGCGAGGATTTTCATGACGAAATCGAGGCGTTGCAGGAGGCCATTATGCCGTTGTTCGCCGGCATCACGCTCATCCGCATTCATGGCGACTGCCATCGCGGCAACATTCTCCATCGGCCCGGCGGCGCGTTTCACCTGATCGATTTTGACGACATGTCGCTCGGGCCAGCCGTGCAGGATGTCTGGATGATGCTGCCGGGGCATCCGAGCGACAGCCGCGCCGAGCTCGACGCGCTGGTCGAGGGGTATGAAACCTTCCGGCCGTTCGACTGGGATCAATTGCGCCTGGTGGAGGCGCTGCGCGCCATGCGCTACGTGCACTACGCCGCGTGGTGCGCCCGACAGCAGCTCGATCAGGGGTTTGTGCAGACCGCACCAGGGTGGGGGACCCCCGAATACTGGCGCCAGGAGATTGAGCAACTGGCGCGCCAGCGCGAGGAAATCGGCGCGACGAGCGGCGGCGGCATGCCCGATTGAACCTAAACGGAACAGATTCTTGTTTGGGTTATCTGGAAAGCCGGAAATCAGGAATCAGATGGTCATTCCTCCTGGTTTCCTAAGTTCCAGATTTATAAACCACAGGATCAACTGTTCTTTCCAGGTTCATCCGTGGGCGCCGGCGGCCGGATGGTGCGGCCGAAATACCAGATCAACCCCACAATGCCGGCCAGCACGCACCAGATTTCCACCCATTCCGGGGCGATCCACCCGAGGAATGGGTTTGCTGCGGACCACGGCTGCAGCGGCGCGGCATCCATGTTCGCGTGATAGATGCTGTCGAGCACGACATGACTGTAGGCGCCGATGGCTGCACCCCAAATGGCTGCCGTCCACGAAGTGTGCGTTTCGACGGTCACGTCCGAATTGCTGCAGCGGATCGCGACGCAGTTCCAGAGGCGTTTGATCCACTGGCTGACCGGCTTGCCAATCGCGCTGATCGCGGCGGCGACGCATGTCGCGCCGAGAAACGTGTGAAAGAAGGTGTGGTAGCAGATGTCGTGCCGCGCCATGTGCCACAGCACTTCCGTGTCGATCACTACCTGCGTGAGCCCGAAGACCACGAGGCTGAACCGCCGTGGCATGGCGGCTTTGACGAGCATCCCGGGGCCCATGTGAAGTGGTGTAAAGGGCATGGTTAAACAGATGAGTTACGGTGAAACCGAAGGGGGCGGCGCGTAGTCGTAGAAACCGTGTCCGCTCTTGCGGCCGAGTCGGCCGTCCGACACTAGGCGCCGGAGCAGCGGGGCAGGGCAATAGCGGGCATCTCCCAGATCGCGATGGAGCCCCTCCAGACCCGCCAGGCAGATGTCGATGCCGATCAGGTCGGCCAGCGCCAGCGGTCCCATGGGGTGACCGGCGCCGAGGCGCAGACAGGCGTCGATGGCTTCGCGCGTGGCTGCGCCGCTTTCCAGGAGCCCGGCAGCCTCGTTGATCATGGGCAGCAGAATGCGGTTGAGGACAAAGCCGGGGACGTCCGTGACCGCTACAGGCGTCTTGCCAAGGCGTTCGGCCAGGCGCAGGACCGCGTTGCGGACCTCGGGGAGGGTCTGTCTGGCGGAGACGACCTCCACCAATGGGACCCGGTACGCCGGATTCATGAAGTGCAGGCCGATGACGCGGCCGGGATGGCAAAGGCCGTCAGCCAGCGCGGTCAGGGAGAGCGTGGAGGTGTTGGAGGCGAGGATGGCGTCGGGCCGGACCAGCGTCTCAAGGCGCGCAAGAAGCTGTCGTTTGGTAGCCAGATTTTCGGGCACCGCCTCCACGACAAGATCACAGGATGCCAACGCTGACAGGTCAATCGTCGTCCGGATCGCGGCCGGGACTTGCGTGCGCGCAGTGGCCGGCGCCGTGCCCATCTTCACCTGGCGGTCGACGTTTACGTCGATCACGGCCATGGCGCGCGTCAGCCGCGCCGGATCGCGTCCCGCGAGGAGCACCGGCAGGCCGGCCTGCGCGCAGCAAAGGGCAATGCCGCTGCCCATGGTGCCGCTGCCAATGATTCCGACAGTCTGGATTTCCAGCATGGCGAGGTTTCCGGCCGGGGTTCGCTTCGATGCGGTGTCTTAACAGAAGCGCCTCAGCATGGTCAAGAGCGTTCACGCGACAATGCGATGGAGTGCGGAATCGTACGCGAAAAGGGCACCGAGGACACAGAGGAAGACAGAGACCACAGAGATCATTATTGCCGCAACCACCCTGCGTGCAGCGGCAGGGCAATTGCGGTTATAGAATCCTCTGTGCCCTCATCTCCCCTCTGGGATCTCTGTGTCCACAACCTGGTATGTTCAATGCCGGACATGCGCTTGAGAAGTGCCACAGTGCGGGGTATCATGGCTACCACGGGTGATGACATGCACAAGATTTCCCCAGTTTATCGGACGGAAGACGGCATGAAGGTGATTGATCTGCGCCTGAACCGCGTGGCGCAGCTCTTCAACACGTTCGATCCCTCGCCGTTCCACGAGCGCGACCTAGATGACGATGCCGAGGCGTACATCGTGGCCTGCGCCCGTGAGATTACCCGCCGTCACAAGATCAAGCTGGTACTCCACCTGCCACCCGAGGAGGCGGCGCGCGAAAATGCGCGGCAGATCGAGCAGGCGGTGAACCACTATTTTCTCTACCGTGCGCAGGCCTATCGCCGCGAACTGCTGCAGGTCTTCCGGCAGGCGCGCTGGAGCCTGCTGGTGGGGCTGGGCACGCTGATCACCTGCCTGGGCCTGCGCGGCCTGATTGTGCTGCTGAACTTGAAGGACCATCCGCTGGCCGGAGAGATCGTCTCCGAGGGGTTGCTGATCATCGGCTGGGTGGCCATGTGGCGGCCGGTGGAACTCGTCCTCTACGCATGGCACCCGACGCGCCAGACCCTGCGCGTCTACCGCGACCTGAGCTGCTCGCCGGTCGAAATCCACGTGCGCGAAGCTCCGTAAGGACGCAGGAGAGGTAGGCGAAGTTTAACGCCGGGATTTCGCCGTGTCGGCAAGGCGATAATCTCCGGCAACTGGTTGGGCAATCCCCAGTTTAACGAATTCGGATTGGCTCATCGCCTCTTCGATGAAGGCGAGCATGTTTTCCAGAGGGACATCCCCTTCAACTGCATGGGCGGGGGCAAATATGTATCCGCCGTCTTGCCCCAGTCTGATCAATGTGCGCGACTCCCGACGCACATCCTCCACCGCTCCGTACGGCAGCGTTTTCTGCGTGGAAAGTCCTCCGTGAAAAGCAAGACGCCCGCGGTAGCGCGGTATCAGGGTTTTGACATCCATGACTTCCGGCTGAAATGGATTGAAACAGTTCACGCCAATCCCGATGAGATCGTCGAACAACTCATCCACGTCACCACAGGAATGGATGGAGACATAGCGCCCGGCATTCCGGACAACGCCGTACATTCTTTTGAGTTCCGGGTAGATGAACTCATGCCAAAGGTCCGGCCCCATCTGAAGGCCAGACTGCTGTCCCCAGTCATCGCCGAAGTGGACGGCATCAATCTCGAATGCAAGGGCCTTCTGAATTTGTGCGATATTGTAGTCTGTGATGGCATGTAGAAGTTCGTGGACGAAGCCGGGATGATCGAGAAAATCCATCATCAAGTCTTGCATGCCCCGCATCGTCCAGGCCCGCTCATATAACGAAAAGCCGATTGGGAAGACACGAAAACAATCCCCGTGTTTTCCAAGTTTGTCTGGTATGTCAGTGAAGAAGCGGTCATCTGCCGGATTCGGAAACCGGTAACCTGCCAGCGTTGGCTCAGGAAGAACCGTGTGTTCGACGATGCCAATGTCCTTATCCTGGCTTCGATCCCAGACGACGCCGAAAACATCCCTCACCCGATCGTTTCCCACATCTTCAAAGAAGCCGATCGAATCGCCCAACGCCAGGAGATGATTGTCCAGCACGGCGTCCAGGTTTTCCGTGCCGTAGTGCTTCACCAGCTTTGTTCGAGCTTCTGCCGTGAACGAGAAAGACCAGGGAACATATGGCGGTTTCTCGCCGGCATAAACCGCGCGGACAATTTCACGCTTTGTCATATCGGCAGCCCGCGCACGTCCCGGACAGGGAGACTACACCTTGGCGTCGGCCGCGGCGACGGCCTTGCCAACCGAATCCCGAACATCCTTCAGCCGCGAAATGATCGGCAGTTTTTGTGTGCAGGCGCGTTCGCACTGGCCGCAGGCGGTGCAGTCGTCGAGGTGGTGCCCGCTGCGCAGCAACCCCCAGTGCCAGTTCATGCGCTTCGCCATGTCTTCCGGCTTGCCGGAGAGCGCAAACTGGTTGTAGGCGTCCATCAGCTTCGGCACGGGTAGCCCCTGCGGGCAGGAGTCGCAGTAGCCGCACCCCGTACAGAGCGAGTCGAACGAGGCGCGCAGCCCGTGGCGCATAGTCGCCACGCGCTCCGGCAAGATCGGCTGGAACCCATTCACCGCGGCCAGCGCCTCTTGCAGCTGCTTCTGGTTGGAGAGGCCGACCAGCGCTACGGTGACGCGCGCGTCGTTGAAGAGCAGCCGCAGGGCGCCCTCGGTCACCGTCTCGTCCGGACGTGTGCGCACGAAACCGAATCGCTCCGGGTGCTGCGGGATCAGCCCGCCGCCGAGTGGGTTCATGGCCACCACGGCGCGGCCGCGGCGGTGGGCCTCATCCAAGGCCGCCTCGCGGAAAGCGAAGTTCATGGCAGAGTAGCCAAGCAGCACGCCGGCGAACGGGTAGTCAGCCAGCAGTTCGGCGATCTCGCGGCCGCGCATGTGGCTGGAGACGCAGATGTGGCGCACCAGCCCCTCTGCCTGCAGCTTCTCGAACGCCTGTAGAACCCCCTTGGCCTTGCGCTCGCGCCAAGCCTCCGGGGTCAGCACGCACCAGACGTGGTAAAAATCGATGGCGTCGACCTGTAGCCTTTTTAGCGAGGTCTCGCAGTCGCGGCGCACGTCGTCTGCCGTGGCGCTGAAGGTCTTGGTTGCGACGTAGAACGGCCGCTGGGCGCGCGTGCGGCGCATCTCCTTGAATGCCACGCCCATGCGCTCCTCAGACTTGCCGTAGCCGATGGCGGTGTCGAAGTAGGTGATCCCCGCGTCATAGCAGGCCTTGACCAGCGCGGCGCATCCTTCGACGTCTTCCTGATTCTCGAAGCGCATGCCGCCGAAGCCCAGGGCAGAGACGGAAAGACCGGTGGAACCGTAGGGCTTGTAGAGCATGGGAACCTTTCAGCGTGCGCGGGAATATAACGCAGTTCGTGTTCTTATAGCGAAACCCGGATGAGGCTGCAAGGGCGTGCGAAGGTCCCCAACTGCGGGAGTTCAGCGCGCGGTTAGCCGGAAATCCATGCGCTCAAGGCGTGGATTTCGACAGCAGCTGAGTATGCGGCGAATATCTGAAATGCGACGAAATGCGACAAATAGAAGGCGATAAATCCGTTGTAATAACTCATAATACGCTGCGCCGCACTATGTTATAAGTGATGTGCGCGCGCAATAGCCTCCCCATCTGTCGCACGCATTTTCCGTCTTTCTTCCGGAAGTACAACAGGGCCCATCCGACATTCAACCCGGAGTTTCCCATTTGACCTGTGGGTCCACAAACATCGCGGGGCATTCCGGTCGCGCAACTGAAATCGTCGTGCATTCCGGTGTGCGGTCGAACGTCATGTTTCGACGCTCGACCCAACGTAGAGTCACCCGCAGAGATTTCGTATTGCCTGCACCCAATGAGTTCCCTGCTTTTTGACGCTTCACCATCGATCAAAGCCTTTGTTGCGTGGCTTGATTCCATGTCAATGACCTCGACTGGCGAAGCGAAACCGGGAACCATGGGCCAACTGCAAGGTGCGTTGACTTTCCGGGCGCAGGGATGGGATACTGCCGTCTCCAAGTCCGTGTTGTGGAGACTGCCCGTGCGCGTTGCGATTATTTATCCGCCGCTGCTGTCCGACAAGGGCGTGCCGCTGCTCTCCCAGAACCGCCAGTTCCAGTGGTTTCACCGGCCGACGTACATCTATCCTGTGGTGCCGGCGCTGGCAGCAACTCTGGCGCACAAGGCAGGGCACGAGGTGGCCTGGCTGGACGGCATTGCCGAGGGGTGGACGCCGGACGAGTTCGACGCCCAACTGAAGGCGTTCAACCCGGAACTGGTCGTGCTGGAAACCAAGACGCCGGTGGTCAAGTTGCACTGGCAGTTTGTGCGTTCGCTCGTAATGCAGCGTCCCACGACGCGCGTCGTGATGGTCGGCGACCACGTGACCGCGCTTCCGGCCGAGACGTTCGCCAACTGCCCGGTCAACTACATCCTGACCGGCGGCAACTACGACTTCCTGCTGCTGAACCTGCTGGCGCATCTGACGCGCGACGATGCGCTGGAGCCGGGCATCTACTGGCGCGAGGGCGGGGCAGTCCACAACAGCGGCACCTTCCGCCTGGACCACGATCTGCGCACGCAGCCGTGGATCGACCGCGACCTGACGCGCTGGCGGCTCTATTCCGTGAAGAACGGCAATTTCCGCCGCACGCCAGGCACCTACATCATGTCCGGCCGCGATTGCTGGCACGGCAAGTGCACCTTCTGCTCCTGGACCACGCTCTATCCGTCCTACCGCACGCGCGACCCGATCGACGTGGTGAACGAGATTGGCAACCTGATTGAGCGCTACGGCGTGCGCGAGATCATGGACGACGCCGGCAGCCTCCCCGTGGGCGACTGGCTGACGACCTTCTGCCGGGAGATGATCGCGCGCGGGTACCACAAGAAGATCCGCATCGACTGCAACATGCGCTTCGGCCGCCTGACGCTCGACGATTACCGCCTGATGCGGCAGGCCGGCTTTCGGCTGATCCTGTTCGGAATGGAATCCGCCAACCAGGCGACGCTCGACCGGCTGGTCAAGGGGGTGCAGGTCGCGCAGATCCGCGAAGGGGCGCATGCCGCGGCCCGCGCCGGGCTGGACGTGCACGTCACCGTGATGTTCGGCTACCCCTGGGAAAACGAAGCCGACGTGCGCAACACCGTGGAACTGGCGCGGACGCTGCTGCGCAAGGGCGACGCCTACACGCTGCAGGTTACAATGGTGGTGCCGTATCCCGGCACACCGCTGTTCCGCGAACTGGATGCACAGGGGCTGCTGCAGACGCGCAACTGGGATGACTACGACATGCGCACCGCCGTGATGAAGTGCCCCTTGCCTGAGGAGACGATCAAGGCAGCGGTACGGCAGGTGTACCGGGGGTTCCTGCTTCCGGAAACCATCCTCCGGCGCATTGTTACCACGCGCCACCCCGTCGACGACCTGAAATTCTACTGGCGCGGGTTCCGCTCGCTGGTCGGGCATCTGCGCGACTTTCGCTGAGCGCCGCGCGTCCGGGCGTGGAGGTGCGTATGACGGGGCTGGATCTCGAACGGCATTTTCGGGAGCATGGGACGTGGGTGGACTGGTCGACTACGACCGACACCTGCAAGGCCGGCGACCTGTCGCGGCCGGTGCGTACTGTGGCCGTGTCCTGGAAAGCCTCCTGGTGGGCCATGCACGAGGCCGTGGCGCGCGGCGCCGACCTGTTCGTGTCGCACGAGCCCATCGGCGTATGCGCGAGGAACGGCTCCACCTCCCCGGACGTGGCCACGGCGTTGCCGTCGGAGCAACTGATGTTTGACTGGCTGCGGGAGATCGGGCTGACGGTTTACCGCTGCCACGATTTCTGGGACGCCTATCCCGGCGAGGGCGTGCGCGACAGCTGGGTGCGCGGGCTGGATTTGGGCGGAAGGGTGGTGGCGGATGCCTACCCGTACTATGTCACCGAGGTCGAACCCCTAACCGTGCGGCAACTGGCGCGGCAATTACTGGCACGGCTGCGCCCGCTGGGGCAGGATGTCGTGCTGCTGGCGGGAGATCCGGAGCGCGTGGTCTGCCGTATCGGCACCGGGACCGGCGCGATCACGGATCCGGCGCGCATGCGCGAACTGGGCGCGGATTGCGGCGTGATCGTGGAAGATTTTTTCGCGCACGTCCGAATGGGCTCACATGCGAGAGATCTGCAATTTCCCATGCTGATGGTGAGCCACGGCGTGGCGGAGGAGTGGGCGATGCCGAACCTGACAGCTTACCTGCGGCGTGTATTTTCGTCTCTGACGGTGTTTCACATCCCGCAGCGATGCCCTTACACGGCGATCACCGGGTGAAAAGTTAAGCAAATAGATTTTGCTGGCACGGCAAAAGCTATCCCTTGAAAATCACGAATTTCCGCATGGCATAGTTGATCAGCAGCGCCACGACCATGTTGCTGACGAAAGCCACGGTTGTCATCACGCCGAACGCGCCGATCAGCCAGCGCATCAGCAGGGTGCCCACGACAAAGCTGACGCCTGACACGGCATAGAACATCCCCAGTTCCACCAGGCGGCGATGGCGCCCGGAGCGGAACACAAACCGGATGTTCAGCAGGTAGGCCACGAGGTTTGAGACCAGGAAGGCCGCGCCATTGGCCAGCGTTGCGTTTTCCTTTCGCAGCGCGTCGCTGATTTCCGGCACATGCAGGTGCAGCAGCCGGAGGACCAGATCGTTCGGCTGCATGCACGGCAGAAGTTTCCAGCCCAGCAGGTAAAAAATCAGGATATTCGTGGCTGTGGCAATCCCGCCGCAGATCGCGTATTTGACGAACTGCAAGGCGTGGCCCGATTCCGGAGTGAAAATGTGTTTGCGATCGAACATAGAGGGCGTCCTTGTACGCGAAATGATAGGCGGACGGTGCGACGCAAGGCAAGCGGTATCGCCGGCCGCGGCGCATCTTACGGATGCAGTGTAGCGGCCGGAACCCAGCCACGGTGACCGTTGGCCTCGACCAGCACCCAATTTTCGGCTTTTTCAACCGGCGTGACCACACGGCCGGGGGACAGGATGAACAGGGCACGCGCGGTGGGTGATGGACAGAGGCGGGCAGTGACCAGTTCGATCATCGTGCGATTCTGGCGCTCAATGTGTCCGGTCCAGCGTTGACACGCATAGAGGCCGGCAGCCAGCACAACGATCCCTGCGATAATGGCCAGCCAGGGGCGCCACGCATGCAGTACGCTTGTCACGACCACCGCCAGAATAAGCGCGGCGGCGAACGGAAGCCAGCGGCGCGCCTGCCCCACGGTCGCCGTTACGGCCATTTCGCCGACAGACTCTGTGGGGGGCGGCTGGGCGTCGAATCGCTTGACAGCCGGGACCGTCGCACCCGGCCGCGCCGTGTTGAGGGTCAGCGCGAAAGGTCCGGCCGTTGCCACGCGGTAGACACCGGCCACGGGGTCGAAATAGGGGAGGCTTGCCATGCCGATCCGCGTGGCGTTCGTGGTGAGCGGTATCACCACCTGGCGCAACGCGAGCGCCCCCTTTTCGTCACGCGCAAGCTCCTGCGGCGGGTAGACGCGGAAATCCGGTCCCGGCTGCGGAAGCAGAACCTGCGCGTCGCCCAGCCAGCCATTGCCTAGAAGCGTGATGTTGAGGTTGACGAGGTCGCCGGGCATGGCCTGTGCTGGCTCCAGCGTGCCGGTCACGCGGAACGTGCCGATGGCGCCTTGAAATCCGGGCGGAACTCCTGTTGTCGGCAGCGGACGGAACTCCACCAGCAGTGGGCCGAGGCGGATCGCAGCGGATGAGGAGTAGGTCGATGAAAAAAAGCCAAAGGTGCGGTGTTCCACCAGATTTGCGTGCAGCGTGCCGTGAAATTCCTGGCGCCATGGTTTTGTGGCGCGGCCAATGGCGGCAAAAGACAGGATGTCCACGGTCCGGTCGCTGCGACGTTCCGCGCGCCGAGCTTCCGGCTTGTACGGGCCGATCGTAGCGCAGGGGTCGAGCGAGATACCGTCAATCCGCAGGTCCTGGGCTTCCGCGCCCGGCGACACCTCCAACTCGAGGCGAATTTCGAATGGCTGGCCGACGTACGGGCGTTCGGGCGCGATGAGGAAGCGTGCCGATTGCAGCTCGCCGCCACGGGCGGTGAGCGTGGCGGCAATGCCGAGTGTCAGCGCCAGCGCGAGGCGGTTGAAACTCATGGCGCCGCCTCCGGGATGGTTTTGCCGGCGAATACGCGTTCGCTCCAGCCGCGGTCATCCGCCTGTTCCTGCAGCCACGAGAGTGTCACGCTGGCCAGAAAGATCGAAAAGGTCAGCACGCCGAAAAGCAGGCCGGCATTGGCGAAGGCGCGCAGGCGACCCGCGCCGGGATGCGACCACAACCGCAGCAGTAACGCCACCCAGAGCAGCAGCCAGCCGCCCAGGGCAGCCTGCGCGCGGATCGGCAGCGGTGCGTCATGGTGCCAGAAGAAAAGCAGGTAGTCCCACGGCAGCTCCGCGTCCGTCTGGCCGGACTGCAGGGCAAGCGCCTGGCGGAGGTTCGTGCGGATTTCGGGCGTGCTCCCGGCATAGCGTTCCGCCCGGCGCAGCGCGACCGCGGCGTTCTCGCTGTCGCCGGCCAGCAGCAGCGCAGTGCCGAGGTTGAAAAACAGCGGACCATTGCGGACGCCGTCGTTCACCAGTTCGTGATAAGCGCGGGCGGCAGCGAGGAAGTCGTCTGGCGTGCGCGCGGCAGCCATGCGTGCGTTGGCCTGCTCCCAGAGAAACCACCGGGACGCGTCATCCGCACGGACCGCGACAGAAGTCAGTGTCACCGCGAGGATCAACGCGACGCGCAGGAGGGTGCCAACCGGCTTCATGGCGTCTCCTCCGAGTCGGCAATTGGCCGGTCGAGTTCAAAGGCGATCCGCGGCAGCAGCGCCAGCGCCTCGGGGATCACGGCAGCGGTTTCGCTGGCGGCGGCATCGGGTCGGTAGAGGGCCTGGTCCAGGCGTGCCAGCAGTGCGCCGCAGGAGGACGCGGATGTGGCGGTCACGCCATGCGCGCGCAGCAGCGTGGCAACCTCGCCCGGGGTAAGAACGCTGCCGGTCACGTTCAGGCGTGCAGCCAGGAACGCACGGATGGTCTGGCCGACCTGGGCGGCGTCGGGCTGTGGGCCCGCGGCACGGAGGGTTGCCAGTGCCAGCGCGAGAGCGCGGTTGCGACGATACGCCTGGGCCAGCGAAATGCGACGCCGATAGAGGTGCCGTCCGCCCCACGCCAGCAACCAGGCCAGTGGTCCCGCTGCCAGCCAAAGCGCGAGGATACGAATGGGCGGCAGCAGGCGGGCTGGAGCAGCGCCGGCAGCCGCCACGGTGATGGCAGCAGGCGCGGCGGCTGCTGCGTGTTCCACAGTCAGGCGCATGGCGTACGCCGGCTGGTTGGTGCTATCGGCGACGAGTTGCGTGTTGGCGCGGGACTGGACCGGGATGGGCAGGGTGCGGGTCATGCGATAGGTCCGGCTGGCAGTGTCAAACCACGCCACCTGGATCGGCGGAACTTCGAGCGTTCCCTCGCGGAGGGGGCGGACGCGGTAGCGGAAACGCTTGCCGGAGGGGATGGAAAGGGATTCGACATTGTCATCGTAAATCCGGAAATCGACGGTGAGATCGGGTTGCAGCCCCAGGATGGGCGGGCGCATGTTGCCGAGGCTGATGTCGCCCGTCAGGTCGAGCGAGAGCGTCAGCGGGTCGCCAACCTTGCAGATGCTGGCGTCGAGTTCGGCGCGCGCGGCCAGGCGGGTCCCGACCGAACCAATAAAACAGTCGGGGCGGTTGGTTTCCGGCGGCGGCACCACGCGCACGGTGACAGCCGGACCGACGCAGAAAACCTCGCGCAGCAGGGCCTGTCCGCGCGCGTCGGCGTTGGTGATGACCGGACCTTTGAAGACCAGCGGACCGAACGTGTAATCACCCTCCTGGCGCGGGGTGTAGGCAAGGGAGATGGTGTATTCCTGGCAGGCGCGGCAATCTCGCACGACGGATTGCGCGGGCAGGCGAAAGCGAATGGGTTGCGCGCGGCGCGGGTCGGTGCCATTGAGCAGATGGGCAAACAGGTCCATGGACTGCGTCTGATAGTCATTGATCGTAACAGCCGGAACACGGGGATCGTTGGTAACCAATCCCTCCAGCAGGCGCTTCAGGTCCGGCGTTTGCAAACCCTGGACTTCCGGCTGGCTCAGGCAGGTGCAGTCGAGATGCGGCGGTGCGGTGGGCAGAACCGGTTCGTATTTCTCGTTGGGCGGCGGCATGTTGGCGATCGCCACGGATAGCGTGATGGTGAACGGTTCGTCCACCAGCACAGTCTCGCGGCTGGCAGCGATGTGTGCAGAGACCAGATCCTGCACCTCCTGGCCTGTCACCTGCACGTCCGGTCCGCGCCCTGCGTAGCGCTGCCCATTGGTGCGCAACGTGATCGGACCTGTGGAAAACGTGCCGGCAGCACGCGGCTTCACCTGAAAGGCGAACTGGCGCGAGGAGACATCCTCCCGGCTCGTGTGGCCGTTGATGATCTGGAGCATGTGCCGGCTCAGGCTTTGCGAGCCGAGGTACTGTACGTCAGCCGGCAACGCGGTGAGGTCGGGCACGGACTGGCTGTCGTCCGCGCCGTTCACGACGACGTTGAGCAGCAGGGATTCGCCCAGGTAGATCTGCGTGCGGTTCGGTTGGACAGTGAGCATGACCTCGGCACGGGCAATGGCCGCCAGAAGTCCCAGCGCGGCCAAAGCAGCGCGCACCGGACAACCAGTTCTTGGAACAAGCACCATGAGGAGGTCACCAATCGCGTTCGCCGGGAAGCAGGGGGACTTTTTCCGCCTGACGACGTTTGTCCGTTTCGTGCTCTTTTTCGCGCTGCAGTGCGCGCTGCAGGAGATCCTGCACATTCTTTGGCGGTGGTTCGCGCGGCGGCTCCTGCGGCTCCTGCTTCTGTTCCGGCTTGTCCTTGGGCTGCTGTGGCGGCGGTTGCTTTTGTTCCTGCGGCTTCTGCGGCTGTGGCTGTTTCTGCTGTTGTTGCTGCTGCTGCTGTTGCGATTGCTGCTGCTTGGGGAGGAGTTCGCGGATGCGCAGAAGGTTCTTCAACGACTGGCGCTGACCGACAGAGGTTGGTTTTTCCTGGAGCGGGATGGTTTCGCACGTCAGGCGTTCGATCTCGGCGCGGTCCGCGGGCTTGAGCGTGGGGGCGTTGGTGTCGGACTGTGCTGTCTTGGCCATCTGATCCGCCCACGCCGGGAAGCGTTTTTGGAAATCGCGGGTCAGGGCCATGGCTTCGGGTTGATCCGGGCGGTAGGGGACGATCGGCTGATCGGCGCGTGTCAGGACGTTGCTTTGCAGGGCGATGTCCTCGTCGATCAACCCGGGCGGGGTAGTCATGCCGCGCCAGAAAAGGTAAACTGTCGGCTCGCAACGCGTCAAAAACGGACAGGCCTCAGGATCGAGATCACGCAGCCGGTCAGCCGCATTCTGCATGGTATCGCGCGCGCTTTCGACCAGGCGCTCGAATTCGGCGCGCTGCTGCACGTTGGTCAGGGCGGGCGACTGCAAAACCGCGCGTTTTAGCGGCACCCAGAGATCGCGATTGCATTCCTGCCGGTCGGCCAGTGATTCCAGCTGGCGGATCAGCTCCGGCACCTCGTTGGTAAAAGCGGCGGGCACCTCGTGAAGGAACGCGCGCTGTTCCTGCAGCATGCCGGCCAGAAGTTGATCCGGCGGCGTCTGTCCCTTTTCGCGGAGAATGCGCGCAATGCGGGTTTCCTCGCGCAGCGCGGGGAGTTGCTGGCTGGCGCGGGCCAGGTTCTGGCGGCGGCGCGACTCCTGGGGCTGGTTGCGCAGCGCCTGCTGGAAAGCGGCGCCGGCAGTCTCGAGCGCCTGAAGTCTGGCCTCCGCGGCATCGGGGCCGTTGGTGGCAGCGGCAGTCTGGAACGCGGCCGCGCCCAGAAGTTCGGCGGCGCGATCGCCGGCCCGTGGCGCATGGAGAATCGGTTCCAGCAGGACGATGGCTTCCTGTCCGGCGTGCAGACGAACAAGCGCCAGTGCGGCGTTGAACTGGTACGTCTGTGCTTCTTCGGCATCGGCGCCGCGCGCGGCCGAGACGTAGGTATCCGCCGCCTCCCGGTACTTACCACGCCGATAGAGCGACTGCGCCTCGCGCGCAGCCGCACGGCCGCCAGCAGTAACGGTCGGGGCTTCGGGCGGCAACAAGGCGGGCGTGGCAACGTGGTTCGTGGCGCCGTGTGCGAATGCGGCTGTCAGGAGCACAACAGCCAGAGAAATTGGCAATGCCGGCGGTTGCAGGGAGCGGGTACGCAGGGCGGTCAGGCGCCCGCGGCTGAGCACGGCCACGAGGAGCAGCAGCCCGATGGCGGGGAATAGAAACCACTGGTACCGGTCGACGTGTCGTCGAACAAGGGTCTCCTGCTGTTCGCTGGCGGCGATCTGGCGGAGATGCTGGCGGAAGATCGCGCCCAGCGTAGTTTGCACGGTGCTGGCGGTTCCCAGCGGGACGTAACGGCCGCCGGAAGCGCGGGCAATGGCGGAAAGCGTCTCTTCGGTCAAATGGCTGCGGACGGTTTCACCCTGATACACCAGGGAGCCAATGCCGTTTTCTTCCGGGATTGTGGTGCCCGAGGTGTCGCCGATGCCGACGGTGAATATCGGCACGCCGCGGCGCCTGGATTCCTGCGCGGCGGCAAGGGCTTCGCCAGCGAGGTCCTCACCGTCGGAAATCAGCAAAATGGCGTTGTGATCGTCCTGTGCCGGCGAAAGGGCATCGAGCGACTTGCGGATCGCGTCGGCCAGGTCCGTTTCGCCGCGTGGGGCGCTGTCGGGCGAGAGTCCGTCGAGCGCCTGGCGGAGATACGCGTAGTCCGTGGTCAGCGGGCAGAGCAGCACGCCGCGCCGGCGGAACGCCAGCAGCGCTGCACGGTCACCCTTGAGTTCGCCGATCAGGTCCATGACGTCAACCTTGGCGCGCTCTAGGCGGTTGGGATGCACGTCGCGGGCGAGCATGGAACGGGAGACATCGACGGCGATTACCAGGTTGCGGCTGCGCGACAGGACACGCTCCTCGCGGAGGCCCCACTGCGGCCGTGCGATTGCCACGACCAGCAGCGCCAGCCCCGCCAGCGCCAGAACAAGCTGAATCTGCAGACGCAGCGCCGAATGCGGCGGCATCAGGCGCGGTTGCAGGGCCGGCGCGACGAGGCGGTCCAGATTCCGGCGCCCCTGCCGGAGCATCCAGAACCATGCCGCGCCCGCCAGCGGAATCGCCAGGAGTAACAGCAGGAGCCATGGATGAACAAAGTGCATGGGTAGATTCAGGAATGCGGAATGCAGAATGCAGAATGCAGAATCCAGAACCCAGAATTTTCATTCTGGCAGCTGAATCCTGAATCCTGAATCCTGGATTCTCTCGATTTCATAACAGCCTCCGGGTCGCCTGCATCTGCGCCGAGAGGGACATGATGGTCAGCAATCCGCCGGCCAGCAGAAACCAGCCGAACCATTCATGATACTGTTCGTAGACATTTCGTGCGATTGGCGTGGTCACGAGTGTGCTGATGCTCTCGAGGCTGCGCTGCATGGCGTCGTGATCGCGCACGCTATAGTACCGGCCATCGGTGACCTCGGCCGCGTGGCGGAGAAACCCCTCGTTGAAGGTGACCTCGGCATAGGCGATCGCATCGCGGCCGAAGGCGTCGCGCACGCGGAAGGGCGCGTTGCCGTTGCTTCCCACGCCGATGGTGAAGACCTTGATCCCCATTTTCCGGGCCGCGTCGAGCGCCTGTTCGGGGGCGATGATGCCGGTGTTGGAGTCGCCGTCGGTCAGCAGCACGATGATGCGGCTTTTGGGCTCGGCATTGGCGAGGCGTGCGGCGGCGGTGGCCAGCGCATCACCGATGGCGGTCCGGTCCTCCTCGGCGTCGACGGCGCGCCCCTGGGCGCTGGCGCTGACGCTCGGGATCTCCACGCCCTTGAGCACGTGCAGCAGTGCCTCATGGTCGGCGGTCAGGGGACATCGGGTGGAGGCATAGCCACCGAAGCTGATCAGTCCAACAAGATCGTCCGGCCGCTGCGTGATGAAATCGGCGAAGGTGTCCTTGACCACGTCCAGACGGGTCTTGTAGTTCATCCCCACGGCGGTGCGTTCCGAAAGGTCGAGCGCCTGCATGGATCCGGAGACGTCCACGACCATGTCGATGGCGATGGCGTTGATGTTGCGCTGCGTGCGCGCCAGGCGGGTTTGCGGGCGGGCTGCTGCGACGATCAGCGCCAGCGCGCCGATCAGGAAGAGCAGGGGCGCCACGCGCGCCAGCAGGACGCGCCAGCCGGCGGTGCGTTCCGGCAGCCGGCGGGTCGGCGCGAAGAGGATCGCGGCGGGCGCGCCGCGCCGGAACAGACGCCAGGCGGCCACTGCCCAGGGGAGCAGCAGCAGGAAGGCGAGCGGTGTGGCAAATCGGAACATGTTTCAGCTATCAGAAGTCAAAGGTCGGAATGGGAGCGTGACAACATCAGGACCGGGCGTTGGCGGGCGGAGCATTCGGCGTTCCTCTCTTTTCCTCTTCTTGGGCATCGTGCACGACGTACGATTGGGCGTTGGCCACGGCCCCATCCGCCTGCTGCGGCGTGGCTTCCTGGCCGGCGAATTTGACCAGATCGGCGGATTCGAGGAACGTCTTGAGCTGGGCGACGGCCGCAGGGGTGAAGTGTGGGTGGCTCGCGGCTGCGGCGAGGAATTCCTGGGTGGTCTGCTCGGGGGCATGAATCCGATGCGCGCGCTCAATGTAGCGCCGCACCACCATAGTCAATTCGATGTAAAAATCCTTATAGAGCCGCTTGGCCACAAGGTTGCGGCGGAGCAGGCGGTCAAGCTCGGCAAGCGCGCGTTCGCGCGGCGACATGCGAAGCTCGCGGACGTGGCGGCGCAACCGGCGTACGCCCCAGAAGATGCCACCGGCCAGCAGCAGTGCCAACAATCCCCAGGCGATCCATGCCAGGACGGTTTGCAGGGTTGGCGGGATCCAGAACGGGCGCAGCGGAACGTCAGGTTCGCCACTGACAGGCGCGGCGGGCGGCTCGGGCGCGAAGATTACCGGGTGCGTGGCGAGCCATTTGATCGTGGCCGGCCGCAGGCGGGTGTCCTCCACGCGCACGGCAAACGGCGCCAGGCGGTAGGTGCGCTGGAGGTCCGGTACCATGCGCCAACGCTGTTCACTGCGGGTTACGCCGTTGGCAATGATCGGATCGCGGGCAAAGCTTTCCGCCTGCCGGAAGCCGCGGAAACGCTCGCGCAGGTCCGGCAGAGTCACCCGGAGGTAGTCCGGAGAGCTGATGTGGACCGTCACAAACAGGTCGCGTTCGGCGCAGACCTGCGCAGCATCGGCGGTAAGCTGGATATCCACCGGCCCTTTCAGGAGATTGGTGGTCAGTGCGGCCTTCTCTCCGGCGTGCAGGAGGGCGGCAAGAATCAGCAGCAGAACGATGGCTGCCGGGCGTTTCCACCAGACCGGTGAGGCGCATTTCATTGCCGCCTCCCGCCGCGCTGCTGGCGCCGGTGGAAGAGCCGGCGCACGTCGTCGATATAGGCGCGGTCGGTGGAAAGATCGAGCGTGTCCACGCCGCAGCGGCGCAGAGTGGTGAGCAGGGCATCCCGGTCTCGCGCGGCAGTAACGGCGAACGACTCGCGCACGCGGCGGGAGCCCGTGTCCACGAGGAGAAGTTCGCCGGTTTCCGGGTCCTGAAGCTCGACCAGGCCGACGTTCGGCAGTTCCTGTTCGCGGGGATCGGAGACGATGCAGGAGATCAGGTCGTGGCGCCGGGCAGCCACGCGCAGTTCCTTCTCGTAGTCGCGGTCCTGGTAGTCGGAGATCAGGAAGACGACCGCCTTGCGTTTCTGGATGTTGCTGAGGAAGCGCAAGGCGGCGCGGATGTCGGTGCCGTGGCGTGTCTCCTCGGCGGCAAGGATTTCGCGCACCAGGCGCATGACCGCCGTGCGCCCCTTGCGCGGAGGGATGGACTTGACGATGCGATCGCTGAACAGGATCAGGCCGATCTTGTCCTGGTTGCGCAGGGCGGTGAGCGAGAGGAGGCAGGCGATTTCGGCGGACAACTCGGATTTTTGGCGCGTACCGGAACCGAAGACCTGCGAGCCGGAGACATCAATCAGGAACAGGATGGTCAGTTCGCGCTCCTCGGCAAAGCGCTTGATGTGCGGGAACCCGGTGCGGGCGGTGACGTTCCAGTCGATGGTGCGCACGTCGTCGCCGGGAACATAGGGGCGGACCTCGTCGAATTCAATCCCATGCCCGCGGAAAATCGAGTGGTAATCGCCGGAGAGGCGATCATCGATCAAGCGGTTGGTCAGGACTCGGATCCGCCCGACCTGCTTCATCAGTTCCTGTGTGTCAATGGGCATGTAAATGGGGGTTCAGCGGTTCAAGGGTTCACGGTTCAGTGGTTGTGGCTTCTGATGGGGCGGAGAATCTCGTTCTGGCTAACCGTTGAACTGTGAACCGTTGAACCATCATCGCCTGGGGCAGCGTTCGTATCCATATCACGGTACCGGTATCGTGGCCAGAATCGTGTCGATAATCTTCTCGCTGGTGACTTCCTCGGCCTCAGCCTCGTAGGTGAGCAGAATGCGGTGGCGCAGGACGTCATGGGCGATTTCCTTCACATCCTGGGGCGTAGCATAGGCGCGGCCATGGAGCATGGCGTTGGCGCGCGCGGCGAGGTTCAGGTAGAGCGTGGCGCGTGGGGATGCGCCGATCTCGATTTGGTTGGCAAGGGCTTCGAGCTTGTATGCCTTGGGGGTACGGGTGGCGAAAACAATGTCCAGGATGTATTCGCCTACTTTTTCGTCGCAGTAGACCTGGTCCAGGGTCTGGCGCAGCCCTTCGAGCTCCGCGGCGGAAAGCACGACGGCGATGTCGATCGTCTGTCGGCTGGTGAAGCGGTTCATGATGCGGCGTTCGTCATCGCGGGAGGGGTGTCTCACGATGCACTTGAGCATGAAGCGGTCCACCTGCGCCTCGGGGAGCGGGTAGGTGCCTTCCTGTTCGATGGGGTTCTGCGTGGCAAGCACGAGAAACGGCACGGGCAGGGGATAGGTGCGGTCGCCGATGGTGACCTGGTGCTCCTGCATGGCCTCGAGCAGGGCGCTCTGGACCTTGGCCGGGGCGCGATTGATTTCATCCGCCAGCAGCAGGTTGGTGAAAACAGGACCCTGCTTGGGCGTAAAGGTGCCGTCCTTGGGGCTGTAGATCATGGTGCCGGTGACGTCGGCAGGAAGCAGGTCCGGCGTGAAGGAGATGCGATGGAAGGCCAGGCCGAGAGCCCGGGCCAGCGTACGGACCGCTGTGGTCTTGGCCAGGCCGGGGACGCCCTCCAGCAGCACGTGTCCGCCGGTGAGCAGCGCGATCAGCAGGCGGTCGATCAGGCGCTCCTGGCCGACGATCACCTTATTGACTTCCTGCCGCAGGCGCTCGATGGTTTTGGCCTGGTCGGCGATCTGACGCGTGGTGTTCTGGATGTCCATGTTGTTGGCTCCTTGGATTCGGCAGTGAGCAGTTACCCGTCAGCAGCGGTCAAAAATCCATCTTCCCGGCTGCCCGCGGCTCACGGCGTATTGATCAACGCCGGGGCTTTCGCGGTGGCGGATTCGTTGGTCGCAACAGCCTTCGCTTTGACTAGCTCGGCGCGCGTGCGCGTCATGTTCTCCGCAGCGGTGGCAGAGAGCAGATAGGTCCATTTGCCGAGTTTCTGGTCCAGTTCTGTTTTGCGCGCAGCCAGTTCGGCTTGCGCTGCGGCATTTGTGCCCGCCGGGGCGAGGGCAGCCTCCATGTGCAGGTAGCGGCAGCCGTTGGTTGCCGTGGCACCGATGCGCGCGGTGTACACGTCGCCGTTCTTCAGCTGGACGCGATAGACGCTGGGGGCCAGCATGCCGGTCTGGGAGTTGGTCAACTTCGGATCTGCGACGGTCACGAAACTCAGGTAGCAGAAGGCCGACTCGATACCGTAGGAATGTCCGGCTTCGAACTCCTCGTTGGTGGCAATTCCCTGCAGCTGGAGGGTTCCTGTATTGCGGGTCAATGTCAGGACCGCGCCGGTGGGGCTGGCCAGTTCGATGCGCTGGATGTCGGCACTGGAAAGGCGGAGGAGCTGGCTGTCGATCCAGTCGCGCGGCTCGCCGTCAAATTCGGACAGCGAATCCTTTACACAATACACCTGGCTGTCGCCGGCCACGGCGACAGTGCGCCCCTGCCGGGGACGCACTCCGGGGCGTTCGGCTGATGGCGGTCCCAATCGCAGCGTGGCCAGCGGCCGGCCGGAGGCGTCCTGCAGATCGACCAGCGTGGCGTTGGTGTCGATGTTCACGCCGCGGGTCACGTCGCCGATCTTCTGCTCTGCGAGCTGGAGCAGCGCAGACTGGAGCTTCACGACATCCGCCGGATAGTTGAACAGGTTGGTCACGACCCAGCCGCTGTCCATGCGAACCAGGGCAATCGGAGCGCCGCGGCCGGCGATCTCGACGCGGGCGATGGACGCCAGCTCGAGCCGTGGCAGCAGGCGCTGGCCGACGGCTGCGGGCGGCGTGGCACGTGTCTGTTGGTTGGACCAGAAGGCCAGCGCCACCAGGATGGCGGCGACGGCGGCGAGAAGAAGGAGTTTGCTTGGCTTCATGGGGGTATCTCCAGGCAGAAAATCAGCGACGCTGGCGGCGGGCGATCGTGCGCGCGACGCCGAAAAGGATCAGGAGCAGCGGCATGGCCGCGATATTGACGGCCTTGACCACGATGCCGAGCTTTTCGATGTCGCGGCGGAGTTCCTTGCGGACCTCCTTGAGCTGGTGGTTGATGTCCGCCTCCTTGCGGTGGAACGTCTCGATCGCGACCTGTTGCTCGCGCGAAAGCAGCAATTTCTGGGCGCCCTTTTTCTGCTGTAGCTCCTGGATCCTGGCGCGTGTGTCCACGAGTTCCTTGGACAACTCCTCTTCCTTGGCCTGCCAGGCGCGCATGGCGCGCAGTTCCAGTTCATCGACATGGCGGAACGACTGCTTGAAGGAGCCACGGGCGCGGAGGCTGAGCAGTTCCTCGCGGCCGGCCAGTTGCTCTACGCCGTTCAGGAAGAAGGTCAGGTTGTCGTTGATCGGCTGGTAGTTCTGCAGGCCGAAGCCAAGGGAGACGGGGCGGACGCAGCTCTCGTTGGAAAGGAAATCAGCGTCTGCCACGATCAGCACGGCGCTGTTTCCTTTGAGGAGCTGGGCGGGCGCAATGTTTGACGCGGTGCCGTCCGGTCCTTTTGGGAAAGCGGTCTCGAACGTGCCGCTGAGGCGGGCGGCCAGGACATGGCGGACGTTGTCCGGCCGGAAATGTCTGCGGATGGAGGAGATGGTTGCATATTGCGCGCCAAGGGCATCAATGGGGCAGGAGGCGTCGGCAGAGGAATAGATCAGGGGAGTGAACGTGCGCTTCCCCTTGGTGTTGTCCGTCAGCGAGCCGGCAAACGGCAGCATGATCTGGTCCAGCGGCCGGGAGAGGATGTCGTCCGGGTTCATCCGGTCATTGCGGATCCAGAGGAAGGTGGGGCTCTCAATCACTTGGCCTTGGCCGGAGAGGGTGGTCACGGCGCGAAGGTCGGCAATCACCTGGGTGGGGTCGAAGCCGACGCCCCAGGCGTCGAAAAGCTTGCCGAGTGTCGAGGAGGTGTCGCTGCCGGCCATGCGCATCATCGGATTGTCATTCTCGCTGGAACGGGCGTCCGTGGCATTAAGCGGGTCCACACAGACCACCAGCCGCCCGCCGCGCAGCACGAACTGATCGATGGCAAAGAGGGTGCGGTCGCTCAAATTCTTCGGATGCACCACGATGAGCGTGCGGATTTCGGGATCGATCCCTTCGGTCTCCAGCGGCACGCTGCGAACCTCGTAATCCTCGCGAAGCATCTGGAACGCCATCCACCCCTGGTCGGGTGGCTGCCCCATCATCATCTGCATCTGGTTCATGGGCGCACCGAGCACGGGGAGGCTGCTGAGCACGCCGAGGACCGACTTCTGCGGGAAGAGGACGCGGCTGATCAGGCGGGTGAGGGTGTACTCGAGCCGGGCATCTTCGACCGCCGCAAACGAGGGCACAACCTGCTGCTCGCTGCCGCACCGGGCCACGAGGCCCAGATAAACGGGCGAGGCATAGAGGTTGAGGGTCTGGGGTTCGAGGCCAGCGGCAGTGGCCCGTTCCTCGGCATCCGAGTCAGGCTTCGGGTCGTAGGTCTCGAGGATGATGCGGCCGAGTCCGGCTGCGCGATACTCCAGCAGCAGTTCCTCCAGATGGCGGGCGTAGGTCTTCAGGTCGACCGGCAGATCGCCGGAGCGGCTGACATAAAGCTGGAGCGTAATGTCGCGATCCGCCTTTGCCAGGAGGCGGCGCGTGCCGTCGGAAAGCGAAAACTGGCGCCCGCGGGTCAGGTCCAGGCGCAGGTGCGCGTTCGTCAGGATCAGGTTTGCGGCGATGACGATCACGGCCGTCAGCGCCACGGCGAGGGCGCCGGCGCCGATCTTGCGGGCGATGCCTTGGGGGGGAAGCGTCATGAGGGATCTCCTTGGGTGCAAAAGAATCAGGCGCCTTTGCGGCTGTTCAGGACTGCGTGCGTGGCAATCAGTGCGATTGCCATGATACCGCCGAAGTAGGCCAGGTCAACGAGGTCGATGACGCCGCGCCGCAGCGATTCGAAGTGGCGCAGGAAGCTGCCTTGCGCCACAAAGTCCGCCAGCGCGGGCGACCAGCCGGAAAAGAGGCGCACCAGTGGATCGAAGCCGGCCAGGTCGAACACGAGGCAGGCAAACAGGGCCAGCACGAAGCCGATGACCTGGCTGCGGGTCATGGCGGATGTCAGCGTGCCGACGGCCACACAGGCGCCTGCCAGGAGGAACGACCCCAGGTAGCCGGCAAACGTCACACCGAGGTCCAGATTGCCGCCCAGCAGGAAGATGGTAGTCGGGATAATCACCCCGGTCAGCGCCAGCGCGACACCCAGGAAGGCCCAGGCCGCGAGAAACTTTCCGAGAATGGCCTGGCCGAGCGTGATGGGCAGCGTGAGCAGCAGTTCAATGGTGCCGGTGCGCCGTTCCTCAGCCCAGAGCCCCATGGTGGCGGCAGGCACCAGCAGGAGGTAGACCCACGGGTGCCAGAGGAAGAATGCCGTCAGGTCAGCCTGATGCCCCTCGTAATACTGGGCGAACAGGAAGGTCAGCGCGTTCACCAGCAGCAGGAACGCCACCAGGAATACGTAGGCCACGGGCGAGTTGAAGTAGTTGCGGAACTCGCGGCGGAATATGGTCCGGACAATGCAGGAATTACACATGGCGCGGCACCTCCTCGGTCATGGTCAGCGTGCGGAAGACATCCTCAAGCCTTCCGTTCGGAGCGCGCGCCCGGAGTTCGGCTGGCGTGCCATTGGCGACGATCCGGCCGCGGGCGATAACAATGGCGCGGGTGCAGACCGCATCGACCTCCTCGAGGATGTGGGTGGAGATGATGATGGCCTTTTCAGCGGCCATGTCACGGATCATCTGACGCACGACAAATTTCTGGTTCGGATCGAGGCCGTCGGTGGGCTCGTCCATGACCAGCACAGGAGGATCGTGCAGGACCGCCTGAGCAAAGCAGGTGCGCTGGCGGTATCCCTTGGAGAGCGTCTCCACGGTCTGGTTGCGCACGGATTCGAGGCGGCTTTTCACGATGGCGGCCTCGACGCGGTCGCGGCAGTCGCTGCCGCGGAATCCACGCACCTCAGCAATGAAGGTGAGAAACTCGGTAACGGTCATGGCATGGTAACTGGGCGCGTTTTCCGGCAGGTAGCCGAGGCAGCGCTTGGCGCCGACCGGATCCTCCTGAATATCGTGGCCGCAGATTTTGGCCGTGCCGCTCGAAGGTGGCAGGAACCCGGTGATCATGCGCATGGTGGTGGTCTTGCCCGCGCCATTCGGCCCCAGAAAGCCGAGCACTTCACCCTTGTTGACGGTGAAAGAGACTCCCTGGACAGCCTGAATGGGACCGAAACTCTTGTGAAGCTCGCAAACTGTCAGCATCCTTGTCCCCTGTCGTTTGCCGCCACGGCTGTGCCTCATGAACCGGAGGCGCACGCGACGGAATTCTAATGCCGGCAAGATAAAATCTCGTTGCCAACATGCGCGGCGAATGATAGCAAAAAACATGCCATGCAGCCAAGTCCCTGGCGTGGAACAAAAAGCTGCGGCAGCCATTGATCTGACGTGGGTTGCATGTACGAGTCCGGATGGCGGCACAGCCGTTACTTTAGTTTGTGTCAGCGGCAGGCGGACAAAATGTCCGAAATGAGGCTGCCTGCCGCGAAATAATGTCGCACGGCTGGTGAAAAAATCAGATTCTTCCGGGAATGCCGAACATCGACTCTTTCAGGTCGAGATAATAGAGATAATCCGCCGGGCTGACATTGGGCGGGCAGCGGTGGTCGCAGAAAGGGATGTACCCGCCGCGTTCGACCAGGGGCGTCAGGCTCTCCAGATATTTCCGAATCGCCTCTTTGCCGGCACCCAGGGACATCTTGTCCACTCCGCCCATGATGCGCAGGTCCCTGCCGTATTCCTGCAGCAGTTCGGCGGGGTGGGCGCAGCCGTTCACCTCGAATGGGAAAAGGCAGTTGATGCCTCCTTCGAGGAGGTAGGGCAGGATGGGGCGCACATCGCCGTCGCAATCGGTGTACCAGAGCGTGATGCCGTGCCGGTGCAGGCGCTGGCGGATGCGCACGTAGCGCGGCAGAACCACGTCGCAGAAGAACGGCACCGGCACGATCGGTCCGTTCTTGAAGCAGATGTCCTCCCAGCCACATGCGTAATCGAACTCAACGTTGCCGAGCACCTGGTCAAGGAACTGCTCGATGAGCCGGCAGTGCGTCTCGACCATGTCCTCCACCATCTCCGGGTAGTCGTAGATGGCGTAGCAGAGCCCCTCGAAGGTGAGTAGGTTGCGTACGTGCCCGATCATGGAGCCGGTCCAGACGCCCAGCGGGTAATCTCGGTTCGCCGGGTGCGCGCGCTGGAGCGCGGCCACATCCACCTTTCGCGCGGGGTGGTCCATGGAAAAACGCTCGGCCTTGACCTGCTTCCAGTCGTCCGGGGTCTTGATGGAGGACTCCAAAAAGTGCGGGATCGTGTCGTGCTGGTCCTTGGGCACCTCGGCCAGGAGCCCGCCGCCGCTCCGGATGATTCTTGTGGTGGCGGTCTCCCGCACGACAATCTGCTCGAAGAGCGGGTGCAAACCGGTAATGCCCCGCACCTGCTCGATCCGGTCGAAGTTGAAGAAACGGTCCGCATCGCTATTGTTCGTGATGCCGTGGCGGACAAAAACGTCCCACGTCTTGAAGTTCTCGTCCCAGTAGCCGAACTCCATGTTGAAGCAGCGGTCCACCGGCTGGTAGTGCATCTGGCGGTTGAACCGCTCACGGTCGCTCATCGTTCCAGCCCATTTTTGCCGGCAAGGTATAATAATCGTGCTCATAACAGGTCCTTTTCAACGATTACAGGGTACGATCAACAGGTTCTTCTCCCGGTCAGCGGCGGACTGGAATGAGGTGGCCGGGATGGCAACCGGAAGCACTCCCACCGCACGGCGGCTTCGTCCCATGCGCCGCAGTCGCGCGGCGTAAAGGCGACCTGCGGGAATGATTTCCGGACGATCTCGCGCCCCTCCGCGAGCGAGGCAATTGTCCCCAGGGCTTTCATCTGCACAATCGCGTTGCCCAACGCGGTCGCCTCGACCGGACCAGCCACAACGGGCAGGCCCGTGGCGTTTGCCGTCATCTGGCAGAGCAGCCGGTTCTTCGATCCGCCGCCGACGACATAAATGGCATCCACCTGCCAGCCGAGGCATGTCTCAAGTTCGCGGAGCGTGTGACGGTACTGCAGGGCCAGCCCTTCCAGCAGATAGCGCGTCACAGCGCCGGGATCCTCCGGAAAACGCTGCCCCGTTCGCGCGCCGTAGGCCCGCAGCCTGCCGGGCATGTCGCCCGGGGGAAGAAATTCCGGTGCGTTCGGATGCACGAATGCCGCAAACGGCCGGGCCACCCCGGCCCGCTGCTCCAGGTCGTCGTAGGAATAGGACGCACCGCCAGCCGTCCAGGCGCGGCGGCATTCCTGCAGCAGCCACAGCCCCATGACATTCTTCAGCAGCCGCGTGGTCCCGTCCACGCCGCCTTCGTTCGTAAAGTTGCCTGCGAATGTCTGCGGAGTGATCAGGGGCCGTGGCACCTCCACGCCGACGAGCGACCAGGTTCCCGAACTGATGTAGGCCGAGCGTTTTGAGCCGAGCGGCGTGCCGGCGACCGCGGACGCAGTGTCGTGACAGGCCGGAGCAATAACCGGCGTGCCAGCCAGCCCTTCCATCTCCCCGGCAATTGCCGGGAGCATCGCACCCAGAGGGGTGCCCGGCGCGACAACCTCCGGAAAGAGCGCCGTCGTCATGTCGATGGCCGCCAGCAACGGCTGCGACCAGCCGCCGGCCCGCGCGTCGTACAGTTGCGTGGTGGTGGCATTGGTGTATTCGCAGGCCTTGCGTCCGGTCAGCCAGAAGTGAAACAAGTCCGGCATGGTCAGAAAAGTCCGCGCACGCTGCAGGATCTCTGGCCGGTGGATTGCAAGCGAAAGAACCTGGTACAGCGTGTTGATCGGCAGGAACTGGATGCCGGTGCGTTCGAAAATCTCCTCGCGCGGCATGCGCTGGAAAGCCTCTTCCATCATGCCGTCCGTTCGCCGGTCACGGTGATGAAACGGATTTTCGAGCAGATGGTCCTGTTCATCCAGGAGCGCGAAGTCGACACCCCAGGTGTCCACGCCGATGCCGGACAGCGAACCACGCGCCGCTGCGTGGCACAGCCCCTGCCGGATTTCCGCGAACAGTCGCGGGGCGTCCCAGCAGAGGGTTCCTGCGCCGCGCACAGGAGTGTTGGCAAAACGGTGTATTTCCTGCGTGTGCAGCCGCCCGTCCGCGAGGGACACGCGCATCACGCGGCCGCTCTCCGCGCCCAGGTCCACGGCTGCCACCGAACATTCGCGCATGACGCCTCCGGCTTACGAGTCGCGTTTCTGGCGCCGGTAGAGTTCATCCGGACGCGTGTGGATCCGGGCGACCTGCCGGGCCGTCAAATAATGCGGGCCGCCGAATGCAAACGTTCCGGACAGGACACGCACGGTCTTGACCGCCATGGCCGTGATGTCCTCCACCTGCCGCGGCGTGCGGCCGAGCGCGATCAGGCCGTGGTTCTGCATCAAGACCATCCGGGGAGCCTGGCCGTGCGTGTCGAGATACTTTCGCAGGTGGGTCCGGACCGCGCGCGCCAGCGGCAGCCCGGGGTCCACGTAGGGGACCAGCAGCGGCGCTGTGCCGCAGAGCACGATCTCGTCCGGGAATAGCCTTCCGCGGCAGGCCCTGGGAAAAGCGGCGGAGCACGTCAGCGCGTTGACTGCGGTTGGATGCGTGTGCGCGACGAAGTTGATTCCCTCGAGCGACAGCAGCTGCGCATGCAGGAGGGTTTCAACGGAGGGCCGCCCCGGCGCGCCGGCGTCCGCCTTGGCGCTCTCCAGCGCGCGCTTGACGGCGTCATCGTCCAGTTCGTCCGCACGGGCGACAATCGCCAGTGCGCGTTCCAGCACCACGCGGACAAAGCCGTCCGGACGGATGGTCTGCAGTTCCGTGCCGCTGGCCTTGACCCAGAAGGTAGCGTCGTCGGCGCGCGCCGAGGTGTTTCCCTCAGCCACGATCACATAGTCGTTCTCCGGCCGGCCGAGCCGGTTGGAAAACGCGGTCAGCTGTCCCAGAATGTCGGTTGCGGGTTCCATCAGTGCATCTCCTGTCCGCCGGTGACGTTGATTGCCTGTCCTGTCATGTACGCGGCCTGGTCCGAGGCCAGGAATGCCACCACGTGGCAGACGTCCTCGTACGTGCAGCTGCGCTTCATGGGGACCTGGTCCATGTAACGCTGCCGGACCTCCGCCTCCGTGATGCCCCATTTCTCGGCGTACTGGCGGTAGAGCGAGTTGACCCACAGCGGCGAATCCAGCAGGTTGCCGGGGCAGACGGCATTGACGCGAATGCCGTATTCCGCAAGGTCGAGCGCGATGCTCTGCGTCAGGCCGATGCCGCCGAATTTGGCGGCTGCGTAGGCCGAGTTCTTGTAGCTGCCCTTCTTTCCCGACTTGGAGTTGATCTGGAGGATTACGCCGCGCTTCTGTGGTTTCATTACGCGCGCGGCGTGTTTGGCCGTCAGGAAGTAGCCGAACAGATCTACTTCCAGGACCTGCCGCCACTGGTCAGCCGGGAACTCGCTGATCTCCCCGGAGATGAGGATGCCGGCGTTGGCGACCACGATGTCGAGCTGGCCGAATTTCTGCACAGTGCGGTCTACCATCTCTGCCACCTGTGCTTCGTCGGTCACGTCCGCCCGGAGCGCCAGCCCGGCGGGCAGGTGGGCGACGGTCTCCCGCGCGGCGGCTTCGTTGCGGTCGGCAACCGCCACGCCGCGACATCCTTCCGCTGCCAGTCGTTGGCAGATGGCCTGTCCCAGCCCCTGCGCGCCGCCGGTGACGAGCGCGATTCGATCCTGCAGCAGTTTTTTCATGGATCCTCCGTGGCGCGCTACGGCAGCAGCGCGCGAAGAAATGTTTCTTCCGCCTCGTTTGTCCATTCGCACCCATTCTTGAGGCAAGCGTGCACAGCGGGGAGCTTCGTCCGCAGTTCCTCCAGCGGCGTGAGCGGGAAGGGGCGGATGTTCGGGTAGATCACCACCTTGCCGGGGAAACGTGTCTCGCAGACGGCGCGGAGGCCGTCGTAAGCGGCGTCGAGCGATCCGACGGCGGCCACGGCGCGGTTGGGCGAGAGCTCGCCGGCATTGGTCTTCGCGAGGACCAGTTCCAGGTCGCTCTTCGCAGAGCCGGAGTGACCGATGATTCGCGTTTGCTTGCCGCAGGCGTCGTCCAGATTGATGGGGGCCATGACGCCGCGCACGACGCCGGCGAACACGTTCATGACGCCGCCCGGCGCGAGGTGTGTCGCTGCCTCGGCGATGACGGCCGGAACGGGCGCCAGCGCGACGATGTCATCGAACCCCTTCGCGAACGGCTGCATGCCCGCGGCGAACGCGGCGGGCTGGGTCGGATTCAGGCAGACCAACTGGATCCCCTTGGCCCGCGCCTCCACGGCAAAAGAGTCCTGCAGTTCCGACAGGCGAGCGTCGCTGACGTCCGTGCAGACGATGATGCGCGGATGCCCGGCGAACTGGATTGCGCGTTGCACGTGCATTCGTCCCATGGGGCCGCCTGCACCAACAAACCAGGCGCGGCCGCCCGGCTTGAGCATGGCGCGCACCGGCGTGTCCGTATAGGCGCGGGCAATGTCCGTGCCGGTGGATCCGACATAGAGCCAGCGGTGGTAGTGTATGCGTCCAATGTCCACGCGCACCTGTCGCGGCATCGGCCGGTCCGCCAGGATCGCCAGGATGCCGGACATCGCCAGGTGCGGGCTGACCGCCTCGATTACCTGCGGATCGGCGCCGAGGATGGCGATGTCGTCCACCTGCTCGACCGGCAGCCGGGCCAAGTCCGGCACATCCGTGACCGCGACGCCCAGCAAGTTGGCGCGCGTGCGGATTTCCGCCGCGAAGTCAGCCGGTACGTTTGTCAGGAGCACTCGGGCGGGGTGTGCGGCCGCATCAAAGCCGGCACTAACCTGGTACCGCTTCGCGCCGCCGGCGCCGATAATCCACCATGTGCCGCCCGGTTTCAGTCCTGAGCGGTAGGAGAGGGTGTAGGCCGCCACGACGCAGGCCCAGGGCTCGGCCAGCGCGATCTCGGCGTAGCCCCGCTGTGGGTTGGCTGGCAGCAGGCAGTTGCCGTGGTCGCTGTTGAGCACGCGCTCGTCGATCACCGTGTACTGCGAGAGTCCGCCCTGCAGCATGTAGCCGTAGGCCAGCGGCTGGCCGCGGAAGGAGAGGTCAGCCTCGATCGTATGCCGTTCGCCCACGTGATATTTCCCGCGCAGTCGCTCGCCCACGCCGACAATGGTCAGAGAGATTTCATGCCCCATCACCACGGGCTCCTGCTTCATATTGCGCCGGATGCGCGGGTGGTTCTCCCCCTGGGCGATCACCTTGGTGTCGGAAAAGCAGAGGCCGCAGGCGTCATGGCGCACGAGCAGCTGGTCCGGCCTGCAAGCCGGAACCGGCGCGTCAACCGGCTTCGCGCTGCGGCCGAGGTTTTCGAACCCCGCGCCGTAGAGCGGCCAGAGCTTCTGCGTGGAGGGCAGGGGGGCAATGGCCTGGCGGTAGGAGGTCAGTTTATCCATGACAGTACCTTGTCTGGCGACGGGTTTGCGGGCAGCGCGCGCAGTCGCAGGATGGCATCATGCCCGGGGGGTGTGCGTTCGCCGATCTGCCGGTAGAAGGCGTTCCGCTCGCGGCGCGCCGGAAAATGCGATTGCGCCCACTCACTGGAATATCCCAGCGCTCGAGCTCGCTGTAACACGGTGTGTCCGTACAGGAAGGCCGCGCCGTCACGGAAGTCGGGTTTCAACGGCGCAAGCTCCGGGATGTCAAAATCGTCGACGACCTTCTGGCCTGGACTGTTCATCTCCGTCCCCGCAAGTAGCGGCAGGTCCAGCGCGCACGCCATCGCTGCTGCGCGGTGCAGGTTTTGCACGGCCGCCCGGCGCGTATCCGCGTCGGCGATATTCCAGTTACGATCGGGGATGATGTTCAGCGCCGCGGCGCCCAGCCGCACATGCAGCGCGAGCAGTTCCTCCAGCGCTTGCTCGCCGGCAGAGGCGCCGTTGAGCCATGCGACGCAGGGGATCGCCCTGCAGGCCAGAGTGAGTCGGTTGACCTCTTCGACACCGGGAAAGGTCTGCGGACCTGGCGGGAGATAGGCCACGCAGCCGCGCTTCATCCAGCGGGTGCGGACCAGGTTCTGAAACTTCGGCCCGTCGTTAAGTTGCGCGGCAACCTGCTCCGCCGGCAGTCCCAGCTTCGCCGCCCAGAGGCGGACCGGGTCAACGGCGCGGGCCATGACCTGCAGGTAGGCGGCGAGGATGTGGCGTTCCGTGGCATTGCCGCTGGGCGTGAGCGGCAGCACGTCAGCGTCGTAGTCGACCGCGACAATCGCGAGGTGCGCATTGAGGCGCCGGACCATCTCACGGTTGCGCTCCTCTGCTTGGCGGCGCATCCCCGCGAGGATCCCGGCGTCGCAGTCGGGCGTCATGCCGGAAACGAACCCGACCCCCATGTGATAACAGACGCCCGGCTCGCCGGGGGAGTTGATCTCGCGGTCGGCGAACGCCGGCAGAAAGGCTCGCGTCTCGATCCCCGCGGTGCCGCGCACGCCCAGCGTGTCACAGGCTTCCAGAAACTCCTCCACGCCGTCGAGCACGTCGAAATCCACGATGCCCGCGGCCCAGAAGCCCTGCTGGCGCGCCAGCCAGGCTAGCGCTGTGGGTGAGCGGCCCTCGGCGCTGTACGAGAAAAACGTGTGCATGTGCAGGTTGACCGCGTCGCCGACGGGTGGACGCGGCGACTTCGCGCGCGCCGTCTCGGCGACCAGCTCCCGCAGCGCCTGTGCCCGCGCCTGCGGAGCGAAGTCGTTGAGGCGCGTCTCCTGCGCATATCCCCGGTTCGCATTCACGGCAGTTCGACGATCCCCTCGATGCGTTGTTTCAGATATTGCAGGAAGCGCGCGGCCGGTGCGCCGTCCACCAGGCGGTGGTCGAAGACCAGGCAGAGCGTCCAGAGCTGGCGGATCACAATAACGCCGTCGCGCACAGCCGGCTTGGGCGCGATGCGCCCCACGCCGAGGATGGCCGCCTCAGGAAGGCGGATCACCGGCGTGAACGCGTCCACGTCGTACATGCCGAGATTGGTAATGGTGAACGTGCCGCCAGTAAGCTCGTCGGGCAGGGCGCGCCCCGCCTTGACGCGCTCGATCCGCTCGCGGAACTCCGCGCCGACCTGCCGCAGACCCTTCTGGTCCGCATCGCGGACCACCGGGACCATAAGGCCGCGGTCAGTGTCCACCGCCAGCCCGATGTGTACCGGCTCCAGCCATTCGATGGCGTCCGCCGCCAGGCGCGCGTTGAGGTAGGGAAACTTGCGCAGGCCTTCGGCGACCAGCTTTACGAGGATGTCGTTGTAGCCGGGCGCAAATCCCCATTCGTGGGACAAACGATCTTTGTGGCGTGTGCGCAGCTCGACCAGCGCCGTGGCGTCAATCTCCATCAGCAACGTGACGCGAGCAGTAGTGTGCACGCTCCTCGCCATGTTGTCGGCGATCAGCCCGCGCACGCCTGTCAGCGGCACACGTTCCCGCACGCGGACGCCGGCCACCGGTGCGGAGCCGGCCAGCGCTTCGACATCCCGCGCTACGATGCGTGTGCCGTTGCCGCCGGTCGGCCGAACCTGGGCAAGGTCCACGCCTGTTTCACGCGCCAGTTTCCGGGCGCGCGGCGAGGCAAACGTGCTGCCCTCCTGCACGGACGCGGCAACAGGCGGCACAGCGGCGCGAGCCGCTGCCGGTGTCGGAGTGGACATGGTTGTTGGAACAGGGTTGGACGGGCGTCGGGCCTCGAAGCAGTCGTCCGGTCCGCCGATGACGGCCACGACGGCAAGGACAGGGACCACTTCGCCTTCCGGAAAGGGGCCGATGTGCAGATGGCCGTCAGTCGGCGACTCGATGGGGAAGGTGGCCTTGTCGGTTTCGACTTCGAGGATCTCCTGCCCCTGGGAGACTTTGGCGCCGTCTGCGACCAGCCAGTGGACCAGCTTGACCTCCTCGACTGTCTGGCCCAGCTTGGGGATGAAGAGTTCCGTGGCCATCACTTCACCGCCTTCCGGCAGGCTGCCATGATGCGCTCGACGTTCGGGATGGCAATATCCTCGAGGATCTCGGCGCGCGGCACCGGCACGTTGGCAGCAGCCACCCGCACCATCGGTGCGTCGAGCCAGTCAAAGGCCGCCTCGTTCACCTGCGCCATGACCTCGTTGATGAAGCTCGTGTTCTCGTACGCCTCGGTTACGCCGACGAAGCGGCCGGTTTTCTTCACGGAAGTCACGACGGTGTCGATGTCCAGCGGCTTGAGCGTGCGCAGGTCTACCACCTCGACGTCGATGCCTTCTAGGGCCAGGCGGTTGGCCGCTTCAAGCGCCAAAAGTACCATCCGCGAGTAGGTCACGATCGTCACATCCTTGCCAATGCGCTTGACGTCCGCCACGCCGAGCGGGATGACATAATCTCCTTCCGGCACCGGTCCCTTCTCCTTGTAGAGCATCTTGTGCTCGATGAACATCACCGGGTTGTCGTCGCGGATCGCCGCCTTGAGCAACCCCTTGGCGTCGTAGGGCGTGGCGGGCATGACGACGTAAATGCCGGGGAAGTGCGTCCAGAGCGCTTCCAGGCTCTGCGAGTGGTGCGCGGCGATCGCGCGCCCCGCGCCGCCCTCGGTACGGACGACCATCGGCACGGAGGTGCGGCCGCCGAACATGTAACGGTTCTTGGCGCCCTGGTTGGCGATCTGGTCCATGGCCAGCGGCGTGAAGTCCACATACATGATTTCCGCCACCGGGCGCTGGCCGGCCATGGCAGCGCCAACGGCAGCGCCGCCAATGGCCGCTTCGGAGATCGGGGTGTCGAGTACGCGCCACGGGCCGAATTCCTTGAACAGGTCGCGCGTGGCGCCATAGGCCCCGCCATAGAGGCCCACATCCTCGCCCATAATGAAGACGCGTCCGTCGCGCAGCATCTCCTCGCGCAGCGCCTCCTGAATGGCCTGGGCATAGGTGATGACGCGGGCGGGCGGTTCGGCGCGCAGGCGCTGGCGTAGTTGGGCTTCGGCGGCGCAGTCGGCCGGCGTCGTGTGGGCTGGCGCGAAGACGTCAGTGTCAACCTCCTCTGGCTTCGGCTCGGGCGAGGTCTGGGCGAACGCCAGAGCCGCGGCCAGTTTGGCGTCCACCTCGCGCTTCATCTGCTCGAATGCTTCTTCGGTCATCAGTCCGGCGGCCATCAGGTCGTCGCGGGTGCGGTGAATGGGGTCGCGTGCCTTCCACGCGGCCTCCTCCTCGCGGGTGCGGTAGACGCGCGGGTCCGAGTGCGAGTGGCCGAACCAGCGGTAGGTCTTGGCCTCTACGAGCGACGGTCCCTCGCCGCGCCGCGCGCGCGCAACCGCCTCCGCCACGGCGCCGCGCACGGCCAGTACGTCCATGCCGTCCACTATTATGCCGGGGAATCCATAGGCTGCGGCACGCGAGGCGACGTCCGGCAGCGCGCTCACTTCGCGCCACGGCACGGACATGCCGTAGAGGTTGTTTTCCACGACGAACACGACCGGGAGTTTCCAGATGCTGGCCATGTTGAGCGCTTCGTGAAAATTGCCTGTGTTGGACGCGCCATCTCCGAAGAAGCAGAGCACGACTTGGCCGGAGTTTTTCTGCTTCTGCGCGAGCGCGGCACCCACCGCGACCGGCAGGTTGCCGCCTACGATGCCGGTGGCGCCCAGGTTGCCGTGCGCCACGTCGGCGATGTGCATGGAGCCGCCCTTCCCCTTGCAGTATCCGCCGGACTTGCCCAGCACTTCGGCCATCATCTGGTTGTAGTGTTCCTGCCGCGCGGCGGGGGTCTTGGCGTGGCAATCGCCATGGGCATGGGCGTGGCCATGGCCGCGGTGCGTGCTGGTGATCCAGTCGTCATCGCGCAGCGCGGCGACGGCGCCCACGGCTACGGCTTCCTCGCCAGCGTAGAGGTGCGAGGCGCCGCGCAGGGTTGCCTGGCCCAGCAGGGTCGCAATCTGGTTCTCCAGCGCGCGGATTTCCATCATCTGGCGCAGGTAGGTCAGCAGGTCATCCCGGGACACGCCCTGTGTCTTCATGGTCTGGCTGCATGCGGTTTTGCGGTCAGCTGGTTTCATGCGATTTCCTTTGCGATCTTAGACCAGAATGACTTCGACTCCGGCGCTGCGCACCTGGCGCACCAGCGAGCGTGGCGCCCGGCGGTCGGTGATGATGGTCTGCATGTCCTGCAGGCGGGCGTAGCGGGGGAGGCCGGTCCACTCCCACTTCGTGGCGTCCAGCACGGCAATGGCGCGGCGGCAGCGCTTGACCATTTGGCGCTTCACCTCTGCGTCAGCGGCGCTGGCGTCAGCCAGGCCGCCGGCCTCAGTAAAGCTGTGCGCCCCAAAGAAACCTTTCTGCAGGCGGGCGGCTGGCAGGCCGGCCGCGCCTTCCAGGCTGACCATCGAGGCGGTCTCGCGCTGGAGGATGCCGCCAAGCAGGACGACCGTCACGCCCGGCGCATCCAGAAAACTCTGCGCCACGGCCAGGCCATTCGTCACCACGGTGAGGTTCTGCCGCTGCCGGAGATGCGCCGTCATCGCCAGCGACGTGGAACTGGCGTCGAGAAAAATGGTTTCGCCATCACCAACCATGGCTGCCGCGGCCGCGCCGATCCGGTTCTTCTCGTCGGCCTGCTGCTGGCGGCGCAACACGAGCGAAATCTCCGGCAGGGGGCTGACCGGCACCGCGCCGCCGTGCGTGCGCGTGAGCAGCCGGCGCGCCTCCAGTGCCTGCAGGTCGGCACGGATCGTCACGCTGGAAACGCCGAACGCATGGGAGAGCTCGCGGACGGAGACGCGGCCGGCGTGCTCGATCCGGCGCAGAATCTCGACCCGGCGCTCCTCGGGAAAGGCTTCGTGGCGTGTATCGGATGTCATGCCGATCACTTCCTGCCGCGTGAACGCTCCGCCGCCAGCCGCTTCTCATGTCCGCTCCGGAGGTAGGCGTCCAGCGGATCCGCGGGCACGCCCATCTCTTCGCGGACCTGCGCCAGCAGCGGCCGCACGTCGGTGCGAAAGGCGTCAGCCAGCAGCGCGTGCGCACGAAGCACGTCGCCGTCGGCCTGCGCCGCGGCCAGCTTTCGGCGCGGCACGAGCAGCGCCTTGGCATAGGCTTCCTGGCAGTTGAGCACCGAGAGGATCATCGGCGCGATCTTCCCCTCGATGTTGTGCGACTGGTCGATCATGTACGCCACGTGCCGTGCAGCCGCGCCGGCAGCGACCAGCTCGTGGTAGATCAGGAACAGCTCGAACGGGTTGACGCTCCCGGCCATCAGGTCGTCGTCGGCATACTTGCGGTTGTTGAGGTGGAAACCGCCCAATCGTCCCTCGTCGAGCAGGAAGGCCACGATCTGCTCGATGTTCGTGCCCGGCGCGTGATGGCCGAGATCCACCAGCACGTGGGCGCGGGGGCCCAGCGCGAGGCACAGGGCGTAGGCAGTGCCCCAGTCGGGGATGTCGGTACTGTAGAAGGACGGCTCAAAGAACTTGTACTCCACCAGCATCCGGCTGCCAGCCGGGAGGCGGCAATAGACAGCCTGGAGACCTTCCCGCATGCGGCGTTTGCGGCTGCGGAGGTCGTCCTGACCGGCGTAGTTCGTGCCATCGGCGAACCAGAGGCTCAGCGCGGGACTGCGTACCTCGCGCATGATGTCGCAGCATGCGAGGATGTGGGTCAGCGCCTGGGCACGGACCGCGCGGGAGGGGTTGCCAAGTGAGCCGAGGCGGTATTCCTCCTCCTGGAAGACGTTCGGGTTCACGGCGCCGATGGTGAGGCCGCGGGCCTTCGCGTAGCGGCGCAGTGCAGCGTAGTCGCCGTCCTCGGGGCGGTCCCACGGGATATGGATGGCGACCGACGGGGTGATGCCGGTGAATCGGTGGACCACGGCCGCGTCGTCGAGTTTCTCACGCACGGTGCGTGCCGCCCCCGGCCAACGGAAAACGCGGAAGCGCGTGCCGGAATCCGCGTATCCCCAGGAGGGGGTCTCGATGCGCTGCTTGTTCAGCGCGGCCCGCACGGCGGCCACATCCACTCCCCGCGTTGCCAGTTGCTCCGCCAGAATCCGGTATGCCGCGCCTGCCATACGCTCCTCCTGCCGGTTGCCCGGTAGTTGGGATTCATTTCGATTGCTTTCGATTTCTTTCGAATATACACCCACCGAACCGGTGTGTCAACCGGCGGCCGCGACCAGCGGGGCATTCCGCCGCCCTAGTACGGCAGCGCGTGTTCCTTGATCTTGCGCTGGATGGTGCGTCGTGAGAGACCGAGCTTCTCGGCAGTGAGGGTGCGGTTTCCCTGGCAGCGGAGGAGCGACAATTCCAGCACGCGCTTCTCGATCTCCGCCAGCGTGAGGTTTTCCGGGACGTAGAGGTCGTCGCCCGGCGTCTGCCGGCCGGAGGCGCCGGGCGGGATATTCAGCGTGCCGGCGGTGAGGGTATCCCCCGGCGTGAAGAGCACGGCAGACTCCACCACGTTGCGAAGCTGGCGGATGTTGCCAGGCCAGTCGTAGGCCAGCAGCCGCTCGTAGACGGCGGGATCCACCCGGGTAATGGGTCGGCGATGCTCCTCGATCGCCTTGGCGATGAACCGCTCGGCCAGCGGACGGAGATCTTCGCGCCGCTGGCGCAGCGGCGGCAGGGAGATGGTGACCACGTTGATGCGGTAGAGGAGGTCCTCGCGGAATCTGCCAGTGGCCGCGAGCTCCGGCAGGTCCTTGTTGGTCGCCGAGATCAGTCGCACGTCCACCTTGAACGGTTGCTGCCCGCCGATGCGCAGGATCTCACGCTCCTCGATGGCGCGGAGCAATTTAACCTGCACGGTAGGTGGCGCGTCGCCGATCTCGTCGAGAAACAGCGTGCCGCTGTCGGCGCGTTCGAAGGCCCCCTTGTGCTGGGCCATGGCTCCGGTAAACGCGCCCTTCTCGTGGCCGAAAAGCTCCGACTCCAGAAGCGATTCCGCAAAGGCGCCGCAATTGACCGCCACGAACGGGCCAACGGCGCGGCGGCTGTCCACATGCAGGGCGCGCGCCACGAGTTCCTTGCCTGTGCCGCTTTCACCCTCCACGAGCACTGTGGCCGTGGTGTCGGCCAGCGCCTCGATGTGGTGCAGCACCTGTTGCATGGCTGGGGACTCGGCCACCATGGCGGTGGTGGCGAAGCGATCTCGCACTGAGGCGGAGAGGCGGTCCACCTGCCGGCGGAGCCGGCTGGTCTCGGACGCCCGGCGCAGCTTGGCCTGGAGATCGTCGAGGTCGAGCGGCTTGGTGATGTAATCGTAGGCGCCGGTGCGCATGGCCTTGACGCTGGAATCGACCGAGCCGTAGGCGGTCATGACGATCACAGGAATCTCGCGGTCGAGACGCTGGACGCGCACCAGGACCTCGATGCCATCAATATCCGGCAGCACAAGGTCGGTTAGGACCACGTCGGTGGCGCGCTCGCGGAAGCGCTCCAGGCCGTCGCGGCCGGTTGTGGCCAGGGTCACGTCGAAACCGGCGTCTGCCGCAGCTTCCTTGACCGAGCGCGCGCCGTCGGGATCGTCTTCGATGATCAGGATGGATGGGTTCATGAATCAGGTTCCTGGTTTACGGACTGCACTTCGTGGTTTAGGGCTGCCGGGGCGCGATCGAGGGTGATGCGGATGACTGTGCCGCCGTTGTCGCGCGGCAGCGAGGTGATCTCGCCGCCGCATTTGCGGATGGCGGTGCGCGCCAGGAAAAGGCCGAGGCCTGTGCCGCCGGGGCGGGTGGTCACGAACATCTCGAAAATGCGGCGACGATCCTTGTCGGGAATCCCCGGGCCGCGGTCGAGAATGTCGAGTGCCACCCGTTCGTTTGTGGCGCGTGCGTCGAGCTCGACGCGGCTGCCGGGGGGCGAGAACTGGATGGCATTGAGCAGCACGTTCAGCAGTGCGCGGCGGAGCGCGAAGGGGGAGGCCAGCACGCGGGGAGGCGGCGCCGCCCAGACAACGGCAGCCGTCACGCCGGCCTGCTCGCAGCGCGGCGTCAGGGTCTCCAGGCATTCGCGGGCGCAATCGGAGAGGTCCACCGGCTCATGCGCCTCGTCCGCGGGGCGCGCGAGATAGAGAAACTCTTGGAAGATCTTATCCATGCGCTCCATGGTGCGGTTGACGCGGCCGGCCAGTTCGGCCAGCCGCTCCGGCCGGGCACCCTCCGGGCGGCGGGTTTCGCGCTCGAGCATCTGGGCGTCGAGGCGCGCGGAGGACATGGGGTTGCGGAAGTCGTGGACGATGCCGTTGGCCAGCATGCCGGAGAATGCCAGATGTTCTTCCTGGCGGCGGCGTTCTGCCCAGACGCGGTCGCGGCGCACCACCCAGACGATCAGCAGCAGACAGGCGCCAAAGGCTGTCGCGAGCGTGAGCACTGAAAGACGGAAAAGTGAACGCACCGCGTGAATGGCCGCGCGCTCCTCCTGGTCAACCGCCGTGTGGCGCAGGCCGACCTCGACTTCGAATGGCCCATCCTCGCCGGGCAGTGCGATTTCGCGCCGGAAAACCATGACCGGCACCTCTGCGCCGCCCAGTTCCAGCACCTGCTGCGTTACGCTCTTGCGGATGCGGGGCGGATCGTTTGTCCCCCGGCCGGGCGGCGCGGCAAAATCCGCCAGCGCCGTCGCCTGCCGGTGAATCAGGGTGGTGCCCTTGTGCGAGATGGAGACGAATTGCAGGTTGTGCTGCGCGGCGTGCAGCGTGTCGATCAGTGCATACAGGCGTTGCCATTGCTCCGGCGAAAGGGGGAGGGTACAAAGCGGGGTGATCTCGGCCAGATAGTCGGCCATCTGTTCACCCTGGTCCAGCACGGTGTCGGTGGCCATGATGCGCACCGCGCGATCATGCGAACGCTTGAAATACCAGAGCCCGAAGCAGGAAACGCCGGCGGTCAGCAGCAGCACCAAGGCAGCCCAGAAGATCAGCGAAAAACGCGGCTTGCGCGAAAATGTGGTTTTCCGATTCATGTGCCCACCCAACAATCGGGACGGTTCTCCGAACCGTAATAGGGACGGTTCTCCGAACCGTCCGCGGACGCCTCGGAGAGGCGTCCCTACCAATCAGACCCTGTTACTCATATTCCGACGCATAACCATGCAACGCGTCGCGGTATACAAGCAATGCGTGTGCCGTTTTATTTTTTGCCAGTGATCAGGAGTTTCGTCAAGCGCGGATGCGACAACTTGTCGCGTCTCGCATGACAACTTGTCCCCTGCAAAAAATGATTCCTTGGTAGTTCGCATTGTCAAATTCCGTTTCCAGGGTCATTCTGTGTCGTCGTGTTCCGGGTTTGCATCGAATCCAGTCAACGTGCAACTGGCGTGTTATCTGCTAAAGATGAATCGACCGAAAGTATTTTCATGAATTACGGCAGTTATCGATTTTGGGCAATACTCAACGCGCTGCTGGCGCTGGGAATCTTGATCCTGCTGTTGTGCTTGCTTCTGGTGCGTGGCCGGGGTGTCCTGGCTAAGAATGCGCACAATGAGCCTGTGTCAGCTGTTATGCAGCCCATGGTCTCCTTTGCCATCCACCACGAGATGACAGTCCAGCGCACAGGGATGCGCGAGGTTTGCTTTGCGCCTCCGCCACCCATGCCGGATGCTGCCGAGGTCTGGCGGGGGCGCGGCATGCAGGCGCAAGAATGGGCACGGCTGCCGGCCTCGCCGGGGATGGACATGCTGGAGCGCCCCAACGCCTATCTGCTGGCGTTCAGCCTGCCGGGTGTGCGCGACGAGGACATCTGGCTCACCGTGACGGACCGGGTGGTCTCGGTGCAGGCTGTGGTGCGGGATCTGGCCGGCAACCCGGTGAGTGCTGTGGAGCGCCATGTGCGGTTGCCGCAGGCGCCCGGCAATCCGGCCGAGTGGAAGTCCTGTTTCTCGAACGGCATTCTGCGCATCTGCGTGGCGAAGTAGCCGGCCTTATACGGCATCCAGCGCCAGGCGCAATTCGCGCACTTTTTCCGCCACGAGTCTGGCGCCCTGTCCATCCGCGGCATGTTCGGCCGCCAGCTTCACCAGCGCGCTGCCGACCACGACACCATCCGCCAGTCCGGCCAGCTGCTGCACGTCTGCGGCGGTGCTGATGCCGAACCCCAGGCAGATGGGGAGCGGCGTGATTCCCTTGAGGGTTTTGGCGAGGCGTCCAACGCGCGCATGGTCGAGCGTGCCGGCACCGGTCACGCCAACGCGGGTGATCAGGTAGAGGAATCCGCCCGCATCCCGCGCGATTTCCGCCATGCGCTCCGGCGGCGTGGTCGGCGCCACCAGCCGGATCAACGGCAGGTCCTTGCCGGCCAGCGCGTCGCGCAGTTCACCGGCCTCTTCGGGTGGCAGGTCCACCACGAGCAGTCCGTCTACGCCCGCGGCCATTGCTTCGCTCGCCAGGCGGTCCAGCCCGAAATGGAGCAGGGGATTGTAGTAGCTGAATAGGACGATCGCGACGTCGGACGACTCCCGCACGCGGCGCGCCAGTTCCAGGGCGCGGGCAACCGTCATCCCCGCCTGCAGCGCGCGGGCGGCAGCGGCCTGGATCACAGGGCCGTCGGCCGTGGGATCGGAAAACGGCACGCCCAGTTCCAGCACGTCCAACCCTGACGTGGCCGCCTCCCGCAGGATGCACAGCGAGGCGTCGAAATCAGGGTCGCCTGCGGTCAGATACCCGACCAGCGCGCGCCGCCGCTCCTTCGCCAGTCGGGCAAAGGTGGCAGAAATCCGGTTTGTCGGTTTGTCTTTCACCACCGCATACTACCGCTTTCGCATTGCCGCTGCCAAGCCGTCGTACAAAAGACGGACACGAATAGTGCGGACACGAAGAAACGGAAGCAGAGAGGAAGAGCACGAAGGACCGATTTGCGCGCGAAGCGCGCCGCAACCAAACCTTCGTGTTCTTCTTTCCCGGCTTCCTTCCCCTTCGTGTCCGTCTTTTTCGTGTCCGCATTTTACAGACGCCTGTCGCGTGCCTTGCCCCGTCGCGCACGTTGGTGTTATGTTGGCCTCACCCATGCACGTGGTCCAGTTAGTGCCGGAGATGCAGGAAGGCGGCGTCGAGCGCGGCGTCGTGGAGATGAACCGCGAACTGGTCCGGCGCGGCGTGCAGAGCACGGTGATCTCGTGCGGCGGTCGGCTGGCCACGGCGATCGAGGATGCGGGCGGCTGGCATGTGACGATGGATGTCTGCAGCAAGAACCTGCTGACCGCGCCAGGGCGCGCGCACCGGCTGCGGCAGGCGCTGGCGGAATTGCGGCCGGACCTCGTGCATGTGCGCAGCCGCGTCCCGGCCTGGCTGTTGCGCATGGCCAACCGCACGCTCCACCTGCCGGTGGTGAGTACCGTGCACGGGTTCAACCACATCAGCCTTTACAGCCGCATCATGACGCAGGCCGACCGCGTGATCTGCGTCAGCCACGCGGTGCGTGACTACGTGCAGCGGAACTACCGCACGCCGGACCGCGCGCTGCGCGTGATCCATCGCGGCGTGGACGCAGCGGCGTTCGACCCGGCTTGCGTTTCCGCCGCCGTGGTCGAGGCGTTCCGCCAGGAGCACGGGCTGGTCGGAAAATTCGTGGCCACCAGCGTCGGCCGCCTCACGCCGCTCAAGGATTACGAGACCTTCATCCGCGGCGTGGCCCTGGCGCGCAAAGAGGCGCCGTCGATCGTCGGCGTGATCGTCGGCGGCACGCACCCCAAGCGCCAGCGCTACGCAACGCGCCTGCAGGCGCTGGTGCTCGACCTCGGCTTGGAGGATGTCATCCACTTCGCCGGCAGCAGGAGAGAAGTGGACGCGATCTACGCGCTGAGCGATGTCGTCGTCTCCTGTTCCTCGCAGCCGGAGAGCTTCGGCCGCTCGCTGGCTGAGGCGCTGGCCATGGAGACGCCGGTGATTGCCACGGCCCACGGCGGCGCACTGGAGATCGTGCGCCCCAGCCGCGACGGCTTCCTCTTTCCGCCCCAAAACGCGGAAGCACTGGCCCGCTGTCTGCTCGCGGTCTCCCAACATGATTTTTCCGGCCTCCGCGCCAGTGTTCTCGCGCGCTTCTCGCTCGACGCGATGGTGGAGCAGACGCTGGCGGTCTATCGGGAAGTGCTGGCAGAGAAGGCCGCAGCTCCGCTGCACCCCACACCGCAGCCTTGACTTCCACGCCTGCCGTTGCCACTATTCAACGCGTTTTCGGTGTTGATTGCTCTGATCGAGGAACCTGCATGCAAGCACGTGTTTCGGCCAACCCCTGCAAGGAAAAGCTGATCGCCCGCATCCAGAAGCGCCGGGCCGTTGTCGGCATTGTCGGCCTCGGGTACGTGGGGCTGCCGCTGGCTCTGCGGTTCATCGAGGAGCAGTTTCACGTCATCGGCTTCGACGTGGATGCCGAAAAGGTCCGGCGCCTGCGCGCCGGACGCAGCTACATCAAGCACATCGATGCCGCCCGCATCCGCCAGGCCGTCAGGCAGGGGTTCACACCCACGACCGACTTTGCGCTGGCTCGCCGCGCGGACGCGCTGATCATCTGTGTGCCCACGCCGCTGGACAGCCACCGCGAGCCGGACATGCGCTTCGTGATCGGCACCATCGAGTCGCTTGCGCCCCACCTGCGGCGCGGGCAGATCGTCTCGCTCGAAAGCACCACCTACCCGGGCACCACCGACGAGGAGCTGGCGCCGCGCATGGCCGCCCGCGGCCTGACCATCGGCCGCGACATCTTTCTGGTCTTCTCGCCGGAGCGCGAAGACCCGGGCAACGCGAACTTCTGCACGCGCACGATCCCCAAGGTCTGCGGTGGCTTCACGCCGGACTGCCTTGACGTGGGCGTGGCGCTCTATGGCCAGGTCATCGACCGCGTGGTGCCGGTCAGCTCCACCCGCGCGGCGGAGATGACCAAGCTGCTCGAGAACATCCACCGCGCCGTGAACATCGGGCTCGTCAACGAGATGAAGATCGTCTCGGACCGCATGGGGATCGACATCCACGAGGTGATCCGCGCGGCCTCGACCAAGCCGTTCGGATTCGTTCCGTACCGCCCCGGTCCGGGTCTGGGTGGCCACTGCATCCCGATCGATCCGTTCTATCTCACTTGGAAGGCGCGCGAGTACGGCGTGCACACGCGCTTTATCGAGCTGGCCGGCGAGGTCAACAGCAGCATGCCCGAGTGGGTGGTGGAGAAGCTCGCCGCCACGCTCAACACGCGCGGTCGCGCCGTCCGCGGCTGCCGCGTGCTGGTTTTGGGGATCGCCTACAAGAAGGACGTGGACGATCCACGCGAGTCGCCCGCCGTGGAACTGATGGAACTGCTGCGCGCCCGCGGTGCCAAAGTGTCCTATTCCGATCCGTACTTCCCGAAGTTCCCTGCCATGCGGGAGCATCGGTTCGACTTGCGCAGCGTGCCATTCACGCCGGCTGCCATTGCCCGCCACGACGTGGTGCTGATCGCCACCAACCACAGCGCGTTCGACTACAAGCTGCTGCGCCGCCACGCCCGCCTGATCGTCGATACCCGCGGCGTCTACACGAAGCCCGGCCGCAACATCGTGCCGGCATAAGGCCGGTTCGGCCAGCCGCGAAGCCGCCCTTTCGTTTCCTTCCCTCATCTCTCCCTCTCCTTCGTGTCCGTATTCTCATTGAGTCCTGCCCGGCTGACAGACAGGCTTGGAAAACGCGCGCAGTTCCGGCATGATACCTGACGTTGAGCCAAATGAGGGTTATTGTCACATGTATACGATTCTGATCAGTTTACTGCTGGGCGTGTTGGTTGGCGGGCTGCTGGCGTGGACGCACGCTGCCCGGACGCTCTGGATTGTGCTCTGGGGGGTGCTGGGCGTGATCGCCGGCCAGTTTGCAATGGGGCTGTTCCTGCGGCGCAAGGTCAAAGCCGCCATGGACGCGGTGCAGAACGTGCTGATGGCTGGTCAGAAGAAGGCGCAGCAGAAGATCAACCACTGGCAGATGCGGCCGCCGGGAAGCCTGAAGCAGGCGCAGCTCGAGCTGGAGCGCGACCAGCGCGTCTTCATCGAACAGGCGCTGGAGACCTCGAAGCTTCTGGAGAAGTACGCCCGCTGGACGCTGCTGCTGGACCGCCAGATCGCCACGCTGCGCATGCAGCTCCACTACCAGCTCAAGGAGTTCCGCAAGGTGGACGCGCTGATGCCCAAGTGCATGTTCATGGATCCCATGACCGCGGCCATGAAGCTGGCCCGCCTGCATGTGCGCGGCGAAACCGCGGCAGCGGAGAAATTCTTCCACAAGCAGACCCGTCGCCTGCGCTACGGCCAGGGGACGATCCTGTACGCGCTGTACGCCTGGATGCTCGTGCAGCGCAAGGAGGTCGCGGCCGCGCATAAGGTGCTGGTGCGCGCCTGTGAAAAGATGGAAAACGAGGTCATCAAGGCCAACCGCGACCACCTCGCCAACAACCGCGTCAACCAGTTCTCCAACGCCGGTTTGGCAGAGGAGTGGTACGCGCTCGGGTTGGAGCAGCCCAAAGTCAAGGCCCAGCGCCAGCGGCACCCGGGGCATTTTTGACAGAGTTCCACAAAGTGGCAGCCGTCGTCCTCCGACAGTGTAGCGGCGGCTGTGTCAGCCGCCATCTCCACGGTGCCTTCCCAACGCCCCCTCATCCTCCGACAGACCTTGTTAATAATCTGGAATGCCGGCACACGAAATACGGCAATAGGCAGTGGATCCCGTCACGTACACCCGGCGCCTGGCCCTGTGCCGAATCCTGCCGGTTTGTGCATCCTGTTGACTCCTTGACGCTAATATCTAATATGCGCTACGGTTCCTTTGCCAGCTGGTGAATGTGATTTAGAGCAGGTGTCCGGCTTCAGTTTTCTAACGCTGATATTAGTTGGTGCGCGGGCGAATCCAGAATGAGCAGTAGGGAACGCAGGAGATTCTGATGAAATCATTTCCGAGTTTTGTGATGTCCCCCGCGAATCGGGTTACGGGCTCGCCTGATAGCCACATGCACGGGTGTCTATTCAAAGGGAATGACCATGCACAGGTAGTGTTCTGGCAATGTGAAGAAGGCGGCGAGCAAGCCGAGCAGGTCCACGACTTTTGGGAATACGCGTTGGTTGTCGAGGGGACATTTGATGGGACTGTTGGGGGGCAGCCAGTTCATCTTCACCCTGGTGATGAGTGTGTCATTCCTCCAGGCACAAAGCACAGTGGCCGTTACAGCAAGGGGTATCGAGCGATCGATGCTTTCAGCGCAACGAGAGTTGAATGGGCTTTGAAGTGATAGCTTCTGAAATACGAGGAGCACCAAACAACTCGCTGGGACTGACCCGTAAAGGACAACCGCGACCACCTCGCCAACAACCGCGTCAACCAATTCTCCAACGCCGGCCTGGCAGAGGAGTGGTACGCGCTCAGGCTTGAGCAGCCCAAGATCAAGGCCCAGCGCCAGCGGCACCCGGGGCATTTCTAACAGTGTTCAACAAAGTGGCAGCTGTCGCCCGCCCGCAGTGTAGCGGCGGCTGTGTCAGCCGCCGTTTTCTGTCGCCACGGGCGTGCACTCCGCTGCGTACGGATCCCCTCCGCCGGAGGGCTGACTCATCTTCTCCTCCTAATCGCACTCCTAATCCGATTCCCGCCGCTAGACGGGAAGGGTGTAGTGCTAACCGCCATGTGAGGCCACTTTCACCGGTAATGTGGTAGCACACCTGTTGACCGCGGAACGGGGATGACTAGCCCCTCGGCACGCTCCAGGTTCCTGGTGCTAGCCGCTTTGCAGCGGCGCCAGTGGCCCATGACGCAGCCACTGGGTTCCAGTCTGTGTCGTCCACATCTCTCTGCAGCCTTCTCTCACGCCCCGCCCGGGCCCGTAGGGGCGTGTCGCTGTGTACTAGACATCTATCCCCGCTTCTGGCAGGCTTTTCACCACGAATGCGCTACTACCAGCCTGTTTCTGCGGACCTGTGCCCCTGTCTGCCAGAAAGCGGTTCCTTGTCAATCTGGCGGCCATTTTCCTCTTTCTCTTGGGCCATTCCGCAGCCCGTGGCCAGGTTGATGTCAGTGCCAGTCTCGAGACGATCCGGACCAACCGCCACATGCCGGGCATCGCGGCCATGGCTGTCAGGCAGGGGCACATTGTGGCGCAGGGAGCCGCAGGCTACCGCCGGCAGGGCACCAACACGCCTTTCCTGGTCACCGATCCCGTCAACATTGGTTCCTGCACGAAATGGATGACAGCCACCATCGCGGGGCGCCTGGTGGATCGCGGCCTGATTGACTGGAACACGCGCATCTGCGACCTGTTCACCAACTACCCGGCATTCAACCCGGCGTTCACGAACGTGACGCTCGACCAGTTGCTCTGCCATCGCGGCGGCGTGCAGGAAGAAAACACATTTGACGCCAACCACTGGTCGACTTTCATGACGCAGAACGGCAGCGTCTCGCAGCTCCGTCGCTGGGTGAGCGACACAGTGCTCAAGGACGCGCCGCAAGTTCCGCCGGGCCAGTACCTGTATGCCAACCAGGGCTACGCCGTAGTCGCCACGATGCTGGAAATCGCCAGCGGAACAGACTGGGAAACCTTGATCCAGCAGGAGGTCTTCACGCCTGTCCGGATGAGTTCGGCGGCACTGGGTCAGGTCTTTGACAACACGCTGCCGCCCAAGGCGCCGGTTGGCCACGACTTGAACACGAACACCTTTGTACTCACGCCGCGCCTCAAGTTGCCCTCGAACTACGAGTGGCACTACCGCGCCTCCTGTGGTGCCGCCGGTTACGCGGGGCTTCCGCTGAAAGACTGGGCGAAGTTCATCCATCTGCACGCCAACACGGTCGTCAGCGACTACCTGACCAACACCGCGGTCCTGCCCCGGCTCCACCTGCCTTACGACATCCACCAGACCATCGGCAGCAATGACATGGGCCGTGGCGTCTCGATTCTGTACTGGTCATTTGCCGGCGAGAACGGCCTCTACCACGGTGGGGATATTTTTGGCCAGGACTCGGAATTCTACCTGTGGCCCACGAACCGGTTTCTGGTTCTCGTCGCCGTGAACTGCGGCATCACCACCTACACCAGCGCCGCCATCACGGACACGATCAATCTGCTCGGCAACAACTATTTCTACGCAAGCCCCACAGGCCCGCTGCTGGAGAATCCGGCCATCGTATCCCTTGTTGTCCATGACCAGGCAGTGCTGAACTATCAAACACTGCCCGGCATTTCCTACGTGGTGGAGACCTCCACAAACTTGGCGGGCGCCTGGACCGCGGCCAATGGGACCAACGGCCAGAATGCAAGCGGGCTGCAATCGTCGTATGTCGACACCAACAGGGCCGCCGTGAAATTCTACAAGCTGAGCGTTCCGTGACAATAGGTCGCAATATACGATCCCGCGGAAGACGAGATCATCAAGGCCAACCGCGACCATCTCGCCAACAACCGCGTCAACCAGTTCTCTAACGCCGGCTTGGCAGAGGAGTGGTACGCGCTCGGGTTGGAGCAGCCCAAGGTCAAGGCCCAGCGCCAGCGGCACCCGGCGCATTTTTGACAGAGTTCCACAAAGTGGCAGCCGCCGTTTTCTGTCGCCGCGGGGTAGGGCGTGCACTCCGCTGCGTACGGATTTCCTCGCCGGAGGGCTGACTCATCTTCTCCTCCTAATCGCACTCCTAATCCGAATCCCGCCGCTAGCCGGGAAGGGTGTAGCGCTAACCGACATATGAGGCCACTTTCACCGGTAATATGGTAGCACACATGTTGACCGCGGAACGGGGATGACTAGCCCCTCGGCACGCTCCAGGTTCCTGGTGCTAGCCGCTTTGCAGCGGCGCCAGTGGTCCATGATGCGGCCACTGGGTTCCAGTCTGTTGTCCACATCTCCCTGCAGCTTTCTTTCACGCCCCGTCCGGGCCCCATAGGGGCGTGTCGCTGTGTACTGGACATCTATTCCCGCTTCTGGCAGGCTTTTAATCACGAATGCGCTGCTGCCAACCGGTTTCTGCGGACCTGTGCCCGTGTCAGCCTGAAAGCGATTTCTTATCAATTTTAGAAGGGGTTCCGGTTGCATGTGCGAGTTCGACGTCTTGACTGTAGGCCTCGATGCGTCGACGCCGGATGTCTTCGAAGCGCAGGTGCGCCAGGCCAGTGGTCAGGGATACTCGCTGGTCGCCTTGGACGGCTTGGCCGGACCGACCCCTGAGCAGCGCACCAGTACGGAAGACACCTGGGAGTTTTACGCGGTCATCAACGCGGCGATGTACAAGATCGTCGAGACCGACCTCATCCACGGCTATTTTCTCCCCGAAACCTATGCCCGCAACCGCGTGATGCTTCGTTGGCAGAGCGCCCTCCTGCAGCGGCATGGGATGGGGGCTTCGATCAGGTTCCTCGAGCCGATCTGGATGCCGGAGCCATGGTATGCCACGCATCCCGGGCTCAAGGGGTGCCGTTGCGACCAGCCCGGGGTTTCGCGTTCGGCGCACTACGCGCTGAACATCGACCATCCCCTCGTGCTGGAACACTATTACCAGCTGGCCCGGGGGCTGGTGGAACTCGCGCCCGCAGTGCAGCGGATTGTCATCTGGACCAACGACTCAGGCGCGGGCATCAACTGGTGCCGCGGCCTCTATCCCGGCCCCAACGGCCCGGCAGAGGTGCGCGATCGCGACATGGGCGAACGGGTGCAGTCCTGGTTTCAGGCGATCCGCGACGGCTCGCGCGCGGGCGGTCGGGAACTGGTCGTGGATTTTGTCGGCACGCATTTCACACCCGCGGAATTGCAGTCAACCGCCCGTGCCCTGCGGCCGCCGTCGCGGCTGGTCTGCGTCAGCGGGTTCAGTGACCCCGTGAACCTGCCTTTTTCCGGGCATCACCTGCACACCTTTGCCCATGCCTGCCAAGGCACGGAGACGCGCCCGGTTGCAGGTATGGATCCGGCGGGCAAGTACTGGTGGAATCCGATGGTGGCGCCGCCACTGTTGTTCATGGGCGGCGAAATGGTGCTGTCGCTGCGGGAGACGGACGTGCGGACCATCGAGTGCGGATACACGGCTCCCGGGCCGCTGCCCGGAACTTGCGCGCCGCTGCAGATGCTGCTGGACCGTTGTCTGGCGCACTGCCCGGCAAATGTGGCGGGTGTGGACCGGATGGTGGCGGAACTGGCTGTCGAACTGGTGGGCCCGGTGCATGCAGCGGCCTTGGAATCTGCCTGGCGCGATGTCCAGCAGGCGCTGCTCGTCCACCCGATTCGCTACGATCATTCCTACTACTTCTTCTATTCCATCCTGGGCCGTCGCTGGCTGACACGTCCATTCGTCCCGGTGCCGGCGGCACTGGATGCGGAGGAGCGAGGATATTGGTCAGCACATGCCATCAAGGATCGTGACTTGGAACTGGGCTTCCGGACCCTGCTGGCATCCGAGAATACGGTTCTCTATGCATTACCCGAGTATGCCTGGCGAACCGACGGGTTGGAGGCGATGCAGTTGTACTTTGGACGGGCGCTGCGCACGCTCGATGCGGCCTGTGCGCAGCCGGGCACAGATGCCACGCACCTCGCCTGGTTGCGCGACCAGCGGGATCGCATCGACATGTTTGCCAGCCTGTTCCGCTGTCAGTTGCACGCCACGGCCGTGCAGTGGGTGATCGACCGGTTTGCCGGCCATCCGTTGCGCGACAAATGGGCGCAACCGCGCGAAAAGCGGCGACTGTATGATATGATCGACGGCGACATCGCCAACTGCCGCCGCATCATCGCGCTGCTTCACCACGCCCGCACGCCGCTGATTGCCACAGGAGAGGAATCCACGTTCTGCCTGCCCGTTAACCTGCCGGAACTGCTGGAAAGGAAAATTATGACCATGTGCAGGCATCGTGCGCGCGTGGAAGAACTGTTCCCCGGCGTATCCGATTCCATCGCGCCACCGTCCTATGCGGAGGACGGCAGCACCATCACGGTGGAAGAGAGCGCCAGCCAACTGGCGCACCCGAAGAATCTGAGTACGCAACAGTAGAACAACCTGCAGAATTTGGCCGCGATGCGTTTTCAGCCCTGCGAAAGGAATGCCACATGCATGGCCCCGGTCGTTTCTCTGGCGCGATCTTTGCCGCGCTTTGTTTTCTGGCCATCGCGCCCCTGATCGTGAGAGCGGGCAATGCGCTGGTCCCGGGCGCGATTGAAGTGGTGCCCACAATCCTTTGCGCTGGCATCACCTGGAATATCAGCGGCGATGACAACCGCAACGCCACCGGCACATTGGAGTTCCGCGAAAAGGGAAAGACGAATTGGAACAAGACGCTCCCCATGTGGCGTATGTTCCCGCAGGCGGTGGACCGGACGGCCAATACGGTCGGCGGCATTCCGGTTGAGTTCCTCAAAGGGCTTCCGAAATGGAGCAAGGATAAGTTCCTGTACCTGCAGGAGCATTACAAATGGAATTACTTTGCCGGGTCGATCTTCAACCTGAACCCCGGTACCGCCTACGAGGCCAGGATCACGCTGGCCGACCCGGATGGCGGCGGCGCAACGAAGACCCTGTCGTTCACCACCCGCGTGGAACCCGTGATTCCGAAAACCGGCCAGCGCATGGATGTCAAGGGCGGCGGCCATGCCTTGGCAGAAGCCGTGGCCAGGGCCCGCCCCGGCGACATCTTCCGTGTGCATGCCGGAACCTACCGCGGGTTTACGGTTGATGCCAGCGGCACGCCTGCAAACCCCATCTGCATTGTGGCGGACAAAGAGGGCGAAGTCATCATCCAGGGCGATGCGCCGGAAAAGGAGTTTGCCGGTGGGCAGGGAACGGGGATCGAAATCCGCGGATCGCATGTCTGGATTCAGGGGCTGCGCATCCGGTCCTTTGAGAACGGCATCGAGGTCAAAAAGATCACCTGCGAGGACGTGGCCGTCATGCGCTGCACGATATCCGGGTGCTGGGATGCGATTCGCGCCGGCGGGCGCAATGGCTATTTCGCCGACAACACGATCACCGGCATCAAGGCGCCGCCGTCGAAAATGCCGAAGGATGACGACTGGAGCGAAGCACACGGCCTGGTGATCAACGACGGTGTGGGCGGGAAGGGAAACATCATCTGCTACAACCAGGTCACGCGTGTGGCTGACCTGCTTCGCGCCCAGTGCTCCGACAGCGATGTCTATGGCAACAACTGCTTCTTCAACGCCGACGATGGCATTGAGCTGGACGAGGGTGGTCCCAACCTGCGCGTCTGGGGCAACCGCTGGTCTTACACCGGCAACAACGGCATCAGCTTTCAGCCCTACATCGGCGGCCCAGCTTACATCATACGCAACATTGTCCACAACTGCCGCGAATCGCCCATCAAGCAGCGCTACAAGTCCTGCGGCGCGATCCTGATCAATAACACCTTCATTGCCGCCGGTGATGTTGAAAAGGGAACCACAGACCTCATCGAGCAGACCTATGCCCGGAACAACCTGTTCCTCACCGGTCAGAAAATCGCGCTCAAATACCACGTGGAGGACTTTCTTCGGTCGCCGCACACGCTCGACCTTGATTATAACGGCTACAACGGCACATTTGCCGGCCACATGGCTCACTTTTTCGGCGCTGCGGGCAAGCCGTATGCAACTATCCTGACGCTGGCGCAGTTCCAGTCCCTCACCGGGCTGGAGCGGCATGGCGTGCTCCTGACAATGGAATCCTGTATGGCCGACAAGTTCCCGGACCAGGCTGCAACGGACAAAGCCATCAACGAGACGTGGACCGCGCCCAAACTCATCTATGCCCTGGCCAAGGGCTCGCCAGCCATTGACAAGGGGATCGTGATTCCAAACATCGTCGAAACGTTTGTTGGGGCTGCGCCGGATCTGGGCGCGCTGGAGTTTGGCGCACCGCTGCCGCATTGGGGTGTGCGTCCGGAAAGCAACCCGTGACCGACACGAGCTTCCGGTGCGCTGTGTCCCGGAATTCTTCAGACGATCCAACATGGTTGAAACAGGTAAGCCCTTGGGATGGAATCTGCCATGCTAACAGGTGGAATCATCGGGTTCGGAGTCGCTGGCCAGGAGTTGACGCACTACCTAAACAAGGGGAACAATCCCCGCGCGCGGATTGTGGCGGCCTGCGACCGCAGCCAGCCCAGGCTGGATCTGGCGGCGGCTGAATTCGGCCTGCGGGTCACGCGCGATGTGCAGGAGCTTTGCGGCTGGGGGCTGGACTTTGTCATGGTCACCTCCAGCAACAGCGCCCACAGGGAGCATGTGCTGGCTGCGGCGGCGCGCGGATTGCCCATCTTCTGCGAGAAGCCCGTTGCCGTGCTGCTGCCGGATGCCTTGGCCATGGTGGAGGCGGTGGAGAAGGCCGGGGTCGTGAACACCGTGAACTATTCGCTCCGGTACACGACGCAGGCGGACCAGATCCAGTCGCTGCTGCAGCGCGGCGCGTTTGGCGAGATCCTCTCCATCAGCTACGAGCGCTGCCGCCCCAACGGCCTGCATGCCTCGGGCGCGCGCCACTGGGCCACGGAACGGCCGGAGGAGTCTGGCGGATGGATCGTGCACCATTGCTGCCACCAGCTCGATTTCCTCTACTTCCTGTTCGGCCCGTTCCGCGAGGTATACTGCACCACCCGGACCACGGTCCCGGGCGGAAATACCGAGGAACTGGTCTTTGCCACCGGCCGGTTGCGCAGCGGCGCGATGTTCCATGTGGGCGATTCGCTGGCGCGTCTGCCGTACGAGCACCTCGTGATCACCGGTTCCAGAGGTTCGTTTGCTTCGCAGTTGGCGCATCCGTATCATTTCGACCGGTTTCGCGAGGAGCACGTGGCGCAGGACGAAGTCATGAGCTTCGAGTGTGGATGGATGCGGATGCGCGACCGGCCCATGCGCAGTGTCGAGCACTTCTTCGACTGCCTTGAGGGGCGGGCCACGCCTGTGGCCACGTTGCGCAGCAGCATCGAGTCGCTACGCGTGGCGCACGCCATGCTGGCTTCCGCCGCCTCCGGCACGGTGGTCACGCTGGATGAATAAGCCCGGAAACGCGGCCAGCCATGGATACTGTTGAAAGGACTTGGGGGAATCTTTAATCATGCGGTAAGCGTGGCACAACCGGGGCACACGTCAAGGATGGGATCACCCCACTGCCCTCCGCAACTGGTTACTACCTTAACGCCACTCTAGTTATCGGCCCCGTGTAACTTCTCCTCCTAATCGTAATCGTGCTCCTAATCCAAATCCCGCCGCTACCCGTGTAAGATTTCGCCCCCAGGTTGCATATATCCCGGTAGGTGAAACCCTACCGCCCCCACAAACCCTGTGCTCCGCCCCTCTGGCAATGTCTGTCCCGGCATTTCGCCGCCTTTCTCGCCGGCTACGAGCGGCATTCCCATCCCCGCTACGGTTTCCTGCGCCCGATCATCCCCGAGGTCGTGGATTTCTTGACGCAACCTGCCGCGAACATTTGCAGGTAAGAGCATACAGAGACCGCCAAGGTCCACAACGGGCTGCTTCGAGCACTTTGCTTTTCCTCCGTCCTGCAGCCTTCTCGCTGGCCCCGACCCACCCAACGAACTGGTCATCGAGCCGTGCCTCGACTTGTCCGCCGTAGTCGAGGCGGAGGCGGATGATGTCTCCTACGCGTGCCGCGGCGTAGCGCAGCGAAGACGGGACTACGACACCGATCCGGACCTGATTTACGCGAACGCCTGAACGCTCCCATCGATCCCACCTTCGCGTTTCGTCGCGTTCTTCGCGGTGGAAACTCTCTCACCTAACAGTATTCAGCCTACAGCCTTCTCGGTGGTGATCTTGACGTTTATCCCCGCTTCTGGCAGGCTCATCATCATGACATCGCAGTCTTTTGCCGGTGCAGGCATGGTTTCGGCCGATGAGGGCCGGTGCCGACCGAAAAACGATTTCTTATCAATGACAATTCAGAATGAAAAAATACTAGTTATATTTTTAATAATCGGATTAATTTCCTGTTCTACTCAAAAGCAACTGACAAGAAATCTTCCTCATCCCTATACAGGAACTACGGCCAAGGATCATACGGGGGATCCGTTAAAAACGAATTTCGATAAGGTTAATGTCTATCTGTCTGGAGTACCTTCTATAACTACTTATCCTATGTATTATGTTTCTAATACAGGAATCGATGCTGCTGATGGACTAACAATGGCGACAGCATGGCAGACAATATCTAAGGTTAATTCCAGCACGTTTACTCCGGGCACACAAGTAAATTTTAATAAAGGAGATACATGGCGAGAATCATTGATTGTCCCTTCGTCGGGTATTGCGAGTAATTATATAACATTTGGTGCGTATGGCGCAGGTGCTAAGCCTAAAATACTTGGGTCGGAATTAGTCACAACGTGGTCCCCTGCTATAATTTATCCAGCTAATGTGTGGTGTTCGGACATCACGTTGTCTGATCCTACAACTGCGAAGAACATTTATTTCAAAGAAACGGACGGAAGTATAAACTGGGGTAGGATTCAGAAATCAGATTTGCTAGGTTTAGCACAGGAGTATGATTGGGTGTGGCTAAGAGATCATATTTACATATATTCACCTACTGATCCAAATACAAGATATTCTGGAGTTGAGGTTGGACAACGAAATCTTAGCATATCACTTAACAATAAGGAATACATAAGCATTAACGGACTAGAGTTAGGTTATGGGGTATATGGGGTTTATGATTTTAATTATCCACCGGTTGCCTTACTGGGTTTAAAAGTAGAAGATTGTTATATTCATCACGAGGGTGTTAAATCAGCGGGATATGGAATTGCGACTACTCTCTCCAGTGCTTTAATTAAAAGCAATATCATACATGATACCGGAAGGAGAGGAATATCTATTAACACATCAGATATATTTACGGGTTCAGTTACTGTCAAAGATATAATTATTGAGAATAATACTCTCTATAATGGGCATCACACTACGGGGATTGATATAATAAACCACGTAAATGGGATAATGTATAATATTATTATTCGTAAAAATTTAATTTATGACGATCCCAATGTGATGATTGATGGGGTTGAAATATTGGGTAGTGTTGGCGTGTTTATATCCAATCAAGGGGGTGCGCCAATCACCAATGTATATGTTTATAACAATGTATTTAGGAATTTAAAAGCATCTGGACTTCAAATGGAAGGTATTACCTCCTTTGTTTATAACAATACATTCTACGGAGTTAATTCTTCATTAGCACCGGCAGGTGTAATAGGTTTTATATATAACACTAGATCTACTTGTACGGCAAAAAATAATATCTTTTATGTTAACACTAATCCGGCAGTCAATAATAAATATTATGCGATGATAGTGGTTACCGCAACTCAAACAAGTGACTGTAATCTATATTTTAATCCTATCGGGTCAACTGGTAAACTAATTTATTCTGGCAGTGGATATACATTTGCTAACTGGGAAGCATATAAATCAGCAACAGGGCAGGATGCCAATAGTCCTACTCCTGCAGATCCTCTTTTTACGTCAACATCTGATTACATTTTACAGGCAGGATCGCCCGCTATTAATACAGGAGTGGTCATAACAGGTATGCCGCAATCAGATTATTTAGGTCATCCGATAATTGGATTAAGAGATATTGGAGCGTTTGAAAAACAATAAAACGTAGGTCCTTCCAGGAATAGCGGGGGTTTTGTCATTGCATAACCACGGGGGTTAGGTCGAGTCCGCCAAGATGAAAGAGCACGTCACGTTTGAAGAGCTCACGATTTCGGTATCCGCAGGCCTCTTGGATCAGTTGCTGGATCCGGCTGTTGATCCCCTCTGCCGTGGCATTTCGCAGGCGGTGCGGAAGAAGGTTACGATGTTGTCCCAGTTTTACCATCAGACAGCATATACCCCGGCAGGTGCAACCCTACCGCCAGCGCAAATTCGTCATCCGCTGGCGCTACCCCGCATTGTCCATGATCTCTATCGTCCGTGTGAACGCTCTGTCTGAAGAACCGGATGCGGGAAATTTGCTAGTCCGGGTCTGTGGGGGCAGCTCGCTGCAACGCTGGTTGCGGCGAGTTGCTACCCGGAAAATAGAAAATAACCCGCCGTCCCTACCTCTGTGTGGCGGCAAAACGGGGGGTGTAAAAAGCCCGATGTCGAATTGGTTTTATTTTGTTTCCCCTTTTTTTGGCGGCCTTATTTCTTTTTTCGGATTATTCGTGTCGAATTACTCCTCTTATATAGAGGGCGCGATGTTTTTTGGACTACGGACAATCGCCGGTTTTTTGGGGATTCCCAAAAAAGGGTTTGAGGCTTTTGACCTTCATTTCAGGGCCGGTTTTATTTGGTTTCTCGTTTCTTCGTGAGGCTTTGCATCCTTATATGGGGGGCATGATGTTTTTTGGGAGGGCTTATTTATGGCAAACGGCGTGAAGGTTGTGACGGCGACGGCGGGGACCTACACGATGAAAAAAATAGACACGAAACGCCGGTCACAACGCCGCAATTCGGCTGTAACTCGTTGATGAATGGTCAGCTGCAAAGAATCATGTCCAGAAGGTGGGCCTGTTTCGTGTCTATTTATGTCTACTTCATCCCCCCCCAAGGCGGGCGCGAGCCCGCAACTCCATCGGTGTCTGGATCGGTATCGACAACGCAATCGATACCTATCCGGTACCTGCGCATGATCGAGTCCATGAGCACGGCCGCCAGTGTGAAACCGGAGGACTGGGAACAATTGCGCGAGTTGTGCCGCTACCTCGTCGCGCTGCGCAAGGGTGACCACACCGCCGAACACCTGAAGCTCGACCGCAGTCGGATGGTGGGACTGACGATGGCCGCTGAATCAAGCCAAATCAAGGTTAATCAAGGTGGATCAAGCCTCTCCAACACATTAGCGGCCTGGTTGCTGGCATTCTTTTGCCTAAGGCCATGCCACCTAATCGGTTACGGGCAAGACAGGCCCGAATATGGAGGCGATGGGATTGCTCCTCTGGGCGCAGCTGGGGTATATTCTGGCTGCCGCCCCCGTTCAGGCTCGTCACGCTGCTGAATACGCCTGGTAGGCGGGATTCGTACGGCAATGTACGGGGATGACATTCGCATCAACATGAATCGGTAACAGACAGGGGCCCCTCATGATGGCAGGAAAGATTGGCATCGGCATGCTGGCCGCGATGATGACAGGACTGACGACAGCGGCGGACTGGCCTCAATGGCGCGGCCCGGACCGCGACGGCATTTCGAAAGAAAAGGGGATTCTAGCCGACTGGTCTACGCCGCCAAAACGGCTGTGGCTGGTGACGATTGCCGGCATGGGCTACAACGGCCCTGCCGTTGCCGGTGGCGTGATCTACCTGACCGGGTCAAAAGGGGAGCCCAAGGCGCGCATCGGCGTGCTCGAGGCGCGCAATGCGTCGGACGGATCCCTGAAATGGGAGTACGAGTACGGCAAGGAGTGGAGCGGTGGTTATGATGCTGCCCGCACGACGCCGACCGTGGCGAATGGCCATGTTTACCTGGTCAGCGGCATGGACCGCGTCGTCTGCGTGAATGCCGCGGACGGCAATAAAATCTGGGACGTGAACCTGTTCGAGCGATTTCACGGAAAGAATATTACGTGGGGAATTGCCGAGTCGCCACTGCTGGTGGATAACAAGATGCTGATCTGCCACCCCGGCGGTCCAGATGCGGCCGTGGCCGCGCTGGATGTCAACACTGGCGCGACAATCTGGGCGACCAAGGGGCTTTCTGACGCCAGCGCCTACTGCTCGCCGTCGCTGCTCACGCTGAACGGCAAACGGCAGATCGTGACCCAGACCGCCGAGAATGTGGTGGGGATCGATCCCGACACCGGCGCTGTGCTCTGGAAGCACCCGCACAAGAACAAGTGGGCTGTGCATCCCAACACGCCGGTGGTGGTCGGGCCCGACCGCGTGGTGGTCTCCTCCGGCTATGGCTACGGCACGGAGTGCCTGCAGATTGGCGCGGATGGCGCCACGCTGGCCTGGCAGTTGAAGGACGCGGACAATCACTTCCACGGCATGTTGCTGATCGACAAGCGCCTCTACCTGGCAGGCAGCAAAGGCCCGCTCTTCTGCCTGGATCCGCAGACGGGCAAAGTGCTTTCCCGCATCGAGGGGGTGTCGCGCACAGCCATCATCGGCACCGAGGCCGGGCTGATTGGCTACGACGAGGTCGGCAAGATGATCGCGCTGATCCGCATCGAAGGCGACAAGGGGCGGTTGGCCGGCTCCCTTCCGGTGGATTTTGGCAGCAAGATGAAAGAGCACTGGGGCCAGCCGGTACTGGCCGGCGGCGTGCTCTATCTGCGCCACGGCGACGCCTTGGTCGCCTACGATCTCAAGTCCAAGCCGTAACGCACCTGGACCTCGCTTCCTGACATGAACCTCCGCCTTCTTTTTCTGGGATTTCGCGGGAGTTGCCGCTGCCGCATGGCCGGCGCGTTTGTGCAGGGGCGCGAAGTTTCCGGCGTGAGCGTCTCCTTTGCGACGATCGCACCGGAGGCGGCGGACTCGCTTGCGGACGAGGTCATGGCGGAGATTGGCCTGCAGCCGCGGACCGAGCTGTGCCTTTCGCTGGCCGAGGCGGCAAAGAACGAGTACGACATCGTCATCGTCGTCTGCCCGCAGGCGGCGGAGCAGTTGCCGCTGCTGCCGGGGCGGCCCACGGTGGTGCGTTGGACCTTGCCCGACCCCGCGGGCTTCAGCTCGGATCCTGAGGCGCGCCGCGCGGAATTCCGACGCCTGCGCGATACCATCGGCCGCCTGGTGGCGGATCTTTTTGAGCAGGGGTATCTGGATGCCATCGCCGCGACGCGCGCCAGCAGCGCCATGATCGCGGACAGCATCTCCGACGGCCTGCTCGTGCACGACATGCAGCGGCGCATCGTCGTTTTCAACCGTGCCGCGGAGGAAATCACCGGCCGGTGCCGTCAGGACGTGATCGGCCGCGACTGCCACGCGATCTTCGGCTGCGGCTTTTGCGGCGGCAAATGCGTGCTGGAGCGCGCCCGCGGCGGTGCGCCGGACTTTACCGAGAAACAGGAGCGGATCGAGCTCGCCACGCGCGACGGCGAGCGCCGGACGCTCGACGCGCGTCTGTGGCCGTTGCGCGACAATGAGGGCCGGTGGGTCGGTCTGATCTCCGTGTTCCACGACATCACCCGCGAGTGCTCGCTGGTGCGGCGCGTGGGCGAACTGCAGTCCTTCGCCGGCATCGTCGGCCGCGATGCCAGGATGCTGGAGGTGTTTGATCTCATCCGCGACGTGGCAGACAGCACGGTTCCGATCCTGATCCGCGGCGAAAGCGGCACAGGCAAGGAACTGGTGGCCGCCGCCATCCACCATGAAGGGCCGCGCGCCTCCAAGCCGTTTATCGCCGTCAACTGCGGGGCGCTGCCGGAGGGCCTGCTCGAAAGCGAGATCTTCGGGCATGTGCGCGGCTCCTTCACCGGCGCAATCCGAGACAAGAAGGGGCGCTTCGAGCTGTCCGACGGCGGCACGATCTTCCTCGACGAGATCGGCGACATCACGCCGGCTATGCAGGTGCGCCTGCTGCGCGTGCTGCAGGAGGGCGTGATGCAGCGTGTCGGCAGCGAAACATCCATCCGGGTGAACGTGCGCGTGATCAGCGCTACCCACCGCGACCTCCAGAAGGAAATCGCCGCCGGCCGTTTCCGCGAAGACCTGTATTACCGGCTGAATGTCGTGCCAATCTGGATCCCTCCACTGCGCGAACGACTGGCGGATATTCCGCTGCTGGTGAATCATCTGCTGGCGCAATTTTGTGACACGAAGACCGGTGCTGTGCGCGTCAGCCCGGAGGCGATGGATGCGCTGCTGAATTATGCGTGGCCGGGGAACGTGCGGGAACTCCAGAATTGGTTGCAATACGCGCTGGTTAAGTGCCACGGCGATGAAATCCGACCCGAACACCTGCCGCCCGCGCGGCAGACGGCGCCGCAGACCGCGTCGGCAGCAGGGCGAGCCGATGCGCGCGCGCCCCTGTCCATCGAGCGGGTGCGCGACGCCCTGACTAGGGCGCAGGGCAATCGCCGTGATGCCGCCCGCATACTGGGCGTGGCCCGCGCCACGCTCTACCGGTTTTTTGACGCGCATCCGGAATTGATGCACAAACCGGCAGAGAAAGCATGACGGGACTCTTCGGTGGATAGGTAACGTCATTTGTCACTGGTCATTGGGGAATCGAGACATTTGGCACCGTCGGTTGGAATATTTATGGTGCGCATTTCCTGCTCTCCGCCAATGACGAATGACCAATGACTAATGCCTTTCCCGTTATTGCGTCCGTTGCCGGTCGGCGGTACTATGACGCGCACGGTGTCCTGATGCGAATCTGCCTTGCTCAAATGGATGTGCAGGCCGGCTATCCGGAGGCGAATGCCGCCCGGATGATCGGCTTTATCGAGCGCGCCCGCGCCGCGGGTTGCGATCTGATCGTTTTTCCGGAGCTGGCGATTCCCGGCTACTTTGTCGGCGACGAGTGGGACCGCCCCTCGTTTCTGCGCGCCTGCGAGGCTGCGGGCGAATTGATCTGCGCGGCCAGCCAGGGGATCGCCGTGGCCTTTGGCAACGTGGGAATCGACTGGCAGCGCCGCAACGAGGATGGCCGCGTCCGGCGCTACAACGCCTGCTTCCTCGCGCAGGACGGTGCGTTTCTCCCCTCGTGCGGCGGCCGCTACCCGTTTGCAATCAAGACGCTCGCGCCCAACTACCGCATCTTTGAGGAGAGCCGCTACTTTTACGATGCCCGCAAGCTGGCCATGGAACTGCACGTGTCCGTGGCGGAACTGCTGACGCCGTTCGTCTGCCGCGGCATCGCCATCGGCGGCATGGTCTGCGAGGATGTCTGGGATTCGGATTACAGCCTGTCGCCGGCCGAACTCCTGACACAGGCCGGCGCGCACCTGCTCCTGACCATCAGCGCCTCGCCGTTTACCTGGAACAAGCAGAACAAGCGTCTGCGCGTTCTTTCGGCGCTGGCCGCGCGCCTGCATACGCCGATCGCCTATGTCAACTACGCCGGCGTGCAGAACAACGGCAAGAACGTCTTCACCTTTGACGGTGGCGCTGGCATCTATGACGCGCAGGGGCATTTTGCCGGCAGTGCCGTGAGGTTTGGAGAGGATGCGTTTATTGCGGAGATCGGCGCGGACGGCGCCGTGGCTGGCGGTAAACCGGTGGATTTGACGGATGACGATGCGAATGTGGCAACCCAGGCCCTGCTATATGGTGCCGGCCGCTTTCTGACAGACCGGAAAATCAGTCGGGTTGTGGTCGGCATCTCCGGCGGCATCGACTCCGCCGTGGTGGCAGCTCTGCACGCGCGGCTGGTGCCGCCCGAAAACCTGCTGCTGGCGAACCTGCCTGCGCGCTTCAACTCTGCCACCACCCGGAATCTGGCCGCCGAATTGGCGCGCAACCTGGGGTGCCTGTACGCCGAAGTGCCGATCGATGACGCCGTTGGCCTGACCCGCCGGCAGCTCGACGGCTTTGTCGCCCGCGACGCCGCCGGACGCGAACACCGGCTGCAGGTCACCGGCCCTGTTATGGAGAACGTGCAGGCCCGCGACCGTGGCGCGCGTGTTCTGGCCGCGGTAGCCGCAGCTTTTGGCGGTGCCTTCACCTGCAATGCCAACAAGACCGAGATGGCCACGGGCTACGGCACGCTCTACGGAGACATTGCCGGCTACCTGGCGCCGATCGGCGACCTCTGGAAGGGGCAGGTGTATGACGTGGCGCGCTGCCTGAACCGCGGCGTGTTCGGCCGCGAGGCGATCCCGCGCGGTATTTTTACCCTTACCCCGTCGGCCGAGCTGAGCAAGGATCAGGCCGTGGACGAAGGGAAGGGCGATCCATTCGTCTATCCGTACCACGATGCGCTGCTGCGCGCCTGGGTGGAGCGATGGGAGCGCCCGTCGCCCGAGGAGATTCTTTCCTGGTACATGGACGGCACCCTCGAGAAACAAATCGGCTATGAAGGCCAAGTGGCCACTATTTTAAAGAACCCCGTAGTCTTCATAGCCGATTTGGAGCGCTGCTGGAACCTCTATCAGGGGCTGGCAGTCGCCAAGCGCATCCAGGCCCCGCCCGTGCTGGTGGTCAGCCGCCGCGCCTTCGGCTTCGACCACCGCGAAGCCCAGCTCGGCCCGCGCTACACCCCGCGCTATCAGGAATTGCGCAAGCAATGCCTCGGCCGCGCGTAGGGCCAACCACGGAGGCACGGAGTTTTTTTTCTGTATAGCGACCAGCCCCGAAAGTGGCAGCGGCGTCTCGCCGCTGCACATAGCATCTATCTTGGGCTGTGAAACCATGATTGTGAATCAAAGCCCCGACAGTTTTGTCTGGCCTATGAATTCATGTTCGAGAGGAGCGATATGAACTACAGAACGGCAAAAATGAGTCTGTCCATTAAGATACTGACGGCAATCATCCTTGCGATGGTGGTCGGGTTTATCATTGGCGGTCTCCATGACAGGAATTTGATGGTTGGCGGTGTCATACTCGGGATCATCGCTCTGGTTTGCTACCTGCTGGCCCCCGCATCATACGAGGTTTCCAATGGTTGCCTGACCGTGGTTCGTCATGCGGGTAGAAGCACCTTCGGGCAGATTGTCCGATGCGTGAGGATAACCGAGCGTCTGCCTTTCACGGTCCGTCTCTTCGGCAACAGCGGCATATTTGCTGGCACCGGCATCTTCTGGAACAAGCGAGACGGCATTTTTCACGTCCACGCCACAAGCGCAAGACGCCAGGACGCGGTTCTGGTTCAGACCGAGAAGTACAAGGTCCTGCTGACGCCGGAGGATCCACAGGCCTTCCTGGAATCTGCAACGACTCTCGAACCAGCCAAGCCATCGGATTCGAAGTCCGCTGCGCGGGCTCCTCAAGGATGATTGGCTGCGGTATCGCGGAAAGTAACCCCATTTCTTCTGAACCCTGAATGCCCTCTCCAACAATCCAAGGACACTTCATTCCATGAGCATCATCAGCATGACCGGCTTTGGTCGGGGCGAGGCGCGGGGCGAGGGGATCAAGGTGGTGGCAGAACTGGGGTCTGTCAACCGCAAGCAGTTCGACTGCCACCTGAACCTGCCGCGCGAGCTGTCTGCTTGCGAAGCGCGCATCCAGGGGCTGGTGCATGCCGCGATCCGGCGCGGGTATGTCAAGGGCTCGATTGAGATTGCGCGGGCGAAGACAGGTTCGCGCGGTCTGACCGTGGACCTCGAACTGGCACGTGCCCGTTTAAGCGCACTTCGGCAGGTGGCCAAGGCGCTGAAACTTCCGGACGACCTGACAGCCAGCAAGGTGCTGGACTGCGTGCTGCGCATCGAGAGCGAAACCGTGGCATGGGACACGGAACAGGCCTGGCCGCTGGTGGAACGCGCGGTCACGCAGGCGCTGGAGCGGCTGGTCGCCATGCGGCAGCGCGAGGGCAAGGCGCTGTCCAAGGATCTGACAGCGCGTTTCGCCCGCCTGCGCAAGGAAGTGGAAAACATCCGGCGGAGCGCCCCCGGCGTCGTGATTGGTTATCGCAAGGCGCTGGCAGACCGCATTGCCGCAGCCAACAACGGCCTGATGCTGGACCAGACCACGCTTGTGCGCGAACTGGCGCTTTTTGCCGATCGCTGCGATGTGAGCGAGGAGCTGACGCGCCTGGAGAGCCACTTCACGCAGGCGGAACATTTTCTGGCAGCTCCGGAACCCGGGGGGCGCCCCCTGGACTTCCTTTGCCAGGAGTTCTTCCGCGAGATCAACACCATCGGCTCCAAGGCCAACGATGCCGGTATTGCGCGTCTGGTGGTCGGCTGCAAGGCGGAACTGGAGGCGATCCGGGAACAGGTGCAGAATGTGGAGTAAGCGGTCGGCAGGACACGAAGGAAGAAGGAGCGGAAGCGCACGAAGGATTTGCTTGCGCGCTGTCGCGCGCAGAATTAATGCCTTCGCCTCCTTTGCGCCCTCTTCTGCTTGCTTCGTGTCCGAATCGCAATAACCCGCTTGCATTGCCGAGCGCGGTGCGGGGATAATACCGCCATCTAAGGAGGAGACGCCTGTTGAAACCGCTGATGATCGTAATTTCCGCACCATCCGGAGCCGGCAAGACGACGCTCTGTGAGCGTCTGCTGCAGGACTACCCCGAGATCACCTATTCGATCTCCTGCACGACGCGCGAGCCACGCGGCGTCGAGGAGGACGGCGAAGACTACTATTTCCTGGCACCGGAGGAGTTTGCGCGGCACGAGGCAGCCGGCGATTTCCTCGAGCACGCCACGGTGCACGGTTCTTCCTACGGCACACTCAAGGCGCCGATCTACGAGGCAATCTCCGAAGGACAGTGCGTGCTGATGGACATCGACGTAGCAGGCGCGGCGCAGATCCGGTCGTATGTCGCCGCGCTGCCGGCAACAGACCCCATGCGCGCCGGGTTTGTGGACATCTTTATCCGACCTCCGTCGCTGGAGGTCCTGCATGAGCGCCTGGAGGCGCGCGGCGAGGACAGCGCGGCGACCATTGCGCGGCGCGTGAAGAACGCGGAAAAGGAACTCGCCCGGGCCGGCGAATTCCGCTACCACGTGTTGAACGACAATCTGGAGATTGCGTACAAGGAGTTGTGCGGCATCATCGAGACGACCAGCGGAATGCACGGGTAAAAGCGGTTTTTGATCTGCAGGAATTGACCTGCCGTGGAGAATCATGAAAACGACAAACAGTAAACCAACTCCGGAAATTGTTCTGGGCGTGACCGGTTCCATCGCGGCCTACAAGGCGGCGGAGTTGGCGCGGTTGATGGTCAAGTCCGGCTGGGACGTCTCCGTGGTCATGACGCGCGGCGCAATCCGCTTTGTTGCACCGCTGACCTTCCAGACCCTCTCGCGCCGGCCGGTGACCGTGGACATGTTTTCCGAGCCGGAGGAGTGGGTGCCCGGGCACATCTCCCTGGCAGACCGCGCTGCGGTCCTGGTGGTGGCGCCCTGCACAGCCAACGTGATCGCCAAGCTGGCGCACGGTCTGGCGGACGACATGCTGACCGCCACGGCGCTGGCCTGCCCGGCGCCGCTGCTTGTGGCGCCGGCCATGAACTGCCGGATGTGGGAACATCAGGCCACGCAGGAGAATCTGGCCTTGCTGCGGAAACACGGCGCGACGATCCTGGACGTTGGCACAGGCGATCTAGCCTGTGGCTGCGAGGGTCAGGGGCGGATGGCGGAGCCAGAGGAGATTCACAAGGCCATCGCGGCACTCCTGCGCAAGACGAAATAGGCCGGCTGCGCCTATGAAGTGTATTTTTTTACGAAAAGAAAGCGGTTATAATAGTCGGTAAAGCTATGCATTGTGCCGACGCGTGCGTCGGTGGAAAGGAACCTCATGAACGCCAGTATTCGCATGTTCCTGTTCTCGTTTCTGTTTGCCGCTGCAGCCATGGCTGCGCCCGAGGTGAAGTGGTTGGACGATTTTTCCGCTGCCAAGGCTGCTGCCCAGAAGGAAGGGAAGCCCATCCTGGTGGATTTCTCCGGTTCAGACTGGTGTGGCTGGTGCATAAAACTGGACAAGGAGGTTTTCTCGCAGAAGGCGTTTCTTGACTATGCCGGCGAGAACCTCATCCTGTTTCTTGCCGATTACCCGCGCCACAAGCAACTGTCCGCACAAGTCAAAAAGCAGAACGACGAACTTCAAAACAAATACCGGATTGAGGGCTTTCCTACTGTCCTGCTGCTGAACGCTGATGGTAAGGTGCTGGCACAGACCGGATACCAGCCGGGTGGCGCAGAGGTGTACGTGAAGAGCCTGCGGGACCTTCTGACAAAGGCGGGTTGGAAGGCGGCTCCGGTGGCCAATCCGGCAGCAAAGGCCCCTGCCGCCAAGTAAGCTTTTCATGAACACACAGCTTTCCCAACACGTGCGCTGGGTCGGTTACATCGATTGGTCTGTGCGCGATTTTCACGGCTACCGCACCGAGCGTGGCTCGACCTACAATGCGTATCTGGTTTCCGGCCGCCAGCATGCGCTGATCGACACCGTCAAGGCACCGTATGCAGCCGACCTGCTGGCACATGCCGGCGCCTGCGTGCCGCTGGAGCAGATCGAATACATTGTCTGCAACCATGCCGAGCCGGATCACGCCGGCGGTCTGGCGCAGGTTGTGGCAGCCTGTCAGCAAGCCACGGTGGTTTGCAACACGAAGTGTGCTGAGGCGCTGCGCCTGTATTTCGACACGGCCGGCTGGAAGTTTCGTATCGTGGCGGATGGCGAAAAGCTGGACTTGGGTGGCTGCACCCTGCAGTTTTTCGACACGCCCATGGTGCACTGGCCGGAATCCATGGCCACCTACCTGGTCGAGGAGCAGATCCTGTTTTCTATGGATGCCTTCGGGCAGCACTATGCCACGGCCGGACGGTTCGACGACGAGGTGCTGCTGGATGTTGCGTTGGCAGAGGCCAAGACCTATTACGCCAATATCGTGATGCCGTACGGCCGTCCCGTGGCCACGGCATTGGCCAAGCTGGGCTCCCTTCCGCTGCGCATGATCGCCCCCAGTCACGGTGTGATCTGGCGCGCGAATGTGGAGAAAATCCTTGCGTGCTACCGGGAATGGATGGTTTGTAAGTCCGTGCGCAAGGTGGTGATCGCCTATGCCAGCATGTGGAACAGCACGCGGGTAATGGCGCAGGCCATGGCCGACGGCGCGCTGGAGTCGGACGTTGAGGTGAGGTTGATCGACATCGACACCGTGCACGACACCGACTTGGTCAGTGAGGCGTTGGATTGCGCCTGCCTGGCAATCGGATCGCCCACGCTCAATCAGGGAATCATGCCGCGCATGGCTGCGGCGCTGACCTACCTGCGCGGACTGCGGCCAACCGGCAAGTACGGGCTGGCATTCGGTTCCTACGGTTGGGCGCCGCGCGGGGTCGACGAACTGACTCAATACCTGCAGACCATGCAGATTGCGCCGCTGTGCGAGCCGATCATCTGCCGTTTTCGTCCCGATGCCGCGACACTGGAAAAGTGCCGTGCGGCCGGGCGTTTGTTGGCGAAGAAATCGTTGGACTACTAGCGACAAGGCCGGGCGGGTCCGCCCGAAACAAAAGGAAGACTCCCATGATCAGCGACAGGACGACGAAAGAGATCAACGCGCAAATCAACCGCGAGCTGTATTCTGCCTACCTCTACCTGGCGATGTCTTCCGACGCCATGTACAAGGGGTTTAAGGGTGCAGCCGCCTGGTTTGCGGTGCAGTTCCAGGAGGAGCAGGGGCACGCGCTGCGCTTTGTGAAATACCTCCAGGATCAAAATGCGAAAGTCGAATTGGGCGCGATCGCTGCGCCGAAGAAGGAGTGGAAGGACCTGCTGGACATGTTTCAGGCCACATTGGCGCACGAGAAGGGGATTACGGCCAGTCTGGGCAAATTGATGGTGCTGGCTGCGGCCGAGAAGGATTTCGCTACGCAGGGTTTGCTGCAGTGGTTCATCAACGAGCAGGTCGAGGAAGAAGCCAACGACGCCGAAGTCATCTGGATGCTGGAGATGGCCTCCGGATCCAAAGGTGCGCTGTTCATGGCGGACAAAAAGCTCGGCGACCGGAAGTAATTTCCGCATCGGCAGGCAGAGCGGTGACACCATGCGCGTCAGTTGCTTACTGGCAGTCATTTTTTCTGCCGTGCTGCTGCGCGCCGAAGACCCCTACACGGTCACGGCGCGGCTGGAGCGCGCAGGCGTAGCGTGGCAGGTGGTGGTGGTGGTCGATTCGCTGCCGCCGTGGCACGTGTATGCGGACAACCGGTTTGCCGTCTCGATCGACGACCACGCAGTCAAAGGCCGCTGCACACCTCCGCCGGTTTCGATTCCTGATCCGCTGGGCGGTCAGGATCTGGTTTTTACCGGCCGCGTGACCGGCACCTATGCGCTGGCCACGGACGGCTTTCCGGTGCGCGTGCGCATCAAGCACCAAGCGTGCTCGGACACCTCCTGCCTGCCGGCTCGCACGTCTATCTTCCTGCTTTCGCCGGGCGGTACGCTGCTGGCCACGGCACCCACGCCTGCGACCGCCGCAACAGCCATTCCCTGGCTGGCAGGTGTCCAAGTGAAGGCCACTGCTGCCGGCTATCTTGGTTCCAGCGATTTCCTGACTTTCCTGATGCGTGCCCGTGGCGAGACAACGGCAGTGCCACCGGACCAATTTCGCCAGTTCCTGGACAATCCGAAGGCCTTTTTGGTTCGCCAGGGGTTTATCTGGACCCTGCTGCTGGTGCTGCTGGGTGGCCTGCTGCTGAACCTGACGCCGTGTGTGCTGCCGATGATTCCGATCAACCTGGCGATCATCGGCGCTGGCGCGCGGGCCGGATCGCGGCGGCGCGGGCTGGCGCTGGGCGCGGCCTATGGCGCCGGAATTGCCGTGATCTATGGCGCACTTGGCATGGCGGTGGTTCTGACCGGTCGCGTGTTTGGCGCACTCCAATCCTCACCCATCTTTAACGGGGCGCTGGCCGCGCTGTTTGTTGTGCTGGCGCTGGCGATGTTCGACCTGATCCCGATCGATCTCTCGCGCTTCCAGCGCGGCGGCGGGAAGGGCGGGTTCTGGGCCGCGGGCGCGGCAGGCGGGATCTCCGCCCTGCTGGCCGGTGCGTGTGTGGCACCTGTGGTGGCGGCTGTGCTGCTGCTGGCCGGTTCGCTCTACCAGGACGGCAACACGGCTGCCGCGCTGCTGCCGTTTCTGCTGGGCATCGGCATGGCGTTTCCCTGGCCGCTGGCGGGCGCCGGACTGGCTGTGCTGCCCAAGCCCGGCGCCTGGATGCTCTGGGTGAAGTATGGGTTCGGCGTGTTGATTGCGGCGATGGCGGTGTATTACGGCTGGCTGGCCTACGATGGTGTTACGGATCGGATGTCACCCGCCGCGGGAGGCAACGAACTCGCTGCCGGAGATGTTGCCGAATGGACAAAACGGCTTGCGGAGGCGAAAGCCTCCGGCAAGCCGTTGATGCTCGATTTTCACGCCAGCTGGTGCAAGAGCTGCCATGTCATGGACCGCATTACGTTCCAAGACCCGGCGGTGCGCAAGGCGTTGGAATCCATGCTCCTGGTCCGCGTTTCCGCCGAACACCCTGAACAGGAGCTGGCCGCCGGCATGCTCCGGGCATTCGGTGTCTCCGGACTCCCGGCGTTTGCCGTGGTGACGGCACAATAAGCGCGCCCTGTCGGGATTCTCCTTGCTCCCGCGCGTGGTGTGCAGTTTAATACGAACTGACGATTGCGCCGGTCGTCGGTGTCTACGGAGGTTCACATGAACCAGTGGGGGATGTGGTTGGTTCTCGGCCTCGTTCTGATTGTGATCGAGGTCATGGTGCCGGCATTTGTGGCGCTCTTCTTCGGGCTGTCGGCATTGATCGTTGCGCTGCTGTGCTGGATTGTCGGGCCCAATCTGCAGCCATGGGTGTCCAGCACCATTTTTGCCGGGCTGGCCGTGGTTCTGCTGCTGGGGTTGCGCGGCGTGTGCACAAAGGCCTTTGTCGGCAAGAAGTCCCCGGATCGCGATGGGTTGGCAAACGATCTGGTTGGGCATCGCGCGGTGGTCACGGCGCGCATCGAGCCGGGCGGGCAGGGCAAAGTGGAATTTCGCGGGGCGAACTGGCAGGCGGAATCCGGCGAAACGCTGGAGCCCGGCGTGCCGGTGCGCATTGTCAAACAGGAAAGCATTGTGCTCACGGTTGAGCGCATGCCGTAGGTTCGGTCACGGGAAGCTGAGAGGCTGCATCATGGAACAATTCATTATTGGCGTGCTGGTCTTCGCCGTGTTTATCACGTTGATGAAGAGCATCCGGGTCGTGCCGCAGAAGACGGCGTTCATCATTCAGCGGTTCGGGAAATACCACACTACGCTCGATGCCGGGTTGCATGTGCTGGTGCCGTTCATGGACCAGGTCGCCTACCGGCACACGCTCAAGGAGCAGGCTATCGACGTGCCGCCGCAGCAGTGCATCACCAAGGATAACATCACGGTCGAGGTGGACGGGATCCTCTACCTGATGGTCATTGATCCGGTGCGCGCCTCGTATGGCATCAGCAACTACATGTTTGCCACGGTGCAGCTCTCGCAGACCACCATGCGCAGCGAGATCGGCAAGCTTGAGCTGGATCGCACGTTCGAGGAGCGCGAGCGCATCAACGGCGCCATCGTGGACGCGGTGGACAAGGCCTCCGAGCCGTGGGGAATCAAGGTTACGCGCTACGAGGTGAAGAACATCTCGCCGCCGCAGACAATCCGCGACGCCATGGAAAAGCAGATGCGCGCGGAACGCGAAAAGCGCGCGTTAATCGCGGAGTCCGAGGGCGACCGGCAGGCCAAGATCAACCGCGCCGAGGGCGAGAAGCAGCAGGCCATTGCGATCTCCGAGGGCGAGAAGCAGAAGCGCATCAACGAGGCCCAGGGGCGCGCGCAGGAAATCATGCTGGTGGCGAACGCCACAGCCACTGGTCTGCGCGAGATCTCGAAGGCCTCCATGGAGCCCGGCGGCACGAATGCCATCAACCTGCGCCTGGCCGAGCAATACATCACAGAGTTCGGCCGCCTGGCCAAGACCAACAACTCGGTGATCATCCCGACTGATCTGGCCAACGTGGCCGGGTTTATCAAGACCGCGGTGAGCGTGGTCAAGGATCTGCCGGCCAGCGCCGCGGTTCAGCCGCCGAAGCTGGGGTAGAGCCTCCGTAGTTCAGTAAATGAAAAACGACGCGCCTGCTGGGCGCGTCGTTTTTGTTTTGTGCGGCAGGTCTTGTAGTCCCGCGTGGCCGTATCGCCGCCCAGCAGAGGTGCCGCTCACATCGCCAGCTGCGTCCACTTCTCGGTATTTTCCGGCCGCGTGTTGCGTACCACGGCGTCCACGAACGCCACGACGCGGACCCCTTCGGCCAGGGACGGATAGATGGGCGCTGGGTCACGCTTGCCATCGAAGGCCAGGATGCCGTCGGCAAACTGGTTGTAGATGTAGGCCAGCGCGTCGCAGAGGCAGTCCGTGCGGCCGGCGGGCGGCGTGGCAGTCAGCGCCGTGACCGGTTCGGTGAAGCGAAGCACCTCGGATGAGCCGTCGAGCGCGTGGACGGTCAGCGTGTTGGGATTGTCGAGTTCCCAGAGCAGGCCGCCCTTGTCGCCGAAGATGCGGATGCGTACACCGCCGTTCTCGCCCACGCTGACCTGGCTGGCCCAGAGCACGCCCTGGGCGCCGTTCGAAAGGCGGAACAGCACGGCGCCGTCGTCCTCCAGCTGGCGACCCGCCACGCAGGCGCGCATGTCGGCGCTGACCGCGCTGATCTGCAGACCGGTAAGCAGTTCGGTGAGGTAGGCGCCGTGCGCGCCGACATCCGCCATGCAGCCGCTGGGGCCGGCGCGGCGGGGATCGGCGCGCCAGCCAGCCTGGCGATTGCCGGCCGTCTCCAGGCGCAAAGCCAGCCACCCCTGCGGGCATTCGGCAACCACGCGCCGGATGTTGCCCAGCCGCCCGTCACGGATCAGCTTCTGGGCCTGGCGGATCATCGGGTAGCCGGTGTAGGTGTAGGCCACGGCGATCAGGCGCTGCTTGTCGTCGAGCTTGCGGCCGAGGTTCTGCACTTCGTCCACGCTGGTGGTCAGCGGTTTCTCGCAGAGCACATGGAAGCCGGCGTCCAGCGCGGCCATGGCTACTGGGTAGTGGAGGTTGTTCGGCGCGGTGATGACTACAAAATCGGGCCTCACGTCGTCTGGCAGCGAGGCCTCCTTGCGTAGCATGTCCCGATAGGCGCCATAAATCCGCTCGCGCGCCAGGAACAGGTCCTCGCCCCCTTCAAACGAACGGTGGCGGGTGCTGCCGAATGCGCCGCAAACCAACTCGATGCGGCCGGTGATCTGGGCGGCCCGGCGGTGAAAGGGACCGATAAAGGACTCCTTGCCGCCCCCCACCATCGCCATCCGGAGTTTTCGGCTCATACCGCCTCCTCATGCCATATCATGATCTCGCCGTGCATAGTGCTTATTATGCTAGCAGGAGGCCGGGCTAGGGGCAAGTGTTTGATCGGCCGATGTCCTGGTCGGCGTGCCCTGGACGCAGGATGTACCACCAGATCCTGACTATGCTGCGCAGGGGTCGGCGTGGATCAAACAGGCGCGTGCGAAGATCGCGATATGTCCGGCCGTTCTCGGGCAGGCGGAGGATGAGCGTCGAGGCCAGCAGCATCAGCAGCGCGTAGCCGATCGCCACCAGCGCGAACGGCATGGCATCGCCGCTGCGCACGAGCCAGCCCACCAGCACCGATGAACATCCGCCGGCGACGGCCCCGCCTGCCGCCCAGATCGCGTTGTAGGTGTGGCGGTTCTGCGGGTCCATGCGCAGCATGTAGGCGCGCGTGGCAGCCACGTAGAAGCCGGTTTCCGACACGGGGATCAGCAGGCAGAGCAGCAGTACGCAGGCGATGGGCATGCCGCCAAAGCAGAACGGCGCCATGGCTGCCAGACAGAGCGACAGCAGCAGGGTAGTGGCTGCAATGGTCGTGGGGCTGCTGTGCGAATCGGCCACGCGGCGCCATCGCATGGATGTCACGACGGTCAGGAGGCTACCGAGCGAGGTCAGCAGCAGGATCGGCCCCGGTCCGAGCCCGAGTCGCTCGCGCAGCAGCAACGTGAACAGCAGCGTCTGCCCGGACAGGACAAATGTGCCGATCATGATGCAGCCGACAAATGGCAGGAGACCGGTATCGCGCAGTGCCGTGGCAAAGCCAGCGGGGCGCTCGGCTTTGTCTGCGAGGGGAGTCGGACCTCCGCCCGGCACGCGCGCCAGCAGTCGAATGCTTAGCAGGCCGGCCAGAACGCCGATTGCGGCAATGGCGGCGAACTTCCACAGGCGTGGACTGGCGCCCAGGAAGAAAAAGGACAGGATACCGAACGCCACGTACAGGACTCGTGTCAGGATGGTCTCCAGTGTATAGAAACGTGCCAGGTTGTCTGCTGGTACGATCTCGTGTAGCCAGCTGGACCAGGCAATGCCCGCAAACGCGCGCGTGAGGCAGAACAGCCCGGTGGTCACGCTGAGCAGAATCATGGCACCGTGCGCGCCCCAGCGGGTATAGACCCACGGCGCGAACACAATGGGCGCAACCAGGATGTTGCGCATGGCCCAGCCGGTCATCAGCAGTCGCTTGGAACCGATGCGTTCGGCCAGATATTTGGTCAGCAGCCCCAATGCGCCGGCAAAGTACATGAAGGAGTTCAGGACGCCGACGTAGGCGGTATCGATCTGCAGCGCGCGGGCGTGCAGCACCAGCACGGTGCCGATGACCGACTGCCAGGAGATGATGTTCAGGAAAAGAAACGCCAGGAACCGTTTCGGCGCGTCGCCTAGGGGGCCCAGCAGCTCATCCAGGTACGCATTGACCTTGGCAATGGGGTGTTTCACGCGGGACGACCTTCCGCGCCGGGTTCGAACATCCGCGCCAGATCCTGCTCGGTGATCTGCGGCGTCTTCAGCTCCTGCGCCTTGCGAAACTTCGCGCCGCCGGCATCTTCGCCGGCCAGCAGGAAGGAGGTGGCCTTGGTGACGGCGTCTGCCACCTTGCCGCCTGCCTGTCGGATGCGCGCGGACATCTCTTCGCGGGAGATGCTCAGGGTGCCGGTCAGCACGAAGATTTTGCCGCGCAGCGGGCCGTCGGCAGAAGCGGCGGACGGCGTGACCGGCGGGCGAATTCCCAGTTCTTCCAGGCGGGCAAGGGTTCGCCGCCCGTAGTCGCCGGCAAAAAACTCCAGAATGGCGCGCGCGGCCTCCAGCTTGACCGGGCAGGTGGCCGGTGGTGCGTCAGGTGTTGCCACCACCTGTTGCAGAAGTTCAGAATGGGCGAGCTCGGCAAAGCTCTGGTGGCACGCGGCAGCCTGCGTTGCCACGGTCGTGCCGATGCGCGGGATGCCCAGCGCGAAGATCCAGCGGTCGAACGGTTTCGCGCGGGCTTTTTCGATGGCCTGCAGGATCTTGGCGGCGTTCCGTGCGCCGAGCTGCACTGCGCGGCCGGTGGATGATTGCCGCATCACCAGCCCGGCCAGCGCGTCGGCGGAAAGCGCAAACAAGTCGAGTGGATCGTGTACCAGGCCGGCGCTGACCAGCGCGTCGGCTACCACGCCGCCCAGCCCCTCGATCTCCAGCGCATTGCGGGAGGCAAAGTGCTCCAGCCGGGCGGCGCACTGGGCGGGGCAGAACGGGTTGACGCAGCGCAGGGCGACTTCATCCTCGCGCCGTGCCACGCCGCACTTGCAAACGGGACAGGCGGCGGGCATGACGAACGCGTGTTCGTTGCCGGTGCGCTTTTCGGTGATGACGCTTTCGATGGCGGGGATGACGTCGCCCGCCTTGGCGATCCAGACATGGTCGCCCACGCGGATGTCCTTGCGCGCAACTTCGTCGGCGTTGTGCAGCGTGGCGCGGGAGATGACGGAACCGGCCAGCCGAACCGGCTCCAGTTCGGCCACAGGGGTCAGCACACCGGTGCGGCCGACTTGCACGGTAATGTCGCGCAGCACGGTCTCGGCGCGCTCTGGCACGAACTTGAAGGCCCGGGCCCAGCGCGGGCTTTTTGCGGTTGTGCCGATGCCCGGGGCCTTGTAGAGCGAGCGGTCATCCAGTTTGACCACCGCGCCGTCCATTTCGAAGGGGAAGTCGTGGCGTCGCGTTTCCAGTTTTGCAATGGCGGACAGCACGGCGTCGATAGTTGCGCAGCGGGTGTAGGCGGGTGTGCGGAACCCCCAGGCCACGAGCTGATCCAGAAGCGCGGCATGGGTGGCGAAGGCCATCCCCTCGAGCGCGCCGGCGGCGTAGAGTAATGTGTCGAGCGGACGTTGGGCCACCTCGCGCGAATCGAGCAGTTTGAGGGATCCAGCAGCGGCGTTGCGCGGATTGGCAAACGGCGCCTCGCCGGCAGCTTCCTGCTGCTGCACGAGCCGCAGGAACGCTTCCTTGGGGAGAAACACCTCGCCGCGCAGTTCGACGCGCGCGGCATCTGTGGCGATGCGTAGGGGAATGGTGCGGATGGTGCGGACGTTCCGGGTGATGTCGTCGCCGACTTCACCATTGCCGCGTGTGGCAGCGCGGATCAGAAGGCCGCATTCGTACAGAAGGCTGAATGCCACGCCGTCCACCTTGGGCTCCACGACGTAGGCGAGGGGGGTGTCCCCGAGGTTCTTGCGCAGGAAGTGGTCGAAGTCGAGCAGGTCGTCGCGCGAGTGCGTCTTGTCGAGGCTCAGCATCGGGGGGACGTGGCGCACCTCGGCGAACGCCGCCAGCGGCGCGCCGCCGACGCGCTGCGTGGGCGAGTCCGGCGCCGCCAGTTCCGGGTGGGCGCGCTCCAGCGACTCCAGTTCGCGGTAGAGTGCGTCGTAGTCGGCGTCGCCGATCTCCGGGCGCGCTTCGACGTAGTATAGACGGTCGTGATGCGCGATCTTGCAGCGGAGAAACGCAACCCGTTCAGCTGGTGACGGCAAAGTCATGTAATTCTTTTTATATCATGTCAGATGCAGGGCGGAAAGAATGATGGCTGGGCCATGTGAAGACGCCATCCTGGACATCTGTGCGCCGGCAATCGTGCCTCTGCGCTTCCGCTTCGACTTCTACGTGTCCGCTCACCCATTTCCGCGCGGCTGCCAGCGGCGTTCCGGGCGGCGTTTCAGGCAGATGTCCCGACGGGCCAGAAAGCGCAGACCGTTGCTGCCGACGCTTTTCTCGGCCTCGGCCAGGAAGTCGGGCGAAGGATCGATCGCCAGCGATTGCGCACTCTCGATCAGGACCAGTCGTCCGTCCGGGTACGCCAGCCGAACTAGGGTGGGGACACGGCCGGGGAAGCGGCCCGCAACCTCGCGGAATTTTTGCAGGCGTCCGGCGCCCGTATCGTCTGCGCTGACGTTGACCACCAGTGCCTCCGCAAAGCTGCGCGGCGCTTCGGCCAGCGGGTAGATCTCGCGGGCAATCAGCTTGGCGCCCTTTTCGTCCTTCTTGTCGACCATGGCGCAGACCAGCACCGGTTGGTCCGGCAGCAGGGCGCCGGAATAGGTGCGGAACGCCTCGGGGAAAACCAGCGTCTCGGCAACGGTCTCGCCGTCATCCAGCGTAACGACCGCCCAGGGCTCCTTCTTCTCCTTGGTCAGGCGGTTGACCACGCTGGTGGTCAGCCCTGCGATGCGCACCTCCTTGCCGTCCGGGCAGTCGGCAATGCCGCTGAGCCGGACAGTCTGGAATTCGCGCATCAGGCGGCGGAATCGGTCGAGGGGGTGCCCGCTGATGTAGATGCCGAGCAATTCGCGCTCAACAGTTAGCAGTTCGCGGTCGGCCCACTTCGGACAGTCCGGGAGCGTGTCAGTCACTGCGCCGCCGGCGTTGCCCAGCGCCTCGAACAGGTTTCCCTGGCCGGTCTTCCGCTCGTGCGCGTCCTCCGCGGCGCGGGCCAGCGCGAAGTCGAGTCCGCTGTAGACCCGTGCCCGGTGGAGACCGAAGAGGTCGAAGGCACCGCAGCGCGCCAGCGCCTCGAGCGCGCGCTTGTTCACAGCGGTCAGATCCACGCGTCGGCAAAAGTCCACCAGCCCTTGGAACGGGCCGTTGGCCTTGTGTTCGCGCACGATCGCCTCGGCCGCCGCGACGCCGACGTTCTTGATCCCGGCCAGACCGTAGCGGATGCCGTTGCCTTCCGGCAGGAAGCGCGCGCCGCTGCGGTTGACGTCTGGCGGCAGGACCGTAAGCCCCATGTTGGAGGCTTCAGACACGAATCCCGGCAGCTTGTCAAAATTGCCGATTTCCGAGGAGATCTGCGCGCACATGAATTCGGCCGGGTAGTTGGCCTTCATGTAGGCGGTCTGGTACGACACCACGGCGTAGCCGGCGGAGTGCGCCTTGTTGAAGCCGTAGCCGGCGAACGCGGCGATGTGATCGAAAATCTCTTCCGCCAGTCGGGCGGGAATTTTATTGGTCGTGGCGCAGCCGGCCACGAAACTGGCCCGCTCCTTGGCCATGACCTCGGGCTTTTTCTTGCCCATGGCGCGGCGCAGCATGTCGGCCTTGGCCAGTGAGTAACCGGCCAGGACGTTAGCCGCCTGCTGCACCTGCTCCTGGTAGACCATCACGCCGTAGGTTTCTTTGAGGATCGGCTCAAGCAACGGATGGTCGTAGACGACCTTCTCCTTGCCGGTCTTGCGGCGGATGTAGCTGGGGAGCATCTCCATGGGGCCCGGCCGGTAGAGCGCGATGACGGCGATCAGGTCCTCGATGTTGTTCACGCCGATGTCGCGCATGAGTTGGCGCATACCGTTGGATTCGACCTGGAACACGCCCACCGTCTCTGCGCGGCTCAGCAGTTCGAATGTCTTGCGGTCATCGAACGGCAGGGCGGCGAGATCGATCGTCACACTGCGTCCCCGGCGTACGAGGTCGACCGACTCCTGCAGCACAGTCAGCGTCTTGAGTCCGAGGAAGTCCATCTTCAGCAGGCCGCACTCCTCGATCGGTTCCTTGGCGTACTGGGTGACGGGCAGGCCGTCCTTGTCGCGGCCGAGGGGTACGATGCCGATCAGCGGCTTGTCGCCGATGACCACGCCGGCCGCGTGCACGCCGGCATTGCGGTAGAGCCCCTCGATGATCTCGGCGTACAGCAGGATGCGGCGGAGGTCTGGATCGGTCGTGCAGGCGGCGCCGAATGCGGGGTTGGCCTCCTTGACCTTGGCCAGCGTGACCTTCTGGGCCTTCCCCTCGCTGTCCGGCGGGAGCATGTCCGGGATCATCTTGGCCAGCGCGTTGACCTTGTCCAGCGGGATCTCCAGCACGCGGCCTACGTCGCGGATAACGGTCTTGGCGCCTTCCTGGCCAAAGGTGACGATCTGGGCGACGCGGTCGCTGCCGTATTTGCGCCGGACGTAGGCTATAACCTCCTCGCGGCGGTCCTGGCAAAAGTCGATGTCGAAGTCCGGCGGCGAGACGCGTTCGGGGTTGAGAAAGCGTTCGAAGATCAGGTTGAAGCGGATCGGATCGAGGTCCGTGATCCCTGTGGCGTATGCCACCAGGCTGCCGCCGCCCGAGCCGCGGCCGGGGCCCACGGGAATCCCCTGCGCGCGGGCGTAGTTCACGAAGTCAGCCACTACGAGGAAGTAATCGACGAAGCCGGTCTTTTTGATGATAGAGATTTCGTAATCCAGCCGCGCGCGCAGCCGGCGTTCGAGTTCCGTGGCCGGGTTGCGGATATCGCGGACGTCGTAGCGTCGCGGCAACCCCTCTTCGGCCAGGCGCACGAGGTGCTCGTGGGGCGCGACCCCGGCAGGCACGTCGAAGGAGGGGAAGTGGAGCTTGTTAAGCTCAATGGTGGCGCGGCAGCGCGCGGCGATCTCGCCCGTGCAGTCGAGGGCCTCGGTCGCGTCCGGGAAAAGCGCCGCCATCTCCTCGCGCGACTTAAAGTAGAACTGGTCTCCCTGGTAGCGCATGCGCTTGGGGTCGCTCATGACTGTGCCGGTCTGGATCGCCAGCATGACCTCGTGTGCGGCGGCGTGGCTGCGGTGGAGATAGTGCACGTCGTTGGTGACCACGGCGCGGAACTGGTGGCAACGGCAGAGCTCGCGCACGCCGTCGTTGACGCGCTTCTGCTCCGCGATGCCGTGGTCCTGCATCTCGAGGAAGAAATTGTCGCGGCCGAGGATCTCGGCGTACTCGGCCGCTGCCTGCGCGGCACGGTCGAGGTTGCCGCCGGCGAGCAGGTCGTTGACCTCGCCATGCAGGCAGGCGCTGAGGCCGATCAGCCCCTTGGCGTGCTGCCGCAGCGCCTCCTTATCGATGCGCGGCTTGTAGTAGAACCCCTCGATGTGGGCGATGGAGGAGAGGTGCGCGAGGTTGCGGTACCCTTCGTCCGTCTCGGCCAGCAGAACGAGGTGGTGGTAGGGCGTCTCCCGGTTGCGGTCGGTGCGCGGCGCGCGGGCGTTGATGTACATTTCGCAGCCGAGAATCGGCCGGATGTTCTGAGCCTGGCAGGCCTTGATGAAGTCGATCATGCCGTACATGACGCCATGATCGGTCATGGCCAGCGCCGGCATGCCGAGCTCCGCAGCGCGCTTGCAGAGCGGCTCCAGGTGACAGGCACCATCCAGCATGCTGTACTTGGTGTGGACGTGGAGATGGACAAAGGGCGTGGACATGCGGAGCCTGCTGATCTGGTAATTGGCGTCATTATACCGTGCGATGACATGGCGGGTAAGCGCAAACGCAGGGGGGCGCAGCGGATTTCTTTCTTGCAGAATCGCAACCTGGCTGTCATTACCTCCGCAATTCCCACTCTCCGGCGATTCTGTTATCCTGTTGTCATCATGTCACAGGAATGGAACATTCGCTCGCGCGGCAACGCCTGCTGCATCTGCGGGCAGATGTTCGAAGACAAGCAGCCCTGCGTTTCGGTCCTGCGGGAGCTTCCGGACGTCTTCGAGCGACGCGACTACCACACACTCTGCTGGCGTGACGAGACGCGCGATTGGCAGGCATACAGCGTTTGGGACGGGGAATATGCGGCGCCGCCGGCGATCGTGAAGGATGAGCCGGTCAAGAAGGAGGCTGCCGAGACCCTGCTGCGGCGGCTGATCCTCCTGGAAGACCCGGCCATGCGCAATGTGGTCTATGTGCTGGCCGTGATGCTGGAACGCGGCAAGCAACTGGTCGAGCGCGATGCCCAGCCCCACGAGAGCGGCGGCATCCTGCGCGTCTACGAGCACAAGAAGACCGGCGACGCCTTTACCGTGCTCGATCCGCGCCTGCGCATGGATGAGATCGGCACAGTGCAGCAGCAGGTCGTGTCGCTGCTGAGCGGCACGGCACAGTTGCAGGCGGAAGCAACGGCTTTTCCGGCAGGCGGGACGCCTGCACCACAAGCCAATGGATGAGCGCTTCGACACCTTGATCCGCAGTGCCACCGTGCTGGACGGCACTGGCGCGCCGGCGCAGCAGGTGGATGTTGGCGTGTGCGGCGAGGCGATTGTCGCATTGGGCGATCTTGCCAACGCCAGGGCTGGACAGGTCGTGGAGGCAGCCGGGCTGGTCCTGGCTCCCGGCTTCATCGACGCACACTCCCATTCCGACGCCTACCTGCTGATCGAGCCGGACGCGCCCAGCAAGATAACTCAGGGCGTCACCACGGAAATCGTGGGGCAATGCGGCGCCTCTGCCGCGCCAATCTTCGGGCAGGGGCGCCTGCCGGCCGACTGGGCGGCGCTGGTCTATCCCGAATGCGGAACGCAGAGTTCAGCGCGTGAAAATTCTTCTCGGACCCCCGGCGCTACGTGGTCCACGGTGGCGGAGTATCGCCGGCTCTTCGAGCAGATGCGTCCGTCGGTGAATGCCGTGATGCTGATCGGGCACAACAATCTGCGTGCCGGCGTCATGGGGTACGAACCGCGTGAGGCCACGGCGGACGATGTGCGCGCCATGCAGCGCCGACTGGAGCAGGCCCTGGACGAGGGCGGCAGCGGTATAAGTACCGGGTTGATCTATCACCCCGGCCGGCATGCGTCTCCGGAGGAACTGGCGGCCCTGGCGCGGACCGCGGCAGCGCGCGGCGGATTCTATGCCTCGCACATGCGCAACGAAGGGGACCGGTTGCTCGAGGCGCTGGACGAGACGCTGAACCTCGGCCGCGCCACGGGCATCCGCCTGCAAATTTCCCACCTCAAGACATCCCACGAGCGGAACTGGGGAAAAATCGATGCCGCCCTGGCGCGCATCGAGGCGGCGCAGCGCGAGGGGGTGCGCGTTCATGCCGACCGCTATCCGTACGTGGCAAGCGGCACCGATCTGGATGTGGTGCTGCCGGACTGGGCGGCGGAAGGCGGGCGCGAAGCGGTCTTGGCGCGTCTGGCGGATGCGGCGCAAAGCCGGCGGATCATCGCGGAACTCGATGCCAGCCGTCCGGCAGAATTCTGGCAGGGTGCCATGATCGGGGGCACGCGCCATCCGGATCTGCATGCGCTGCGCGGGCGGACCGTGGCAGAGGCTGCCCGGGCGCAGGGCGAGACAGCCGGCGCCATGATCGTGCGCATCCTGCGGCTGGATCAGTTGCGCACCAGCGCGTTCTTCTTTGGCATGAGCGAGGCCAACCTGCGGCGCATCTATGCGCAGCCATGGGTGATGGTCGGCTCGGACGCCTCGATCCGCGCGTTGCAGGGGCCGCTGGCCGCCGACCACCCGCACCCCCGCGCCTACGGCACGTTCCCGCGATTCCTGCGTCTGGTGCAGGATGAGAACCTCATGTCTTTGCCAGAGGCGGTTCGCCGCATTACCAGCCTGCCGGCCGACGCATTTGGGTTGCGGGGCAGGGGACGGATTACAACCGGCGCCTGCGCGGATCTGGTGCTGTTCGACCCGGCCGCCATTCGTGACCAGGCCACCTTTGCCCAACCACACGCGTTTTCCATCGGGATACGGCATGTGTGGGTCAACGGCGTCCGATGCTATGACAACGGGCGCTTCACCGGCCACCGCGGCGGCCGCCTGCTGCAGAGCCGTTTTGACTAACGCAATACAAGAAACGTGCAACTGCAGAGGAATCGGCCACGAAGGCGAGAAAGCTCATGGAAGAGCACGAAGAGAATCATAGGCGCCGCCTTACGGCGGAAGAATATCGACAACATGCCTTCGCGTTCTTCGTGCTCGCTTCTTCCGCTTCGCGCCCGCATTTGCCCAATCTTGCGGCCTGCAAGAGCTGAACTTGCCCTAGAGCCATCATGATGACTGTACTGACCAATCTTTCCGATTTGCGCGCCTGGCTCACGGTTAAGCGACGCCGCACCAGCTGGCACGACTGGCAATGGCAGGTGCGAAATTCGTTGGAGGCGGACGACCTGTCGCGACTGGGCCTGATTTCTGCGGCTGCCGCGCGGGCGGCACGCAGGTTTCCGGCACGGGTGACGCCGTACTATTTCGATCTGGCTGATCCTGTCGACCCGAATGATCCGATTTTGCGCCAATGCCTTCCGGACGCGGCAGAACTGCGCAACGGTGCCGGCCAGGCCGACCCCTTTTCCGAGGCGCGCCACACGCCCGTTCCCGGTGTGGTGCAGCGGTTTCCCGACCGTGTGCTGGTCCATGCCAGCGCGTTTTGCGCCACCAACTGCCGGCACTGCACGCGCCGCCATATGCTGGGCAGGCAGCCGATCGTGCTGCCGGGCATGCGGCTGGCACGGGTAGTGGCATTTGTGCGCGCCTCGCCGCGGGTGCGCGAAGTCATCCTTTCTGGCGGCGATCCGCTGTTGCTGTCAGACGCCGCGCTGCTGCGATTGGTGCGCGCTTTTGCCGCGCTGCCGCAACTCGACGCCATTCGCATCGGCACTCGCGTCCCGGTGGTCCTGCCCATGCGTGTGACGCCGGCGCTGGCGCGCGCGCTGGGGCAGATCGGCCGGGTCTGGGTGAACACGCAGTTTAACCACGTCTGCGAAATCACTCCGGAAGCGGCTGCAGCCTGCCGGCGGTTGGTCGAGGCCGGTGTGCCCGTCTCCAACCAGAGCGTGCTGCTGCGCGGTGTGAACGACTCCGTGGAGGCGCTAACCGTGCTATGTGCAGGGTTGCAACGAATTCGTGTCCGGCCGTATTATGTCTTTGTATGCGACCCGGTGACAGGAACAGGCCACTTCCGCACCAGCCGGTCCTTTGCGCGTACCCTGGCACGCGGCGTGGCCACCCGGCTGGGTGGATTGGCGGTGCCGCGTTTCGTGGTCGATCTTCCCGGCGCACCGGGGAAAGTGGATGTGTAGCGGCGCAACAGGCGCGACACAAGGAGGTTGCCCATGAGCCGGATTATCGAAGCCTTGCAGATATACCTGACACGGAAACAGGATCTGGACCAACCACAGGGCAACCAGCCGTTCGTCACGCTGACGCGGCTGGACGGCGTGAACAGCCATGAGGTGGCGCGTGCGATCATCGCCCATCTGGACGACCTCCCCGACAAGGGATGGAACCACGGATGGGAACTTCTCGACCAGCAGTTATGCGCGTGGATGATCAAGACCGGCCATGCTCCGGCCACCCTAGAGGAGATGGTGGCCGAACATTACGGCGAGGGAAAACTGCGGCAGATGATGTACGAGATGCTGGTCGGCAAAGCCGAACAGCACGATCTCTGCCGTCAGGTGGGGGACGTTGTGCGGTTCCTGCTGAAGTCCGGCCGCACGGTGGTGGTGGGGTCTGCCGCGGCAATCGAGGCCGCGGCTGTGAAGGGCCCCGGCGTGCGGATCCGCCTGATGGCTTCGGATGCGGCGCGTGTGGCGCATTTTTCGGCAAGCGAGAAGATTACGACCGAGGAAGCCCGCAAACTGATCCACGAGCAGGATGCGAACCGGACAAAACTGGTGCGCGAGTATTACCGACGCGAACTGGACGACCAGACGCTATACGACGCGACCATCCTGACGGATCGGTTCACCCCTCGGGAGATCGCCCGGATCGTGACGGAAATGCTGCGCGTGCGCATGGACGCACATCGCCGGACGGTGCCGCTTTCCGCGACACAAATGGTGTAAGGCGGGGCGCGGCCTCTGAACCCACCCCCAGCATGCTACGCCAGCGAGGTAGGGCGCCCCGCTCCGCGGGCGCCAAAGCTATCGCTCGTTTTTGTGGGCGACAGCGGAGCGCTGTCGCTACCACGATGCGCAGCCTGCGCGAGCGGCGATGGCGTTTCTGAAACTGCCTAGCGCTTCAGCCAGCTGCCGATGCGGGCGAGGCGGTTACTTTTGGCGGCTGCCGACGGGTCCGGGATCTCGGTCCTGGACAGGCTGACGCCGCCGTCGGTGCGCTCCAGCTCCTCGATGCGCCGCAATAGCGCCTGCTGCGTGGTCTGGAACTGCTCGCGATCCTGTTCGCGGGTCCGCCGTTCCAGGGCCAGGTCCTGTTCCCGGCGGCGGATCGTCTCCATGAGTTCGATCTTCCGTCCGCTTTCCATGTCCGTGGCTTCGAGCTGGCTGCGCAGGCGCGTCTCCTCGGTCTCGAGCACGCGGATGCGGCGAAGCAGATCGCCCTCGCGCTCCTCGAACTGCTTCGATTCCTTCTGCTGATCCTCGCGCAGGGAGACAACTTCGCTCTGCAGGCGCGACTGGTCCAGACCGGCGATGCGCTGGCCTGATGTGGTGGCTCGCAGGCGGCCGTCAGCCTGGAAGTCGCCGGAGAGAAGCTTCTGCACGGCCTGCATGCGCGCCTGGATGGCTTCCTGACGTGTGGCGTTCAAGGTGCGCAGATTGTTGAACGATTCGCGCTCGTCGTACAGCGCCTTGTCAAGGGTGGTCAGTTCATCCGTCGCAAACTGGCGCAGCCAGGCGTCGGCGTCCGGCGGACGAGCGGAATCGGAGGACTGGCGTCCGAGGCGCCCCTGTAGCTCGACAATGCGGGCGCGGGCGGCTGTCAGCTCCGTGGTCAGCTTTGTTTCGCGATCGCCGGGCGTGCCACGCTCGGCGAGTTGGCTTTCCAAGGCAGTGGCGCGCGTTTCGAGTTCGGCAATGCGGTTGCCGGCCTTCAGATCGCGCTCGTTCGAGGCAGCCAGCAAATCAGCCAGCGCGGTGCGCTCGGTGGTCAGCGCCAGTTCCGCGAGGGCCAGCGCGGCGCGCAACCCATCGTTGACGGCGGTCACCTGTTCCATGCGGTTGCGAAGTTCGCTGGCGGCGGCGTTCAGTTGGTCGACACGGCTGCGGAGATCGCTGGTGGCAGCCTCGTTTGTGGCGTCTGTGGCGGCGCTCATGGCGACGCCCAGCTGGTTCTGCAGCTGTTCGCGTTCTTCGGTCAATTTGCGGCATTCGGTCTCAAGCTGACCGACCTGGCTGGCCAGGTCGCCGACGCGCCGGTCCAGCGTACGGCTCCGGACCTGCCAGGATTCGGATTCGGCCTTGGTGGCGGCAAGCTCGGCCTGCAGCGCCTCGCAGGTTTGCAGAAGCTGCGGATCCGTGGCGGACACAGCGGCCGCTTCCGCAGCCGCGGAAGCCAACTGTTTTTCCAGCTCGCGGATGCGAATGGACTGGCGCTCGGCCTCTCGCTTAAGCAGGCGGCGCTCCTCCTCGGTCTGGCGACGGAGTTGCTCGATCACCTGCCGGGGATCCTCGTCATCGTCCTTGACGCAGATAATGGCTACAGGCTCCAGCTCCAGCAGGGGCTGTGCCTTGTCCTCTTCCGGCGTCTGCCGGCGCGGTTCGTGTCGTCGCTCGCGCTTGGGCGGGTCCTTCGCGGCAGCAGGGCGTGGTGGGGGGGCGGACAGTTCAGCGGCTGCGACCAGACGGGCGCCGGCTGGAGCCTTTTCTCCGGTCAGGAAATTTTCCGCAGCCACGCGGTTGAATGGGCCCTCGGTTTTGGCGCCGGCTTGCACGTACCAGTTCATCTCCAGTTCCGGAACGGTTTCCGCTGCGGCCCAGTTTTCACGGTCGCTGGAAACCTCATTCCCAGGGACGATCCGGCCCTGCTCGGCCCAGAGCACCAACCCCCGCAGAGAGACCGGCCCGAACATTGTGCCGCCCGCGATGCGCAGGAACCATTGATTGGACTCGCTCTTCTCGTTCGACATGATCTTTCCCGCCCGTCGTTACCCCTTGGCGCGCCCCTTAAACAACCCGCCGCCCTTCTGACCCAGTTGCCGCAGTTCGCGTTGCGCCTGCGCTTCCAGATCCGCCAGCGACATCCCCGGCTTCATACCGCCGGCGGGCGTTGACTGCGGAGGCGGACCGTTCCGGATGGTCCCGCCCGAAGCGGTGGGAGTTTCGACAATTTCCGCGTCAATCGCCTCGTCGACGCCGCCCAGTGCCGCGCCGGCCTGCTGCACGAGCTTGCGAGCGGACTCCAGGCGCAGCTTGAGCGTGCGCACCGAGTCGTGCAAGGCGGCGGTATCGTTCTCGTGGTTCGCCACGCGCTCCTGCAAGACGGTGGCCGTGCGTTCGGCCTCGTGCTGCTGACGGCGCGTCTGATCGAGTTCATCGCGCAGCCGGGTGGCTTCGCGGGCTTGATCGGCCTGGCGCGTTTCCAACTCCTGGCGTTCGCGCGTGAGCGTTTCCACGCGGTGCAGTTCGGCTTCCAACGAGGCAAGGCGTGCGTCGCGCTTGAGCAGTTCGGCCTGGAGGCGCGCGGCAGAGGCCCGCTGCTCCTGGCGTTCGGCATCGAATTCAAAATCCTTCGCGCCCAGCGCAGCCTTGGTCTGCTCGTGCTCGCCGCGCGCGGCAGCCAGTTGCTTCTCCAGTTCGTCGAGGCGGCGGGAAGCCTGCTGCTGCTGATCGTGCAGGGCGCGTTCCAGTTCCTGCTCGCGGACGGAAGACTTGGCAGTGGCGGCTTCGGAGGGAGAGCGCTGAAACCGCGGAGCCGCGGCATTGATGGACCCCTCGCGGAGCAGTTCGTTCATGGCGTCCCGGTGGATGGGGCCATAGAACGAACCAGAGGTGACCTCAGCCACCCAATCCATCTCCAGTTCGCGCAGGGCGGTCACCGGTTCCCACGTCGCGCCGTCGGCGCAGATCTGATGGGTGGGTGCCAGGCGTCCGTCGCGCGCCCAGGCCTGCAGGGTGGCGAGATCGGCGGGGCCGAAAACGTCGCCCTTTTCCGTCCGGACGCGCCATTGGCGCTTGCCGGCGGCGCGTTTTTCGGAGGTGGATTTGCTGGTCATGGTCTCGCCGGCCGGCAGCGAACCGCACCGCTGCCCTGGGTGTGAATACCTTACACCAACGTGCGAAGTTTGTGCAAAGTCAGAATTCATGAATACAGGAGTTAGAATTCGGAATTCGTACGCTTTTCCGTTGGCGCGGCCAGTTGCCGCCACGATTTCGCCACCTTCTTCAGTATTTTCCTCTTCCCTGCGATATGTTATGAAACCGTCGATGAAACTTCTGGAACCCAACCACGCGTTACCCCGTCCCGGTGCGGTCCGCGAGGCGCTGGACTTGGCGCGCGCGACACTGGGTACGGATGTCCCGGACCTGCTGCTGGTCAATGATCCGCAACGCGCCACGGCCACGCCAGAGGTGCTGGCAGAGGCGCAGGGGGTTTTCAATCTTTCCCGTACGCGGGTTGTGGTGGCCACGGGGAGCCATTCGTTTAGCGCACCGGCGCGCGAGGCATTGGAGCGATCCTGCGCCGGCACAGCTATGGGTGCATGGGACTGGCATGACGCGCGGCGCGCCGACTTGGTTCTCGTGGGCGGCGCCAGAGGCTGGCGGGCGCATCCATGGGTGGCGCAGGCCCGGAGAATTCTGGCCATCGGTAGCGTAGAGCCGCACTATTTTGCGGGGCTGAGCGGGGCCCACAAGACGCTGACCATCGGCTGTGCCGCCTATGCAGAGATAGAACGCAACCATGCGGGCGCACTGGAGCCTTCCTGCCGCCCCTGCCGCACGACTGGTACACCGGTGCATGACGGCATCGTGGCAATGCTGCGCCAACTTGAGGCCACGCGAAAGACCGCGGTGGTGAACCTGTTTCAGATCGGCGAGACAGTTGTGGACGCCGCGGGCGGCGCGCCACTGGATGCGTTGCAGGCGCTGGCGCCAAGGGTCGCGGTAACTTACCTGCGGCGGATTCCACGGCCGGCGGACGCGCTGGTGGCAGAGGTGCGTGGCGCGCTGGCGTGCAGCTTTTACCAGGCGGAGAAGGGGATCAAGAACAGCGAATGGGCTGTGCGCGACCACGGCACGATTGTGCTGGAGGCCGCCTGTCCGCAGGGGATCGGTCAGGATGCCTTCGTGCACCTGCTGCGCGAGGCACCGACACATGCCGCGGCCATGGCAGCCGTGCGGCACCGCGGCTACCGGCTGGGAGATCACAAGGCTGTGCGGTTGCGCTATCTTACGGATCCTGCCACGCGCGGGGTGAGCGTCCACGTGGTCAGCCCCGGCCTTACCGCAGCCGACGCCGCCGTGCTGGGCATGCACAAGGCGGACTCCGTGACAGACGCGCTGCGCGACGCCAGCTTGCCGCCGCATGGCGCCACAATCTATCGCGTGGCGGATGCGGGAAATACGTGCGTGGAAGTGGGCGAATAAGTCCAATCGGACGAATCGGACCTATTTTGCCGAAATCGGCCCTAGGCCAAAGAATGGTCGGGGAGGGGGGATTTGAACCCCCGACTTTTTGGTCCCGAACTGCAACACATACCGAAAAACGAGAATATTCCCGTTGTAACTCGCGGTTTTGGCGCTGGCCGTGTGTCCGGTTGTGTGTTTTTTGACTTGGCCTCCGAGGTCGTGTTGTGGCATCCTGTTTCCAGCGGTTGCAGGCATCGCGGGAAGGCAGGAAAACATGGGCATCATACTCAAACGTGGACGGGATGGAAACTATCGGACGCACTGGTACGGGAAGTATGACGTGGATGGAAAGGCGCACGTTTTCAACCTGGCTGTGCCCGTTAAAGGAAAGACGCCCGCGAACCTGTGGAAGCGTGGCGACGCCGCTTTTGAACGTTCACGTAAGGAGGCACAGACGGAATATATCAGAACTGTTGAACAGGCGCGCGGAAAAGGACGCGCCGAATACTTGGTTGAACGCCTGATCGAAATGAAGACCGGGAGGTCTGTTGACCATGTGCGCATTGCCGATTTGGCCGACCGTTGGCTTTCCATGCCGCGAGACGGCCAACTGACTCCCGCGTATGTGGCTGGGATCAAATCGGCATGCCGCCAATTCAAAGTCTTCATGCGAACACGGAAACCAAAAGACAAACCTGCGGCCGTCTATCTGTACGAGGTCACGCAACCAGACGCCGGGGCCTTTGTCGAGAAACTGCGGGAAAGATTGTCCGTCAAGAGTGTGAAGGAGTACGTCGGCCTGTTGCGTTCCGCCTTCCGCCGTTTCTTGCCTCCTGGGGTCGCAAACCCCTTTGACGGCATTGTCACTCGCCGGAACCGCGAAACCGCTGGCGAGGACTCAGTACACCGGAAACCGTTCACAGCCGAAGAACTCGAACGTCTTCTGAAGGCCGCGCAAGACGACACGTTCCTGTACCCGTTGGTCGTGACCGCCGCATGTACGGGCATGCGCCGGGGCGACGTGGCAACCTTGCGGTGGCGTGACGTGGACCTGCAGGCTGGCATGCTGTTAGTGAAGACGTCGAAGACCGGGGCACAGGTCGAGATCCCGATATTCTCGCCACTGCGAAATATCCTGGAGGAACGCAAGGACAACGGCAGCGAGTACGTCTTCCCACAGGCATTTCTCATGATGCAGGGCGTCCCGAATCCCGCCTTCCGCGAGGGGGACGATAAGAGCAAGCAGTATCGTTACAAACCGAATCCTGGTGGTCTGACGTGGCGTTTCAAGGCTCTTGTGGCGCGAGCGCTGGCCAAAGAGAAGCCGAAACACCCGCCTACACCCCCAGACCCAGCGGTAATCCTGGCAGAAGGGTTGGCTGCCATAGACTGCATGCCGGAAGGCCAACGCCGCGATCACACCCGCGACACGTTCACACGCTATATGGCCGGCACCAGCCTCCGACAAATCGTCAAACAAACCGGCTTCAGTAAGCCGGCTGTGTCAGGTTGGTTGTCGGATGTGTCCGGCATGATCGGCAAACCGGTCATACGCAACCGGACCGACATGGATGTCAGGAACCGCATTGCCGAACACACACGCGTGGTTCGTGAAAAGGGGCAGGGGCAGCGGTCTGCGAGTATACGAGACTGGCATGCACTGCGGGCAACATGGGTAACGCTTGCTCTGACCGCGGGCGTGCCAATGGAACTTGTCCGGCGCGTAACCGGCCACGCCACCGTGGAAATCGTCTTGAAGCACTATTTCCGCCCTGGCCGCGAGCAGTTCAAAGCCATCTTGGCAGGAGCCCTTCCAGCCGTTCTGACAGGCGTGAAGTCTGAGAAATTGACACCCGCTGAAGAACTGCAGTCACTTTCCGACAAAGCAAAAACCGGCACTCTCACAGACGCCGACCGCAAGCGCCTGCACATCGTCGCCAAACTGGTGTAAAAGCCAATCATGAGCGCCCCGAACGCCCCCGGCCGGCCTTGGCCGCGGTCTCACCAATGACCACTGCCGCCGCTAACGCGGCTACCGCCCCGGGATCGGAAACCCCTTCTCGTCGAACCGCGGCAATTCGCCCGGCTCGTCGCCGAGCAGACTGCCCCACTTCACGATCCCGTCATTCGCCACCTCCACCTTGCCCTCTTTCGGCAGCAGCGGCATGATGTACGTGCGGAAGAACCCCAGGGGGTCCTTGTCATGCGCCTCCTGCAGCTTCAGGCGCCGTTGTTCCCGGTTCTTGGGCAGGCCGGCGATCCGGTCCAGGTCAGCCAGAGCCAACGCCCGACCGCCCACAGACCCCTTCGGCCGCCCACGCGGATTTGCCCTATTTCCAGCCTTGAATAGCATACGACCTCCTATATAAGTGACCGACCCCGCAAACACAAAAACGAAAAGTAAAGAAAGCCCAACAAAACTGCCTGAAAACGCCCAGAGGGACCCCGCAAAAAGCACAAAACCGCGGCGTCACGGCGGATACCCGGCCAGTGCGCCACAAACACCACCCAAACGCCGGAACCACGCGCGCGGCTGTGTCAGCTGCCGCCTCCACGGCCAACAGCAATAACGTATTGCCACACCATACAAGCGTATGGTACAACCATACACATGAATGCGCTGGAACAACTCTTCTGTTCGCGGACACGGGCGGGAATCCTGTCGTGCCTGTTCGGCGCAACAACGCAGCGAGTGCACCTTCGTGCGCTGGTTCGTGAGACCGGGGTTTCACTGGGAACCATCCAGCAGGACTTGCGGAAACTGGTGACAATGGGGCTGGTGTGCACGGAACGGGACGGAAACCGCCTCTATTACACAGCAAACCTGAAGCATCCGCTCTACCCGCCCTTGCGGGAACTTGTTTTGCGGACCACCGGCGTCTATGGCGTGTTGCAAGAGACCCTGGGCACGGAAGATATTCAGTACGCCTATGTCTTCGGATCGATCGCGTCCGGCAAGGCCCATGCGACCAGCGACATTGACCTGATGGTGCTCGGCTCCATTGGCTTGCGCAAATTGGCGTCGCGCCTGAATGCGGTCAGCGCGAAACTCGGGCGGGAGATCAATCCGCATGTGATGACGGTGGATGCGTATCTGGACCGTTGCCGCACAGGCGAGCACTTTGTCGGCTCGGTCATCAAAACGGAACGACGCATGCTTGTGGGAGACATAGATGAGCTTGGACGACTGGAAAAACAACGGCTGGCTTAAGGCGCATCGCACATCATCGCAGGAGATCGCCAACTTGTTTGCGATTGTCCGGCGTGACTTGGCGGATGCGAAGACCAAACAGGTCTCCGCGGACTGGCGGTTCGGCATAGCGTACAACGCGGCGCTCAAGTTATGCACGATCCTGCTGGCTGCGCAAGGGTATCGCCCCGACAAAAATCTCGCCCATTACCGGACTCTTCAGGCCTTGCCGCTGATCCTGGGGCCGGAAAAGAAAGAGGACGCGGACTATCTCGATGCCTGCCGGATCAAACGAAATACGGTCGAGTACGATACGGCCGGGGCAGCCACACAAGCCGACGCCGAGGAACTGATCCGGTATGGCGAGACGCTTCTGGAAGAGGTAATGAAATGGTTGCATGCCCATCATCCGGTTTTATTGAGCAAATAAGCACAATAGGCGAAGTTCGTCCATGGGCGTAACGATCCAGTATCGCGGCAAGATCGACGACCCGGCGCGGGTAGGGGACCTGCAACGGGAGTTGGCTGATATTGCCGAGAGCGTCGGCTGGAAATGGCATACGCTGGATGATGACTGGTCGATCCCGTCGAGCGCCAAACTGGTCCACGTGGATGGTGGTGCCACAATCTCTGGGCATCTGGGTCTGAAAGGCATCGACCTCATACCGGCCGGGGGGGCATCAGAACCGGTGAGTTTTCTTTTCGATGCCAACGGGCAACTCAGTTCCGAAATGGACGTAATCCTGAAATGCGAGGGG
>CAIWXQ010000028.1 GCA_903916675.1 uncultured bacterium | reverse complement strand
GACGCTGGCGTGCTCGCGTGCGGGGAGAGATTCTTCACCGCGAAGGTCGCGAGGGACGCGAAGGTTGGGACGATGGAGGGCTGACGCACTGGCGCGGCGCGGATCGGGGCACGGAGATCAGGCGTGACAGCGGCCCATCCGCCACGTTTTTCCGGGTGGCGCGGACCGGCTGCGACGGGCGCATGGACCTGCTCGTGACAGACGCTAGAATGGTCGCGTGCGGGGAGAAAATTTTCACCGCGAAGGTCGCGAGGGACGCGAAGGTGTCGTGAAGATCGGGCCGGCGCCGACGGCGCCTTGCCCTACCGTGCTTCCCGCAGCAGCGGCGTGACGTGGCCGGGGTTTTCGAGCTGCGCGATCACGACATCCTTGGTGATGCGGATGTCGCGCAGGGATTTGTCGCCGGGCGCCTCGTACATGATCTCGAGCATCAGGTGCTCGAGGATCGCGCGCAGGCCGCGCGCGCCGGTCTTGCGCTGGAGCGCCAGCCGCGCCATCTCGCGCAGGGCGTCTTCGGCAAACGAGAGCTTTACGCCCTCCATGGCGAGCAGCTTCTGGTACTGCTTCACCATGCAGTTTTTGGGTTCGACCATGATGCGCACGAGGTCGTCCTCAGTCAGCTCGCTCAGCGCGGAGACGACCGGCAGGCGGCCAACGAACTCGGGGATCAGGCCGTAGCGGATGAGGTCCTCCGGCTCCACGGAGAGAGCGCCGCCGGCGATCCCCGCGGGCTGCTTGGCGTTCGGGTCCACATAGCCGATGGTGCGCTTTCCCTGGCGCTGCCGGACGAACGAGTCGAGGCCGACAAACGCGCCGCCGCAGATGAAAAGGATGTTGGAGGTGTCGATGCGGATGTATTCCTGCTGCGGGTGCTTGCGGCCGCCCTGAGGCGGCACGCGCGCGATGGTGCCGTCGAGGATCTTCAGCAGCGCCTGCTGCACACCCTCGCCGGAGACGTCGCGCGTGATGGAGACGTTCTCGGTCTTGCGCGCGATCTTGTCGATCTCGTCGATGTAGACAATGCCGGTCTCGGCGCGCTTCACGTCCATGTCCGCCGCCTGCAGCAGGTAGAGGAGGATATTCTCGACGTCCTCGCCGACATAGCCGGCCTCGGTGAGCGTGGTGGCGTCGGCAATGGCGAACGGCACGTCCAGCAGGCGCGCCAGCGAGCGTGCGAAGAGGGTTTTGCCGCAGCCGGTGGGGCCGATCAGCAGGATATTGCTCTTCTCGATCTCGACGTCAGCAAACTCGGCGCCGCCGCGTGGCTGGGTCAGGCGCTTGTAGTGGTTGTGCACTGCCACGGCCAGCGATTTCTTGGTCTGCGCGTGACCAATGACGTACTGATCGAGGAATTCCTTGATCGCGGCGGGGCGGGGAACCTTCAGCGGGCGCGGCGCCGCAGGCGCGGGCTTCGCGGCAGGAGCCGCGGCCGGCGCGGACGATGCCTCCGGCTGCGGCGGCTGATCCCGCTCGAGGATGTTGCGGCAGGCGGCCACGCACTCGTTGCAGATGCTGGCGCCGGGGCCGGTGATGAGCCGCGGAACTTCACGGTCACTGCGACCGCAAAACGCGCAGGTGGGACGCTTTTTCGAGGGAGGAGGCATGGTGTGTTATCCAGTAAACAGTAAACAGTAAACAGTAAACAGTAAACAGTGAACAGTGAACAGTCGGCAGTTTGAGCCGCAAAATGTCGAGGACGGAATCGACAAGGATTGGTTCGATCCCCGATTTCGATAGCGATTTCGATAGCGATTTGGCGCCTGCCCTACGCCTTTTTGCCTGTGACCTGTTTACGGGTCAGCACGGAGTCGATCAGGCCGTAATTCTTGGCGTCCTCGGCGGACAGGAAGTAGTCGCGCTCGGTGTCCTGGCCAACGGTCTTGACATCCTTGCCGGTGTGGAAGGCGAGGATTTCGGTGAGCCGGTCCTTGAGGCGCAGAATCTCCTTGGCCTGGATGCTGATGTCCGTGGCCTGCCCCTCCACGCCGCCCCAGGGCTGGTGGATCATGATGCGGGCGTTGGGAAGCGCAAAGCGCTTCCCTTTGCGACCCGCGGCCAGCAGCACGGCGCCCATGCTGGCGGCCTGGCCGACGCAGTAGGTGGCGACGTCGCAGGAGAGGTACTGGATGGTGTCGTAGATCGCCAGGCCGGCGGTGACCGAGCCGCCGGGGGAGTTGATGTAAATGGCGATGTCCTTGGTGGCATCCTGCGACTGCAGGAAAAGGAGCTGCGCGATGATCACATTGCTGACATCATCGTTCACCCCTGTGCCGATGAAGACGATGCGATCCTGCAGCAGCCGCGAATAGATGTCGTACGCGCGCTCGCCGCGGCTCGTGGACTCCACCACGATGGGCACCAGCATCTGGCTCAACGGTCTCTCTTTCACGATCCCCTCGCTTTCAGGCAAAACGGTTTAGGGAACGAGTATAGTCGGTGCCACGCGCCCAGGCCAGCGCTTTGTTCTCCAAAAGGGCGCTGGCGGCGTCAACGCGGACGGGTATCGCTAATCGCCCCGCTATTCGCCCTTATTGCCAGCCTAATTTTTGAGACTGAAGAATCCAAACCGCGCGGCATCATGGGGCTTTGTCCGGAACAAGAGAAACGCCGGGCATCATGGGAGTTTGCCCTGGCGTGGAGGAACGGGGATACATGTTCGGACCGGCAGGATATTGAGGGTTATTATTTGACGGGACATTGCGGACTGGCAGTTGCGGCGAATAAGCAGATGGCGCACTTTGCTGTGCTGACACAGGTTGTGCCGATGGTATCGTTTGCAACAACGGATTTGCATTCGCCATTCTATTTACCCATTGCTCTACTTCAGGCCCGTGAACTTCAATAAGCCCAAAGCTTGCGAATCTAATGGAAACGGCTGACGTAGAGGTAAGGCCATCAATCAATGCCTTAATTCCAGCATCCGGATTCTGGAACGCATAAACAATGGACTGCGGAGACGATACCCATGCATTTATTAAAGAGTGTCCAGTCATCCCGCGGCTCTCAAATTCGCTCTTGGCATAGTCGTAAATCGAATAGAGCGTTGCGGCATCATCGACTTTTTGGATCACCTTCAAGGTCCCCGCGACTCCGCCAAGATCGATGGATGCGTCTGGTGTGATTTTGTACTCACCAACTGCAAAACCGCCGTTACCAAATTTCAAGTCTTTATAGGTTTCAAGTTTCAGCGGAAGATTTTGAGTTTTCGACACCTCGGCCAGAACACTGATTAATGCTTGCGGAATGTTCGATGCCTTAATCCATGGCGGAACCACAAAACTGCCCGTCATGGGTGTCGAACCAGCCATTCGCGTATCGGCTACGTTGGCTGGAAGCGTAAGAAATTGTGGATTCTGCACATTTGATGCCGGAATGGTACTGCTGCTAGCTGGCAAGGACCTTAAACTGTCAATCCAAAGAACTTCGTTGCGCACGCCAAAGCGAGTGTAATAAGGATCCTCCCCGGCTCCGACCCAACCGTAGGGATCAACACGAACATTCCCCTTTATGACTGTGAAATGAAGATGAAAACCAACCTGAAAATTTTTGGAGTAGTTGCCACAATATCCCAAATGTTGTCCCTGCGTCACGGTTGCTCCATCTACTAAACTCGCAGTATCTTGCGGCAGCATATGAATATAAAAGGTCTTAAATCCATTTTTGTGATCGATCTCAATCTGGTTCGTATCGTCATTCCATTTGTGAACCTTTCCTTCTGCCGCTGCTACAACCTCGAAAGAATGGGGGTATGGGAAGTCATATCCAGTATGACCTTCATAATTCAGGGTTGATCCGCCTGTGTAGTTCCCTTGAGGCAGGGTAAAAGCAGCCCCGTCAGGCTTTTTGTAGCCATAGAGTTGATCATTACCAACAATAGCGTGCCAGCTGGTATCTTTGATCATGCCTTCTTGTCCATTGTAGGCTACCACCCTTGTCCCTGCTTTGTATGCATTGGTCATGGCGTGATCGAATACTGATGATATGTTGGCTGTTTTGAATGACAATCCCCGGATTGGAAAGATCAAGAACCCGGCAACTGAATTTTGAGTTGAAGCCGATAATGCGTTTTTTATGAAAGAAGCGGTTGCGCTCGCAGGAGTGTTAGCCGGATGCGTTGTGTCCGGAATGGTCGCCGAGGTCGCCGGTGAAGGTGCTGGCTGCGTTCCCGCCGCGACTGTGAAACTGGCTGGACGAGAAAGCTGTCCATCGGGATTCTTTACCCGCACCGTCCAGTTGCCTACGTCGCTCAAGTTATTGATTTGATAACTGATTTGATTGGCCGATACAAAGGTCAGTTTGGCTGCGAAGCTGTTTATCGTGCCGCCTTCCGGTGGAACGAAAGAGAGCGTGGCTCCGTTTTGGAAATTGTTTCCGTTGATCGCCAGCGGCTGGTTGCCGTTCATCGGCGGCAACGTTACCGGTGACACGCTGCTGATGAAAGGGGCGGCGGCGGTTGCAGGAGTGTAAACCGGTTGCGCTGTGACCGGGACGGGCGCAGGGGTGACAGGTGAAGCGACAGCCTTTGTTCCCGTCCCGACCATGAAACTGACTGGACGCGAGGACTGCCCATCGGGATTGTTGACCCGCACCGTCCACATGCCCACATCGCTTAAGTTGTTAATTTGATAGTTGATTTGATTGGCCGATACAAATGTCAGTTTGGCTGCGAAGCTGTTTATCGTGCCACCTTCCGGCGGAACGAAGGAGAGCGTGGCTCCGTTCTGGAAACTGTTGCCACTGATCGTCAGCGGCTGGTTGCCGTTCACCGGCGGCAATGTAGCCGGCGACACGCTGCTGATAAATGGGGCGGCGGCGGTCGCAGGAGTGTAAACCGGTTTCGTTACGACCGGGATTGGCGCCGGGGGGGGCGGTGCTGTTTGGGGTAGCGCGAGGGTGGAAGCAGCTTGAACTACAAAGTCAGGATTGTTTGCTGCAACCCAATTACCAACCAGACCCGCGCTATTAACCACGCGATAACGCCACCCATAATTTCCCGCCGCAAGGCCAGCAGCCACCGAAATGCCAGGGCGACTGCCACTGGCAACAAAAGAACTCATATGGTTTGGATTGCCCGTCCAGGTCGCAGGCAATTTCTGCAACTCCACCTGCATTTGAATCTTGGCCCCCGTGGTATCTGCGGGCGCACAATCAACTAACACACCCACTCCAGCAGGAATTGTCCCTGCAGGAGGGATTACCGCGCCAGTATCCGCGCGATACTGCTGGGCGTTCTTCACTGTTAATGTCGCAAATGTGGATGACGGCCAGACAAAACATATGAAAAGGAAGCAGGCAATCCTTGAACAGAAGAGACCGCCATTTGAAGTCGGCAGTATGCTCATAAGTTCTCGCTCCTGCTATCGGTTATACGGATTCGGAGAAGACTGGCCGGCAGCGCCACTCGCCGCACCCTCCATAAAGGAGTTTGGTATGCGCGCCGCCCCACCAACCGCCTGGCCGGCACTATTTGCGCCCTGATTGATGTGTTCCAAATCAGACGCGCATCCACTGACCAGGAACCAGCTCAAGGCGCCCAGCAGGATGAGGGAGAATTTCAGCATTTTGCCTGAGTTCATTGGGCCTTCACGATGTCACCGGCCTTGATTCCCGCCAGCGGGAAATCTGATTTTGCCTTGGCGTATTTTTCCTCGACATGCGTAACTTTAATCAATCCCTTCCTGGCCATTTCAGTTCCCAGCTGCTCGCCTGTGTCAGGATCAACAAGCGATTCACCGACGCTGTATAGGGCAAACGTGTCGCCTTCCGATATGCCAGTCCTTGCACCCCCGCTAATCAACAATTCGTCTTCCCCGTTGATCTTTATGACACGCGCTTGAAACGGAACGTCCTTCAATCTTGAGGCAATCTTGAAAACGGCATCATCAATGGCTTGTTGGGTGGCTTTGCCAAGAGGCGTAGTTTTGAAACTGTCCGTTTTGAATGAAGCGACACTGCTTTCCACCCCGATGCCAAAACTTCCTGAAGTGGCCTTGCCTTCGACGCGCTGCGAATCCAGCACCTCGCCGGTGGTAGTATCAATCAATTTCAATATCAAGGCCACATGAGCCTCACTGCGCTTGTCGCCCACGCTGACGTCTCCGCTGCTGCAACCTAGCCACTTGAGCGGAAGCTTGATGCTATTATCACTGCCACCACTGTTGGCTTCAAATTCGGTGATGGTGCCCTTGATTAGAATTTGCGCGTTAATGAGTTTCCCGCTCTGCGCCGATTGAGCTTTTTTCGCCAATCCGCTGTTAGCCAGTCTTTGTTCGTCCACCACGTCAGCCAACGTCTGGCGCTCCACAACCGTAAAACATTTGCTTTGCACCAAAGCATCGGAAAGCTGATCTGCCATGCCATCGTCGAGCGCATATTGTCCGCCGCCGCCATACCCCGACTTGTTTTCAAAACGGGAAACGGCCACTATTTTTTTCAATCTCGGAGGAGTTATTGACCGAATGGGAATTGAACCGGCCGCTTCGTTTGTGGTGCATGACGCGCCACCGGCGAGCGCACCTTTACCCTGATCATTGCCTATGTTGGCCGGGGTGGTTGTTGACAAACCTGTGGGCGACGATTGCGCCGACGTTTCATACGGTATTGTACAGCCGGCAAGGAACCATACCGGCACAATCAATGGCAACAAGACCGCATGGATGCCGAAACGCGAGGATATGGTTTGTTTTTCATGGTCGTTCCGACAGCTTTTTGCGAGTCTGAATTCACCAATTCGCTGCCACATTGTTGAACTCGGTATGAGTCATGACGGCACCAAGGGGCACAGAAACCGGCCCGCATCAGCACATCCATAATGCGGAGCTTGCCAGAAGCAGGGAAAGATGTCCAGTACCCAACCAGTTACCCACGGATCGTTGATACGATACTGCCTCATCCGCAGCTATTCCGCGAGCGCGATTGGAGATCAGCCAGCGGAAGGCGGGACACGAAGAACACGAAGGGTATTTCTGCGCGCACCGCGCATAAACCATTCCCTTCGTGCGCTCCGGGCCACCTTCCGTTTCTTCGTGTCCGAATTGCGAGGGCCTTCACTTCGCGGCTGGTGCGGCAAAAAGGCGGGACACGAAGAGGGAGAAGGTGGCGCGAAGATCACGAAGGTGTTTTTCGCGCGCGTGGCGCGCAAGCTCCCAGCCTTTGCGCCCTTCGGCTGGCCTTCCTCTTCTTCGTGTCCGAAACAGAAGAAAGGAGGAGGCTACTTTGCAGCAACGGGCGCGCTGGCTTGCTGGAAGACCTCGCGGTCGCGCGTCACGGTGGGAATGCCGTGGGCGGTGGTAAGGACGAGGCACTTCTTGGGGCAGTTCTCGACGCAGTAGTTGCAGGAGATGCAGCGCAGGCGGTCGATGGTCCAGCGCTTGGCGGCGCGGTCGACCTCGATGGCCTGCGTCGGGCACTTCTTGGCGCAGATGCTACAGAAGACGCAGGCGGACAGGTCGATGGCCAGCGCGCCGCGCGAGCCGGGGATGGGCTGACGCGGCTCGAACGGATAGCGGCGCGTGTACGGCTTGCGCAGCAGCCACTTGAGGACCAAGCCTGTCATGCTAAAGAGCGACATAGTTTGTCTCGAAAGAAAGGGGTTTAGGCTGAAGGCTGTTAGACTGTTAGGTTGAGAATGTATGCGTTATGCAAAAAACTCCCACTGGAGGCGCCTTGGTTTTTGTCGCGTGTTGGCTGCCAAACCTAACAGTCTAACAGCCTACAGTCTAACAGCCTTCTCCTCACCGCTCCGTACAACTGATGCAGGGGTCGATCGTGAGGATCAGAATGGGTACGTCCGCCAGATCGCACCCCTGCAGTGTCTTCACGAGTCCGGCGACGTTGGCGAACGTCGGCGTGCGGACGCGGAACCGCTGCAGGTTCTTGGTGCCGTTGGCCTTGATGTAGTAGACCACCTCGCCGCGCGGCTGCTCGACGCGGGAGAAGAACTCGCCCGTCGGGTTGCCGGTCACCTTGACGGCGATCTCGCCCTCGGGCATCTTGCCGGCAGCCTGCCGGATGAGATCGAAGGACTGGAAGATTTCGTCGCAGCGCACGGCGGTGCGGGCGTAGCAGTCGCCATCCGTGCGCGTGATCGGCTCAAAGGTAAGGTCCTTGAACGCCGCGTAGCCGAGTTTGCGGGTGTCGGACTTCCAGCCGCTGGCACGCAGCGTGGGGCCAACGCAACCCAGTGCGTAGGCCTCATCGCGCGACAGCACGCCCACGCCGCAGAGGCGGTGCTTCACCGTGCCGTCGTTCACAAAAACCTGCACGATCTCCCGCGTCTCGCGTTCAATGTCGGCCAGCTTGACCAGGATTTCCTTCATGGTCGCGGCGTCGATGTCGCGCCGCACGCCGCCCACCTTGCAGGTGCCGAAGATCACGCGGCCGCCGGTGGTGGCCTCGATGATGTCCAGCACGCGCTCGCGGACGCGCCAGGAATGCATGAAGAGGCTTTCGAAGCCAAAGCCGTCGGCCATCAAGCCGAGCCAGAGCAGGTGGCTGTGGATGCGGGAGAGCTCGCCCCAGATCGTGCGCAGGTAGTGGGCGCGCGGCGGCACGGGGAGCTGCATGATCTCCTCGACGCCCTGGCAGTAGGCCTGGCCGTGGATGAAGCTGCAGATGCCGCAGATGCGCTCGGCGACAAAGACGAATTCCTGAAAGTCCTTCTTCTCCACCAGGCGCTCGAGGCCGCGGTGGATGAAGCCGATCGAGGGGATGGCCTCGATGACCTTTTCGTCTTCGCAGACGAGGTCCAGGTGGATGGGCTCCGGCAGCACCGGGTGCTGCGGTCCGAACGGGATGATGGTGCGGTTGGCCATGTTGCGTCTCAAGCAGTGGGTTTTGCGGGCGTGGCGGTGGCCGGCGCGGCGGCAAACGGGAACGGCGTGGCGGTGCGGTAGAAACTGCCCTTGAAGTCGAGGACCAGGCCGTCGAACTGAATGCCAAAGAGGTCGTGGAGCTCATTCTCGTAGAGGAACGCGCAGAAATAGACACCGCTGACGCTCGGCAGCCTGGCGTCGGCCGACGCGATCTGCAGGCGCAGGTTGCGGAAGCGCAGTTCGCGGTCGAAGCTGTAGTTCAGCTCGAACCGGTCGCCGAGGGACGTGGCGCCGATCTGCACCAGGCGCCAGCCTTCGTTGCGCAGCGCCTGAACCTCGGCAACCAGCCGATCGGCGTCGATGGGGATGGTGGGTTGTTCCTCGATCATGACCGCTGCTTCTCCATATAGACCCACTCCACCTGCGGATTGAACGGCTCGCTCTTGAACCGCGCATAGCCGAGCTTGCCGTAGAGGTGCTGGTTGCGCTCGCTGCGGTGGCCGGTGAAAATCTCGAAGCGCCGGCAGGCCGGGAAGGACTGCTCGATGGCCGCCACCAGGCGCTGCCCGTAGCCGCGTCCCTGAAAGTAAGGGTGGACCGACAGGCGCAGGAGGTGGGCCGTGCCCTGGCCGTTGTCGTAGCCGCGCACGGAGGCCACGATTTTGCCGTTGATCACCCCCTTGAAGAAGACCATGCGTTCGTAGTCGTGGGTGATTTCGGCCAGCGACTGCTGCAGCGGGGGAAGGCTCTGGTCGGCGTAAATCTCGGCTTCGCTGCGGTAGGCGATCTTCTGGATGGTCAGGATCTCGGGGATGTCCTCGGCCGTCGCGCGCTCGATGCGCAGGTCGCCGGACGTGGCCTGCGCGTCCTGCCGCAAGCGCAGGCGGCGCTTCTCCAGGATGCCGAGCGCCATGACCACGCCGTCGATGATGGCCTCGGGGCGCACCGCGCAGCCGGGCACGTAGACGTCCACGGGGATGACCGTGTCCACGCCGCCGGCCACGTTGTAGCACTCGCGGAAGATGCCGCCGGAGGTAGCACAGATGCCGAGCGCCATGACCACGCGGGGTTCGGGCATCTGCTCGTAGATGCTGCGCACCACGTCGCGGTTCGGCTGGTTGACGGAGCCCGTCACCAGGAAGATGTCGGCGTGCTTGGGATTGCCGGTGTTGATGATGCCGAAGCGCTCGACGTCGAAGCCGGGCGTGAGGCTGGCCAGCACCTCGATGTCGCAGCCGTTGCAGCTCGACGCATCGTAGTGGATGACCCAGGGGGAGCGTGTCAGACCGGACATGGCAGCACAGTTCCTATTTCAGCAGCGAGAGCACAACGATGTTGCCGAACCCGAAGACCAGCGTCATGCCCCACGCGCTGCGGAGCATAACCGGCCACTTGACGCGGGCGCAGACGTTGTCGACCACCAGCAGCAGGAAGTACGTCACGGCGCAGGCGATCAGCCCGGCGGGCCAGCACGACCCGAAAAAGAGGAAGATCCACCCCAAGAGCATGACGTTTTCGTACCAGTGGGCGACTTCGATCATCGCCAGCGTGGGGCCGGAAAACTCGGTGGTGATGCCGCGCACCAGTTCCTGATGGGCGTGGTGCGACGCGGCGAGGTCGAACGGCGACTTGCGGAACTTGATCTCCATGGCGTAGAGCAGCGCCACGAACACGCCCGGCAGCAGCAGCACCGGGATGTGCGCGCCGGGCAGCGCCTTCAGCGGGTGGAACGCGCCGCCCCAGATGGCGTCGACCTGGAAAGTGCCGGTGGCCATATAGAGCCCCACGGCCGTGAGCAGCACGATCGGCTCGTAGGCCATCACCTGGATCAGCTCACGCGAGGCGCCCACGAAGCTGTAGGGTGAGCTGGCCTTATAGGCGCCAAGGATGAAGAAGATCCCCGAGAGCGTCAGCGCAAAGAAGACCAGCAGCAGGTCTGAGCCGCAGAAGAAGAGGCCGCCTGTGAACACCGTCAGCAGGAAGAAGAAGATGATGTAGAAGTTCTGCGAGCGGCGGACCACAATGGGTTCCTTGCTCCAGAGCTTGGCCACATCGTAGAACGGCTGCAGCAAAGGGGGGCCGACACGCGATTGCATGCGCGCGGAGATGCGGCGGTCAATGCCCGCCAGCAGCCCGCCGAGCAGCGGAGCAGCCACCAGATAGATCAGCACGCGGATCAGTACGTGTCCCCACGAATTCATACGAGCGCCACCCCCAGCAACAGCCCCGCCAGCAGAAGGCCCGCGAGCACGACGCCCGCCAGCATCAGCTTCGCCTCCGGCAGCATCGCGGACAGGTAATAGTTCTGCATCGACATCCCGTGCACGGCGCCGGCGGAGCCGGTGAACTGGTTCCCCTGCCCCGTGTTCGCGCCGCCCAGATAGGGGTCCACCACCTTCACATGGCGGCCGTAGTGAAGGAAGCTCAGCGGGAAGAGCGACACCAGCGCCAGCATGATGATCATGATGATTACGTTACCCTGACCCATGACGCTGAAGTCGGCCAGATGGTACTGCGCCTTCACGTACGGCACGATCAGGAACGAGGAGAGCAGCGGGAAGAGCATGCAGGTGCCAAAGGTCAGGCCTGCCAGCGCGTAGAGCGCGACCCACTCGCCGCGGCCGATGTTGCGCTCGACGTTCGCATGCGGCTGCGTCACCTCCAGCAGCACACCCATCCATTTGACCCAGAAGAAGAGCGTTGCGGCGCTGCCGAACACAATGAAGAAGCTCAGCAGCGGCTGGGCATCCACCACCGCCTTCAGCACCGCCCACTTGCTGATCAGCATGCCGAACGGCGCCAGGAACATGCCTGCCATGCCGATCTGCAGCATGATCGACAGCCGCGGCATCTTGAGGATCAGGCCGGACATGTCGTTGATGTCGCGGCTGTGCAGCTTGTGCTCGATCACGCCGACGCAGAGGAAGAGCAGGCCCTTGGCGATGGCGTGGAAGACGATCAGCAGCACGCCCGCCCAGACAGCCGCCGGCGTGCCGATGCCGCCACAGAGCACGATCAGCCCGAGGTTGGCGATGGTCGAGTAGGCCAGCACCTTCTTGGCGTCGCTGGCGGTGATGGCGACCAGCGAGGTCGCCAAGAACGTCAGCGCACCCACGGACGCCACGAGCAACCCGGCCGTGGTGTCGCGCAGGATCGGCGACATGCGCAGCACCAGGTAGACGCCGGCGTTGACCATGGTGCTCGAGTGCAGCAGTGCGGAGACCGGCGTGGGGGCTACCATGGCGCCCAGCAGCCAGGACGAAAACGGCAGTTGCGCGGACTTCGTGATCCCCGCGAAGGCCAGCAGTGCCGCGGGAAGCAGTGCGACCGCCGCGCCGGAGGCGATCATCGCGTCCAACGACGCCGGATGGCCGCTGCGGACCTGCCAGTAGATGGCTGCCGCAAAACCGAGCCCGCCCGCCAGGTTCATCACCAGCGCGCGCCGGGCGTTGCGCCGGGACTCGTCATTCCCCTTGTAACCAATCAGCCAGAACGAGCTGAGGGTTGTGATCTCCCAGAAGAAGTAGAGCCAAAACAGGTTGTTGGCAAAAACCACGCCGTACATGGCGCCCAGGAAGATGAATAGGATGGCGAAGAAGCGGTTGCGGCGGTCTGGCATCTCCGGATGGTGGCTCTCGTGGAACTCCCGCATGTACCCCAGCGCGTAGAGGCAGATCAGTCCGCCCACGATTCCGATGATCAGCGCCATGATGATGGAGAACTTGTCGCAGAACAAATTCTGCGCCACGGCCGGGTGGTGTCCGCCGCCCAGTTCCAGCGGCAGCAGCAGCGCCGCCTGCCCCACGACCAGCAGCGGAATCAGCCACTTTTGCCACTGCGAGCTGCGCAGCCCCACCCAGATCAGATAGAGGGAGATCGCCCCCTCGACGATCAGCATGGCGCGATTCGCCAGTTCGCGATTCACTACTCCCTGCAGCAGAGGGAGTTGGAATAGATTTGGCGAGATCGAAGGCAAAGCCGCCAGCAGCACTGAGCCAGCCATCACGGCCAGCACGCCTGCCGCGACGACCGGCTTGCGAATGCAATCGCGGGTGATCAACAGCAGCGCCAGACCGATTAGAAATGGCACGGCAATCAGCAGGGGTATCAGACCCATCATCCGACTTCTCCAAAAAAGGGAGGCAAATGCTAACACGGCCTGGCGCCAGGGTTAAAGAAGAAAACAGCCCGGCGACTGTCCACCACAATGAATGCAGGAGGAACCTGTTCGGTCGGACTGTTCTGCCTTCCTGAGTTCCTGACGAAAAACGGCCTTCGGCGTCTGTTACAGGCAGAGCAGCTCCTTTGGTGTGCGGGTCAGCACCTCGCAGCTGCGGGAGCGCAACACCACGACGTCCTCGATGCGCACACCACCCACGCCCGGCAGGTAGATGCCTGGTTCGATGGTCACCACCATCCCCTCGGGCAATTGGTCCTTGGCCTCGCGGCGCAGCGACCCCGGATCGTGCACCTGCAGGCCGAGGCCGTGACCCAGCGAATGCCCGAACTGAGGGCCGTAGCCGGCCCTCTCGATCACGCGCCGCGCCAGGTTGTCGGCCGCGTGGCTGGTCATCCCGGCGCGGATGCCGGCGATCGCGCGGCGGTTGGCTTCCAACACGATGCGGTAGATCTCGCGCAGCTTCGGCGAGGGCGGACCGAAGAAGACCACACGCGTCATGTCCGAGCAGTAGCCGTCGACTTTCACACCCATGTCCACCAGCAGCTCCTGCCCGCGCCGCAACGATTGTTGCGAGGGGTGGTGATGGCAGCGCGAGGCGTTGGCGCCGGCGCAGACGATAGTCTCGAATGATTCTCCCTGGCTGACCCGGTCCATCTCAGCGCGCAGCAGCACGCGGATCTCCCACTCGGTCATCCCCGGGTGGATCTGCGGCAGGGCGCGCAAAAAAACTTCGTCGCCCATGCGCACCGCCCGGCGGATCGTCTCCAGTTCACGCGGACTTTTCACCATGCGCAGGGCCTGCACGACCCCCTGACACGACGTCCACGCCGTCACCCCGGGCATGGCCTGCCGCAGCGCTTCAAGCTGGGCTGTACCGCCGGCGCCGTCGTACCCCACGCGCCGCCAGCCGTGGCGTCGCGCCACGCTTGCCAGCGCCTGGTAGCGCTTTCCCGGCGCCAGGCTGTTGACACGCAGAAACCCCAGCGCACGCCGCGCCGCCTCGCAATAGCGGAAGTCGGTGAGAAAAACCGGCTCGTCATCCGCACTCGCGCAGAGCACGCCGTTGGAAGCCTCGAAGCCGGTGAAATAGAAGCGGTTGGTGACGTCCTCGATCAACACGGCGTCGAACGTCTTGACCGCCAAATTCCGCCGCAACCGGCGCAGCCGCGCTGTGTATTCTGCGGCGGGGAAAGGAATAGTGGGGCGGGAGAAGGTTGTGAGCGCGTTCATGGATTGATCCACAGTTAATGAAAAGTCATTCGTCATTGGTCATCCGTCATTGAGACTCGCCCGATCAGGCCGATCCGCCCGATCTTTCCTAATGACGAATGACCCATGACTTTCATCTCCACCCGCACCGCTGCCGCGCGCGGGCCGCGCACGGCGTAGGCCTGCGACACGCGGTAACCGGGGATCCAGACGAGCTCGTTGTCCACGACCAGCAGCGGCAGTTTATCGCGCCGCGCCGCCAGCACCTTGGCGTCCACCAGAAGGTCCTGCAGCGTCTTGGAACCGTCGAGCCCCAACGGACGAATGCGATCGCCCGGCTGCCGCGTGCGCACCTGCAGCGTCTTCCCGCGCAGCGCGTCGGCATCGAGCGAGCAGGCCGACGGCAGCGCGCCCACCGGTCCTTGGGTCCGCACGATCCCCTTCGCCCGACGCGCCGTCACCCGCACACCTGCCACGTCGATGGTGCCGGGGATGGGGATGTCGCAGGAAGGTTGGGTGCGGCGGAAGGCCGCGCTGTCGGCGGCTGGCACAGCTGCCGCTACAATTTTTTGCGGCGGCCCTGCCCTACCTGGGCGCAGCTCGATCCGACTGCCCTGCCCTCGCGCCAGCAAACCACTGGGCAACGACACCTGCCACGTCTTTTTCTCCCGCGCGCAGGCCAACAGCCGCTCCACTTCATCCCATCCAGCCGCAGCCGGATATCCCGCCTCGATCAGCCACCTGCGCACCGCCCGCCGTTGCAAGGCCAGCGGCAGGTTTTTCTTAATTACGAATTTCGAATTACGAATTACGAATTCGTAATTCGTAATTTCTTCCAGCAGTGCGTCCTCCTCGCGCAGGATGGCGGCAGACTGCGCGAGCATGGCGCGGATGGAAGGCGACCAGTGGCGTTCCAGCCACGGAAGCACGGTGCGTCGCAGGCGGTTACGGGGGATGCGTTCATCACGGTTCGAGGCGTCTTCTTGCCAACGCTGGCCCTGGCGGCGCAGCCAGGCGCGCAGATCCGCGTGCGAGCTTGCCAGCAGCGGGCGCACGAATTTCACACCTGCCACTGTGTGGCAGGGCCGCAGGCCGGAGAGACCGGTGGCGCCGCTGCCGCGCATCAGTCGCAACAGCAAGGTCTCGGCCACATCGTCCGCGGTGTGGCCGGTGGCAATGGCGTCGAGACGCTCCTCTTGCGCCGCTTCGCGAAAAAACTTCTGTCGCATCTCGCGCGCAGCCATCTCCGGGCTCCGGGTTCCGGGTTCCGCGCTCCGCGCTCCGCGCTCCGCGCTCCGCATTCGGCATGCCACGCCCAGCCTCTTCGCCAGCCGCGCCACGAACCGGGCATCCGTTGCAGAGGCTGCGCCGCGCAGGCCGTGATCGAGGTGCAAGACCACCAGCTTGATCTTTGCCGCGCGGCAGAAGGGAAGCAGCAGGCGCAGCAGGGCCACGGAGTCGGACCCGCCCGACACTGCCACGCCCAGCCGCCGCACGCCGGCTAGCAGGCCGTGGCCGGCAATCTGTGCCGCCATCTGTTCCTCGATTTGCGCCTGTTTCTTCACTAGGGTTCCGCCGCAAAAAAGCTGTTACTCAACCATTTTTTGATTTTACCGATTCACCACGTCACTACCATTCATTTGTTGACTATTCAGGCGTGATTTTCTTGCCCCCGTGTGCTAGTAGTTACCCTATTGAATCGATACAGGACTGGCAAACCGCGCACAGGCGGAGGTTTTCACATGAAGGCACAAATCCTGGTCCAAGTTGCGGTGTTTGGCGGCCTGGCTTATCTGGCCTGCGTGGGCGATGCACGGTCCGAAGAACCGCGCGCATCGAAACTGGAGCGGAAACTCTGCAGTATCGTGATTCCGGAGGTCAACTTACGAGAGGCAAACCTCTCCGATGTCGTCGCCTTCCTCGTGGAGACCAGCCGTAAACTCGACCCTGAAAAACAGGGGGTGAACATTGTCATCGCCCCCGGCGCCACAACTGCCGGTACGACAGCCGGGGCCGATCCCTTCACCGGCAAGACGAACGCCCCGCCTGCCGAGCCCCGGATTACGCTCAATCTGCGCAACATGTCCGAAATGGAGGTGCTCAAAATCGTCATGGAATTGGCAGGCCTCAAAGCCCGGGCCAGGGGAAACTTCATCCTGCTTGTCCCCCTGAACACCCCGGACAGCGAACTCGTCACCAGGACCTATTCTGTCTTGCCGACCTTCTCCGAGAAGATCAAGGCGATGGCGGAATGATTTTTTGCCATTACACCGCTACACCTGAATCACGGCAAAGACGGGGAAATCGGCAAGCTTCTCGCGCCCCTTGAGAAAGGTCAGCTCGATCAGAAAGTCGATCTCCGCGATGCGGCCGCCAGCGCGTTGCACCAGACGGGCCGCGGCCGCGGCTGTGCCGCCGGTGGCCAGGAGGTCGTCGAGAATCAGGACTTTTTCGCCGGGGCGGAAGGCGTCGACATGCACGCAGATAGTGTTGCTGCCATACTCGAGGTCGTAGCTCTCGTCGTGAGTCCGGAACGGCAGCTTCCCCTTCTTGCGGATGGGGACGAACCCCACGCCCAGCCGCTGCGCGATTGCGCCGCCGAAGATGAAGCCGCGCGCGTCGATGGCCGCGACCTTCCCCAGCCCTTTGCCCGCATGCCGCGCGACGAAGATCTCCACCGCCTCCCGGAAGAGCGTCGGATCGCCCAGGATCGGCGTGATGTCCTTAAAGAGGATGCCGGGCTTGGGAAAGTCCGGGATGTCACGGATCGCAGCAGCCAGTCGGGTGTTCATTGGATTGTCTCCGGGTTGTCGGATTTTGACGAAGCAAATGTAGCCGATCCGGCAAGGGCGAAACAAGAGTGCAATGCGGGCGCAATGCGGACACGAAGGGAAGGAAGCTGCTGGGAAGATCGCGAAGGGGATGCCGGCGCGCTTCGCGCCGGAACACCGCCTTTGCACCCTTCGCCCCCCTTCTCTTTCTTCATGGCCGACCGCGCAATCGCCCGGATTCTGTAGTTGACCCTGCCCGGTGAGTCGCTATCATAAGGCCGTTCTGGTTCCGAAAGGCCGTACGAAGGAGTCCTGTTTCATGCCCAACATCGAGAGTGCACGCAAGCGCGCCCGTCAGGCGATCAAGCGCAACCAGCGCAACCGCGCCGTGAGGAGCACGGTGCTGTCGGACCGTAAGAGCCTGCTGGATGCCATCGAAGCTGGCAACAAGAAGGAGGCGCAGAGCCTCTTCGCAGCCTATTCGTCCGAGATGGACAAGGCGGTCAAGAAGGGCATCCTGAAGGCCAACAACGCCAGCCGCAAGAAGTCGCGCATCCAGGTGCGCCTGAACGCCCTGGCCTGAGCGGATCGGTTGGACCGCTGGGATCTGGACCGCGCCTTCGGCCGATCGGGCCCGGGGCGCGGTTTTGTGTTGTTAAGAAGGTGTATAGGCTGAAGACTGTTAGGCTGTTAGGCTTATGAACCTCCGTCTTGCGGTGTTTTTCCCACGGAGGACGCAGAGCGTTCTGTAGCCGCGGCCGCTGGCCGCGGGACAATTCGGCAATCTTTTTTTCGCCCCATGCGCCGCCAACTCCACATACGCGATCTGGGGCGCGACGCTGATTACGAAGAAGTGGCGGCGCTGCAGGAAACGCTGCTGGCAGACCGCATCGCCGGCCTCGCACCGGACACACTGCTGCTGCTCGAGCATGCGCCGGTCTTCACACTGGGCCGCTCCGGAGGCGCAGCGAACATCCTCTGGTCCGCTGACGAACTGGCGCGGCGAGGCATCGCGAAGCGCCAGGCCACACGCGGCGGCAACGTCACCTACCACGGCCCCGGTCAGCTGGTTGGCTATCCCATCGTCCACCTCGGCGAAGCAGGGCTGACGCTCATGGCCTACATCCACGCACTCGAGGAGGTGCTGATCCGCGCGCTGGCGGCCTGCGGCGTCGAAGGCCGGCGCGCTCCGCGCAACCGCGGCGTCTGGGTCGGCAACGACAAGATCGCGGCGCTGGGGATCCGCGTCTCGCGGCAGGTCGCCATGCACGGCTTCGCCCTGAACGTGAACCCACGGCTGGAGGATTACCAGGGGATCGTGGCCTGCGGCCTGTCTGACGCCGGGGTGACCTCGCTGGCGCGCGTCGCTGGACACGCGCCGGTGATGGATCGGGTTCAGGCGATCATTGTGCAGGAGTTCCGCGCGGTGCTGGGGTACGACGTCTATTGAATCTTGCGAATGTGAGTAACCTGCTCCGATCAGTAGGGACGCCTCTCCGAGGCGTCTGCGGACGGTTCGGAGAACCGTCCCAACAACCGGTTACGCACTTGTGCAAGCCTCTGTAGTCGTGGCAGCAGGAGGATCATGAAAGAGATCACCATGTCCTATGGCCGCCAAGGCCTGCGCGTGCGGCTAGACGACGACTGGCAGCTGCAAGTGATCCGCAAGCCTGTCCTGCCGGCGCTGGCCGAGCCGGCCCGTACGCTGGAAGCCACGCTGGACATGCCCGTGGCGGCGCCGCCGCTGGCGCAACTGGCTGCCGCCGCACGACGCGTCTGCATTGTGATCTGCGACATCACCCGCCCGGTCCCGAACGGCATCATCCTGCCGGCGCTGGTGCGGCGTCTGCTCGCCGCGGGCGTGCCGCCAGACGCCATCACCGTGCTGATCGCCACCGGGCTGCACCGCCCCAACGAGGGTGCGGAGCTGGCCGCAGTGGTCGGGGACGAAACCGTGCTGCGGGCCGTGCGCGTGGTCAATCACTTCGCCCGGCGCGACGAGGAGCATGTCACGCTGGGCATGACCACGCGCGGCACGCCGGTGCGGCTGGACCGGCGGCTGGTGGAGGCCGATCTACGGATCGTGGTGGGGCTGGTGGAGCCGCACTTCATGGCGGGGTTTTCCGGCGGCCGGAAATTGCTGGCGCCGGGCGTGGCGCACGCGGACACCATTACCTCGTTTCACCATGCGCGCCTACTGGAGCATCCGCGCGCCACCAATCTCGTGCTCGAAGGCAATCCGCTGCACGACGAACTCCTCCAGATCGCGGCACTCGCCGGACCCGTGTATGCGGTGAACGTGGCGCTCGACGAGGCGCGCCACCCGACGCTCCTCAATTTCGGTGACCTGCTCGCCAGCCATGCAGCCGCCGTGGCGCATGTGCGGCAATCGGCCGAGCAGCGGCTGTCGCGCACCTACGATGTGGCCCTTACCAGCGCGGCCGGCCATCCGCTGGACCTGACCTATTACCAGGCCGTGAAGGGGATGGCCAGCGCGCTCGGCGCGCTGCGGCCGGGTGGCACGCTGTTCATTGTCTCCGCATGCACGGAGGGGTTGGGCTCGGCGGAGTTCCGGGACGCGCAGCGTCGGCTGGTGCGGGGCGGCCCGGCAGCTTTTCTGGCACATCTTCTGGCGATGCCGCGCGCACCGGTGGACGCCTGGCAGACGGAGATGCTGTGCAAGGCGCTCCAGCATGCGGATGTGCGGCTCTTCTCCACCGGCCTGTCAGAAGCCGACTGGCCCGACACCGGCGTGCGGCGCGTGGTCAACTTGGATCGGGAGCTGGCCGTGGCCGTGGCCGCCACACGCGACCACGCGCTGGCGGTTCTCCCTGAAGGTCCGTATGTCATCCCCACGCCGCCGCAGGCGGGATGAGGCGCTGCCGGATTACTGCCCCTCGTTGCGCCGAAACCGCTTGCCAACCTCGCACCCAAAGATGGCAAGCGCAGCCGCAGCCAGACAGATGAGAATGTCCAGCAGGTGCAGGGGCGCGAACCGGAAGATCGTGCGCAACTCCGGCACACAGAGCACAAGCGTCAGGAACACCGTGGCGCCACCCATCACCCACCACACGGCCGCGTTGGGCGTGCGCAGCGTGGCCAAGATCGTGCGGGTGTTGGAACGATTCGTGAGAATCAGGCCGAGGTTGGCGACGATCAGCGTGGTGTAGGCCAGTGCGCGCGCCTCGTCCTGTCCCTGGCCGAACCGCAAGGCCACAACAAAGACCATCACGATGATCGCCAGCACGCCAAGCCCCTGCAGCACGCTCTTCCACACGCTGGCACGGCTGAAAAGCGGTTCGCGCGGATCGCGCGGCGGCCGGCGCATGATGTCGGCTTCCTCCGGCTCCGCCTCGAAGATGGTCGAACAGGCCGGGTCGATGATCAGTTCCAGGAAGAGGATGTGTACGGGGAGCAGCACCAGCGGCCACCCCAGCAGTACGGGCAGCAGCGACATCCCGGCGATCGGCACGTGAATGGCGAAGATGTAGGCGATGGCCTTGCGGATGTTGTCGAAGATCCGGCGCCCCAGACGAACGGTCTTTACGATGGAGGAAAAATCGTCGTCCAGCAGGACCAGCGAGGCGGACTCGCGTGCCACGTCGGTGCCGCGACCGCCCATGGCGATGCCGATGTGGGCAGCCTTGAGCGCAGGGGCGTCGTTGACGCCGTCGCCGGTCATGGCCACAATCTCGCCGTTGGCCTTGAGCGCCTGTACAATGCGCAGTTTCTGTTCGGGCACGACGCGCGCAAACACGTTCACGCAGCCAATGCGATGCCGCAGCGCCTCGTCATCGAGCGCGTCCAACTCCGCTCCGGTCATCAGTTCACCGGACGGCAGGGCAATCTGGCGCGCGATGTTGCGGGCTGTGCCGGGATAGTCGCCGGTGATCATCACCACGCGGATGCCGGCGGCGTGGCATTCGCGGATAGCGTCCGGCACGGTCGGCCGTACGGGATCCGCGAGTCCGAGCAGGCCAATAAACTGGAACGGGAAGTCGTGCTGTTGTCCGGGAAGTTCGCCCAGCGGGCTGAAATGCGCACGCGCCACACCCAGTACGCGCAGGCCGTCGGCAGCCATGGCATCGATCTGCGCAGCCAGCGCGCGCGTCTGTTCCGGAGTGAAATGGCAGAGATCGGCAATGGCCTCGGGTGCGCCCTTGGTGGCGATCACATACGCATCGCCGGTGCGGGATTTCCAGACATGCGACAGGGCCAGCAGTTCACGCGAGAGCGGGTATTCGCGCACCAGCTCCCAGTTGTCATGCAGATGCTCGGTCTGCGCGAGCCAGCGCTGGCCAACCTCATGGATGGCCTTCTCCATGGGATCGAACGGATCGCGCTGGCTGGCGAGCACAGCGTACTCGACCAGCGCATGGAAGGCTTCCGGCAGCGTGGCCGGAGAAACGGCGAGGTCGCTGGTGCCGCCGTCCGCGGCCAGGCGCGCGACGGTCATGCGGTTCAAGGTGAGTGTGCCGGTTTTGTCGGTGCAGAGCACGGTGGCGGCGCCCAGCGTTTCGATAGCCGGGATGCGGCGCGTGAGCACCCGCTGGCGCGAAATACGCCACGCGCCGAGCGCGAGGAAGATTGTAAGCACCACCGGGAACTCCTCCGGCAACATGGCCATGGCCAGCGTAATCCCTGCCAGTACGCCGTCGATCCAGGCCTTGCCGGGATTGTGCTGCAACCACCCCGGGCCGGCGGACAAGCTGTCCGGGGCGTGCATGTGCGTAAGTCCGTAGAGGATCACCACCAGCGCACAGAGCGAGAGCCCCGCAACGGCCAGGCGCTTAACCACGCGTCGCGTCTCCCTCTGCAGCAGTGTATCCTCGGTCTCGACTTGTTGCAGCGCCTTGCCAATACGACCCAGTTCGGTTTGCACGCCAATGGCCTGCACTTCCGCAATTCCCTGCCCCTGCACGACCAGCGTGCCGGAGAAAAGCGCAGGCGTGTCGTCGCCACCGGGGCGGACTGCGGCGGCAGGCAGGTTGCCGCCTGCCAGGGCCTGCTTGCGCACAGACACGGATTCGCCGGTCAGCAGCGACTCATCCACCGAGAGGTTGGTGGTCTGCAGCAGGACGGCGTCGGCCGGAACGCGATCCCCTTCGCGCAGCACGAGCAGGTCGCCACGCACAACCTCGCGCCCGGCAATGCGGATCTGCCGGCCATCGCGGATGACCGAGGCGCGCGGGCTGGAGAGATCGCGCAGCGCCTCAAGCGCACGCTCGGTTTTGCGTTCCTGATAAAGCGTGATCCCCATGACCACGACGACAAACCCCAGCAGCATCAGGGCTTCCTCTGCGTCGCCAAGAACCAGATAGATCGCCCCGCAGGCCACAAGCATCAGAAACATCGGTTCGCGGACGACCTCCCACGCAATGGCGAAAATGCTGCGCGGCTTGGAAGAAGGAAGCTCGTTGAAACCCTCCGCGCGCAGTCGCGCTGCCGCCTCGGCCGCAGTCAGCCCCTGCAGGTTTCGGATGTCGAAAAGTGGCGTCATGTGCTGGTGCCCTTCGGTGGAATACCGCATCATGGCTGGCAAAACAGCAAAAGGCAAGTGCACAGGCGCGATTCCGCCTTGCCTTCCTGCAGCGAAGAACAGAAACTGCACCCCTGCCACCAGCAAAAGGGACGCGAGAGTGAACGAGCCAACCTGTCAGCCGCGCTCTGTCGGCGGCACCATACTGGGACTGCTCAGCATACTCTGCTGGAGCTTGAGCATTGCCTTTGCGCGCCGTGTGACTGAAGATTTCGGCATCTTCGACGGCTTGGCCATTTCGTTTTTCGCCGGCGGTACGCTGGGGTGCGTCTGGCTGGCGTCGACCGGCCGCCTACGGCGCGCTCTGGCCATGCCGCGCGCCTACCATCTGGTCTGCGGCGGGTTGATGGTGGGTTATTGTCTCTGTTACTCCATGGCCATCGGCCTGGCCTGCGATCGCCAGACCGTGCTGGAGGTCGGCATCATCAACTATCTCTGGCCGGGGCTGACCATGCTGCTGGCCGTGCCGATTCTGGGCCGGCGCGCCAAACCGCTGCTGCTTCCGGGAATCCTGCTGGCGTTCGCCGGAGCGGCACTTTCCCTGGGCCAGGGCAGCGGCTTTTCCTGGGACGCATTTGGCCGCCACCTGCTCTCGTGCTCACGCGCCCATCTCCTGGCGCTGGCGGCCGCGCTGCTCTGGGGGTTGTACTCCAACTTCAACGCGCGGCTGTCTGTTGGCACAGACGGTGTGGCAGCACCGTTGCACCTAATGGCTGCAGGGATGGGCCTTTTTGTCATGCGCATCGCAACGGGCGGAAGCACCACCTGGCATCCCGACGACGTGAGCTGGATTTATCTGGCTGCCACGGCCATTTTCCCGGTGCTGCTGGGATACATGTTCTGGGAGGCCGCGATGCGGCGCGGACATCTCAACATCGTCGTGCCGGCTTCCTATGGCACGCCCCTTCTTTCCACTGTCGTTTCTGTGTTCGTGCTTGGCGTACAGCCAGGACCGGGACTCTGGATCGCCTGCATGCTGGTCATCGCCGGCGCGCTCATCTGCAAAAGCGCCCTGCGGGAGCCGGTTGCGTAAGGGAACACACCCCGTGACTCGGCTGTGCAACCGCACCACCCGATGTCAATCGCCGCACGAACGGGATCGAATCAAGGCCGGCCAGAAATCGTGGCATCAGACGGCTTGGGGTGATTCACGGCCTGCGTTCGAACAAGGGAGATGGCCTGATTCATTCGCCGAGATCGGATTATGCCGATCCCAGCGGTGACGAGCCCGGATGGAATGCAGGCCAGACCAATCCACCAGAACCAGCCCGCGGCAGCAAAATGCATGATGGATGCGCCGGCAATCACCAGCGCGATTCCGCCGCGCAGATAAGCCAGCAGGGTTCTCTCGTTTGCCAGAAGCGTCCGATCAATGGCGAGTTCGTCCCGAAGAATCAGATGTTCGGCGTTGAATCGCGCGTACGGTTGATTACTCATGCCCGCTCCGTAGAAAATCGCCGGCCCCGGTCAGTCTTTCCTGCACCCCGCGCCCTTGTCGCGATGGAGCCAGGCGGTCCTACGCAATACGGCAGACCTTGCGGAGGATAGTAACGAACGGGATGCAGATCAGCAGGTATGCCGCCATCCAAGCCGGGAGGACCCAGAGGAGGTCGCCGACGAAGTTGAACAGGCGTGTCGGCTTCAGCGCCACCTCGACGGACTGCACGGGTGTGTCTGCGAAGACCCACGTCGGCCCCTCGTACTGGCGCCGGCCAGCCACCAGCTTCGCCTCGTATGTGTGTCCGGCGTAGCGGACCTGCAGCGCGTGAACTTGCGTGTCGCGGGGGATCACGCGCCAGGTGGCGATGCCCTCGAGTTGGGGCTCGGCGGGCGTCTTGCCGAGGAGCGCGCAGAGGCGGGCGTTGAGCCAGACGCCGGTTTGGTCCCAGATCCCGACAATCGCGGGCGGCTGGTCCTGCACCACCGAACGCATCCAGCCGTCCGGCGCCTCGATACCGGGCTCGGGCGCCAGGTGCACCGTCTTGCCGATTTCCGCGCGCGGCAAGTAGGCGCGCACCTCGACCGGCTCATTCGGGCGCGGCGGCACAAAGGCAAGCCGCGTAAAGGCCCAGGTCGCCAGCAGCGCAACGGGGATCAGCGCCCAGAGCAGTGGCTTCCCCTCGAAGCGCATGGCCTTCATCTTGATCAGGGTGATCGTGTCCTTGTGGCGCTTGGCAGCCTCCTTGTCACCGCGCTTCTTCGCATCCTTGATGAGCTGGTTCTGGCGTTCCTCGTCAGCCACGGAGCGGTGCAGCCACTCCTGGTCCGTGGTCCACTTGCGCACGAAGGAGAGCGAGGCGGAGGTGAGCACGGCCACGGTGAAGAGCGAAAGGTCGCGCGGCAGAAAGAGGATCCAGCCGAAGATCCAGTCCGCCATGTTGGCAACCCAGGCATTGATGGCTTCCATCATGTCAATTCCCCTCCACGAAGGTGATCAGGCCACGGTTGCCGTCCACGCGGATCATGGTGCGGTCCGGGATGCGGCGGGTGGCGTCCGGACAGACCAGCGCCGGGATGCCGAAATCGCGGGCCACGATGGCGCCGTGACTCAGCACGCCGCCGCGCTCCACAATAAGCGCCCTGGCGTGCACGAAGAGCGCGGTCCAGCCAGGGTCGGTGGACGGGCAGACGAGCACATAGTCGGTCGTGAGATCCTCGATCTTCTGCGGGTCGTACACGATGCGCGCCATACCGGTGGCCACGCCGGCGGCGATCGGATCGCCTGACAGTTCCTTGGCGCCGTCGTAGCTCTTGGGAAGGCCCATCTCCTCCAGGTGCTGCGAGTCCACGACCGCCGCCATCTCCAGGCGCTTGGCCGACTGCCAGCGCAGCTTGCGGTTGGCGATGGCCTTCGCCAGTTCCGCCGGATTCTGCTCGTAGTTCTTCAGCTCCTCCAGGTTGAGGAAGAAGATATCGCGGCCGAAGTTCCAGCGCTCGGCTAGCACGGCGATCGGCTGACGGATGGTCTCGTAGCCCATCATCAGGTAATGCTTGCCCGACTCGCGATACGGCAGCATGCGCTGCGCGTCGTGGAGGTCGGCCAGCGCGTCCTCGAGAAGGCAACCGCCGCCCCAGTGGCGCAGCGTCTCGGGGAGCTCCTTCTCGGCTACGCGACGGCGCTCGACGTTACGGTGGTGCAGCTCGTCCGGCAGGCGTGCGGACGGGCTCTGGTACATGGACATGATCTGCTTGATATAGGAGGCGTCTTCGCGCCAACGGGGCTTGGAAAGTTCCATCTCCTCGACCGTGCGGTGGCCGTAGGCCTCGATGAAATCCTCCAGCTTGCGCTTGCCCCGCGCCACCTCGCTGAGGGCGATGCCTTGTTCGATGGTGGTGTCGCCCTCGAGCCCCTGCGTGAGCGTCATCGAGAGCTGCGTACCGGCCTGCTCGCCCATCAGCTGTGTGAGCGTGGCCTTGAGTCCGGCGTCAGCGAGGCCGCCGAAGAAACCGGGCTTGAGAGACTCGCCGCCAAACTCGTGGAGCACGCGGTCGATGCGCGTGCGCAACTCCGCGAGGAGTTGTCCGGTCGTGAACCGGGAGAGGTCCTGCCGGCGCTTCTCCGCCACCCATGACAGGTAAGGCGGCAGGATTTCCTTTTCGAAGCGGTCCACCACGGTCCGGCGCACCGCCTTCATGGTGCGCGAGCAATGGATCATGCGCCGCACCAGGGCGGGGAGCGAGACCAGAAACTTGCCGTCCGCGCGGGCGGGGTCGAACTTGGCAGGCGCGGCGTCCATGACCTTGGGATCTTTGGCCACGGCGTCGAGGTCGTAGCAGAGCGGCATGCCATCCCAGAAGAGTTTGGCCGCGCGCTCGGGATCGGCGTAGATGCGGCCAGCGATCAGCTCCAGAAATCCCTCACGGCAGACCTGCTCGCTGGGCTGGTAGCCGAGATCCTTGTACATGCGGCCAAAGCCGCCGTTGCCGCTCATGAACTCGCGGACGATGTCCCAGGTCAGCGGCGTGGGCGCGGGGAGCGTCTCGCCCAGATTGTGCGTAACCCACACGCGGCGGTGCGGCCCGGCCAACCCGCGCAGGCGGTGGATCTCCTCCTTGCGGCCGATCTCGACGTCCTCCAACACGTCGAGCCCGCGGATCGGGCGCGACTGCAGCATGGCGAATTTCCCGCTCGCGCGGCCGAATTCGATATCCATGGGCTTGCCGAAGAATTTCTCGATGTCGAGCGAGATGCGCGCCAACTCCAGAAGCTGCTCGTCGGTGAGCGACGGCGCGTCCGGGTCGTGGTGGCTGGTGGTGTCTCCCAGCGCCGTGACCATGTGTACCTTGTGCCCGAGCGTGCGGCGGCGGATGGCCAGCGTCTTGCGGTCCACGGCAAAGCTGTCGGGGTGGACGTCGCCGCTGACGACCGCCTCGCCGAGGCCGTACGACGACTCGATAATAATCTCGCCGGCGTCGATGTTGTTCGGGTTCATCGTGAAGACGATGCCCGAGACCTCAGAGGGAAACATCGACTGCACAGTCACGGCCGTGCCGTTGCAGCCGCGCACATCGTGCTCGCGGCGGTAGGTGATGGCGCGCTCGTTGTTCCAGGAGCGGAAGACCGCCTCGATGCACTGCAGCAACGCGTCCCACGGCGTGGAGGGGAACGCCTGACCGGTGCGCATCGTGTAGAGCTTGCGGTAGCAGTCAGCCACCAGGCGTGGATCGGGCTCCGTGTGGCCGTGGGCGGGGGCGATCTCTCGGCCGGCAGCCTCGAAGTCGTCGGCGCTGATGCTGGCGACGGTCTTGCCGAACATCAGGACGAATTGCGAGTAGACGCGCCAGAAGTTGGTGTCGGTTGGCGCAGCAACGGCAGGATCGAGGCCGCAGTTCAGGATGGTGTCCATCATGCCCGGCATGGAGGCCGCGGCACCGGAGCGCACGGAGACGAGCAGCGGCGGCTGGGCACCGAACTTCCGCTGCGTAATGCCCTCCAGGCGCGCGATCTGCTCGCGCACCTCGGCTTCGAGTCCCTCGGGCCACTTGCCGTGGTTGTCGAGGTAGAGGCGGCAGCACTGCGTCGAGATGGTAAATCCCGGCGGCACTGGCAGGCCGGCCTTGCTCATGGCGGCGAGGCTCGCGCCCTTGCCGCCCAGAATGTCTTTCGCATCGGGGTCGCCCTCGACGCCCCCCTGGCTGAAGAAGTAGGTCCAGCGACGGCTCATCGTTTCCCCTGTCGGGCGCAGATCAGGCCCTTTTCCGCAGTTGCGAAATAGATGGTCCCGTCCGAAAGGATCGGTGCCGCAATGACGGTTCCCATCCATTTCGTGTCCATCCAGCGGCTCTCCACGTTCTTGTTTGAGAGGTCCACCTGCTGGAGCGTACCTGCCGTGAAGAAGACCAGTTTGTCGCCGCACAGCAGGAGCGGCAGACTGGCCACGGCGTTCTTCGGATGGGATTGCACCTTGCCGTTCCAGCCGACAATCAGGATCTCGCCGGAAGCGGTCGAGCAGAAGACGCGCTCGTCGTCTGCCATCAGCGGCGTGCCGGCTGGCGCGCAGTCAACGCGCCAGAGCGTGCCGCCGTTGACCAGACTCAGGCCGACCAGCCCCTTGGGCGTGGCGACAACGGCAATATCGTCGCTGACCACTGGCGCGCCCGCGCAGGGCTGCGGCGACGGCTGCATCCAGATGACCTTGCCGCTGCCGGCATCCAGCGCGACCACGCCATCCTTGCGCGAGCCGACCAGCAGGAGATCGCCGGCCGGGCAGGGAGCGCCGATCGGATCGCGCACCGCGGCCTTCCAGCGCGGCTGGCCGCGCGCGTCAAGGCAGGTGACCTCGTCCACGCGGCTGCAAGCGAAGAGATTCGATCCGGCCAGCACAAACTCGCCGGAGGCAGCGGCTCCCATCGGCGTCTGCCAGAGGTCCTTGCCATCAGCGGCGGCCACGCAGCGCAGCTTGCGGCCGTTCTCACCCGGCTTTCCTTCTGCAAAACAGACACGCGTGGCGGTGGCAGCCACGCCGCCGGCCACGGGCAGCGTAGTGGCGGCAAACCACTTGTTGGATTCCGGTGCCTTGGCGAGCGTGCCGCTGACCGCCAGCGCCGCCAGACCGCACCGGGCGCCGAGGTTGATTGGCGTGTAGAGCGTACCGCTCAGGCAGGCAAGGGGGCCGCTGATTGCCGGAACCGCGTTGGAGTCCGCCAGGTCCGCAGGCCAGCGCCACACGAAGCTCCCCTTGGCTGGCAGCGCGCTGCCATCCAAAGAGCCGGCATTGGCCGCGTTGCCGCGGCTACCGCTCCAGACAGGTTCCGTCTGCCGGTCGGCCGGACTCCCCATGCAGAGGAGCCCTTCTTCCGGCGTGCCGATATAGATGTGACCGCCGGCCACGACAGGGGAACTGGTAAAGTCCTTGCCATTGCCGAGACGTGTCTGCCAGACCGGCTTCATGGTGCGGCGGTCGATGCCAAAGAAGCGACCGCTGGTGGTCGTGATATAGACCAGGTTGCTGCCCACGGCAGGACAGGTGTTGATCCCTTCCTGGGAGTTCCACTGGCCGAGCAATTCGTTGTCCATGGAGATACAGGCCAGCACGCCGTCCGTGGCAGCAAAGTAGAGCTTACCGTCGGCAGCAGCCACGGCACCGAGCATGCTCTTGGCGAGCGGGCGCGACCAGATCTTCCTGCCGGTCGCGACATCCAGACACCAGAGTTGGCCGCCGGGCGCGTACTTTGCCGCGAGCGCGTCGATCTCCTTCTGCGTCTTTCCCTGGTCACGCAGTTCCTTCTGCTTGCGTGTCCAGTACTGCTCGGCGCTTTCCACCATATTGCCGTTGCCCATGCCGACAAACAGGCGATTGCCGACGATGGTGGGCGATCCCCAGACGGACATTTCGGTGTCGACCTTCCACTTGCACTTGCCGGTGGCGGCGTCTACGCAGGCGACGCCACTCCAGTCGCATCCATGGAGTTCGGCCGAGGTGAAGTAGACACAGCCGGCGCTGGCGGCCAGGGAAGAGTCGCAGTGGAACGTATTGGTGCTATCGAGCCCCATGTCGCGGAAGTTCCTCAGGTGCCACACCACGGGCGATTTGCCAGCCGGCGTGTCCAGGCGCATGGCGTAGATGCCGTCCGCGCCTGCGCCGCAGAAGACCAGGTTGCTGTAGAAGCAGGGCGAGGACTCCACATGGCTGCTGGCGCGCACCTCCCACAGCTTCTCGCCCTTATCGAAGGAGAGGCAAAAAATGCGGGCGTCGTGCGTTTCGTGCAGCCCTTCGCCGCAGACCACGTAGTTGCTGAACACTGACGGCGACGAGTACGTGGCGCGGAAGTCGGACGGCGCGAACGCCCAGGCTTCCTTGCCGCTCTGCGCGTCCAGACAGTAGATGGCGCCGCGGTCCGCGAAGACCTCTTTCTTGGCGGCCGAGTCCACGATGCGGTTGCCGACGATCGCCGGCGAGGAGTAGTATGTCTTGTAGTCCTTCGCAAACGCCCAGATCTTGCCGCCACCCACCGGATCCGGCGCGCCGTCTGTGCCGCCACCACGGCGATCGAGCCCGCCACGGAACAGGGGCCACTCCGCCTTGCCGGCGAACGCGGTTGTGGCCGTGTCCGGCCAGAGCGCGCGCTTGGCCTTGGGAACACCCCAGCACAGACCAGCCACCACGGCGATCGTCAGGAGCGTGGCCAGCTTGTTCCGCCAGAGGACCTTGGCGGTCAACTTGATCGTGGACGGCTTGAACATCGTCAGCAGCGCGCCGCCGATGGCCAAGAGGATAGCCGGCAGGATGGCGATCAAAACTTGAAGCGGTCCGATCAGAATCGGCACCACCGCCAGCGGCGGATGAGGAATCGCAAGGGTGATCAAGGCCAAGGCCTCCTTTTCTGCGTCCAGGTACTATGGCATATTCATGTTTTGTTGAAAAGTCCCGCGTGATCCCGGATTCCCAGCTTGTCGCGCGGCGCATGGTTGCGTTACCCTGCGTGTGTGCTGGCGGCCTGCCGGCGTACCGCAACCATGAAGATCGAACACCGTTACCGCGAATTTCTTCCCGAATCCCGCCGCGTGGTCGTCAAGATCGGCACGCGCGTCATCGCGCAGTCGACCGGCCGGCCGGATTTGCGCCAACTCCGCGGGCTGGTCGCCCAAGTGGCCGAGCTGCGGCGTAGCGGCTACGAGGTGCTGGTCGTCACCTCCGGCGCCGTGGCTGCGGGGATGGAATCTCTCGGCATTCGCGAGCGCCCGAAGCTCGTGCCAGATCTGCAGATGTGCGCCGCTGTGGGGCAGGCACGCATGATGGGCAAGTACGGGGAGCTTTTCCGCCATGAAAAGCTGCAGGTCGGCCAGGTGCTGCTCACCCATGCCGACTTCCTCCACCGCGTGCGCTTCGCCAACGCCCGCCGCACCCTCGAACACCTCCTGCGCGCTGGCGTGGTGCCGATCATCAACGAGAATGATGTAGTCGCCGACGAAGAGCTGAAGGCCGACCTCTCCCTGGGCGACAACGATTACCTCGCCGCGCTTGTCGTCAAGCTCGTGCGCGCTGACCTGCTCGTGATCCTCAGCACCGTGGATGGCCTCCTGGCGCCCCACGCCGGCGGCGGCCTGCGCCGCGTCCGCTGCGTGGAGAAGCTCGGCCCCGACATCTTCCGGCTCGTCAACCCCGGCAAAAATGCCCTCTCGAAGGGCGGCATGGACTCCAAGCTGCGCGCCGCGCAGATTGCCACCAAGGCCGGGTGCGCCGTGGTCGTGGCCAACGGGCGCAAGCGCGGCGTCCTGACTTCTGTGCTGGCCGGCGCGGACACCGGTACGCTGATCCTCAGCTCGCCGCTGTGACCGGGAGAGCCTGCATGCGACAAACCACGGCACTCGCGCTCGTCACCGCGCTCACCCTCGCCCGGGTGCCGCTCGTCTTTCTCTTCATGCTTCTGGCGCTGATCGCGCAGAGCCATCCGTCCGCCACGCTGGTCTGGGCGGCTTTCGCCTCCCTGACGCTCGCCGCGCTGACGGATCTCTTCGATGGCTGGCTCGCGCGCAAGTGGCGGGTGTCGAGCCAGTTCGGCGCCGTGGCTGATCCGCTGATGGACAAGGTCTTCTATCTGGTGGTTTTCCCCACGCTGCTGTATCTCCTCGGCCTCGCCCCGGCGGACGAGGAGACGCACGCGCTGGTGATGCTCTTTTTCACCGTCCTCTATCTGCTGCGCGACCAATGGGTCTCCTTCCTCCGCTCGGTCGGATCCACGTACCAAGCCGATTTGCGCGCCAACTGGATGGGCAAGCTCCGCACCGCCTTGAGCTTCCCCATCGGCTGCGCGATCTATCTCTATGTCGCGATCCATCCCGCCTGGCTGCCGCGCCCCCTGATGTACACACTCGAAGGGCTCGGCATCGCCGTTAACCTCGCCTCCATCGTGGTCTACACGCGGCAGTATCTCCCCTACCTGCGTCGCGCCATGGATACTTCCGCGGATGGCAGCAGCCGCCCTTCGGACCGTTGAGACTGCCTGCCGCATTACAAATACGCCCCTACTGATCGTTCACAGAAAGAGTGACAAGGCAGACAGGTTTCTCCAAGAGCCGTGGGAAGTTTTTCGGGGTCGGAGTCGCTATCGGAATCGGTATCGATTGTATATCCGACCCCGATACCGACGCCGACCCCGATACGATTGTCACTTTTATTACGAAAGCTCAATCATGCCCCCTCGAAACGGCAAACGGTAGTGAATACGCGCGAAACCAGCAAAGCATCTGGTTTGATTTGGCTTGATCTGCCTTGATCCGGCTTGATTTGCGGTCGTTGTCAGGAACACCAGTGGATCCGCTCGCGGTCGAGTTTCAGGCGCTCCGCGTTATGGTCGCCCCTGCGCAGTGCGACGAGGTCGCGGCACAACTCGCGCAGCCGTTCCCAATCTTCCGGGTTCACGCTGGCAGCTGTGCTCATGGACTCGATCATGCGCAGGTACTGCATGCCCAGCAGGGCAGAGGCTTTGTCGCTGAGCGGGCCGCCGGCCGATTCCATCAGGTCATCCGCATGGGCAGACCACTTGCCGACCAGTTCCCGGAACTCCTGCTGTTTCTGCCAGTCGAGGAAGCCGCCCTGTTTCCAGTCGGACAGGTTCTGCTCGTTGATCGGACGGCCATCAAAGAGCGTCTTCAACACCTTCCGAACCTCCCGCGAGGCATTGAGCCACGCCACAATCTCCACACCGGGGACGCCGTCCTCCAGGCGGCAATTGAGCTGCTCGCGAATGTCGCGGGGCAATCGCGCGATCTTACCGACACGAGTCATGGTTTTCCCCCTTGTCTGTATTTCCGTCGGGTTGCTTGCGCCACAGGACCACACCGTCACTCGCCTGCACGTCACCATTCAGCAAGCGCTCGTCCCGTTGCAACAACGGTATGATGATCCGCTTGATAAACATCCGCGGATTTCTCCGGAGCGCCGCCTCGAAGGCTTTTTCCACCAGTCGCAGGTTCTTCTTTTTTGCCAACGTGCGGTCGAACCGCTCCAGAAACATACGCAGCCCCTCGTTCGGCTGCATCTGGCAATCAATCTGACTTTTGCGACCCTTCTTTTGCATAACAAACTCCTTTCCCATCAATACGGCAGTTATACACCATGCAAATTTAATATTGAGTGTAGGGCAGCCGCTGGGGTCGAAAATGCAACACTGTGAAACGTCCTGAAATGTCACGAAACGCCACAAAGGGCCACAAGGGCGTAACAAATTTACTTGACAGTTTTTTTGAGGGTGGTGGGAAAGCAGTGATGCGGGATGCGGGATGCGGGATGCGGGATGCGGGATGCGGGATGCGGGATGCGGGATGCGGGATGCGGGAT
>CAIWXQ010000027.1 GCA_903916675.1 uncultured bacterium | reverse complement strand
GGGCGCAGCCGGCGTGTTGGCAAGCACCGCCGCCGTGAGAGCGGAAGTGCCCGCGTCCAACTGATCGGCCACCGCCTGGATCTCCGCGGGGTCGGTCCCTGCGGCGATGGCCTCCTTCAGCTGCGTTGCGATCCCGGTGATGAGCGCAACGGCGGAGTTCTCCACCGTCACGGCCTCGGTCACCTTTGCCTTGAGTTCCAAAAACGTCATATTTAGCTCCTGTTGTTGAATTGCGATCGCGGTCAGCTTGGCCTCAATGCGATCGAGTTGAGGTTGCGCGGCGTCCCGGTAAAACGAAAACACCCGCCGCCAGGTGTCAGGGTCCAACCGAAGGTTGAAATTGAAGAACATTTCACGATGCCTTTCTGGCCGAGCCGTAATGGGGATTGGGCCCGTGGTTCTTGATCGAGCCGGCGTCCAGCGCCTTCGGGTTCATCGCCTGCCCCGGATCGACACCGCGCGCCGCTGCCACGTCGGCGAACGAATCGCCGTCTGACTCCAGCACCGCGTCGAGGCCGAGGTTGATCATGCGGCGCACAATCACATCGCAATATGCCGGCGAGATCTCGCAGCCGTAACCTGCCCGGCCAAGCACGTGGGCTGCGGCCATCGTGGTACCGCTCCCGAGAAAGGGATCGAAGACTACATCGCCGGGGTCGGAAAACGCCTTCACGAAGAACTCGACTAACGCACGTGGGAATGGCGCAGAGTGCGATCCCTGACCGCTCTCCGACTTCACTTCGATCACGTTCGACGGCCGCGCCAGCCCGGCGTGCCGGCCTGCACTGTCCTCTGCTCCCGGTTGGCCGGCAGCCTGCCCGCGCGGTCCCGTGCCCAGCAGTCCACTCCCGGAAGTGGCCTTAGGATTGTTCGGCGAGTAGTCGAAGCAATCATCGGAAGCATGGCTCACCGCATCGGGGCGGAATTTGATCTGCTGTCGGCGGCAGAAGTGAAACACAGGTTCCCATGCGCTCTTAAACCTGTTCCCCCATCCCCCCGGCACGCCGTTGTCGGTTTTCCGCCAGCAAAACTCATCCACGAACCGCCAGCCCCACTGGCGCCGGTGGGCGATGACCAAATCCATCACGTACAGATTCCGCTCGCCGTCGTCGGCGTGAGCCTTGATGTTCAGAAGGTAGGAGCCGTCCGGCGCCAGCACCGCCTCGACAGCGTCCGCCACAGCGCGGAACCACTCCACATACTCATCCGGCGGCACCGGCTTGAAGCCGCTGGATGGATCGTACTCGCGCTGCGTGGCGTAGGGCGGCGATGTGATCGCCACGTTCGCGATGGCACCTGCCATCAGCGTCCGGACAGTGGCCTGGTCCCGGCAATCCCCGCAAATCAAGCGGTGAGGGCCGAGCAACCAAACGTCGCCGGCTACCGTAACCGGCTGCGCGGGCGGTTCGGGAATTGCTTCCTCTGCAACCTCGGCGGCGGCATCCGGTTCTGGTGCTGCCATAAGTGCGAGCAACTCGTCGTTGGAGAATCCCACCACAGCCAGATCGAAGC
>CAIWXQ010000026.1 GCA_903916675.1 uncultured bacterium | reverse complement strand
CCGACCCGAATGATTGCGCACCTTGGCCACCATCAGTTTTACGGGCGCGTCCAGTGCCACAAAGGTCCACAGTTCCGAACTGATGCCCATCTGCGTGTGCTCAAACACGCTGTAGCCGAACCCGTGCCGGCATACATAGGTGCCATTTCCGCGCGCAGGCACGGGCGTGGGCGACCAGAATTGCCCGGTTTCCTCGTCGCGGATATAGAACGCCTCGCCGCTGGCATCGCCCACGGGATCGTTGCGCCAGGGAGTGAGCCGGAATTCGTGGGCGTTGTCCACCCAGGTGTACGCCCCGCCACTTTCGGTGACCACCGTACCGATCTGTGAATTGGCCAGCACATTGGACCACGGCGCGGGGGTGTTCTGACCCAGCGCGAGGGAGATCACGTATTCGCGGCCGTCCGTCGTAAACCCTCCCAGCCCATTGAAAAAGACGCGATCCCGCAGCGCAGGCACGGATGGCGTCGCCGGCAGCATCGGCCGCGTCGAGATGAAGCGCGGAATTTTTGGCTCAACCGGCGCCCGACGTTCCACCTGCTCGGCCAGAGTCTCGGCGCTGTCGCTAAGGATCACCCGCGCGACCGTTTGCAGCAACACCCGGTCTTCCTCCGCCATCTGCTCGCTACGCCGCAGGAAGATCCCGCCGGGCTTATCCACCCGGTGCGCTTCGCTACCGGCGGCAATCATACCCATGATGCGGTCCTGCAAGACCTGCCGATACCCGGAAAAGTCTTCGTTGAGGATTACCAGATCAACTTCCAAACCTTTCTCGCGCCAGTAAACGTGGGCCTGTAGCACCTGTTTGACCAGCTCAATCCGGTGCGCGTCGGCAATCCGCACCAGCAGGATCGGCAAATCGCCTGAAAGGCCGAAAGCCCACAAGCTGGACTGGCCCAGCCGATTACGGGTAAGAATGCCAGAGCCCGCGCGATGGAGCGGGTTGGCATATAGGATCGAACTGGCCAACCGGGCATACAACTGAGCCTCGGCTTCGGTTGCCTGCGCCTGACTCAACACGAGCTGGCTGTGCGACCAGGCCATCTCAAATGCACGCGCCGCGAGGCTGGGGTCGCGATACTTGGCGATTAAAGCCAGCGCGGCCGCGCGTGTCTCGGCCATGCCGGAGATCATGTGCCAGTTGGCGGAAGTATCCGGCTCAATCACAAGGCTCTGCCGGATCGCAACCACCGGATCGAGCACCGCACCTTCCGTGTTGGATAGCGGGGCAACCAGATCGAACGCGGCCGGATGCGTGACGGAACGGCAACGACCGATGAAGCGCGCCCGATCCGTTTCGTAGGATACGTCGCCGGTCGTTGCTCCTTGTGCGGTTGCCAGATGGAACATCCACGGCGGCTGCTCACCCGGCGCGCGCGGCCGACGCGTGCAGAGAATGGCCTGCGCATCGTGCAGAATTTCGGTCTGAACAAACAGATTGCTGAAGGCCGGGTGCGCCAGGTCGGCGTTCATTGGCGCGATGACGACTTCCGCATAACTGGTCAGTTCAATGGTGCGCGTCGCGGCTGAGAAATTCGTTAGCGTGATGCGCCGGACTTCAACATCGTCCTCAGGCGATACGGCAATTTCCGTGTGTGCGTCGATATCCTCGTCACGACGGCGATACTCGGCGCGCCCCTGCACGAAGATCGCCTCGTATTTCTTCGACGCCCGTCGCGTCGGTTGATAGGCCGACGACCAGAGCGCGCCCGTAGAGACGTCACGCATGTAGCAAAAGGAGCCCCAGCCGTCGCAGGTCGCATCTTCGCGCCAGCGCGTAACCGCCAGATCTCTCCAACGGCTATACCCGCCGCCCGCGTTGGTGACCATGACGTGATAGCGCCCATTGGACAACAGGTGCACCTCGGGAATCGGCGTGTGCGGCGTGGAAAATACGCGCAGGGTCTCCACCGCGACTGCGGGCGGCTGGCGCGCGGCACTGACTTCCGCCGCGTGCGGCTGCAACGGCGAAGCAACCTTGGGAATGCGCTCCTGCAGAAGCAGCTCCGAGGCCTTGAAGTACGGATCGGACTGGAACCGGCGCTGCATGGGGCGATCCTGCAACAGATACGTCAGCGCCAAAAGACTCATCCCCTGGTGATGTGCCATGAAACTGCGGATCAGCACGTTGTTTTTGCCACGGGGCACACGCTCCGGCGTGTAATCAATCGCCTCGTACAAACCGTAGGCGCCGTGGCAACCGATCTTTACCAGTGTTTCCAGGTTCTGACAGGCTTCCCGGGGTGCAACCATCAGCGCCAGCGCCGACGCGTACGGCGCAACAACCAGATCGTCTGCGAGCCCGCGCTTGAGCCCCAGCCCTGGCACACCGAATGCGCTATATTGATAGATGCCGTGCGTATCTGTGAGGTTGTAGCCTGATTCAGAAATACCCCACGGCACCCCGCGCTGGCGGCCGTATTCGATCTGCCGGGCCACAATCGACCGACAGGTCTGATCGAGCAATGTGTGCGCGTATGTCGGCATGATCAGCAGGGGCATGAGGTATTCGAACATCGAGCCGCTCCACGACAACAAGGCCATCGAGCCATCATGGGTTGTCAACTGGCGGCCCAGGGCAAACCAATGGTCCTGCGGCAACTGGTCCTGCGCGATGAGAATGAAACTCGCCAGCCGCGCTTCCGAAGCGAGCAGATCGTAATACGACGCATCGCAGCGCCGGTCCGTGACGCTATAGCCGATCGAGAGCAGATCGCGGGCGGGGTCGTACAGGAAGACGAAATCCATCGCTGCCAACTCGGTGCAGCGCCGGGCGAGTTGATCGATCTGGCGGATGCAGTCAGCCGCGAAATCGCCACCCGTGGGTGCGCCGGCCAATTCCTGCAAGGTTGGCACGTGATCGAACAATTTGGGGGCTGGCACGAAGCGTTGCAGATCGTCCCGCACGGCATGGCACTGACCGAGAAGCGCCTGCGCCCACCCCTGCTGTTCTGCATCGTCGCTGGCGGGCCATGCGGCAACATCCTGGCTGATATCCAGAACCAGGGCCAGCAGGGTCTCGACCGTGGACGGTAGCGGGACCAGCAATTTCTCACGGAGCCGGATAGCTTCCGGGGACGATAGTTTCCCCGCGGTATCCTGCAGTCCCTCCAAAACGCGGAGCGAAACCATGGGCTGATTCTTCAATTCAAGCAGGCCGGCGCGCAAGGTAAACAACGCCCCGGCCAGATTACCGCTATCGACACTCGACACGTAGTGCGGCCGCAACGGTTTGAGCGTACGGGTGTCATACCAGTTGTAGAAATGCCCCCGGTAACGCTCGAGTCGTTCCATCGTGGCGAGGGTCTTGTCTGTACGGTCGAGCAGTTGCCCGGTGGAGAGATAGCCGAAATCCGCTGCCGCCAGATTGGCCAGCAGGGCCAAGCCGATATTGGTGGGCGAGGTGCGGCTGGCAACCACGGGGATCGGGACTTCCTGCAAATTATCGGGTGGCAGCCAATGTTCGTCCGCGTTGACCAGCACCTCAAAGAATCGCCAGGTTTGCCGGGCCAAGCCACGCAGGAACGTCTGCTGCGCAGCAGACAAAACCGGCTGGCCGATGGCGAGTGGTTGGCTGATCCACCAGCCGACAACGGGAGACACCAGCCACAGCAACAATACCGGCTCGCTGGTCAACAACTCGCCAGGGTGCAGCCGCGCGAGCGCCAGGAAGCCAGCCACGGCGAACAGTGGCGCCACCCACATCTCCTGCAAATAGTCGGCCGGTGTGGTGCGCCCGTTGCGCCGCGCATAACCCGGTGTGTGCCAGAGCAGCAACCCCCGCCGGGTGAACAGCATGCGCACGCCGGAGAAGCAGATCGCGTCCAGATTCATGACAGCCTGATACGGCAACGTGCTCAAACGCAGCCCAACATCCGCCACCTGCCGCCCCAGCGATTTCAGGGCAGATCCAAGATGCAGGCTCCACGTTCGTTCCCGGGGTTTTTGAACGATTTCCACCCATGTGCCAAACATCACTGGCAGCGTGATCAACAAGAGCACATATAGCGTCCAGAAACCCCGCGGCGACGGCGTTGTCAGCCAGCCGCAGAGCAGCAGCAGCAACAGAGCCGGCGGCACCAGGCTGCGCCGCAGATTGTCGAAGATCTTCCACCAGCCGAGCGCGGTCAGCGTGTTGGGGCGCCGCGTATTGGCCGGTCCGAGCACGCGCGGTAACAGCCAGCCGGCAATCTGCCAGTCGCCCCGGATCCAGCGATGGCGCCGACTCATTTCAGCGGCAAGACTCGCAGGCAAATCCTCATGCAATTCCACGTCCGTGACCAGCGCGGAACGGGCATAGCCACACTCCACCAGATCATGACTCAGAATGAGGTTTTCCGGAAAGCGCCCGGCTGTGGCCTGACGGAACGCATCCACGTCGTAGATCCCCTTGCCGACGTACGACCCTTCGTCAAACAAGTCCTGGTACACGTCTGAGACCTCGCGCGTGTAGGGATCGATCCCCGCTTCGCCAGCGCTGAGCTGGGCGAAACGCGACCGATTGGCCGCGAGCAGGCTGATCGGCGTGCGCGGTTGCAAAATGGCATAACCCTCAATCACGCGCCCGGAGACCGGATCGAATAACGGGCGATTCAGCGGATGCGCCAGCGTACCAATCAGCTTACGGGCGGCATCGCGCGGCAATCCGGTGTCGGTGTCCAGCGTGAGGACGTAGCGAATGCTCGGGAGGATCGCCGCATGGCTGATGATCTCCGAGAAAGGGTCGCGCGGTCCGCCACGCAGCACCGCGTTGAATTGCTCCAACTTGCCGCGTTTGCGTTCGTAACCCATCCAGAGAAGCTCATGCGGATTCCAGACGCGCGGCCGATGGAACAGATGGAAAACCATCACGCCCTCGGGGCTATACCGCGCATTCAAGGCCTGGATGCCGTCGCGCACCAGGCGCAACAGTTCCGCGTCGTCGGGAAGCGATGGCTCGCTCGCATCGCGAAAATCGGTCAGCAGCGCGAAGAACAAGTTCGGGTCGCGGTTCCCAAGATAGCGGATCTCCAGACTTTCCAGCAGATCGGCGACCGCGCGCGGACTTGTCAGAAGCGTCGGAATGACCACCATGGTGCGATCACTGGCCGGGATGCCTTTCGAAAAATCCAGGCGCGGCAGGAGGCGCGGCCCGATCATGATATTCGTCAGCAGATTCACCAGCGAAACCGCCATCTGCGAGGCGCCGATGACGCCCAGCGCCAGCAACAACCAGGCCCGCCAATCGAGCCAGCCAAGCAGGCCGAGCAGCTTCAGCACAGGATGGACTGCGACCCCTGTGAGCGCCAGCAGCACGCCGGTATACCAGCAAACCGGATGACGGCGGATCCTCTTCATGAAAGACCGCCGACAGGACCAATGAACTCGAACCACACGCTCCAGAATCGGCCGGCCCTTGTCGATGAGATAGAATCCCACGTGTGCTGCGCGTGCCTGCACCCCGTCGCGAGCGGCTGCATCCGTGGCGAGTTGAATCGCGGTACGGGCCACAGCTTCCTCAGCGACCCCGGACTGCCGGGAAAGGTCCTCTATGCAGCGGCGATAACGGTCGCGCGTGACAAAATCCATGGCAGGATAAACACCAGCCGGATCCGTGCGCAGAACCTGCTCGATGATGCTCAAAGCCTCGACAAACTTGCGCCAGTCCGTCGAATTCAGGAAATGCAGGCTCCCGATGCTGTTGCCGATGGAGACCTGATCCGCTGCCTGGGTCTGGTTATCAGCCCGTTGCAATTGCTCCCGGGTCAGGCCTTGTTCGGCGAGACGGTGCTGGACCCAACTTTGCACAGTCGCCAGGGCCGGGCTCTGCCCCTGCAACTGCCCGCAGAGCTCCTCCACAAACTGATTGTTGAAGGGCGGTTCAGAATCGGCCATCTCTGCCAGCACATGGAGAACCTTGGCCGGTTCGTGCTCGGCCGCAGCCAACAAGCGGCCCGCCCATTGTCGGGCCAGGTTCCGATCGCGCCACCGCCGGGCAAT
>CAIWXQ010000025.1 GCA_903916675.1 uncultured bacterium | reverse complement strand
TCAGCTCGCCGCACGTGTTGGATACCACGTCATCTTCTTGATGTATCCCGACGACGTGGCTGCGGCTGAGGTCTGTCGTAATGACTCCGATCCGAATTCTTTTGAGGATTTCCGGATGGCTCTTATTGCCGGTGGCAAATCCAGCAAGATCACAGTTAACCGGAAAGACAGCATCGAAAATCGGCTGATTAAACTGCTAACGCACCTTACTCGGACTCGCCCTCGGGAACAATGGAATCAGTTTCTGCAAACCACAGGGGAAATTAAATGGGATTCTATCGCCGTCAGTGGACAACGACAGCGCTCAGATAATTTGAGCAGTTCTGCTCAGTTAAATTGATCCATCCATTCGGAGCCCTTGGGGGAGGTTCTTCTTTCCGAGGAGTGGATTTCCGTTTTCCGAGTAGTGCCGGTGCGAGGCGCAGACGCGGCAGAGTTATGGTCGCGATCTGAGCACGTCGTTCCAGTCGTGGTGAGTTGGACGGAGGCGTTTAACCGAAGGATGAAGCGCGATCATGGCGGAGGCCATATGATCGCCGGTGGCGTCGGCATCGAAGCCGCAAAGGACCTCGGGCGTCTGCGCGATGAGTTCGCGGAGCCAGGGCGGGTTGGGTCTGGCGCCAGCCGTCGAGAGGCAGCGCCGCCCGGGTGCGAGGGCGAAGCAACTGAGGGCGTCGATCGCGGACTCGCAGAGGACCACGGTGCGCAGAGGATCGGCGGGGAAGGAAAAAAAGCCGAGGTCCTTGCGCGAGCCGGGAGCCAGGCCGCGCCAGGCCTGTGGCGTGGTGCCGCGAAGCTCGGCGCCGACCGGAGCACCGTCGGGTCCCGAGAGCAGGAAAACGGCATTCGCCCGAGCGTCGGCGTAGAGGGAGCCGGAGCGGATGACGGACTCGACGAGGTCGGGAGCGATCCCGCGCTGCGCGACCAGATAGCGTTGGACGCGCCAGAGCATGGCCGGATCGCGCGGCGGCAGCGATAATCGCGACGGTGGCGGCGGCGGTGGCGGCGGAAACTGGCCGCCAAAATGTTGCCCGAGCCAGTCGACGGCGGCTTTGAAGTCGAGGTTGTGCAGATGGATCACCAGATCGATGGCACCGCCGCCACCGACGCCCCGGTTCCAGTTCATAAATTTGGCCCCGGCGACGGAAACAACTCCCGCGGGCGTCTGCCACTTGGATGGATCGTGGCGGTCCGGCTCGGCGCCGCACAGCGCAAGCACCGCGGCCAGGGGGATAGCCCGCAGGCGCTCGGCCTGCGCCCCTCGTTCGTGGAAGGTCACGGCTGCGGCTTCAATTTGGGCCTGAGACTGACGCACTCCTTCATATTGATGACGTGGCTGTTTTCCGTCAGCCGGTCGATCAGGGCGGCGGTGAGCTGATCGTTTTTGAGGAACGAACGCCAGTCGCCGAACCCCAGGTTCGAGGTGATGAGGGTCGGTTTCTTTTTGTGCCGCTGCTGCATGAGCGTGAAGAAAAGCCCGACCTGGATGGGCTCGACCTCCACGTAGCCGATCTCATCGATCTGCAAACAATCAATCGCGCCGTAGGTTTTGAGCACCTTCGTTTCGGAGTGATCGGCGACCGCCCGGTAGAGTTCGCCGACCAGGTCGGCAAACCGGACGTAGCGGCCGGTGTAGCCCTGGTTGATGGCGTGGATCAGAAAGCTGGTGGCCAGGCCGGTCTTGCCGCAGCCGGTGGCCCCGAGCCAGATGAGGTTCTGGCTGTGACGCATGTAACCAAGCGTGTCATACAGCTCCATGATTTTCTTCTGATTGAGCTTGGGCTGGCGCGCGAAGGGGAAGGTCTCGATGACCAGTGCTTCCGGGATCTGCGCGCCGCGGAGCCGGCGCTGGCGGGCGTTCTCCCGTTTGATCCGGCATTCCTCCGCGACGACGTGATTGAGCAGATGGTCGTGGGAGAAGCGTTTCTCCGCCGCCAGCTTCAGATACGGATCCCACTGGGCGAGCAGCCCGCCGAGCCGCAGATATTTTAACGATTCACGCAGCGTTTCATTCATGGTCTTGGTAAAGGGACCAGTCCGGCGGATCGGTCAGGGCGCCCTCCTGGTAGGCCGCGCGCTCCCGGAACGCCTCGTCGACTTCGGGGCGGGGCAGTTCGCCCAGCCCCTGGTGCAGGAACAAGCCGGCGATCCGCTCGATGGTCGCAGCTGCGGTGATCCGGTAGGTGTGCGCCCGCTCGATACTGCGCACGAACAGTTCGGGCGTCATCCGCCGACTCAAACCCAGGAGTTGACGGACCAACTGATGGCGCTGGATGCCCTTCTTCGGCAGGGCAAAGTCGAGGTAGGCGCCGACCGCGGCGCCCGCGTTTCTCAAGTGCTTTTCCTCCGCCTGCGTGCGGTCGCGGCGGTTGTGCGCGTGGTGGCGGGGCGGCGGCTGCCCCTCTGGCCGGTATTGCGCGTTTTTGATTCCGTCCAGTGCGAGGGGATACTCCGCCACGCATTCCCGGGCCCGGTAGAGTTTGAGCCGGTCCCCATATTCCAACACCTTGACCTGGTCGCGCTGCGCGCCGGGCACCCAGTAATAATTGCCGTTAAAAGCGATGTAGCCGTACTGGTCGGTGTCGCGCTCGTGCAGCAGATACGGCGCGGGCAGGTGCGCGGGCAACGCCGTCAGAAAGCCGATTTCATGTTCGAAGGCTTTCGCCGGCACGATCTTCGCCTTGGTCTGGGGCCGATAGTCCATCCGCACCGTCGACCATTCCAGGGCCTGCCGGTTGAGATCCTCCAGACTCTGGAAGCTGCGGCCGGGCAGGAAATTGGTTTCGGTCGTCCAAAAACTCCGCTCCTCGCCCGCTTTGCGGTCGGGATGGCGCAGCTCATGGCAGACAAACTCGAAGCCGTAGTGCGCGCTGAAGGCCGCCATTTCCGGGACGATCACGGCCGCCGCCCCCGTCCCCCGCAGCCGCGCCAGATTCGTGTTGTCGATAATGCAGCGCCGGGCCGCGTAGCCCCAAAAAACCAGCGCCTCGTGCAGGAAGCACTTCATGCGGAAGCGCGGGAAGGTGCGGTAAAATTTGAGATACCGCCGCTTCGAGTACCGCAGATACAGCAGGCTCCCCACCACCCGGGTGCGCCGCCCCAGCAACTCGAGCGTATAGGTAGTCGTATCGTGCTGAAACTCCGCCCCCGGTTCGTCCGGCACCCGGGCGCAGCGCTCCTCCCGTGGGTGACTGATGCCCAGTTCGCGCAGCATCCGCGTCAAGGTGGGATACGTGAGCTTGAGGTGGGCCTCCTCCACCAGTTTCTCGTGCATCCGCACGATCCACCCGTCGCACTCCTGATAGAGGCGCTGCAACAACTCCACGTCGACTTGCTGCTTGGCGGCGCGCACGCTCGGCGGCATCGCCCCGGCTTGCGCAACAATCGTGCGCACCGTGTTGCGGCTCAGCTTCAGTCGCTGGGCGATCTCGCGCGCCGGCATCCCCTCCTCGTGGAGGAGGAAAACGGCCTTACGTTTGTCCGCCGCGATCATGGAGCCTGCGGACCGCGTCCAGGAACTCTGGACCCCGGCTTAAAATCCCCGCCGTCAAAAGCTGCGACTGGGCGTGGAACGGTCCGCTCGCCAGCCGCGGATCCGCGCTTTTACCCATCACCCGCAGCATGTACTGTTGCGTCCCTTCCAGGTCCCGCAGCATCAGGCCCTCAAACTCGTCGCAGCCGGCCGGACCGGCCGGCCCCGCTCGCATCCGGGCCAGCGGCAAGGCCACCTTACCCTGGAGGATCTCCTGCCGGAAAGATTCCGCTCCGCGGAAAAAACCGTGAGCCAGCAGTTCGATGTCGCGCACGCTCAAGCCCTGGCCACTCACCGCGAGCACAAACGCTTCCACCTCCTTCGCGCGGCCGTTCATGCGCATGAACGGCCGCAGCGTATACATGTACGCGTAGACGGGGAAAACCCCGGCGAAGAGTTTTTGCCTCACCGCCGCGCTCAGCTCACCGATCAGGCCCAGCCGCATGCTCACCCACGATTTGCTGCGCGCCAGTTCCGTCGCCAGCTGCGCGAGCCCCAGCTGGCGCACCTGCTGCAACTCGTCGATGAACGCCGCCTGTTCCAGGATCGACAGCGCTTGGTCCTGCGCGATCCGCAACAGCCCGATGATCCCCGCCGCCTCGTCCCGACCGAGCGAGGTGTACGGCACCGCGGCGAGCCCGAGCTTCCGCGCGCAACGGTAGCGTTTGAACCCGTTCAGCAGTATCCGTTGTCCCCCCACATCGACCCCTTCGAGCGGCTCCTCGATCCCGCGCTGCGCGATCGAGCCCAAGAGCCGCTCCTCGCGCGCAGCGTGTTTCAGCCGGCACGTCTCATAACGCAGGTCCAGCTGCGCAAGTTCGACTTCGGGCACCGCGCCGGTGGCTTCAGGGAGGGTGTTCATCAGACCGGACGACACTATCGCCGATCTTTCCCGGCTTGGGTATGCGGGGTTGTCTCAAAACTTTCTGCAGCACCGCCTCAATCTCCGCCCGGCTCACCGGCCGGCCCGCCAGGAGGCTCGCCACCATGCGCACATGCTCCACCACCACGGCGTTCGGCCCCGGGACTGCGGCCAGTGCCTCCTGCGCCGTAACCGCCGGCGCGCTCGCCCGGCGCTGGCGGTTCTGCTGCCGCTTCTTTCTGCGGCCCTCCGGCCCACGGTAATATTCCACGCTGCGCTGCGTCGACTGCCGCTGCCGATGAGCTTTCCTGCAGCCAAACGGGCACCGCAGATCGCACCGACCGGCATTGCGCGGATGGGCGACGAAAAAGATCCGGCAATGTCTGCATCGGGCCAGACATCGCCGCAACTCGGGCCGAGTTCTCAGGATCGATCGCAAGAGCGCGTAATACGCGAGCACCAGCCCCGACACCGCGCCCTCGCGATACCACCGCGGCTGGAACTCGAAACACTCCTGGATCGTTATCGCAAAAAACCAAACTCCCCCACTAAACTGAAAAGGTAAGTCAAGAGGTCCCCATCTTACCCCAAATGACCTTCACCGGTCCACAAGGTAGGGTGGGGATTTTTCCTGCCCCTCACGGCCCGCCGCCGCCTCCTCGGCTCCCCACGGCTGCTACTTGGAAGCGAACACGCACTCTATGCCGCCAACAGGTGGATCAATTTAACTGAGCAGAGGTGGGTCAATTCCGGTGAGCGACATCGCCCAAGGGTTCAGGTCGACACCGACGCAGCCTTGTTTCCGATCCGTGGTCACAGGGGCCGCCGCGACCTCGAACATGGCCTGCACATACT
>CAIWXQ010000024.1 GCA_903916675.1 uncultured bacterium | reverse complement strand
GCTCCTGTGGTGTCAAGATCATAACAGGTTCGTGGGGAATGTCGATGAGGCTGCTGCCGGGGTAGTGTATCAATTTCAGAAACCGGCTCGCGAGGACGCTCGCCCTCCAGCTAAAGCGCGAGAGGTTTGAGGAAGGGGGACGGAGGTTTGAGGAATCGCGGGGATTCAGTCATCTCTTCAAGCGACCGAGACACTCGAAATGTAGTGGAATGCCCCGATGGTCGCGAAACAGACGCAGGTGCGCCCTTTAATATAGGAGACGCTCGAGGTCAGCACGAGATACCCGTCGTTGAAGCTCCACGGATAACCGCCATAATGCCAGAGCCCCTCGACTCGGAGATAGAGCCCCGCTGGATGCCCGACCCAGTTCGGAGGTATCCACACGGTCTCGGTGGGGTCCTTCTCGACGAAGATGCGAAGATAATCGGACCCGGAAGTCCAGAGCCAGAGCGGTTGCGCCGGGTCAGAATCGGAGTATGACCACGCGAGCGTATGCGTAAACGAGGGGCCGGGATCGGAAGGACCTCCGCGGTATGTCGTCACGGTCACGTTGACCGAGCCGATTGCGTCCGGGTCGAAGGCGACGAGACTCCCGTTCATCTTCAGGAGATTGCCGTTGAACTTTAGAAGGCGAGCTCCCATCGTCTCTTCCTTATCCAGAGACGACCAAGACGGGGAGCCAAGTCAAATCGCTCCCGTTCCACATCGGGACCTGATTCGAGGATGGCGTCGCTGACCACTTCTTTGTCGTCCCGTCCGTGATGAATACCGCCGCGTGCGAGCACGACGGAGTTCCCTGAACCGCTCCCCAGATGACCGTTCCGCTCGACCAGAGCAAACCGTACCCGTCCGTGACGCCGCTCGTATCCGGGAGACCTTGGCCCCACTCCCAAGTCTTGTCGGATTTCAACCGAATGACGTTGAACGCGGATGCGGAGGTCGGGTCGGGGATAATCGGATTGACGGAGCCGCCGCTCCCGGAACTTCCGTATGGCGTGCAGGCAATGGCTTGCACCGGCTTCGCGTCGATTCCTCCGCCGGAGTTTTTCACCGCGACGAACACCTCCGTGGGCTGGAGCGTCTTCGCGGCCTTGTCTGCCGTGACCGCAAAAGAAACCTGCGTTGGGTCGGCGAGAATGACGTGCGTGTTATTGCTCGCATCCTTCGCCGTCCACCTCTTGAGCATGGCCTGGCCGGGATCGGCCGAGTCGGATTCCTTGCGCGGCATGTTCTGTCCGCCCTCAATCGTGTTCCCAGAAGAGGATTGGTCGGCGTCGTCGCGAGATTTCCAGTTGTAGGACACCTTCCACATGTGGCTGGCGCGAACGAGGGCAACAAGAGTCTCCGCTTCGAGCCTTCCGCACGTGCCGGTCTTGACCTTGCTGGTACCCGTCTGCAGGTCAATGGTCACGTCCTGCACCAGCGCGGCCATCGTGGCCCATTCAGTCCGCGAGCCTGACAGGTTCACGAGGTTCCCTGGCAGGCACTGGAAGGTAGTCTCCTGCTCGACAAGGGAGAAGTCTCCGTCCCAGTGCAGGCGGCTCCACGAGGCGTACAGCGCGGCTGCCAAGCCGGTCGGGATCGGCTCTCCGGCCGTCATGGCCGTCGTTGCCTGGTATTCCTTGGTGTCCGCGTTTGTCGAGAGAACCGTGACCTTGACGACCTTCTCCTGCAGCTGCTCCTCGACCGTGGCCCCGCTTCCGCTCTTTCGGGTGTAGGCAATTGTCGCGGTCCAAGTCTCCTCGCCGCCCTGGATGCCGCACAACTCGACCATCCACGGCGGAATTGCACCCTCCTTGACGTACTTCGGCGGATAGACTGTGTATCCGCTCACCGGCAGCACAATCCCGGTACGCGAGACATTCGTTATGGTCAGGTCCGCGTCCGCGATGTTGTCGGCATTCAGCCACGGGAGCATGGTCCGCCAGAAAGTCTTATCGGTGTACGGAGAGGCGGGGTATGCCGCGGTGACTAGCTTCTGCGTCTTGACCGTGGCGCTGCTTCCCTGCAGCTCGAAGTACAGGCCCACGATGCGTGGGTCAGTCGGTAGCGGGCTTGGAGCGATGTCATAGAAGATCGAACGGTACGGCGTCTCGTTGACCGCGTTCGTTTGCTCGTACATGATCTTCAGGCCGGGCATCTGAAGGTCGTAGCGCGGCGTCATGGAGATTGTTTCCACGTCCGTTTGGAATGTCGGGACCGTGATTGTCGCAAGGTTCGCCGGCTTGCGGCAGTTGAATGTTGGGGTGCCGCTAGAGTAGTCGAACCAGCAGCACACGTCCGGCTGGAAGCGCAGAAGCTGGCGAATCACGTCAGAGCAGCGCAAACAGATATGCTCGGAGAGGGGAAGATTTGCCAGCGAGTCTACCGTGCCCTTGGCAATAGGAGCGCCCACATTCACGGCGTAGTCGAGAACCGCGGCGATCTGCGCGCCGGAATCAATGAGCGTCGTGTCATCGGCCTGCCCTAGAATCACGCGCAGAATGTTGTTATTGACGAGGGCTCCGCTGGCATTGTTGACCTGCCAGACCTGCGCATAGGTGATCTGCTCCAGCCACCACCATCCGCCGGCGGCCCGGAAATTGATGACCTCCGACGCCACCGCGCCCTGCACCGGGATCGAGGTAATGCGGCCGATGAATCGGATCGTGTAGGCTGTGACCGGAGGCGTGCCGGACGTGACGCCGGACGCCAGGTATTCGTTCTTCATGGCCGCGCAATCCGGGTGTCCGACGTAGAACGGCGCGCCGCCGAAGAAACGCGCGAGCTTGCCGCGCCAGGAGTTCCACAGCGCGACCATCTGCTCGGCCGCCGCCTTCGTCAGGCGCTGCATCACCTGCTTGCCCTGGTGCGCGTTGGGGACGTCTGCATACGGGATCTCGAGCCAGCCATCGGCGGCGTTTTCTAGGGGCGTGGCATTTGCGAGAGGCTCCAGACCGATCAGGTCTTCTGGCAGGCCAATGGGGGCCGCATTCGCCAGGCGAATGCCAGTGAGCAGTGGCCAGTTACCGGTGATCAGTACAATTGGGCGTTTCATGGTTTGGTTTCCTTGGCCGGCCGTTTCGGCCGCGCGGCGGTTGCTTCGGCCAGGCCATTGAACAGCGCCGCGGTGAGCGTCTCTTCCAGGGCGCGTTCGGCCTGGCCGCCAGCGGCCAGGTTGGGCAGGAGCGCAGGCAAATTGTTGGCGAGTTGCGCGAGTGCGTGCGGCAGGCCCGCGTCGGGCGCCTGCAAAGCCTGTGCAATGCGCTCGCGCAGGGGTTGCAGGTCATGTGCCAGTGCCTTGGCAAAAGCGGCGCGTCCGGCCGTGCGGAGGCGTTCGTTGCGGGTGTGTGCGAGCGCAGCGACAATGGCGCGTGGATCGCCGGATGCCGCGGCGTTGGCGAGCGGAGACACCTGCGAGTTGACGCCCGGAATGTCGCCCTGCGTGTCGGCCGGCGCGGTCATCTTGGGGGCAACGGCCAGATCCTCGGGCAGCGTGTCCTCTGGAGGCGTCGAGCGGCCATAGCGGTCGAGCAGCGATGCCTTGGTGATCGGTACGCCGGCGCCGAGCAGGAAGGTGTCGACGGCGATCTCCTTGTCGGTCTCGATCTTCTGCGGCTGCGACAGGCGCAGCTCGACCAGCACGTCGGCACCGCCGGTGGCATACTGGATGATGTACGGAACGATCTGGCGGTTGAGAGCGTCCTCGATCATGGCGCAGTCGTCCTGGAAGAGGATCTCGGTCTCCTTCTCCTGGACGGACGCGCCGACGCTGCCGCCGCCGCGGGACATGGTGGACAGGTCTGCGCCGCGCCAGAGGATGGCCATGGCGCGGTCGCAGCGCTCGACTAGCTCCTTATGCGGCGCGATACCCTTGCCGGCCACGTCCACGGGCTCGATCTTGGCGCCCTCGTTGGTGAGCAGCACCCAGTCCTGGCCAAAGTTCGTGAGCGCGTCCTTGAGGTTGTTCCACTCGTCGCTCCCCTTGGCCGCCGGCGTGGTGCCGTGCAGGCCGGGGATGGCGAAGCGCTGGTTGTAGTTGAGCCAGTCCTTCCACGTCAGGTTCTTAAACATGTAGAGGATGCTGCAGGCGATCATGATGCCGGCGCCGCGCGTGACGAGCCAGCCGCCGCCCTCGAGGTCGGAACCGTAGAGCTGCGTCTCCTGGTCGAGGTAGCGGATGCGGGGCGTGACGTGCTCGAAGTACCAGAGCGGCACGCTGCGAAACTCAGCCGTGAGGCCGGTCGGCAGCGGCTTCCAGACGATCTCATGCACCTGGTACTTGTAGCCGATGGCCAGCATCATCTGCCGCACCAGGAGCGGGAAGCCGCCGCGCTCGTCCAGGTCGATCACGCTGGTGCACTCCAGGTTGCGGAAGAAGTGCGTCACAGCCTCGGCCTGCGCCTCGGCGGCGGCCGCGGGAGCGCCTTCGCGCGTGACCACTTCCCAGTCGAGCCGGGCCGGGGCGCCCTCGCGCTTCGGGGCGAGCGCCTGGAGGGTGTCGTCGCGCTCCTTGATCTTGCGCATGGTCAGCGCCAGGTAGCGCAGCCAGCCCAGCTCGAACATGTCGAGATAGTGCGAGAGGAGCTGCGGCTTCAGCCCGCGGATCGGGTTGAAGCGCGCGAGCATTTCCATCTGCACGCGGCCGGCGTCGACCGTGCTCTGCGTCTTCTGGCGGTCGCGTGCCATCAGATGCCTCCCCACTTCTCGGAGCCGTCGTTGCGCTCGACGCGGTCAAAGACAAACTTTTGGTGCGGCGCCTTGCCGGCTCCGCCGAGAACGGCCTCGGCCAGGCCGGAATAGGCGTTGGCCAGGAGCAGGTGATTCTCCACGCCGTCAATGAACGAGAGCGTGTTGTCGCGGTTACGCACCTTGCGGCTGCCACTGAGCAAGTGCTTCTCCAAGATGGGCACGATGGCGTTGCAGCCGGGGCCGTTGTCGGGCATGAGCATGATGGGCTCGGTGCGCAGCTTGCCGTCCACAACATGCACAAGCCCGTCGTCGTAGCAGAGGAACTCGTCCACCACGCGCTGGACGGTCTCGTCACGGTTCGCGCGGATCACCGGATAAGCGAGGCCTTCCTGTGTGCGGCGGATCTCGTGGACGATGCCGCTGCCGGGCTTGCCGGAGAACTCGACGGCCGCCGCCTTTAGCCCGCGCCATTCCTTTTTCTCGCCGTCCCACAACAGATCCTTGTTCCAGGTAATTCGCCCGGCACATTGGTCCTCGCTGACGGCCGAAGCCGTCATTATTCCGTTTAGGATCATGACCAGGTCGCGGGCGAGCTGACGCTCATTGCCAATGTCGATGAAGAGACACGACAGGCCGAGCGTCGTAAATAGTTCGGGCACGCGGATGCGCGCCGTGGATGGGGAGAGTTGTTCCGCCCAGGAAATGCGCTTGCGCGCGGCGGATTCTATTTCGCGCACACAGAGCCAAAGCTTGTCGCCGGTGTCGAGGCCGGCAAAACGCGGAGCGGTCGCACCGGGCGCCGGTGCCGCGGTCATGGCGTAGGGCTGCAACGCGCGGGAACGTTCAATCACGCCGGCGGACAGCCCCTGCGCCTGGCTGCGCGGCCGTGCCCAGCGGTCGCAGCGGAAAGCGACCATCTTGTCGGCGTCGCGCACGGCGTCGGTCCAGGCGGCCACGATTTGCATCAGGCCGATGGCCGGAGTAGCGATCTGGCTGACCTCGATGCCATACTTCCCCATGGCAGCCATCTCGGGACGGCGCGCCTGGTAACGCACAGCATCGCGATCCAGCGCGCTGCCGCAATGAGGGCATGCAAAATAATACCGATTGCCGGGCTTGTGCACGGCGACCGTGGCACCGGCATTCGGATCTGCCTTCATCCCTGATCGCACCTTGAAGTCACCCGCAAGCGTCAGGGCCGGATCGGATGCTGAACAGGCACCGCCCATCTGCACGCGGCAGATTCCAGGCCATTCGTCCTCCGGGGAGATCTCCGCGCCGCAGCCTGGGCAATCCAGGACGGCGACGTGCTGGGTGGAGTCCTCGAACTCGGCGTCCATGCCGGCGGCATCGTAGCGGGCGGTGCCGATGTCGATGCGCAGGCGCAGGTCGCTGGAGGTCAGGCGGCCGTCGAGGAACTTCTCGTTGCGCTCGTTGATGTCGTCGCGCTCGTCCACGATCTGCACGTCGTGCGTGTAGGTCGTGGGGACGCGGTTCGTGCCGAGGAAGTAGCCAAGGGCCACATGCTCGCCGTCGGTCGCCATGATCGCGCCCTTGCGCTGCACGGCCTTGCCAGACTCGTTGATCGTGGAGCCGATGCGCAGCAGTTTGGCGAACCATGGGATTTGATCGACCACGTCCGGACGGAACTTGGAATCGACCACGCCCTGCACCAGCTCGATATCCGGCAGGTAGTAACCTACGCCCAGGAAGCGGACGCCGAGCAGGTAGGACATGATGTTTGTGGCCCAGACCGTCTTGCCCCACTGCGCGCCGCCCTTGATCTTGATACGGCAGTCCGGGCGGCGCTTGGCGATGATGTCATCCAGCAAGTCCGTGGCGAGCTGCAAAGCCGGCCGGAGGTTGTCCAGGACGTAGGGCAAATAGCGGCTGCCGACCTTGACGCGCGCATGCCGGGTGAGAAACTCGCGTGCTGACGCGCACACGGGCACGTCCACCGCGGCCGCGGCCGGTCCGGCAGCGGCGGATAGCTGTTCGCGTATGGATGTGCGTTTCTTCACTTGGGCGTTTCCGCCACAGAGGTCGCAGAAGGAGCAGAGGCGGCGGAAGCCGGCAGCGCCGCCAGGAAATCTCGCAGGCGCTGCTGCGCGGCTTCGTTGCCCTTGGCCTCCTCGAGGAGCGCGGCCACGGCCTTCTCGCGGTCGGTGCGGGAGACTTCTGCCAGGCGCTGGCGTTCCATCTCCTGCGACTGCTTCTGGAGCAGCAGACCGTAGGCGGTGCGCAGGAGCTGCGGGTCCTTGGACATTGCGGCGTCGAACGCGAGCTGGCCGAGCTGCGCCTGCACGGCCTTGTCTACCTTGCCGGCGGCGTCGGCCTCGACCGTGTCCGCAAAGGCGACGGCCGCGGCGCGCCCCTCGGCCTGCATCTCGACGTGCTTCTCCCGCAGCCAGCAGGAGAGAGACGACAGGGCAATGGGCGTGCCGAACTTGTCGGCGCAGGCTTTGGCGATGTCGCGCAGGCGGCACCCTGCGCGCATCAGCTCATAGATCTCGCGCTGGACGTCGTCGTCCAGTTTCCAGAGCTTCGAGTCTGAGCGGTGCTTGCGCATTAAAGGTTCGGCGGTTATCTCGCCAGGGCGATCTGCCCCTGGCTCGTGATGAAGTAGCGGTTGGTTTCCTGAACCTTGTCGTACTGCGCGGCCACGAGGTGCTCCTGCATGAGCTTCACCAGTTCGCGCTCGATCTCCTCGCGGGTCCAGGCTTCGCCCACGGCGCGGCCCTTCACATACGGCGTCAGGGCGGCGAAGGATGCGCCGCGCAGATCGGCCTCCTGCAAGACCTCCAGAATTGCCAGACGCAGATTCATGGGTTTCTCCTGTGCGAGATGACGAGGGTGCGGATTTCGGAGACCGACGCGGTGAGGTGCTTCATCCCCTCTTCAACCTTGGCGTCGGTGCGGTTTGCAACCGCGGCCAGATCGTCCAGACGTTTATGGAGCTTGCCAGCGCAGGTGCTCTCACGCTCGCGCTGGGCAGATAGTTCGCGCTCGTGATTGTCGATTTGCGAATCGAGCATCCTCTCCGCGGCCTCGCACAGGTCTACCCGGCCGTGCAGTTGCGTGACGCGCTCAGACAGGACCGCGCCGGCGCCGCGCGCCTCGGACTGCACCTCGGCCGGTTCTGGCTTGGCGCGCAATTTCGACACCAGCGTCATCACCTGGTTGGCGATCACCAGCAGCGCTGCGCCGCCCAGCAGCACGGTCATGATTTGCGATTGCGACGCTTCCGGCAGTTGCGCCAGGGCGACTGGAAGCAGGCTGGCGGCGGAGGATGCGGCGTCGTTCATGGGCTGGCTTTCAGGGGGTTAGGCCGAAGGCTGAAGGACGAGAAACGGGGGGTTTGCAAGAAGTGCACCGCGTGCACTTCTGGTGGTGCACTTCTTCGTGCACTTCTGCACCAGTCGACGGGGAGAGCCGAAAAAGGATGTCCCGCCACGCGGAGCGGACAGGCGCGCGTGGGGCCGGGACGCAGCGGAGAAACTGCGCGGGACGCGGCGGGAGGGAGCCGCCCGGCGGCTGGTGGGAGGGAGAACGCGGAAACGGCAGGCGCGAAGAAAAAACGATATCACAGAGCAAAACGCATGTTTTCCTCCTTGCAGGCAGTTGCTGTTGGCCTTTTGGCGCATGACGCCGCCAACATAGCCTGACTCCATTTTCGCGCGCGCACGCGGTTCCCAGCGTTCACAATTTCAGCAGCGCAGTTCTGCCGCGGACGGGAGGTTTGCAAGAAGTGCACCGCGTGCACTTCTGGTGGTGCACTTCTACCGGTGCACTTCTTCGTGCACTTCTGGCGCCGGCGGCAGGTGACAACCGCGCTGCGGTGCGGTACGATGCGCTGTGGCGTGGAGGGGCGGACAATGGATTGGCGCAATGTTCTGTATTACGGCGACAACCTCGACGTGCTGAAGCGGCACGTGGCGGGCGAGAGCGTGGACCTGGTCTATCTAGACCCGCCGTTTAACTCCAATGCCAACTACAACGTCCTGTTCGCGGAGAAGGACGGCACCAAGGCCGCCAGCCAGATTCGCGCGTTCGAGGACACCTGGACCTGGGGCCAGGAGGACGAGGCCGTCTATGCCGACCTCGTGACCGCCGGCGGCAAGGTTGCAGACTGCGTGCAAGCCTTCCGCACGTTCCTCGGCCCATGCGACATGCTCGCCTACCTCGTGATGATGGCTCCGCGCCTGGTCGAACTGCGCCGCGTCATGAAGCCCACTGCCAGCATCTATCTGCACTGCGACCCGACAGCTAGCCACTACCTGAAGCTGCTGATGGATGCGGTGTTTGGCCCGGCATTTTTTAAGAATGAGGTTGTCTGGGAGCGGACTACCGGAAGGAAGTCCGGCTCGCAATATGGGCGTGTTCACGACGTCATCTTGTTTTACGGAAAAACGGCAGAAAGCACGTGGAACGCGCCAACAGTTCCGCAGACGGAAGGCACGGCCAAAGGGCACGACTTGATGGAAGACGAAGGCGGCCTTTACCGTGTGTCGGACTTGACCGGCGCCGGCCAGGGCGTTGCGCGCATATTTTCGGGAAAGAAGATCGACCCTCCGGCAGGACGCCATTGGCAGTTCGATCAGGCCGGAATTGACAGCCTTGTCACAGAAGAAAGAATTATCTTTTCGCGTACCGGGACACCACGCCTTAAAACATACGTGCGAGATTTGCCCGGCGTGTCAGTACGAGACATTTGGACCGACATTGAGCCACTGAACGCCGCGGCCGCCGAACGCCTCGGTTACCCCACGCAGAAGCCCGTCGCTCTCCTGGAGCGCATCATCGAATCCAGCAGCGGCCCCGGCGACTTGGTGCTAGATCCGTTTTGCGGCTGCGGCACGACGGTATACGCGGCGCAAAAGCTCGGCCGGCGTTGGATCGGTATCGATGTGACGCACCTGGCGATCACCCTCATGAAAGAGCGGCTGCGAGACGCCTTCGGCAAGGACGCGCAATTCGCAGTCTTGGGCGAGCCGACCAGCGTGCCGGATGCCGTGGCGCTGGCCGAGAGCGATCCGTATCAATTTCAGTGGTGGGCGCTGGGCCTGGTCGGCGCGCGCCCGGTTGAGGAAAAGAAGGGCGCGGACAAAGGGATCGACGGCAAGCTCGTGTTCCAGGGGGACTCTGCCGGCAAGTTCGAGAGCGTCCTGTTCAGCGTGAAGGCCGGCAAGACCGGCGCGGCGCACGTCCGGGATCTGCGCGGCGTGATCGACCGCGAGAAGGCAGCCATCGGTGTGCTGATCAGCATGGAGGAGCCCACCGGCCCGATGAAAACCGAGGCGGCAACGGCCGGGTTCTGGGAATCCGCCGCATGGGCCAAGAAATACCCACGCATCCAGCTCCTGACCGTAAAGCAGCTCCTCGCCGGCGCGGCCGTGGACATGCCGCCGCAGCGCCAGGCCGACAAGCGCACATTCAAGAAAGCGGCCGCCGAGACAAAAGGGCCGAAGACGGTGCAGGGGGAGCTGCTGTAGGGTGGGAAGGGGCCAACATTGAGGCGCAGCGAAAACAGTCTGGAGGTAAGCGCGCTAATAGCCTTTCTCGGCGGCATGGCCGTCATGGCAGGTATATGGGTTTATGCTGTCGAGCCTACGGCATCGGATATCTTGAAAACAGCTGTCGGGCCAGGTGTTGGCGCGCTCGTCGGCGCCTCTCTGGCCTTTCACGCACAAGCAGTCCACAAGGCACGGGAAGAATATCGTCGACAGGTAGCCGCTTTGCGGGAGGCGCAGTTCGCTGTGCACTATCGCTTGGTGATCCTGTCAGCATTTTACAAAACCGAAATGGTTCCGGTTGAAAAGAATTGTGACAGATGGGCTAGAGTTCGTGTCAAGCCCATGGCGATCAGTGAAATGGTGCCACCAGTTAAGGTCGATCAGCTCAACTTCCTGCTCGTCGGCGGAAAGCCAGCGTTACTTGAGGAAGTCTGCGCAGTCGCGCTTTCCTTACATACTGCGTGCTCCGCAATTACAAGGTGGTCGATTGCCGCGGACGAATATATACGTGATCCGGGGAAAGGCGGTGATGCTGTCAGCCGAAATCAGGCAAAGCTGGCAGCACTTTCCGACGCAGTTTATAGGGCGATGCCGGGAACCATAAGACACCTCGAAAACGCCTACGGGGCTCTTGTGGAAGAAATGGCGGTGCGTTTTCCGCGCGAAGCAGCATATGTTCCGAGAAACGCCCCTGGCAGTGGGGAATGATCACATCCGCGCAGCGGCGCAGCCATCGCCACGCCTCCGGACCGCCAAGTCGCCGCGACGCTCAAAAAAGCCGCGATTCGGGGAGGTGGCTAAAGGCCGGGCAGGTAAAGTTGCCGCAGTACTTTAGCCTATGTTCGATTTCTAGCCTGGTGCGCCCACTCGTCAATGATCGCCTGGAAGTTACGATTCATTGAAACTGCCGCGCGGGTAAACGTGAAGATAGTCACGATAGTAAGCCCGAACGCAACTTCTGCGGAAAATCTCGCCGGCCAGGACTCTTTGTCCTGCGAGTGCAGAAGAGCCGCGATCCATAAACATGCGATTGCGAGGCAGCAGCACCAAAGGCAGAATCCTAAGCGTTTATCGAATGTCTTGAGCGGTCCATATATGTCTGCGTCTTTCAAACCGGTACGTGCACGAACACGGTCCTGATATGACTCTGTCGAATAGACCTTCTCATGAAGGTTAATCAGCAGGAATGACCTTGCCGTTGCCAGAAATCCCGCGAGCGCCAATATTCCGGTCGCGATTCCAAGCAGAACTTGCAGCGAGCGCGCCTCGGGAGAAACGGGCAACCAGATGTCCAAGACGTCCGCGATCAACGATGCTGCCGCAAACGGGTACGCCGCGCGCAACATTGATTTGATCTTTTGTGTCATGGGTTAATCACTGTGGAGAAGAATTGATTACCGGAAATCTGCGTCACCATACGGCGCATCAATTCATGCCCGAAAAGGTCTCCGGTGTCAACTGTACCAATATCGTCGTAGGTGGTTCCGATAAGATAATTGTCGAGCGTTTCGGTGAAATCAACCGTGATCTTTTTTCCATCATTGGCAACACCGGACACCGCTCCGCGTCTCCTTTGGCGTCCCTCGGAGGATAGGTTGCGCACCCATTCCAACCACGACAGGGCGCTAGTCCCGGATACAGGCTTGAACCTATAAACGTGGCTGACCCCCTTGATTGGTGGTGGAACTGGTGCATCATCAGGAAGGCATGATTCGACAGTAGAAAAGCGAACCTCCTCAATTTGCTTCATGCCCTTTACTAACTTCTCGAACCCGGACTCATTGAAGAGCGGTCCCGTATGGGCTCTACCGGATAGGCTGTATTTGTGACTTTCGGCGGGATTAGCCCGAGTGCGCACGCCGCGCACAAAAACGCGGTAGGCGTGCCACAAATTATTCAGAAACATATTTAAACACAGCGACCCCTTGTAGTGCGTGTAGATCCCATTCCCCGTGTCTTTACGTAGGCAAAAGAAATTGATCTGTACGGGGAGATTCGTTTTGACCGCTTTTTTGGAAATTACAACTCTCCCGTTGACCTTCTCTTCGTACAACTCATGCTGGTCATGCCTGGCAGTGACGATGACTCCGCCGAAAAGACCGTTCCGGCCCGAGGCCCAGAGCTTATGTGTTTCCTCGTCTGTGATCTCCTCCGGCTTTTCAAAGGAAGGCCAATAGTCGCCTCCGTTATGGGACAGCAACCAAGTGTAGAAATCTTCCTTTGTCGCGCCGTGTTCGTCCAGCGTTTGGCCAAAATGAAGCGCAGAACCCCTTACTTTGCGTGCCATTGGTTTCTCCCGTTTTATACTGCCCCAACCTACTCAATGCTCGAGATAATCGTAATGACCTGGTTTGCCTTCGGACGGTTCCTTTTTGACTGCGATCTCCACAGAGCATAGGCCATGCGAAGTTCCCGCTCGGAAAGTTCCCGATACGCCAGTACACGAAACACAAAATTGATTTTTGTGTCGCGCATCTCCGCTGGGATCGTTGGAAGAGTCATAGCCAGTTTTGCTCATTACCGGAGATCATCGATCCGTTCCGGGGCAATCTTGATCAACGGCACGCTCCACTTCTTGCGGGAAGGCTTGAGCGTTCCGCAGTCCAGGATGCCGAGGGCCTCGGTCTTGTCGTCGTCGGCATCGCGTACCAGCATGCCGTCGTAAAAATCGAACGGGGAAAACGGAACACCCCAGCGGGAAATCGCACACCAGATCGGATCGTTCTTGAGCGCGATAAAGGGGCCGTCCGGACTCGTGGCAACACTGGAAATCGTGGCGGGGCCTAACCGTTGGCGGGCGGTATTCCAGCGCGTTTGCCAGTCGCGCTTGGGCGCAAACGTATCGGACAGATACAACTCGTCTGCCGGGTAAAGTTCCAGCGTGTTTGTGTTCTGAGCGCTTTCCCAATGCGCGCGGCCGGCTCCACACGACGTGACGGCCCAGATCACCAGATCGGCGCGCGCCTCGCTCGCCAGGTCGTTCACCGTGTTTTCTTCCCCGGCAACCGCGCAATAGCCGTGTTCCTGCACCCATTTGCGCATGAGCGTGCGTGCCTTGGTTGTATTGATCCCTTCGCCCGGCAGAGCCTTGCGCGGTTGGTTGGTCTCGGTGTCCAGGACAAAGCCGTCGTGCATCGCCGAATAGAGAATGCGCTCGGCAAAGGCAAGATAGGCCGGGTAGGAAAACGGTTCCATCCCTCACCCCGCCTTCTTGGCCTTGTCATGCGCTGCGCTGGGCTGAGAGGACGCTGCCAGCGTAGCGCCAAGCAATTGGGTCAGCGTGTTGAGCTGGGCCTGCATGGCATCCATGGCCGTCCGGTGCGCCGCCAGCTCCTTAACCAGGTCGCAGTCGGACGGAAAACGGCAAAGCTGGGGCTGTTCCTTCTGACGTTTGGCCGCCAGCGAGGCGCTGGCGCTCTTGAGGAACTCCTCGGCGGCCGGGTCGCGCACAGCCGACCGCGGCAGGATCTCGCCGGCTGATATACCGAGTGCATCCGCCAGTAAAAGAGCCGGCGCCAGGGTGATGCGGCCGCCCTGCTCCCACTTCTGCACGGCGCCGGGGCTGACTTTTGCAATGCGGGCCAGATCGGCCTTGGTCAGACCGCGGGCCTTCATGGCAGCATCGATCTTTTCCCACGATGTACCCATTGCATTTTTCCTGTTGACTAGGTTAAGTACCGGGTATATTGTGGCGTCGTGATTGCGGCAATCAGGAACAGCGCAAGGGTAGGTCCGGGCATGAACCGAGTCAACAGAAAAAAGAATGTACCGCAGCAGACGCGCCGGAATGTGCGCTTTTCGGGAATCAAACGCCACGCCCGCGAGCTGGGCGTGACGCATCCGCACCTGTGGCGGGTGCTGGTGGGCGAGCGCACCAGCCCTGGACTGCTGGCGCGGTACCGGCACTTGGTGAAGTGCGAAGGCGCGGCGGGCGGGACGATCTGAGCCGCGAAGGCGCAGATGGCATCAACAAGGAGGCGGGCATGATCACGATCAGGCTGGAGGAGGTCAAACAGACGGACGGGTCGGTGAATTACGACCTGGTGATGTGCCAAGGCGATCAGAAGATCCGCATGGGGCTGTTGGAATGCAGCCAGGCCAAAACGGTGGCGGTCGCGAATCACATCTGCCAGGTCATCGAAGGCTACGTTCTCGACGAGATCGTAGTGTCGGAAGGCGGAGCGGCATGAAGCGCGATCCGTGGAAGGTTGAAAG
>CAIWXQ010000023.1 GCA_903916675.1 uncultured bacterium | reverse complement strand
TCAGAGGTCAGAGATCAGAAGTCAGCGGTCAGCGGTCAGAAATCAGCATGAGTTTTCTGGGCACAAGCGGCAACCATTATGGTTTCGATTCCGACCGTTGATGCCCAACCTCTGATCTCTGTCCTCTGATCTCTGTCCTCTGCCTTGCCGACTTCACCGCCCTCACGCCCAGATACGCCAGCCACCAGCCGAGGAAAACCTGCGACGGGTAGTGCGCCTGTGAATCCACACGTGACCAGGCCGTCAGGCCGGAACAGACGTAGAGCGCGGCCTGGCTGCACGGATTCGAGGTCATCCCAGCCATCACCAGGAATGAAATCGCTCCAGCCATGGAGTGCCCGGAAATCCCCTTCTGCACCCAACGCCAGGGCTGCCAGGCAGAGCCGTTGCCGTTCTTCGGCCGGTCGCCGCCCAGCAGCCAGGTGGCGCCATACGTAACCGGCGTGGCGACAATGAACGCGCGCGTGAACTGCGCGCCCCAGAAGCCCATGACCGCAGCAGCCGGGTTCGCCGGCGCCAGCGCACCGACGGTCATGGCCGCAATCGGCGCAATGACCACGACATACCGGTCGCCGATCTGCTTGGTAATCCACTGACAGTTGGCCGCCGCCTTTGTTTCCGAATGCACGTTCCGCTGGTAGGCATCCTCCAGCCAGGAGTCGAGCGGAGAGTTGGCGAGAATCGCGCCGACTAGAAACCCGATCCCCAGGCTCACCAGGTTGCGCCGCGTATAGAACCGGCGCGCATCGTCAAGCAGCACCTGCCCGACGCACTGAAGCCAAGACTGGAGGGAAAGAAGGTTCATGGGACAGGCGTCAGGTGCCAGGCGTCAGGCACTAAGTGGCATGTGTTGGCTGGAAGACGCTTCCCAACCATATATCCCTCTGTGTTCGCTCTCACCCTCTGTACCCTCTGTGTCCGAAGCTGGTGACGATCCTTACTCCATTCGCACGTTCATCTCCGCGATCTTCTTGAGGATCGCGGCCTCTTCCTCGTGGTACATCTCGGCAATGGCCGGGTCGCTGAAATGGTAGACGCGGTCCTCGAATGCCGTGGTGGCCAGGCGGCCGAAGAGGCGCTGCTCGGCCTGCTCGATGTCCTTGCCGTAGATGTGGAAGGAGTCGGCCTGCCAGTTCATGCGCGCCAGGCGCGTGGGCTTGCCCGTGCGCTGCTCGATGCCGGCGGCGATGACCTCGCGGTTGAACATGGTGAAGCCGAACATGTTCATGAAGTTCGCGCCCCAGGCGTCGTTGCTGCGGAAGCGCACGTTGGCGTTCAGCCACTGCACGCCGGCGTCGTCCGTGAGGATGCGGTACCAGATCGACTGCAGGCAGGGCGGATCGTAGCAGGTCAGGTCGAGGTTCGGCATCCAGGTGATCATCTGCGCCTGACGCGAAAACGGCTGCGCGCTGAGCTTGGCGATGACGTACTCAACCTGGTCCACCTGGATCGGCCCGGTGAAGACCGTCTTGCCGTCGCGGCGCTCCTTCCACTGGCCGTAGTTCTGGAGCCGGCCGTGGTAGGTGTACTCCCAGCGGGTGTCCTGCGGGTCGTTGACGGCCTTGACCCAGCCGTCCTTGCGCCCCTCCAGTTCGAAGACGTACTCGCGCAAATCGGCCAGCCCGCCGGGAAACGCCTTGTGGATCATGGGGTCGACCAGTGGATTCTCCACCGTGATGTTCATGGTGGCGTCGATGCTGAGCGGATCGCCGGGCTTGTCGTACTGCGTGGCAAAGCGCGTGCCGTGCGCGTGCAGCGCCACCAGCGCGCGTTCGTATGCCTCGGCCAGCGATACACCGTGAACGGACAGAACCGGAATGCTCAGCATGCTTCGTCTCCCCGGAAAGAATACCGTATGCCGAAAAGGATACACGGGCCGGCCGGGCAAGACGAGGGGGAAAAGAGTGCGGATGCTCAGCGCCGCACGCACAACCTCTGCCGTTTTCGGTGTCGGCGTCGCTGTCGGGGTCGGTATCGATGCGGGCAAGCAACGGTGTTGCGAGAACACGAATACGTATCAACACCCTCGATTGCGACGCCGATTCCGACACCGACCCCGATGCAGCAAGAACTGTTTCCGACTCGATTGGAGTCCACCCGCCCCTTCCCAAAAACCCGCGCGGCTGGTACGGTTCCATTACGTTGTAATGTGGAGACTGCCATGGACCACCCCTACATGAGCCCGGCGACGATCGCGCAGATCCGCGAGCGGATGCGCGTGGCGGGCGTGCGTGAGGAGGATCTCGACGAGCGCTTCGTGCTCGGCTCCGGCGCGGGCGGACAGAAGGTCAACAAGACCTCCTCCGCGGTCAGCCTGCGCCACGCGCCCAGCGGCCTGTGCGTGAAAGTGCAGTCCAGCCGCTCGCGCGAGATCAACCGCTGGCTCGCCCGCCGCATGCTTGCGGAGCGCCTGATCGAGCGGATCGAGGGGGCCCGCAGCGCGCGACAGCAGGAGATCGAGAAGATCCGCCGCCAGAAGCGCCGCAAGTCGCGCCGCCAGCGCGCCCGCACGCTTGACGACAAGCGCCACCACGGCGCCAAGAAGGCCGATCGCGCGCCCATGCGCTGGGGCGGCGAATAGATCGTTTTCAGAAATTGTGTGGCCGCAAAGGTAGGGCGCGGCGTCCTCGCCGCTGCCCTTATTTACACCGCACGGCTTTCCCTCCTCTCCCCGGGCTCGGCGCGCGGACGCGCCTGACTACTCTTGCGGCGGCGGGTCCCTCTTTCGCCAAGGCTACGGATGACAAGCCGGCGACCCCGCTCTACCGGATTGTGTGCGGAATGCCGGCTACATAATTTCTGAAAATGCTCTACGCGCCCGGGCCGACTGGGCCAGTCACCACCCATTATTTTCGATGCTAAAATCCTTGTCTTTCATCTGTAATATTTCTGCAAAATTCGTGAATCTTTTGGGGATCGACTTTTCAGCCAAGTTGGGGCAGTTCAGAAACGCATAGTTCTCGATGCGAATGACGCTGTCCGGGATTGACACATTTGTCAGGCTGGCGCAGCCAAAGAATGTATGGTTGCCGATGCTGGTGACGCCATTGGGGATCGTGACGTTCGTCAGTCGCTTGCAGTTAAGGAACGCTCCTTCCTCCACACGTGTCACGATGGCGGGGATGACATAATTTCCGGTTTTACCCGAAGGACACGCGATCAGCATGGTCTGGTCCTTACTGAACAGTACGCCGTCAACCGTGCAATAGGCCGGATTGGTTGCGCTCACCACTATCGAAGGCAGGATTCTGCTGCTTGCGAACGCCTCTTTCCCAATGCTGGTGACACTGGCGGGAATCAGGATGCCAGTCAGGCCGCTTGAACAGAACGCTCGATCCCCGATGCTGATGAGGTTGCCGGGGAGTGTCACATTGGTCAGACTCGTGCAGTGCATGAAGGCCCCGCTCCGAATGTTTGTGACGCTGTTGGGAATCGTCACGCTGGCCAGACTGACGCAGTAATCATACGCACCACCGCTGATCGTTGTGATGCTGTTGGGAAGCGTCACGGTTTGCAGACTGGCGCATCTCCAAAAAACTCCCGCCCCGATATTGGTGACGCTCGCGGGAATTGTCATGCTGGCCAGGTTCTGGCATTCCATAAAGGCACTGTTCCCAATGCTGGTGACGCTGTTGGGGATCGTCACTTTCGTCAGGCTTGCGCAAAATCCAAATGCATCATTTCCGATGCTGGTGACGCTGTTGGGGATCGTAATGTTCGTCAGACGCTTGCAGTTCAGGAACGCGCCTCCCTCTACACGTGTCACGCCGGTGGGGATGGTGTAATTTCCGGTTTTTCCCGAAGGACACGCGATCAGCATGGTCTGGTCCTTGCTGAACAGTACGCCGTCAACCGTGCAATAGACGGGATTGGCTGCGCTCACGGTTATCGAGGGAAGCATTCCTTTGCTTGCGAATGCCCCTTTTCCAATACTGGTGACTCTGGCGGGAATCTGGATGCTCGTCAGGCCACTGGAATAGAACACCTCATCCCCGATGCTGACGAGGTTGCCGGGGAGTGTCACGCTGGGCAGACTCGCGCAGAACCTGAAGGCACTATTCCCAATGTTGGTGACGCTGTTGGGAATCATCACGCCGTCGAGGTTGCGGTGCTGAAACGCACCGCTCCCGATGCTGGTGACAGGCCTTTCATTGACCGTGTTTGGGATGTTCAATGTGCCATACAGAGGGGTTCGCCGATCTGCATATCCCGTGATTGTGATTTTGTTGTTGTTGGTTGTGCAGAGGTATTGGACTTGCGATATGGGTGGTGCCGCCGGAAACGACACACCCGAGGTTGTTGATGCCATCATTCCGGAAAGACTGGAAACGTAAGAGTGGTATGTCACTGGGAACACGGATCCAAGATTGCCCTTCTTATTCCACTGCCGTATCGAATCAAAGTTCTTGAATCTCATGGGGATCGACTTTTCATCCAGATTGGCGCAGCCTGAAAATGCCAAATCGTCGATGCGGTCGATGCTGTCCGGGATTGACACGGTTGTCAGGCTGGTGCAGTCACTGAACGTAGTGTACTCGATGCGGGTGATACCGTTGGGAATCGCGACGTTCTTCAACCTCTTGCAGTTGCTGAACGCACCTCCCTCCACACGTGTCACGCCGGCAGGGATGGCGTAATTTCCTGCCTTACCCGAAGGACATGCGACAAGCATGGTCTGGTTTTTGTTGAACAATACGCCGTCAACCGTACAATAGATGGGATTGGCTGCGCTCACGGTTATCGAGGGAAGCACGCCTTCGCTTGCAAAGGCCCCTCTTCCAATGCTGATGGCACTGGCAGGAATCAGGATGCTCGTCAGGCCGCTGGAACGGAACGCCCAATCCCCGACGCTGATGATGTTGCCGGGAAGTGTCACGCCGGTTAGGCTCCTGCAGTTCACAAAAGCGCTTTCGCCAATGTCGGTGACGCTGCCGGGGATCGTCACGCTGGCCAGACTGCTGCATTCAGCGAATGTCGCAATATTGATGCTGGTGACGCTGTTGGGTAACGCGATACTTCGCAGACTGGTACATTCACTGAATGCCCCATCCCCAATGCTGGTGACACTGGCGGGGATCGAGAGAATATTTAGACTGGTGCAACCACCGAACGCACACGCCCCGATGCTGGTGGCGCTGCTGGGAATTGTTATACCGGTCAGACTGGTGCATCCAAAGAACGTCTCAATATTGATGCTGGTGACGCCAGCAGGTAACGCGATGCTTCGCAGACTGGCGCATCCAAAGAATGCCCCTTCCCCAACGCTGGTGACGCTGGCGGGGATCATGATACTGGCCATGCTCATGCAGTTTGCAAACGCACCATTCCCAATGTTGGTGACATTGCCAGGGATGGTCACGCTGGTCAGACTTCCGCAGTTGAAAAACGCTTGCTCCCCAATGCTGGTGACGCTGCCGGGTATCGTGACACTGGCCAGACTCAGGCAGTTTGCAAACGCACCACTCCCAATATTGGTGACACCACCGGGGAGTGTCACGCTGGTCAGACTTCCGCAGTTGAAAAACGCTTTCTCCCCAATGCTGGTGACAGACTTGGCATTGATCGTGCCGGGGATGCTCAATGTGCCGGACGGAAAACTTGGTGAACCGATATATCCCGTGATTGTAATTCTGTTGTTGTTGGTTGTGCAGATGTATTGGGCTTGTACCACGGCAGGCAACGTTAGCAAAAACAGAAATGCCCGGAGTCCTGCCTTTTGTAAAATCAGTCTCATCTAACACCTTCCACGAAAATCAGTCACGAACCCAGCAATTTCTCCGGAGACTACACCCGCCACGGCATAGAATCTGTCGTGGGATCGCCGGCCTCCGTCCCGCCGGCAATCCCGCGACAGATTCTAGTTCGTCAGGCTGTGGATGGGCGCGGGAATATGGCCGCCGCGGCGCACGAACGCGGCCGCGCCCTCCATGCAGGCCGGCCGCATCACTGTGCCGGAACCGAACAAACCGCCAAAGTCCACGAACTCGCCGGCCTTGGCGCCCGGCACAGGGATGACCCGCACGCCCGTGGTCTTGCGATTGGCAATGCCGATCACGGCCTCGTCCAGGATCAGCCCGCTGATGGACTCCGCCGAGATGTCGCCCGGCAGCAAGATCATGTCGAGCCCCACGGAGCAGACCGCGGTCATGGCCTCCAGTTTTTCGAGCGTGAGAGTCCCCTCGGTGACGGCCTGCGACAAGGCGTGGTCCTCCATCACGGGGATGAATGCTCCGGAGAGTCCACCCACGGCGCTGGAGGCAAAGGCGCCGCCCTTCTTGACTGCATCGTTCAGCAGCATCACTGCGGCGGTGGTGCCGGGCGCGCCCAGCTTCTCCACGCCCAGGCTCTGGTAGATTTCGCCGACGCTGTCGCCCACGCGCGGCGTCGGCGCCAGCGAGAGGTCTACCACGCCGAACGGCACGCCCAGGCGGTCCGCCACCTCACGGCCGATCAGTTCGCCGGTGCGCGTCACGCGGAAGGCCGTGTGCTTGATCTCCTCGGCCAATTCGTCAAGTGTGGCCTGCGGGTCGCTGCGCAGCAGGCGGTCGATGGCGCGCTTGACCACACCCGGGCCGCTGACGCCAACATTGACGACGCGCTCGGCTTCGCCCGGGCCGAGCACGGCGCCGGCCATGAAGGGGTTGTCTTCCGGCATGTTGGCGAAGACCACCAGTTTAGCGCAGGCGAAGCCGCGCTGCGCCCGGCTGGCCTGCGCGGCCTCCAACAGGCGGGCTGAGACCCGGCGCACGGCGTCGACATTCACGCCGGCGCGCGTGCTGCCGACATTGATCGAGGCGCAGACGCGCTTCGTGTTCGTCAGGGCCTCCGGCAGCGCGTCGATCAGCGTGCCCTCGCCCGGCGTCATGCCCTTCTGCACAAAGGCCGAAAAGCCACCGATCAGGTCGACCTGTACCTCCGCGGCCGCCTGGTCCATGGCCTGCGCCAAGCGCACGGCCGTGGCAGTCGTATGGCCCTCCAGCAGGATGCTGGCGGGCGAGACGGCCACCCGCTTGTTCACGATCGGCAGGCCATACCGCGCCGCCACCTCGTCGCACTGCCGTACGAGGTCGCCGGCGAGCGACACAATCCGCGCCCGCACCGCGGACACCAGCGCCTCCGGGTCGCGGCTGGCGCAACAGTTGAGGTTGAGCCCCAGCGTCACGGTGCGGACGTCCAGGTTTTCCTCCCGGACCATGCGCAGCGTGGAGAGTACGTCTTGTCGGGCGAGCATGTCATTCCTTTCCGAGGCGTTCTATTTCCCCAACAGATGCTTGATCGGCCCGACCTCGTTTGTGGCGCGGAAGATGTTCTCGTGGCAGATGGACGCGGAAAGGTCACGCACGGCCATGCGAGCGCGGAAGGCTTCTTGGACCGCGCGAAAATCGGCGGCAGCGGGCAGCACGACCTGCGCAGTGTAGATCACTTCCGCCCCCTCGTTCTCGACCTGCCAGTCCTCAATGTTGATGCCATGCTCGACAAAGAAGGCGCTGATGGCGTGAATCGTGCCGGGGCGGTCCGGCCCGCACGTCATCGCCACGTATCGCGCGCCTCTGGCGCACGGCGGCTGCGACAGCGCCTGACAGGCGCGCACGACGATTGCCGCGGCCGGCTCCAGCCGTGCGGCCAGCGCGTGGTAGATGGCCTCATCGGTGACGCCGGCCGGATGCGCGGAGGTAAATATCAAGCTGAAATATCCGTCCACCACCGACTGTCGAATGCCAGCAATGTTGCCCTGCAACTCGACGATGACGGCGGTGACATCGCGCAGGGCACCCACCCGGTCCGGCAGAAGCACGGCAATCACATAGCGGGAGATGTCTGGCATCGGAATTTCCTGTTCGCGACCGGCCAGAGCAGCACCAGCCGCCAGATGTGCCGGAGCGTAACAAACGGCGGTGGCTTTTGTCCAGAATCCACGGCACAGCGATTTTCGCTTTCCCCATTCGCCGGGTTTCGACAGGTTCTGCGCCATGTTGGGGATGAATAAGGTCGTGCAGGCAACCGAGCTCGCCAAGGAAAACTCCCGGGCGATCTGGGCACATGCCCTGCCGTTTCTCGCCTGGTTCCTGATGATGTCGCTGCTGGGCAACCCGTCGGGAACGCGGTACGCCATTCAGACGGTCGGCGGAACGATCCTGCTGCTGATCTGCCGGCCGTGGCGCTGGTATGCGGCGCCGAAGCTGCGCAACGTCCCGCTGGCGCTGGCCGTCGGCATCCTGATGTTCGCGTTCTGGGTCGGTCTGGAATCCGAATACTCCCGAAGCTGCTTTCCCCGGATCAGCGAGTTCTACGAACGCTGGTTTGTGGATTTCACCCAGTTCGGCAAATTGCGCCCGCCCATGGAACTGGGCGAGAACGGCTGGCATCATTACGACCCACGCGCCACCGGCTGGCCGTTGTTCTGGGTGCATATCTTCGGAACGACGCTGGTGATCGCCGCCATCGAGGAATTTTTCTTCCGCGGCCTCGTCTACCGCTGGATGCAGGGCAGTCCGTTCTCCCAGAAGGACATCGGCCGACTCGACAACAACATGTGCATCCTGGTGGCCGCACTGTTCGCGCTGGAACACCGCGAATGGCTGATGGGCTTTCTCTGCGGACTGCTGCTGACCTGGCTGATGGCGAGAACCCGCGACATCTGGGCCGCAGTCTGGGCGCATGCCGTCACCAACGGACTGCTCGGCTGGTATGCCGTTCAGACCGGCTCCTACTGGTTCTGGTAATGACCGTCCGGCACAGGAACCTGAAGCACGTAATACGGTTCAGGACACAGAGACCTCAGAGGAAAGCTGAGCGCACAGAGGAGGAAAGAGCCATCGCGGCCATTGTCCGCGCTGGCTCTTTCCTCTGTGGTCTCGGCCGTTTTTCTCTGTGTCCTCTGTGTCCAAAACCCTGTATCTTCCCAAGACTGCCGTTCATGCGTTGGCTGCCGCAGGCCGGTGTGGTAGCATTTCGCGCATGAGTTCCGACATCGAACTGCGCGTCACGTTTCAGCCGTCCGGCCGCACGGTCCACGTCCTGCCCGGCACCGCCATCCTAGAGGCGGCGGCACGCGCGGGGTTCGTGCTGCTGACTCCCTGTGGCGGCGGAGGCACCTGCGGCAAGTGCCGGGTGAAGATTCACAGCGGAACGACCGGCGCGCCGGATGCGCGCGCCCACCGCCTCACCGCAGCCCAGCGCCGCGAGGGATGGCGGCTGGCCTGCTGCGACACCATCGAGAGCGAGGCCGTGATCGAGATCCCGCCGACCTCGCTGTTCGAGCATTCGCAGAAGATCCTCACCGGCGATGCCGGCCACACGCTGGCCGTCGATCCGGTCGTGCGCGTCACCACTGTCAAGTTGCCGCCGGCCGACACCCGCCCCGGACTGGACTGCCTCGACGCCGCACTCGGCGAAACACTGTCCATTGATCCTGCACGCGCCGGCGAACTCACCGATCGCCTGCGCGCCGGCGGCCAACAGGCGCACATCGTGCAGGAAGGGTGCCGCCTGCTCGACCTCCAGCCGGCCACGGCACCCGCCGTGGCGCTCGGCGTGGCGTTCGACCTCGGCACCACCACGGTGGTCGGCACGCTGCTCGACCTCGTCACCGGCACCGAGCGCGGCGTGGCCGCAGCGCTCAACGGCCAGATTCCGTTCGGCGACGACGTGCTGTCGCGCATTCTCCGCGTGCGCGAGAACCCGGCCCGCCTGCCGGAACTGCAGGCTGCGGCCATGTGCTCGCTCAACGAGATCGTCGGAACCCTCTGCCGTCAGGCAGGTATCGCCCCCGAACGTATCGTGCATGCCACGCTTGCGGGCAATACGACCATGCAGCAGATCATCTGCGGCCTCGACCCCACGGCACTCGGCGAAATCCCCTTCACGCCGGCATTCGTGCACAGCTTCGAAGTTCCGGCCGCGAGCCTCGGCCTCGCGATCCACCCCGCGGCGAGCCTGTACGTCTTCCCGCAGATCGGCGGGTTCGTGGGCGGCGACACCGTGGCCGGCATGATCGCCTCCAACTTCGACCGTCTGCCGAAGCCCACGCTCCTGGTGGACATCGGCACCAACGGCGAGATCGCCCTGCTCCACCACGGCCGAATTTTCTGCGCCTCCACTGCAGCCGGCCCGGCCTTCGAGGGCGCACGCATCGCCCAGGGGATGCGCGCTACGGCCGGCGCCATCGAGAAGGTCCTGATCCGCGATGGCGACATCCACATCAATGTCATCGGCAACACTCCGCCCGCCGGGCTCTGCGGCACCGCGCTGATCGACACCGTGGCCGAACTGCTCCGCCACGGCCTGCTCGAACCCACCGGACGCCTTCTGCTGCCAGAAGAACTCCCCGCCGCGCTACCGGAGGCGCTGCGCCGCCGCATCGAACGCACAGGCGACGATCCCCGATTCGTGCTGGTGCCCGCGGCAGGCGACCGCGCCGCCGTCTGCCTGACCCAGCGCGACATCCGCGAGCTGCAGCTTGCCTCCGGCGCCATCCGCGCCGGCATCGAAACGCTGCTGCAGCGCGCCGGCCTGGCAGCTACGGACCTCGATGCCGTGCTTCTCGCCGGCGCATTCGGCAATTTCATCCGCCGCAGCAACGCCCAGCGTATCGGCCTGCTGCCGCCGCTGCCGCACGAGCGCATCCGCTTCATCGGCAACGCCTCCTCCATGGGTGCCAAGATGGCGCTCCTCTCTGCCGCGGAGCGCAACCGCGCCGAGACGCTGCGCGCCCGCGCCGAGCACGTGGACCTCGGCTCCGATCCCGGCTTCCTCGACATCTTCTGCCAGTCCATGCTCTTCCCGGAAGAAGGCGCCGCTTTGTAATCGCCCGGGGCGCATCTGCGAATGGGCACAACCCCTGATAGCGAATGGTGAAAGTGAGTAACGTAATCCGATCGGTAGGGACGCCTCTCCGCGGCGTCCGCGGACGGCTCGGAGACCCGTCCCTACCCCAACACCCGGGCACTCACTTGTGCAAGCGTCTGTAATCTTTCCCGGCCCGATCAAATGGCTTGCCGTTCTGGCGGAGTCCGCTATCATATTCGGCAAGACGGACGGAACACGACGTCCAGTTCGTGCTGGGGGCTTTGCGAAATGATCCGAAGCGTGCAGGATCACCTGTGGGCATTTGACTGCGAATGGGTGCCGGACCCGCAGGCTGGCCGCCTGCTCTACAATCTGCCCACGGATCTTCCCGACCGCGACGTGCTGGCCGAGATGTGGCGCCGCAACGGCGCCACGCCCGAGGAACCGACCCCCTTCCTCAAGACCGTCATGTGCCGCGTGGTCTCCATCGCGGCGGTGCGGCGACGCGTCCGCGGCGACGAAGTGAAGCTCGATCTCCTCTGGCTGCCGCGCGATCCGGACAGTACCGAGCAGCAGGCCGAATCCGCCGTGATCGGCACATTCCTCCAGGCACTCGGCAAATTCAAGCCGCAGCTCGTGGGCTACAACTCCCGTGCCGCGGACTTGCGCATCCTGGTGCAGCGCGCCGTGGCGCACGGCCTGGCCGCGCCGGAGTTCTGTCACCGTCCGGAAAAGCCCTGGGAGGGCGTCGACTACTTCCACCGCGACAACGAGTGGCACCTCGACCTGATGGAGATGCTCAGCGGCTGGGGCGCGCGCGGCAGCGTCGCGCTGCACGAGATCGCCACGCTCTCCGGCATTCCCGGCAAGTTCGAGACCGACGGTCTGCAGGTCGCACCCATGTGGCTCGACGGCCGCCTGCGCGAGGTCGTGCGCTACAACTGCTTCGACGCCCTCACCACCTACCTGCTCTGGCTGCGCATGGCGCACTTTGCCGGACTCTTCGACGCCACGCGCTACGAGGACGAACAGAACCTGGTCCGCGAGCTGATCATGCAACTCGGCGAACAGCCGGAGACGGAGTTTCTCAACCGCTATTTCGAGGAGTGGGAACGCCTGCAGGCGTTGACAGGCCAGTCCTAATTGACGCCACGAAGGGGGAGAGAGTCATGCCGACAGCACGGGAAATCGCGCGCATCATCGATCATTCGCTGCTCAACCCCAACCAGTCCGCCACGGCCGTGGATGCCGGCTGCCGCCAGGCGCTAGGCTGGGGCGTGGCCGCAGTGTGCGTCACGCCGTCCTATGTGGCCCACTGCGCCGGCATCCTGCGCGGCAGCAGCGTCGCCACCTGCTCCGTGGTCGGCTTCCCCCATGGTAGCAACTCCCTGCCGGTCAAGGTCTTCGAGGCCAAGCAGGCGATTTTCGACGGCGCCACCGAACTGGACATGGTCATCAACATCTCCGCAGCCCTCAGCGAGGATTACGACTACGTCCAGGAGGAGATCCACGCCGTGCTGGCTGAAGCCCACGGTAAAGGTGCCAAGCTCAAAGTTATCTTTGAGAACTGTTACCTGAGCGACATCCAGAAGATCCGCCTCTGCGAGATCTGCGTGGAACTCGGCGTGGACTGGGCCAAGACCTCCACCGGATTTGGCTCCGCCGGCGCCACGGTCAAGGACGTCAACCTGATGATCCACCGCTGCGCTCCCAATGTGCAGGTTAAGGCCGCGGGCGGCATCCGCAACCTGCAGTCGCTGCTCATGTTCCGCCAGCTTGGCTGCACCCGCATCGGCTGCTCCCGCACCGCCGACGTGCTCGCCGAGTGCGGGGGGTGAGTTGGGGAAGGTTGTTAGGCTGTAGGGGTTAAGGCTGTTAGGCCGCGTTTCTGCCGATACAGTCGTTTTCGATACCAATTCCGATAGCGACCCCGACATCGAGAAATCGTTCGCTATCTCGCTTACGCCTGTTTCAAAACCGCCTCCTCTGTGTTCTCATTCTCCCTCTGTGCCCTCTGTGC
>CAIWXQ010000022.1 GCA_903916675.1 uncultured bacterium | reverse complement strand
CCCGCCTGCAGAATAGGGCAGGCGGGGCGCCTGCACCACGGATTCGGAAACCCGCGAGAGTTGACATGACAACGCAAGCGTCAAATATAAACCAGGCGGCACGCCTGGTTTATCTCGACAACAACGCCACCACCTGCGTCGCACCCGAGGTGCGCGACGCCATGCTGCCATTCTTCGAGAAGCTCTGGGGCAACCCGTCGAGCATGCACTTCTTCGGCGGGCAGGTGGCGCGGTATGTCGAGGCGGCGCGCGAAAAGCTGGCCGCGCTGATCCATGCCGACCCGTCGGAGATCATCTTCACGAGCTGCGGCTCGGAGAGCGACAACATGGCCATCTACGGCGCAGCCGAGACGCTCGGCCCGTCGGCGAAGATCATTACCTCGCGTGTCGAGCACCCCGCGGTGCTCGGTCCCTGCCGCCACTTCCGCGAGCACGGCTACAAGGTGGTCGAACTGCCGGTCGACGGCGTGGGGCAGCTGGACCTCGCGGCGCTGCGCGAGGCGGTCTACGGCGGCCCGTGCCTGGTGAGCGTGATGTGGGCCAACAACGAGACCGGCGTGATCTTCCCCCTGGAGGAGATTGCCAAGATCGTGAAGTCCGCCGGCGGCATCCTGCACACGGACGCTGTGCAGGCGGTCGGCAAGATTCCGGTCGACGTGCGGACGCTCCCCGTGGACCTGCTGTCGCTCTCCGGTCACAAGCTGCATGCGCCCAAGGGGATCGGCGCGCTCTATGTGCGGCGCGGCACGCGCCTGAAGACCTACCTGATCGGCGGACACCAGGAGCACGGCCGGCGCGGCGGCACGGAGAATGTGCCGTACATCGTGGGGCTGGGCGTAGCCGCGGAACTGGCGGCCAAGCACATGGACGAGGAGCGGACGCGCGTGGCGCGGCTGCGCGACCGCCTCGAGAAAGGGCTGCTCTCCTGTCCGGATGCGCGCGTCAACGGCGACACCCGCCACCGTTTGCCGAACACCAGCAACATGAGCTTCGAGTTCATCGAGGGCGAGGCGATCCTCTACCACCTGAGCGACCTCGGCATCTGCGCCTCGTCCGGCTCGGCCTGCTCATCCGGCTCGCTCGAGCCCTCGCACGTGATCCGCGCCATGGGCGTACCGTTCACTGCCGCGCATGGTTCGATCCGCTTCAGCCTGAGCCGCTACAACACGGACCAGGAGATCGACTACGTGCTGGAGCACATGCCCAAGGTCGTGACCAAGCTCCGCGCTCTCTCGCCGTTTGTGCCGCACTAACGCCCGCCTTGCCCGGCAGTGAGCCGCGTAGAGAATCACGATACAGGCGTGGGCGTTGTGGGGACAACTGGTGGCTTGACCTTCAATTCTTCCGCCCACCACGCCCTGCAGTCTTCAATGTTCCGATGGAACGAACGCTTCGCCAGTCTCTCAAGTGCCGACAATGCGGTGTATTTCGTTTCCGCGTCGTTAAGAAATGGCAGTAGTTTCCTGGCAGCGGACTGGTCCTCAACCTGTCCCAGCGCGCTGATTGCGTTCCTGCGGATGTCCAAATCAGTATCGCTCAAGCAGGCAGTCAGGGCGGGGATGGCCGCCTCGGCATGCGGTCGCACCAACGCCCAGATTAGATTCGCGCGATGTTCCTTGCTGAGTGGATGATCCAGGGCGTTGATCATGGCAAGAACGCCTGTGTCGCCAGTGCCCTGGATCGCTTGTTTTACGGCAACGCCAAAGCGCGTATTTCGAATTTTCTTCTCGGCCAGGATGGCAATCAAATCCGGGATGATCTCGTTGCGGCGCAACTGGCTAAGGTTTTCGCATGCCGCGGTGCGGACCGCATCCTCCTCGGCGACATCCTTGAGGCGACGGAACGTTTTGTCGAAACTCACCCGTTGGGCCGTGTTGGTTTCGATTTGCTGGATGATTGCCAGCGCCCACCAGTTTGCGGGATCCCCGGTCTTTCCGGCCAGCTCGCGCAATGGGGGCAACGCCGGCGCACCGATGTCAATGATGCGGGCGGCTGCAGTCTCTCGCTTGACAAAATCATGGTCCTGAAGGTCCGCCAGCAATGCGGGAAGAATCTCGCTTGTGTTCGTTGTCGTTGCCGGTGGATGTTGTGTGGCGGACAAGACGGCGGAACAGACGTTTGTTTCTGTGCCTGCCTCCCGCGTCATGGGGATCAGCTGCGCGCATCCCGTCAACGCCAGGCAGCAGAACACTGCCGCACCTAGTCGCGCCCGCCGGATACCGCGCGAACTCTTGTCTGTCAGGCACCTTACGCCCTGGTTGTCACTATTCATGGCCGCCAGCTGTGCGTGGTTTCGCATCCGTATTCTCCACGACTCCCATCCGGGCGAGTCCCCTTTCGCAGAACATGCGGACGCGATCATTGGCTGTGTAACAGGTGCGCCGACCGGCGCGCAAACTTCCCATGATCTCGTTCAGTATTCCGGCGGCCAGGGGGTTCGTGGCGGCGGCCTCAATATCTAGCGTCCAGCAATATCGTGACTTTTCGTAGCCTGCCAGGGTTTTCGCGCCTTCGTCCGGCCAGTTGGTATCCTGTTTCGTATAGGTTTCTACGACCGGTGCGGCATCCAGAATGCCGAAGTGCGCCACGCCGTGGAAGAGGTCATGGTTATAGGAGAGGTAATAGCTTTTGCGTCGGGAGAGCACTTCGCGGGTGATGGCAGGCACCGCGTCGCGGGCATCCAGCTCCGCGAGGAAGACCGTCGCCCGCGGATTATATTCCAGCAGGGCGACGAGCAGCGGAAGATGCCGGAGCGAGAGCGTGGTGGCGAGGTAGCGCCCGACAAGATTCATGTAGAAGGCATTATTCTGCATCAGGAACCCCCAGAGTGCGGTGGGCATCTGCAGGGGATCCGCAGCAAGTTTGGTGCGCTCCGTGGAAGCAGCTGGGAGGGCGGGGAGACCGCGCGCACGCCAGAGTTCGCGCAGGGGGGCGCTGAGTTCGTTGTCATCAAGCAGGTCCACGCACGGGTGCAGGACGATCAGATCGCGTGCGAACGAAGGGCGCGTGGCCGCCCCAAGGTCTCCCACGGCAAGATTTCCGCAACACTTCACCAATGCCCTGGCGCCGGCCAGATCAGACACGAGCAGGCCACGGATGGCTCCCGTGGCGACCGGCAGGCGGGTTGAGAATGCGTTGCTCGCACAAATTTGGTACCACGGTTCGAACGCAGGGATGGTTACAGCGGCCAAGGGGCGTGACATTCGGTTGGTCAGTTCCGCGCCGAGTTTGCCCTGCCCCAAGGCGTCAAGATTGCTCAGAAATTCGCGGTTACGGTTGGCTGCGGCACCCGAGAGGCGCTCACAGCCGCAGGCGGCAGTGTCGTTGATGTAATTGCGCCAGAGGAGGGCCCGTGTCGGTTCCGGCCAGTACGCATGACTTTCCTGAATGTTTTGGCGCTTCAGGTCATACTCCCGGAGTGCCAGAAGCTTGCGGAGCGTGGCTGGGGCAGGTTCCGGAAAACGCTCCCACCCGGCACGCAGGAGATAGGCACGGCCCGCCGCATCCTGGCTGAGAAGCCAGGCGATTGCATCCTTGGCCCGTCCTTCCGTTACCGCAACCGCGCCCGCCAATTCGGCCGGGAAGTCGCCGACCAGTTCGTACAATGCATAATAGGCACCCAACTGAGCCAGGCCATCGGTGTCCTGGTTCAGGGCAGCCGTGCAGGCCTTGATCCACGAGGCGATGTCGGGGTCTGGTGTCGCGGCAGCTCCTGTGTCGAGGAGCCCCTGCAGGCGGCGTTCCTCACGCGCCACAATGGGATCTGGATCCTGAAGAACCGCTTTCTGCACTTTCCGCCCGGCCGGGATCTGCCCCCAGGCCATAATCAGCAACGCCTCGCGGCGGAGCAGCGGATGGGGGTGCGTCAAGAATGGGCGGACTGACACAGCGACCTCCGGGCTGGCGCCGACGTAGGCAATGCCCTTTCGCGGGTCGCCTGGGGCCGGCGTTCCGGGTGGTGGCAGCAAGGTGCGCTCCAGCACATTGCGGATCAGGCGCAACAACATTGCCTGGTAAAAGGGGTCGGTCTGCACCTGCAATAGCTCGACGGCCCGGGGCAGAACCTGCGCCGGACGGAGCGAGTACAGGCAGTCCATGCCGATTTCGAGACGCAGATATTTTTCGACCAGTGCGCCTGTGGCAGCCGGTGACAGAGGTGCCAGATTTGCCAGCACTTCCGTTGTCAGCCCCTGTGCCAGCAATTCCGGGATTCCGGCAACAAATGCAGACGTGCCTTCACTTTGTGCCGCAGTCCCTTCGATCTGCTGGATGGTTGCCCGCACCCACCAGGCCGCGTCCGCTCCAGCCTTGTCGGCCAGTTCCCGCAACGCCGGCAATGCCGGCGTACCGATGCGAACCAGCGCGGCCACCGCGGCTTCGCGCGTGGAGAAATCGCTGGCTTGCAGGTCCGCCAGCATGGCGGGGCTGATCGCGAAAGTATTGGTATGGGTGTGCGGTTCTGCCGCACAGATCACCGGCAACACGCCAGGATACGCAGGCGCGGGCGAGGGGCGCCCCAGCGTGCTGTCGCTGGACTGGGCTGCCGCAGATAGCGCCAGGCAACAAAGCGCCAGTGCGCCCGCACGCGTTCGAGGTAGGTACTGCATGGCTTACCAGCTGTAGTGCACCGTGTAGGTGATGGTTTGCTCCTCGCCGGGCTTCAGCTGCAATCGGAATTCCGCTGTCTGCGAGTCGGTTTTCAGGAATGTGTTGGTCTTCTCCGTAATCGTCCAGTTGGTCCAGCGGTACAGATGTTCCACCACGCGCACTTCGACGGTTTCCTTCTCCTTGTGGTTCTGGAGCTTGATTTCAAAGGATTCGTCACACCAGCTGTGGGAGTTGTCGATCTTGAAGTCGGTGCGCTTCCGGCTTCCGCTGATGTCAAACGCATTGCCCGTGTAGATTCGCAGGGTCTCGTCCTTCGGCGTGTGATCGATCGTATTTTCTCCCGTAAACTCAAGCTGGCCATCCGTGTCCTGGCGATAGAAGCGAACCCGGCCCGCCGGGAGCGGGATTCCCAGGCGATTCGATTCGGAGTTCTTGATCTCCCGCATGACCCACACTTTGGGGTTGCACTTGGTGCCATAGTCGCGATCCTGGCGGATATTTTCCAATGCATAGCCGCGGTAGCGGTTGCGATCCAGCATGACGCCATCGTACACGTAGATGCGGTCAGACTTGACGTTGGCTGCCCGGATAAATTCCACCTGTTTGGTTTCGCGGTCGTGCAAGGTCACCGGGCGATTCAACACATAGAGATGGTAGTCGTCGAAGGCTTTCTCCGAAACAGGAGGTTGCATGCCCCTGGCAGCCCCGCTGAAACCCAGATATTCAGAACGATCGTATGCAGCACCATCAGGTTGGATCTTGTTTACATCCCCGGCCATGAGCTTGATGCGGGCGTTTGCAAAGGTCTTGCCGCTTTGGTTGTCCATTGTCACCCACCCGACAATATCCATCCGGTCATCCAGTTCGGGGGACACCAGGTTGTAGTCCGCCGCCCACGCCATGCCGCCGGTCACGTAGGATAGTTCCGCCTTCGATTTTCCCCCCTGGTCGGTCTCCAGAAGCCAGTGCAGCGTTGGCTTGAGTATTGTGTCATCCGGCAGCGACGGAAATTGCGGTTGGCCGGGCAGGCTGAAGCGAAGCTGGTGGTCGACTTCGATGATGGGTTGGCCGCCGCCGTTTTGCGGGGACGCGTAGGCCCCCTGCATCATCCGATAGTCCTGGCCGTATCGTTGCATCCCGGAGCTGTGCGGCACATAGCCGCTGCGGATGATCTTTCCGAGAATGGCATTGGTGTCCCGAAGAAATGTGATTTCCTTCCCCTCGTAGAGGGAGAGGAGCAGGCCTTCTGAAATCGGTTCCGCGCGATAGTCCTGTTCCAGAATTCGTAAGCTGCGCTTCCCATCCGGGTCGCGCAGAACCACGGAATTCGGCTCCAGGTGCGCTGTGATATCCGTTGCGCTGATTTCGTTGACGCCCTTCTTTAAATCCAGGGCCAGTTGATCGCGCACGACGGCGAAATTCTGGTTGTAAATCGTCACGCTCGGCGCGGCCGGCGCCTGCGCGGCCATCAGGAATATCGCGCCCACAAGACACCCGGTCAAGTTCCAGCGGTTCATGCAATCATCCTCCTGTATTCGTTTTGGCCGATGTGATACGGCCAGTCATCGGATTCGTAAAAGATTACCGTCAAGCGATGCCCCGAGCCCATTTACATTGTGAACGATAGAACTTCGCGCGGTAAGCGTCAATATTGGATGCAACTGGTCTGAACGCAACGGGCGGTGCTGACGCGATTCGTCGGGATTCCACCTGCCCATGCTTTGTTATGGCAAGCGGGGCAAGGTTTGGGCATGATTCGCACTATCTGGGCAGAAAGCAGAAACGGGGTTGTCATGGCGGACGCAGCGAGCAGCAACGAATACCGGGATCAGCGCCTGGCAAACATGCGGGAGCTGGAGAAACTGGGGTATCGCCCCTTTGGCGCGGCTTTCGAGCGCACCGGGCGCCTGGCGGAGATCCGCGCCGGGTTTGCCGAAGGGAAGATCGTGCGCGCGGCCGGCCGGCTCATGACCATCCGCGGCATGGGCAAGTCGATCTTCGCGGACCTGCGCGACGGCAGCGACCGCTTTCAAATCTACGTCAAGCGCGGTGCGCTGCCTGACGCGGCCTTCGACGCCTTCAAGTTTGCGGACCTCGGTGACCACGTCGGCGTAACCGGCAGGCTCTTCACCACGCGCATGGGCGAGCAGACCATCGAGGTCTCCGAGTGGACCCTGCTTTCCAAGGCGCTGCTGCCCATGCCGGAAAAATTTCATGGCCTGCGCGACACGGAGCAGTGCTACCGCCAGCGCTATCTGGACCTGGCCTCAAATCCCGAGGTGCGGACGCGCTTCGACCGGCGCATCGCGCTGGTCCGCGAGATTCGCTCCTACCTGCACGAACGCGGGTTCCAGGAAGTCGAGACGCCGATGATGCAGTCCATGGCCGGCGGCGCGTCGGCCAGGCCGTTCGTCACGCACTACCACGCGCTCGGCGCGGATATGTATCTGCGCATCGCGCTGGAGCTGCACCTCAAGCGCCTGCTGGTCGGCGGGTTCGACAAGGTCTTCGAGATCAACCGCTGCTTCCGCAACGAGGGGCTCGACCGCACGCACAACCCCGAGTTCACGATGATGGAGCTGTACGAGGCCTACGGCGACCTGCGCTCCATGAAGGCGCTGGTTGAGGGGCTCATCCGGCACGTGGCCCAGACCGTCTACAACACGCTGCGTGTGGGCGAGGGCGATGCGGCCATCGACTTCGAGACTCCCTTCCGCGAGCGCCCCTATCGCGACCTGATTCGCGAGCGCATGGGCGCGGACTGGTTCGAGCTGCCGCTGGAGACCGCGCGGGAGCGCGCCGCCGCAGCGGGGCTGGACCTCGATTCGGCCTGGGACAAGCTGTTGATCACGCACGAGGTCTACGAGAAGCTGATCGAAAAGACGCTGATCCAGCCGACGTTTGTCACGCGCTTGCCCAGGGCGCTCATTCCGCTGGCCAAAAGCTGTCCGGACGACCCGGATTCCGCCGACGTATTCGAGTTGGTCATTGCCGGGCAGGAGATCGCCCCGGCCTACAGCGAGCTGAACGACCCGCTCGAGCAGCGGGCGCGGTTTGCAGAGCAGGCGGCCGGCGCGCAGGAGAAGATCGACGAGGATTTCCTTACTGCGCTCGAGCACGGCATGCCGCCGGCTGGAGGCATGGGGCTCGGCGTGGACCGCCTGGCCATGATCCTCTCCGGCGCAGAGGCCATCCGCGACGTGATCCTCTTCCCGCAGTTGCGGCAGGTGTGAGGGGGAAGGTTGTTGAGGTAGGGACGATTCGGAAATCGTGCAGTCACCAAGGGCGCATAACAAAATCATGAAAACAAACGCATACAAGTCCCGGCGCGCGCTGCTGAGCCTGCTGCTGGGATCTGGCCTGATGGCCTTCACCGCCGCGGCGCAGGACAAGGGTGTCCGCGTGCTCTTCGATTTTGAGGATTCCGCCGAGGTGCAGGTTTTCGGCCAGGGGAGCGAAAACGTCTCGCTCGACCGTTCGCCGGACAATGCCTTCACGGGCAAGTACTGCTGCCGCGCGGTCTTTGCCAAGGGCGCCCCGTATGCTGTCCTGTACTTCAATGGCGAGCAGAAGGCTGGGTGGCAGGATTACGACTATTTTGCCATGGACGTGTACGTGCCCGGCAGTGAACGCTCAGCCTGTACGCTGGAACTTCTGGACGCACGCGCGACGAACTACGTCACCCGCTGTTCGCTGCATACCTCGGTTGTCCCTGGCCGCCAGACCATCCTGATTCCCATCAACCATCCCAGACGCAACGGCAAGGAGGGGCGCAACTGGAGCGAGCTCGAGCCGCAGGACAAGGTCGATTTGCGGGCCATGGTCAGGTGCAAGTTCTTCGTGACGCCGCCTCAGGACCATGACCTGGTCTGGTTTGTGGACAACATCCGCCTGCTCAAGGAGGATGCGCTGGGGCTCAAGATGACCGTGCCCCTGCCAACGGGCGCCTCCGCCTTCTGTTTCGGCAAGGGGAAACCGATGGACGGCTTCACGGCGACACCGGCCGCCTCCCCCGCTTTCGTGCGGAAGGGGGACCTCGCGGACTGCGGCAAGAGCTGGCCCGATCCGCTGACCGGCAACGGCGTCTACTCGCCGTCCGGCAAGCCGTTCTCGTTTGAAACTGCGCTGCCCGACGGCGACTACCGCGTCTGGGTAGCGGCCGGTATGGTGCTGCGCCGGGACATCGGAAACCCGCGGTTTCGGTTGAAGGTTGGCGGCACAACCGTGCTGGACGACACACCCGCGGCTGCGGACCTGTACGGTGAGAAATACTTCTTCCGCTTCCTGCACACACGCTATTCCGAGCGGCCCAATGCGCTCTGGCTCGATTTTATCGACCGCATGTACCCGGTGTACGAGGTCAACGCCACAGTCACGGGCGGCAAGCTGGCAATCGAGGCCTGCGGCATGCAACTCAGCGCGCTGATCGCCCTGCCCGCAAAGGAGGAAGCCGCCTTTGCCGCCATGAGCAATGTCATCCGCGAGGAGCGCATCCGCTTGTTCTACGCGTCCCAGAAGACCCATGTGCCGCGGCCGGTGACGCGCGGCCCCGACGAGGACGACTTCCTCTGCTTTGTGCCGGACGCTCTGACCGTTGTGAGGCCGGACACTACGCCCGGCAGGGGCGAGCGTGGGCACAACGCCTATGACCTGGCCGCCGCGCCGGGCCAGAACCTGATCTTCCGCCTGGGGATCAGCGCGTTTAAGGACCTCGGCACGTGCACAGTCACGCTTTCCGACCTGAAGGGGCCGGCCACGATCCCGGCTTCGTCAGCTCGCTGGTTCTTTCAGGATTACCGGCTGCGCGGCATCGATCCGCACGAAGAAGCCCTGATCCCCGCGAACCAGGTGTTGTTGGAAAATGGGCTGACTCGCTCGTTCTGGGCCTGGATGCGCGTGCCGGCCGACGCCGCGCCCGGCGGCTATGCCGGCTCCGTTACGGTTGCTGCCGCCGGCAAGACCGTTGTGCTGCCAGTCAGCCTGAAAATCTGGCCGATCCGCCTCGAGCAGGTGCTGCCGTACTCGTTCGGCCTGTGGTACAGCGCGCCTGCCATGGCAGATCCCGTGGCGCGCCGGCGGATCGTGACTGAGCAGCTGAAATTCATGGTCGACATCGGCCTGACCGGCGTGACGGTGGACGGTCCGGAAACCGACGGCGTGCCGCGCGGCTTCCTGTATGAGATTGCCCGGGAAGTCGGCATGGGGCGGCACCCGCTGCAGATGAGCCTCTCCTCGTCGCTGGGCATGGGGCGCGCGATCGGCAGGAAGCACCTCGACACGCGCGTGGATCGGAATCCGGGATGCGAACTGGAGCTGCCGCAGTTCAAGGCGGAGTTCATAACCGGCGCCCGCAAGTACGCGGAGTTCCTAAAACAGTGCGGGCTCCCCGTGGCTGTGCAGTCGGTGGACGAGCCGCGCGACACGCCCAATCCCTGGAACCGCAACCTCGAGCAGACCGATCTCTACGCCGACTATCTTCGCGAGGCCGGTGTTGGCAACATCCTGGTCACGCCCATGGGCGACACCAACTCGGGCCGGGACTACACCGCACTGGTCGATCATCACGACATCATCGCCACGCACGCCGGCCGGCCCAGCGAGCGCCTCATGACGCTCACGCCACAGAAGGGGCGGACGCTGTGGCTCTACAACTGCGGCATGGACCGCCTCTCCTGGGGGTTCTACAACTGGCGCGTCGGCTCCACCGGCCGCTGGGAATGGCACTTCCGCTGGAGCGAAGGCGGCGGCGAGGACCGCGGCTACCTGAACGAGGAGTGGTACAACCCCTTCACGCCGCTGAACGCCTTTGCGCCGGAAGCTCCGGCCAGCTACCCCGGCGCCATGCTGTTCTCCAGCCGTTTCCTGACCTGCGCCGACGGTATCACCGATAGCGCCTACCTCTGCACGCTTGAGAAGGCGCTGCAGGCCGCGCGCGGCAATCCGGCCCGCGCCGGGGCAGTGGCCCGCGCCGACGCCCTGCTGGCAGGGATCCGCCAGGAGGTTCCGTTCCTGCCGTCCGTGAAGGGGATCGCCAGCATCGCGGACGGTGCGCTGGTGGGGCAGGGGCTTTCGACGCCGGTGGCGGCCCGCTGCGAAGAGTGGCGCCGGCAGATTGCGGAGCTGCTGATCGCGCTTCAGTAATGATCGCGAAGAATTAGGTCCAATGCGGACACGAAGGGGGAGCAGGAAGCGCGAAGAATGCGAAGGCATGTTGTTTTTCGCTGCCGTAAGGCGGCGCCACTGCAACCTTTCGTGCTCTTCCCTGATCTCTCTCGATCTTCGTGTCCGATTTACCGTTGGCTATAGTATCGTTGCGCTAGCCTTCGTGTTCCGCGCGGCGCTTGGCCATGCGGTCGAGGCTGGCGCGTTGACCTGGATCGTCCGGCTTAGTACATCATCCGCAAAAGGAACATTCTTATGAGCATCAGGATCGGCATCATCGGTGTCGGCAACATGGCTGGCTATCACATCACCGGGTTTCGCAAGGCAGGCGCGGAGGTCGTCGCCGTCGCGGATGTGAACACAGACGCTGCCTCCAGCGGCGCCGCCAAGCACCACGTGCCCAAGTCATACGGCTCCGTGGCGCGCATGCTTTCCAAGGAGAAACTCGACGCGGTTTCAATCATCACGCCCAACAAGTTTCACAAGCCGCTTGTGCTCCAGGCGCTCGCCGCCCGCAAGCATGTTTTCTGCGAAAAGCCTCCGGCCCTGAATGCCGCTGAGGCGCTCGCCATGACCAAGGCCGCGGCCAAGGTTAAGCGCACGCTGATGTTCAATTTCAACAACCGCGCCCGCCCCGAATCCATGGCCATGAAGGAATACATCCGGAAGGGTAGCGTCGGCACGATCAATTCTGCGCAGGCGATCTGGATCCGCCGCACCGGCCTCCCCGGCTTCGGCTGGTTCACCAACAAAGCGCTTTCCGGCGGTGGCCCGTTGATTGACCTGCTGCACATGCTCGACCTTGCGCTCCACTTCATGGATTACCCGCAGCCGGAATGGGTGCTGTCGCAGACGTTCGACGACTTCATGGGCAACCCGGATTTCCGCGGCCCGTGGGGCAAGCCGGAACTCGACAAGCAGGGCGCGCTCGCCAATGTCGAGTCCGCCGCGCACGGTTTCGTCCGCTTCAAGACCGGCCAGGTGCTCTTCCTGCGCACGTCATGGGCCGAGATGAACCGCCGCGAGGAGGTCAGCGTCACCTTCCAGGGCACCAAGGCCGGCGGCATGGTGCGTCGTCTCTTCGGACGTGACGGCTATGACGAAACCAGCACCGACACCTGCGAACTCTACGTGCAGGAAAACGGCCGCTCCGTCAACCGCGACATCGTGGTGCCCGTCGACACCGCCATGGGCCGCATCCGCGCCGCCGTCAACTTCGTCCGCACGGTCGAGGGCAGGGAAAAGCCGTTCAACACGCCCGACCAGGCCGTGAAACTGATGCAGATCGTGGACGCAACCTACCGCTCCGCCAAGACCGGCAAACCGGTGAGAATTTAAGAGGTGGTGCGGGCAGAGCAGGCCGGCGCGTCTCGTCCACAGAAGGCGAATGACGCATGCCGTTTCTTGTGCTATAAAAATCAACTCACGCCAAGGAAGCAGAGGTTGCCATGGCCACACGCTGGCGCTACGCATTTGCGGCTACAGAGACCCTGCAGCGCATCCGCCCGGAACATACGGACGCCGAGTTGCCGAACCCGCACCGCGGCTGGGCCACCTTCCAGCGCTTTGCCGGCGATCCGCTGGAACGAGGGAAGGATTGGAACGACGCAGTCGGCCCGGTGAGTTTTGCCACGCGCGCGCCGCGTCGCCTCGTGGCGGACGGCGATTTCCCCTCCACCGTGGCCTACTGCCGCTGGCCCTGGGGCGTGCTGGAGCCGCGCCCCGGCCGAATCCGTTTCGATATCTTGGATCAGGCGCTCGCCACTGCGGCCCGCCACGGGCAGACCCTGCAGATGCGCGTGCAGCCGTTCGTGTATGCCGACCTCCCCAAATGGTTCGTGGCCACGGGCGCGCCCATGAAGGAGATCGGTACCTGCCCGGCCGGGCCCATCTGGGAGCCGGATGCCAACGACGCGCGGTACATCCGCCACTGGTCGCGCTTCATCGCCGCACTGGGGAAGCGCTACGACGGCCACCCGATGTTGGAGAGCTTCGACGTCGCCTACGCCGGACGCTTCGGCGAGATGGGCGGCAATGCCACACCTGTCTCGGCCGCGCGGCTGGCGGATGCTTACCTCGCCGCCTTTCGCCGCACGACGCTCCTCTCCATGATCAGCACACACGGCTGCCGCCATGCCGCCGCCAGGAACCGGCCCAACGTGGGCTGGCGTGGCGACGGCTTCTTCGATCCCAAGAACCAGGGGAGGGGCAAGAGTCCAGACCACCTCTGCTGGAACCACATGTGGGACGTCTACCCGGTGGACATCTTCGACTACGGCGTGGCGGACCTCTGGCAACGGTCGCCCATGACGCTAGAGCCCCACGGCACACTCCAGCACGTGCTCGAGGCCGGTTGGCGCATCGAGCCGCTGCTCGAGGCCTGCTGCAAATATCACCCCTCCATCTTCATGCACAAGAGCGTGCGCGTGCCGGCCGCCTACCGCGGCGCGGTCGAGGCCTTCGTGCGTCGGCTCGGGTATCGCTTCCACCTGCACCAGATGACGCTGCCGCTCGAGGCGCGCCCCGGCCAGCGGGTCCGCACCACGGTGACCATCGACAACCGCGGCCTGGCGCCGATCTACCGGCCGTATGCCTTTGCCCTGCGGTTCAGCCAGGGACGGAAACACCACATCGTCCGGTTCCGGCAGGACATCCGCACGTGGCTGCCGGACTACACTTCGTTCCACGAGACCTTCACGCTGCCGCCCGGGTTGCAGCGCGGTGAAGCGCGCGTCTCGTGCGCGATTGTGGCGCAGGATCAGCCGGTGGTGCGACTGGCCATCCGGAAGATGGATGCCGACGGATGGCATCCGCTGACCAGCCTGGATGTTCGGTAGCGCGAGTGTCTTGTCGTGAAAAGGAGATGACCGCATGAAATACAAAAGGCTCATTTGTCCCCGCCATGGCGTCATCGAAATGGCTGATTATGAAATCCCGAAAACCCTTGGCGACACCCAGATTCTGGTGCGCCACACACACGGCGCCGAAAAACATGGCACCATGGAATCGTTTGTTCACACGCACGGCAATTCCCGCGGAGCCTACGACAGCGCACGCCACATGCACACTCCTGGCGTAGGCGTTGGCTGGGCTTATCCGATTCCACTCGGCAATATGCAGGTCGGCTATGTCGAGAAAATCGGTGCGAAAGTCACCCGCTATCAGGTCGGCGACCGCTTGGTGGCCTTCTGCGGTTTCGCGCCCATGTGGGTGTACAACGAATCCGAAGGCTGGAAAATAGAAGAGAAAACCAGCTGGAAATCAGCCACCTGTCTTGACCCGGCCACGTTCGCTTTCTGCGCCCTGCGCGACGCCAACGTGCGTATCGGCGATGCGGTTGCGGTGTTCAGTCTCGGAGCGATCGGCATGATGGCCGTAACGCTGGCCAGGCAGTCCGGCTGCTCCCTGGTAATCGCCATCGATCCGGTCGCTTCCCGTCGCGCAACCGCTTTGAAACTCGGCGCGAATATCGTACTCGACCCCACCGGCATCGACTGCGGTGGAAAACTGCGTGAACTCACCGGCTGGCGCGGCGTCGATGTCGGTATCGAATATTCCGGCAGCGTTCATGCGCTGAATGCCGCTATGCGCGGGGTGAGCTTCGGCGGCACAGTCGCTTGCGGCGGTTTCCCCGCTCCCTATCCGGCCGGTCTCGACTTGGGCGGCGAAGCCCACATGAACCGTCCCAACATCATTTTCACTCGCACCGAGTCCGACCCCAGCCGCGACCATCCGCGATGGGACAACGTCCGCGTGCGCAACACCTGCATGGAAATGATCATCAAGCACAAGATCAACGGCGACTTGGTTGTCGGCCCGGTAGTCCCGTTCACCAACGAACTCGACAAAGTCTATCCCGGCATTGTCGCTGACCGCGAAGGCGGCATCAAAATGGGCGTCACCTACTGACTTCGAAAGGACAACAAACATGTCATTAATACAAAGCGTCGTACTGCCAACCATCGACCCGCAGATGAAGCTCTCGACCAGCCACCTCGGCGAAATCAAGGCCATCGGTTTCAAGGCCATTGAAATCTGGGGCCGCGATCGCGGTTACGAGGAAATTTTCGAAGCCGCCAGATCAAAGGGCTTCACGCTCGCCAGCATGGTGGGCCATGAACATGCGAGCGCCAAGGATGGCAGCCATGCCGAGGGATTTTCCCGCCGTAAAAACCACGAACGCCTGGAAGCAGAACTCAAGGAATCGATCGACATCGCGAAAAAATGGGGTATGCCGGGCATCATTACCCTGAGCGGTCACCGCAATCCCAACGAGTCGGACTACGAATCGATGCTCGTTTGCGCCGAAGGGCTGCGCCGTATTGCGCCGTATGCGGAGGAAAAGGGCATCAACCTGAACATGGAACTGCTGAACACCACGGTCAACCATCCGCATTACCTGTGCGACAAAACCGATTGGGCTGTCGGCGTCTGCGAGCTGGTCAACAGCCCGCGCGTGAAAATTCTCTACGACATCTACCACATGCAGATCATGGAAGGAAATCTCTGCACAAACATCAGGCGGGCGGCCAAGTGGATCGGCCATTTCCATACCGCCGGGGTTCCGGGTCGGCACGAACTCGACGAACATCAGGAAATCAACTATCCAGGGGTTTGCCGCGCGATCAACGCCACGGGTTACAGCCTCTACATGGGCCATGAGTTCTTCGCCAAAGGCAACCCTTTGGACGGTCTGCGCCAGGCATACAAACTCTGCGATGTGTAAATGGTAATCACGCGACAACGCTCCAGCCCTTGAGGCAGCCGCGAGGACGCGGCGCCCGGCTTCTAGCCATGCGGTCGAAGCTGTCGCGCAAGCCGCCGAGGCGTCCATCCCAGCCGTCCTCCCTGTCCCATGCGTCCCATTATCTCCCAGTGGCCTATGACGCTGCCGTCGGTCTCCCTACAGCCTTCAGCCTTCTCCAAGGTTCCTACCCGCCCGGCGAACTGATCATCGAGCCGTGCCTCGACTTGTCCAGCCTTCGCGATCCGTCGCGTCCTTCGCGGTGGGAACTCTCTCGCCTAACAGCCTTCAGCCTTCCCTCTCCCGGTGGTGATCTTGACGTTGATCCGCGCTTCTGACAGGCTGCCCACCATGACATCGCGGCCTTTTGCCGGGTCAGGCATGATTTCGACCCATGCGGGCCGGTGTCGGCTGAAATCGATTTCTTATCAATAATTCATCAGGAATACGAAAAATCAACAACAGGTTTTTGTTGCCCGTTTCCGGTAAAACGAAGGCTGATTTCATGAAAACAATAAGTGTCTTTCCGGTGCTATTAAGTATGTGTGTATACGGGCAGGTGTTTGGCATTCCCGCGTTTCCCGGTGCTCAGGGGGGAGGGGCGGGGAGTGTCGGCGGCCGGGGCGGAAGAATAATTGAGGTCACCAACCTGAACGATTCGGGCGCTGGTAGCTTACGCGAGGCCATAGAAGCAAACGGGGCGCGAATAGTGGTTTTCAGGGTTGCAGGAACCATTGTGCTGCAGAGCCACTTAATTGTGCGCAACCCCTATCTGACTGTTGCCGGCCAGACAGCTCCCGGAGGCGGGATTCTCATTAGCGGCAAGAAACTTAAAGTGGACATGCTGCAATTTCGTACTCACGATATTGTGTGGGAATATACCCGCATACGCAAGGGCTTTGCAACCGGCGGCAATGATCGGGCTGCAACAATACAGATGATAGACGCGAGCAATATCATGTTTTCGCACAATTCTCTGAGTTGGAATCAGGACGAAGGGATGGGAGTCTGGGGATTTGCGGCTGACCGCACTAAAGATATATCACTTTCGTGGAATCTTGTGGCCGAGGGTATTGACCCGCATGCTACGGGAGCCCTCACAGGCTCAGATAAAGCATCTGTAGCGGCGAGCATGACTGACATTGACATGGATCACAATATGGAAATGAACAATACGCATCGAAATCCCCTGATGAAGCACAAGTCAGCCCGCTATGTAAATAATATTGACTACAATAACAGTTTTTATATGAGCCAGTTTATTGGAGGCATTTCGGCAGACGTGATCGGGAATATATATAAGCGCGGGCCGATGACGGGGACCAGGCGGGGCGACACGCACGAAGTGGAAGCATCCGCCGCATCCGCTACGGATGCGGCGGATGGGTCTCCTTCGCTTTATTTAGCCGGGAACAAAGGCTGGCATCAAACCGATTCGTCCGGCGATCAATGGTTGTTGGTTAGGAAGATTGCAGGCGAGAACGGAGCGGAGGTCGGCGATGTGCCGGCCGCATGGAAAAGGAGCGTTCCGCTGGCCAGCCAGACTTATCCGATCATAGCGGAATCCGTATCAACCCTCGAAGCAACTATGCTCCCGATTGTCGGCGCTTCCCGTCGGCTTGACGAGAACGGGAACTGGGTTTTGAACCGGGACTGCGTGGATGCGCGGCTGATAAATCAATATCAAACGGATACGGGAATTGCTGCAGCTATTACTAACGAGAGTCAGGTTGGAGGTTTTCCGGTGATAGCCGGTGGCGCGGCGTATCCGGATAGCGATCATGACGGCATGCCGGATGCCTGGGAACTCGCGCATGGTCTGGATCCCAACAACGCGGCGGATGGGCACCTGTATGCCACGAACGGTTATACCAATGTTGAGAATTTTCTCAGGGGGGCGAATGATGAATAACCGATGGCATAAACACCTTCTTCCGCAACCAGGAGCGACCCGATGAAAAATAGACACGAAACACCTGCCACAACGCCGCAATTCGGCTGTAACTCGTTGATGAACGGCCAGATGCGAAAAATCATGTCCAAAATAGGGGGGCCTGTTTCGTGTCTAATTCTGTCTATGTTTGTCTACCTTTTTCCCTACTGATTTCCGCGTGACCGGTTTGTTTTCAGCCCAAGGCGGGCGCGAGCCCGCAACCCAATCGGGGTCGGGATCGGGATCGACAACGCTATCGATACCGATCCCGACAAGATGCGACGCAAATGAATCGCATCTCACAACGGAACCATGCATCGTCAGTGATTATCGCGAAGAATTGGGTTCAATGTGGACACGAAGGGGGGAAGGACGTGTGAAAAATGCGAAGTCATGTTGTTTTCTTGCTGCCGCAAGGCAGCGCCAATAGCACCCCTTCGTGCTCTTCCATGATCCCTTCTCGCCGTTCGTGACAGATTTATTTTTCGTATTCTGCCCGGCATTTGGCCATGCGGTCGAGGCTGTCGCGCAGGCCGCCGGGGCGGTTGCGGCGCAGCCAGGTGCGCTCGTGTCCGGCCATGACCGCATCCATCTCGCGGGCCAGCGTGCGGCGCTGCGCCGGGTTGGCAAGCGAGCCGTCGAGCAAAGCCATGCCGCGATTGCAGGCGTGGATCAGCAGGTAAGCGGTCTGCGCGGTCTCCTCCAGCAGCCATGTGGCATCCGGCCGGCAGCTTTGGGTGCGTGGCAAATGCGCGAGGGCGTCCTCAGCCACGTGGCGCGCGGCCAGCAGCGTGGCAGGTGTCACGCCTGCGGCCGGGGTGCGGTCTGCGCCGCTGGCAAGAATCTGGAAAAGCTCCGTGGCATTGCCGCGCTCCGTGCCGCAGACGCGGTAAGCGTCGCCCAGCGCGAGCGTCAGGCTGCCCAGGATGCCGGCAGTATCCTCGAACACGTGTTGGTTCAGCGCCGCGGCCAGCGGCAGATCGGCGTTGGCGGCGTGGCACCACGAAACTGCGGCGCCGAACAGGAAGCCGGGACAGCTCACCGGATGCGTCTGCCAGTGCCCCTCGTCGCCCCAGTCGGTAATCAAATAACCTGCAGCGCCGTGGCGCAGGCCGTGCTCAGCCGCGGCAAGCAGGTTGCCGCGCATGTTGGTGGTGCGGCCGGCGAGGCTTCGCCACGACGATGTGCCAGGGCAGACGTAGAACGGGATGCCGGCAGCGGCAAAGAGCGCGGCATGCGCGGCAAAGGGGTGGTCAGCTTCATAGCCCCATTCCAGCGCGATGCTGTCGCGCGGCAGCTCCGGCACGAGTTCCGGGTGATGCAGGATGATGTCTCCCCAGAACATGGGCGTGCGATTGTGGCTGCGCGCCAGCGCGCAAAGTTTCAGCAGGAAATCGAGATAGACGCGGCCGCGGCCAAAGCGCGCCACGAATTCCCGGGACTTGCCGTGGCCGAGATCGAAGGTCTCATCGCACCCGATGTTGAAATAGCGGCTGGTGAAGTTGGGAAGCAATTCGGCGTAGAGTTCGCGCAGCAATTCGAGGCTGCGCGGGTCAGCCGGGTTCAGGCCGGTGGGGCCTTGCGTAGTTCCGCCCCAGGGGAGAGGCGCGCCGCCGCAAGGGCATTCTGCGAGGTCGTTGTAGCGCGGGAGCTGCAGCCAGCGCTCCATGTGGCCAAAGGAGTTCTGGTTGGGGACCAAGTCGATGCAGCGGGCGCGGCAGTGGGCGTCGAGGGCGCGGATGTCGTCAGGCGTCATGGGGCTGGCCGCTTGCCAGACATCGGCGTGGTTACGGTAGGCGAAGGTGTGCTCGGTATAGAGCTCGAGGTGGTTGATCTTCCACTCCGCGAGTTGGTCTGCCAGCGCGAAGAGCGCGGGCAGGGTGGGGACCTTGTCCCGACTGATGTCGAGCATGACGCCGCGCACAGGGAAGTCCGGCGCATCCTCGATGCGGCAGGCGGGGAGGATGTCGCCAGCGACACGCGCGAGCTGGCGCAGGGTCATGGCGGCGTAGAACAGGCCGGAAGCGTCGGCAGCTCGAGCGACGATGCGGTCAGCGGCGATTTCGAGGCAATACCCCTGCCGCAGTGCGGCCGCAGATTCCAGCGCAAAACAGATGGGGGCGGGTGCGGCTGGGTTGATGGCCGGGAGCCAGCGCGGAGCGAAGTCGCGCTCCAGCGCCTGCTGCGCGGGGAGAAGCGCTTCGGGTGCGCCGGCCAGGGCGATCACACCGCCGCGCGCGAGATCGAACGCGCCGGAGCGCATGACGCAGGAGCGCGGTTGAGGAGCCAGCAGCAGGGGGGTGTCGGCCATACGCCCATACCGTTGCCCAAGCACCGGCGCGCTGTCAATTGGGAAATGGGAAAGACAAGGAAAAGGACACAGAGAACACGGAGGCGGGATGAGCGCACAGAGGGGAAGGATCGATATGCAAGGTCCTCTGTGTTCTCGGTCTTTCTCTGCGAACTCTGTGTCCAAAACGCTCGTCGCACGCCAAACTCTCACAGAACTGCGGGAGACCCCACTTGCTTTTTCCCTGACGGCAGGATAAAACAACAGACATGTCTACGCAGGGCCATCAACTGGACGTCCATACCCTCCCGGTGATGGCGGATAATCTTGTCCACCTGCTGGCGTGTGCGCGCGAGGCGGCGGTGGTGGACCCCGGCGATGCGGCGCCGGTGCTGCGGGCGCTGGAGGAGCGGCATTTGCGACTGCGGACCGTGCTGCTGACGCATCGACATGCCGACCATACGATCGGTGCCGGTGAACTGCGGCGTACCACCGGGTGCGTCGTCGTCGGTCCGGAGGAGTGCGCCGCGACCGGCCTGGACCGCGTCCTGGCCGCCGGCGACGAAGTCTCCTGCGGAGCGCACACCCTGCGCGTGCTGGCCACGCCCGGACACACGGCCGGGCATGTGGCGTATTATTGCGAGTCGGCCACCAGCGTCTGGACCGGCGATGCGCTGTTTCTGGCCGGCTGCGGCCGGGTGCTGGAGGGGTCGGCGGCACAGATGTGGCAGACGCTCGGCCGGCTGCGCGCGTTGCCGGCGGAGACGGCCGTGTACTGCGGGCACGACTACACACTCGACAATCTCGAATTCGCCGCCAGCATCCTGCCGGACGATCCGGCGATCAGCGCGCGGCTGGCGGCAGTGCGTAGCAGTCCGGAAGCACGCCGCGCCCTGACATCCACCATGGGCGAAGAGTGTCGCAGCAACATCTTCCTGCGTGCGGACGAGGCGCAGGTGCGCGCCGCGCTCGGCCTGCGCGATCTGGATCCGGTGGCAGCGTTCGCCGAACTGCGGCGGCGCAAGGATGCGTGGTAGCTTTCACCGCGAAGGGCGCGAAAGATCAACGGTTCCACGGGGTCGGAATCGGTATCGAAAGTAACTGTGTCGGCAGAAGAAGGTTTAAGACGGCCGAATTTCATGGGCTTCGACCCCGATACCGATAGCGACTCCGACGCCGATGAGAGCACTGCGCATTGTATTTAGGCGATTTTTTCCCCACACCCGTCCGCAACCTTCTCGCCTCGCCACCCCGGCCATGCTATAGTTTTTTCCTTTCCGCGGCCCTATGGGGGAACCCCGGCGGCCGCTCAGGAGAAGACCATGCCCATGACCATGAGCCAGAAGATCCTCGCCCGCGCGGCGGGGTTGAAGAGCGTCGAAGCCGGCCAGTTGATCGAGGCCAAGCTTGACCTGGTGCTCGGCAACGACATCACCGCGCCGGTTGCGATCCGCGAGTTCGAAAAGACCGGCGCAGCCGGCGTGTTCGACAAGAGCCGCGTCGCGCTGGTGCCGGACCACTTCACGCCGAACAAGGACATCAAGGCCGCCGAGCAATGCAAGGTGATGCGCATCTTCGCCCGCGACAAGGGGATCGAGAACTACTTCGAGGTCGGCGAGGTCGGCGTGGAGCACGCGCTCCTGCCGGAGCGCGGCCTGGTCGGCCCCGGCGATGTGATCGTCGGCGCGGACAGCCACACCTGCACCTATGGTGCGCTCGGCGCGTTCTCGACCGGCGTGGGCTCCACGGACATGGCTGCAGGCATGGCGCTCGGCACAGCATGGTTCAAGGTTCCCGCCGCGTTTCAGTTCGTGCTCACGGGCAAGCTGCCGAAATGGGTCTCGGGCAAGGACGTGATCCTGCACCTCATCGGCCTGACAGGCGTGGACGGTGTGCTCTACCGCTCCATGGAATACGCCGGCCCCGGCCTGGCCAACCTCACCATGGACGATCGCCTCTGCATGGCCAACATGGCCATTGAGGCCGGCGCCAAGAACGGCATCTTCCCGGTGGATGACCAGACCCGCGCCTTTCTCAAGGAGGCTGGCCGCGCGAAGTACACCGAGTTCGCGGCGGACAAAGATGCGATCTACGAGCGCGTCTACAACATCGACCTCTCCAAGCTGCGCTCGACGGTCGCCTTTCCACATCTGCCGTCCAATGCCCGCCTCGCGGCGGAGAGCGGGGACATCACGGTCGACCAGGTGGTGATCGGTTCCTGTACCAATGGCCGCCTGAGCGATTTCCGCGTGGCCGCCAGGATCATGAACGGCCGCAAGGTCGCCAAGGGGCTGCGCTGCCTGATCATTCCCGCCACGCAGAAGATCTACCTGCAGGCCCTGAAAGAGGGGCTGCTGACGCAGTTTGTGGAGGCCGGCGCCGTGGTCTCCGCGCCCACCTGCGGGCCGTGCCTCGGCGGACACATGGGGATCCTGGCCAAGGGCGAGCGTGCGGTGGCCACCACCAACCGCAACTTCGTCGGCCGCATGGGGCACCCGGAGTCCGAGGTCTATCTCGCCAGCCCCGAGGTCGCCGCCGCCACGGCCATCACCGGGCGGATCACGGATCCGAACGAGGTGGTGTGAGAAAAGAAGAATTCAGAATGCAGGAGTACAGGAGTTCAGAATGGGAGAACGGAGACGAGCGTAGAACCATAGGCCCGCGCCTTCTGCGGAATTCTGAACTCCCGAACTCCTGAACTTCTGTACTCCTCAACAAGGACCCGACATGAACGCCCAAGGAACCGTCTTCCGTTACCACGACAACGTCGACACCGACGTGATTATCCCTGCGCGCTACCTGAACACCATCGACTCTGCCGAGCTGGCGGCGCACTGCATGGAGGACATCGACGCCACCTTCGTGAAGCGCGTGAAGCAGGGCGACCTGATTGTGGCCGGCAAGAACTTCGGCTGCGGCTCCTCGCGCGAGCACGCGCCGATCGCCATCAAGGCCGTCGGCATCTCCTGCGTGATTGCCCAGAGCTTCGCGCGCATTTTCTACCGCAACGCCATCAACATCGGCTTGCCGATCATGGAGTGTCCCGAGGCATACGACGGCATTGCCGCCGGCGACAAGGTCGCTGCGGACTTCGACACGGGAAAGATCACCAATCTCGCCAATGGCAAGACCTTCCAGGCCGCCCCGTTCCCGCCGTTCATGAAGGAACTGATCGCCAAGGGCGGGCTGGTCAACTACGTGAAGGCCCGGCTGAAGAAGTAAGTCATTGGTCATCTGTCATTGGCCATTGGCGGGAAGGCAAGCGCGCCATGCCCGGGTTGATGAAGTCCTCCGCTTGTCTCGGCTGGTTCCTGGCAGCTGTCTGGGTCGCCTGCAGCTGTCTGTGCGCGGCCGCGGCAGATCGGCCGCTGGTCTACGTCGGGCTGCCGCCGCAGCGCTGGCTGGTGCAGCAGCTCGCCAGCAACCGCGTGCAGGTCGGGCTGCTGTTGGCGCCCGGTCAGAATCCGCACACCTTCGAGCCCACGTCGCGGCAGGTCCGCGAGATGTCCGCGGCGCAGGTCTACCTGATGATGGGGCTGCCGTTTGAGCGCGCGCTCGTGAAAAAAGTCCAAGCCGTGAACTCCGGCCTGCGGGTGATCGACGTGACCACGGGTGTGCCGCGGCGGATCCAGCCGGCGCACGCACACGCGCATGGCGCGGACGAGAACCACGACGAGGACGGCTGCTGCGAAGGGGCCGACCCGCACGTCTGGCTGACGCCTGACGCCATGACCACGCTGGCGTCCAACACCGTGGCCGCGCTTGTGGCGCTCGATCCGGCTGGCAAGGGCGAGTATGAAGCGCGACTGGCGCATTTGCGCGAGCGGATGGCGCGGCTGGATTCCGAATTACGGACGCTGCTGGCGCCGGTGCGCGGCGGCGTGCTGCTGACCTACCACGCCTCATGGGGATATTTCACGGATGCCTACGGGCTGCAACAGGTGGCGATCGAGGCCGAAGGGCGCGCGCCCGCGGCGCGGCAACTGGCGGAAGTGATCGATCTGGCCAAAAAAGAGCGCGTGCGGAAAGTCTTCACTGAGCCGCCATACGATCCGCGCCCCAGCCAGACCCTTGCGCGCCAGATCGGCGCGGAGGTCGAGATTGTCGATCCCCTGACCGAAGAGTGGGACACCAACCTGCGCGCCATCGCGGAGAAAATCCGTGCTGCGCTGTTCCCTGCGGATGCGCGGAAGTAGATGATTTCTGTCGTTTAGCCGGCCTTTTGTGTTTGTTCGGGACGTGATGCCGGTATTATTTCTCTCTGTCGGTCGATCGGCGCGCGGCAAACCACGAACAGAAGAGCGCGCCAAGCGCAAAGCCGATCATCGCGCCAAGCTGGCCGGTCGCTTCGTAGCCTTGCTGGCCGTTGAATTTAAAATCAACGGCGTGATTTCCACCGTAATTGGCGCCGGCAACAAGACCCAGGAAACCCGCCAAGAACCCGCCAAGCAAAGCACTTCCCGTGACAGACACGATCTTTTTTACGCCAACCCTGCCCATGTTGTTTCTCCTTGCGGGAATGACGTGGGCGGCATACGCGGACAACGCCGGCGCAGCTACATTTTCTTCTCCGCTTCCGCTGCGCGCGAAACAACCTGCCCTTCGGGTCCGAGGGCGGCGCGGGAACTGCCACAGGCAGCGAGAACCTGGTCTGTGGTGCGGAAGTGGCACTTGCAGGCGCGTAGCAGGATGGTCGGTCCCTGCTTGCGAACCAGGTCCTCGGCTGCGGCGCGGACTTGCTCCGATGCGCCTTTGAGCACCGGCACGCCAAGCGTCTCGGACATGCGCTGCAGCGCGCGCAGAAACCCCTCGCGCGCCAGGATGGATGCAGCGGCCACGGCGATGTCCGACTCCGCCTTGTGGTGCTGCTCCAGCTTGATCTCTCGCCCCTTCTTCTGGAGCGCGCGCTTGATGAGGTGTTCGGCGCCGAACTGGTCAGCCACGGCGCGCGGGCAATCGGGGACGTTCTCGAGCAGATTCTCGATGGCCCGGCCGTGGCCCCAGGCGAGCAGGCGGTTGACGTTGCGGATCTTGGCGTAGAGGCGGTTGTAGGCCTCAGGACCGATGCTGATGAGCGCGTAGCGCTTGGGGCCGAGCAGCGCCCGCAGCTTGCTGCCGATGACGAAAACCAGCTTGTCGCTCAGCAGCTTGCAGTCCTTGACGCCCATGGCCTCCATGATCCGGGCGAGGTCAGGGTCTGTGTAGGCGGCGGAGATCACGAGCGGGCCGAAGAAGTCGCCCTTGCCGCTTTCGTCGATCCCCATGTGTGCGGCAACGGCGTTGGGGTTAAGGATCTTCTCGTAGCCGAGCCGCGCGCCGCCGAGCACGTTGGGCTCGAGGTAGAAAATGACGAAATCTTCGGCGCCGGTCCCCTGCACGAGGCACTTGCCGCTGGTGTAGAGGTTGACGCAGCAGTCCTCGCCCTTGACGGCCAGGATGGTGTGGGGGACCGTGGCGGGGCGGAAGTTGCCCGTGCGCAGCAGATTCTCCAGGGCTGTCTGCTGCGGGGGCGTGAGTTTGAAGGTGAACGAGGTCTTCTTCTGCATGGCGCGCGGTTAGCATCCGCCATCCGCGCGTTTGGCGCAAGCACTCTGTTTTAGGCAGGCTGTTAGGCTGTAGGCTGTTAGGTGGAAAGGAAGAGAGGGGTTAAGGCTGTAGGGGTTAAGGGAGACTAGCGAGCGGACACAGAGGGCACAGAGCGAACAAGAGCACACAGAGGGGAGTTTATTTCGGCATTGTGTCGGCGGGCGTTGGCACGAGAACAGTCAGAACCCCTCTGTGAGCTCGATTCTCCTCTGTGAACTCTGTGTCCAAAATCTACTACGCCCACTGTTCGGAGGCGAGGGTCACGCTGGGTGAGGCGGGAAGCGCGGTGAGAATGGCGCGGATCGGAAGGCGCTGGCCGGGGAGGACGAGGTCAGGTCGGAGTTCGGCCAGCGGTTCGCAGACGAAGCGGCGCAAATGGGCGCGTGGGTGGGGGAGTTGCAGCGCAGGAGTGTCGAGGCGGAGGTCGCCGCAGGCGATGAGGTCAATGTCGATCGTACGCGGCGCGTTGCGGATGGCGGAACGTGCGCGCCCCAGTTGCAGCTCAATGGCGTGGGCGGCGACCAGCAGCACCGGGGGAGTCAGCGCGGTCTCCAGCACGACAACGGCATTTAGGAACGCCCATGCGTGGGAATCAGCAGGGACATCCACCGGTTCGGCAAGGTAGACGCGCGACGAGGCGACGAGACTCGTCTGCGGCAAAGAAGCCAGCGCCTCGCGCGCCTGCGCGAGGCAGGCGAGTCGGTTGCCGAGGTTCGAGCCGAGCGAGAGGATGGCTTCCATGACGTTCAAGCCCCGCGTCGTCCGCTCGTTGCGCCGTAGTGTTCAGCCGGCATCGGCCGGGCGGTCGGCATCGCCGCTGGGCGGCTGGCTGGGTCCACCGCGCCGGCCGCTGCGGCGCCCGCCGCGGCGGCGTCTGCGACGCGGAACAGACAGATCCGCATGGCCCTGCTCCGGTGGCGCTTCAATGTCGTCTGGTGCAGACTCGGCGTCCGGGTCAGCTGCTGCGGTCTCTCCGGTGGGCAACTGCTGCCGCGGATGGCGGGGCGGCTGCTGCGCCTGTGCGGCAAGGGCTTCCCATTCCTTCTGCCAGGGGGCAAGGGACTGGCCGGTGGCAATCAGTTCGATGCGCCGCAGGGCCAGCGCCTCGGGGAAGAGTTCGTGGCGCATCATGCGCAAGCGGCGCGGGCGGGGGAGATCTTCCTCAAAGCGGAGCAGGCCGTCGAGCAGCATGCAGGCCGTGTAATGAGTCAGGCGCGGCAGGGTGATGCGGCTCGTCAGCGAGGCGAGGACTTCCTGGGCGGCGTCGTGTCCGTGGTGCGGCGCGTGGGCGGCGGACAGGCGTGCACGGAAGAGCGGCGCGTAGAGTACGGCAAAGCGCAGGCCATTGGATGCCGTGGCGCTGGCAGGATCCTGATCGAATGCCGCCAGGTATTTCCAGAGCGGCGAGCGCGAGCCGCCGGAGCTCTCCACGTATTCGTGCACCTCGGGCAGCAGCGCGGACATGAGGCGGTATTCCCAGAGCAGGCGGAAGGCGCCGGCGGAGCAGGTATGGCCGAAGAGGCGGAGGATCTCCTCCTGCAGGCGGGGGGTGGAGGCATTGAGGATTTCGGCATGATGGCGGCGGATGGCGCGGCGGCAGCTCCAGTCCATCTTGAAATCCAGACGCGCAGCGAAGCGCACGGCGCGCATCATCCGCACCGGGTCCTCGCGGAAGCGGATGTTTGGGTCGCCGATGACGCGCAGCGTGCGGCGATCAAGATCGCGCAGGCCGCCGACGTAGTCGATGACGCTGAAGGTGCGGATGTCGTAGAAGAGGCCGTTGACGGTGAAGTCGCGGCGCTCCGCATCCTCCTCCGGGGTGCCGAAGGTGTTGTCCTCATGCTGATAGAGGCCGCCGGGGACGCCCTCGTCGGCGGCATCTGCCTGCGGCGGCTTGCGGAAGGTGCTGGTCTCGACCACCTTGTCACCAAAGCGGATGTGCGCGAGGCGGAAGCGGCGTCCGACGAGGTAGCAGTTGCGGAAGAGCTTGCGGATCTGGCCGGGAAGGGCGTCGGTGCTGATGTCGAAATCCTTGGGCCGGCGGCCCATGAGCAGGTCACGCACGCTGCCGCCCACGAGATAGGCGGTGAAGTTGGCGTCCGAGAGGCGGTAGAGGACCCGCAGGGCATCGGGGTCGATGTTCTTGCGCGAGATGTTGTGCGCGGCGCGGTTGCGGATGACGACTTTTTCGCGGGAGAAGAACATGGTCGGCCAGTCGTGACGGTTTCAGGGCAGGGCAAACGATCGCTAACTAGTATGCCCCAATTGCCGCCGGACCTCAAGAAAGGAGGCGAGCAGATAGAACGATCGGTTGGGACACAGAGGACGCAGAGGTGGATCGAGCACACAGAGGCAGGATTTTGCAGCAACCCCCTCAGTGTGCTCATCTTTCCTCTGTGCCCTCTGTGTCCTGTCCCGTTTCTGAGCTTCGTCCGGATCGCCGTTGCGCGCGGATTCCCGGACCTGCTACCCTTGCGCGGCCATGCAAGCGGTGTTTTTCGATCTGGACGGCACGTTGATCGATTCGCGCGCCGACTTCGTGTCTGCCATCAATCAAACGCGGCGCGCCTTCGGTCTGGCGGAGCTTCCCTTCGGGCAGGTGGTGGTGCACGTCGGCGAAGGGATGCGGCGGCTGGTGTCGCGCACGCTGCCTGAGATTCCAGAACAGCTGGAGGAGGCTGCGGCGTACGCGCAGAAGCAGTACGGCGCGCATCTGCTTGATCACACCACGCTCTATCCTGGCGTGGCGGAGGCGCTGCGCGTGCTGGGCGCTGCCGGGTGGCGGCGGGCGCTGGTCACCAACAAGCCGCGCGAGTTCATCCGGCCGATCCTGCAGGGGCTCGGCGTGCTGGGCGAATTCGAGGCTCTGGTGGGCGGCGGCGACACGCAGACGTTCAAGCCCGATCCCGCGCCCGTGCTGCTGGCGGCGGAGCGCCTCGGCGTGCGCGACTTGACTGGCAGTTGGATCGTGGGCGATCACTTCACCGATCTGGAAGTTGGCCGGCGCCTCGGCCTGCGGCGCTGCTTCTGCCGCTACGGATTCGGCGACCGCCGCGGCGAGGAGTACGACCTGGCGGTGGATTCGCTGGCGGAGGTTGTGGAGTATCTTGGCGCCAGCAGCCAGTGATCAGTGACCAGTAAGCAGTGACAGTGAGCAGTGATCTTGGGCAATGGTTACTGCTTTCTGTTGGGCAAGAGAGATGAAGACGAAAACAGTCAGAATCCTGATAATAGTCGTGTTGTTGGCCTTGATTGGACTCTTTTGGTGGGCACACCATTCCAGTAGCCAATTAGCCAGCGGGGCGACTGCCGATTCCATTCTCGTAGAAAAGGCCGCGCGCACACTGACGCTGTATCAAGGAACCAACGTGTTGCAACAATACTGCGTGGCATTGGGCAGAAATCCCGTTGGCGACAAAGAGCGTGAGGGGGACAAGAAGACACCGGAAGGAATCTTCGCGATCGACAAGCGAAAGCTCGACAGTTCGTTTCATCTCGCTCTTCACGTTTCGTATCCAGACGATACTCACACGGCAAAAGCCAGAGCAAAAGGCGTCTCTCCCGGCGGGGACATCATGATCCACGGGATTCGGAATGGTTTGTCATGGATGGGGAAGATGCATCGCTGGGTGGACTGGACGGCTGGTTGCATTGCCGTCACAGATTGGGAAATCGAGGAAATTGCCAAGGCAGTTCCGGATGGAACCCGAATAGAGATCAGACCATAGGATGCCCAACCAACGACTGCCGCCGCGGCTGAGCCGTGACGGTTACTGCTTACTGACCAACTGCGCACTGCTTACTGATTACTGATGACTGACCACGTGACGCGCCCTTCGCAGACGGTGAGCCGGGCTTGGCCGTGGAGGGTCCAGCCGGCGAACGGGCAGTTGCGCGAGCGCGACTGGAAGCACGCCGGGTCCACGCGCCACGGTATGTCGATGTCGAACAGCGTCAGGCTGGCGGGCCGGCCCTCGGCCAGCGTGGGCAACGGCCGGCCGAGGATGGCGGCCGGGCCAATGGTCCAGCGTGCCACCCAGTCCGCGAGCGGCATCTGCTCCACGCCGACCATGAGCGAGTAGGTCACGGCCGCGGCGGTTTCGAGACCGATGACGCCGGAAGTGGCCTGGAGAAATCCCCGGGACTTCGTTTCCGGCGCATGGGGCGCATGATCCGTGGCAAAGGCGGTCAGGGTGCCATCCAGCACTGCCTCGCGCAGCGCGCGCAGGTCCTCACGGCTGCCGAGCGGCGGGTTCATGCGGAAGTTGCCGTCGTCTGCGACGAGGTCTTCAGCGGCGATGGCGATGTGGTGTGGCGAGGCTTCGCCGCTGACCAACAGGCCGGCTTGCCGCGCGGCGCGGATGGCTGCCACAGCTGCGGCGCAGGAGATGTGCTGGATGTGGATGCGGGCACCGGTCTCGCGGCAGAGCTGGATGTCCTGTTCGACGGCAGCGACCTCGGCCTCCGGCAAGAAAACCGGCAGGCGGTAGCGGTGCGCTGCGGCGCAGTCACGGATGATGCCGTTGCCGGCCAGCGCCGGCAGCACGGCGTGGTCCATGACGACGCGGTCAAGCTTGCGGGCGCGGCGCAGGGTCTCGGCCATGACAGCTGGGTCGGAGACCATAGTGCCGTCGTCCGTGAAGGCTACGGCGCCGGCCGCGGCCAGTGCCTCGAGGTCCGCCACCGCGCGTCCGGCGCGGCCGACGGTCGCGCAGGCAGCCGGCAGCACGCGCACAGCCAGTGCGGGGTCTGCCTGGCGGCGCACCTGTTCGGGGGTGTCGCACGGCGGCGAAGTGTTGGGCATGGTCACGATGTGCGTGAACCCGCCGGCCGCAGCGGCGCGGCTGCCGCTGGCAAGCGTTTCGGCCTTTTCGCCGCCCGGCTCGCGGAAGTGTGCATGGAGATCCAGGAATCCGGGTGTGACGATCAGTTGCCGAGCGACGATGCGCCGCGTGCCGCGCGGCAGCACGGAGGGCACGGGGAGCAGCCGGCCGGCTTCATCGAGGAATAAATCCGCGATTTCATCGCGCCGCGCGGCAGGATCGATTACGCGCGCGCCTTCGATCAGCAGCGGCGTGGCTGGAGGGATCACGGGCATGGACCGGTTTTCTCCTTCTTTTCCTGCTCGCCGGCGCGCAAGACCAGCGCCAGACAGGTCATGGAACAATCGAGTTCCATGTCACAAGTGTAATCCCTGTCGCGCGTTCGGGCAAGCGGGCGCCGGACGACGCGCGTTGCGCGCACAAGCGGAAGTGGACACAGAGGCCACAGAGCGTGCCGGAGAACACAGAGGTATTTGTAGTGGGTGCGCCCACGGGCTGGAATCTGAAACCGTGGACGACGCATGCCGTTTATCAGGAAAACTAACCCCTCTGTGTACTCATGCTGACTCTGTGTTCTCTGTGTCCTAGACTTGTCAAAGCCCGCTGCCGGTTGCGCGCACGGCGGCGGGAGCGATCGCGCCAAAAAGGATCGGCCGGCTCGGGCGATTATTTTTTGCGGCCAGTGTAAGAATCCGCCGTTGATCCGCATATACCGGAGCAGGAAGCACGGTTCTTCAATGTGGAGCGCCGTGCGATCCGACAAGGAGGAGTTCACATGAGTTCGCTGTGCATCAATCATGTTTGCCTGGCAGGGCATCTGACCCGCGATCTGGCAGGGGGGACTCAGCCTGAATTAGCCAGAACACAGAAAAACCCATTAAAAACAAAGAATATTTGGCAATTATCGCATTATCGTTGTTCGTGCAATATCACTTGTGATCCCTGCAATACCCTGCCGTAACAACTAAAAACCGACTGCAAGTGTTACACATCTGCTACAAAATTTTTATCCTTCCGACCTCGAATATCGTGTCATTTATCACGGTAAGGGAACGCATGGAATTCGGCCGCCTATTTCCCCGCCAACCACTTCGCCGCCTCGATCCCACCAATCACCAACGCGCCGACGACCCCGCCGGCCTTGGCCGCGGCAACCGTACTGGCGGCCCGCTGATTGAGTTGCGCACGCTGGCATCGTAGAAGGGTGGCGATGGCGCGGGCGAGGGCAGGGTGGCCGCTGCAGGTGCCGCGAGAGTGTTCCACTTCAACGAGGCGCGCGTCGATTTCGTCGCGCAGGGAAATCAGGTCGGCGTCCATGTCACTTCCCCTTGCCCGCGTTGGTGGGCGCCTTGTCCCCGGCGTCCCAGATGTAGAACCCTTCCGGGATCGCCACGTCGTTCCGGGAGAGTTCCCAGGTCGATCCGGTCCATACGTACACCCGGCCGCACATGTCCGGTCCTGCGCGCACCGGCGCGTCAGCCGCGGGCAGGAAGACGACGCGCGGACCGAAACAGCCCGAGAGAAGGGCCAGAGCCAGGACGCCCGCAAGAGCCATGCGCGTTCGTTTCATGACACGCCTTTCCTCGCCTTCCACTCCGCCAATCGCTTGTCGAGGCTCTCCTTGAGCCCCGGTTTGGCCTGAACATCCTCGCCGGCTGTCTGGGTCTGGCTTTTCACCAGCCCAGTCAGCCAGTCGAGGATCGCCGTGAAGAGCGCTTGCCACATG
>CAIWXQ010000021.1 GCA_903916675.1 uncultured bacterium | reverse complement strand
GTTTCGCGACCATCGGGGCATTCCACTACATTTCGAGTGTCTCGGTCGCTTGAAGAGATGACTGAATCCCCGCGATTCCTCAAACCTCCGTCCCACTTCCTCAAACCTCTCGCGCTTTAGCTTCGTGTCCCAAGAACAACCGCTTCTTGGCGCGACGGCGCGATTTTGCCACACTACACCCCATGACCGCCGTGGATCCGCAACTCCCGCTGTTCTCGCCTGACCAACTGGCGTGTTGGTCCGCCGGCGTGTGGGACGGCACGCCGATTGTCGTGCGCGGCATCTCGAATCATGGGCAGAAGATGCCGCCTGGTGGGCTGTACGTGGCCATCTGCGGCGAGCGGCTGGACGGACACGCGTTCGTCGCGCAGGCCGCAGCCCATGGCGCGGCAGCGGCGCTGGTCCGGCGCGACTGGCTGCGGCCTGCCGGCTTGACGCTGCCGCTGCTGCGCGTGGACGAGCCGCGCGCGGCGCTTTCTGCCATGGCCGCCGCGCATCGCCGCACGTGGCGGACGTTTGTGGCTGGCGTCACCGGTAGCATCGGCAAAACAACGACCAAGGAATTCATCGCCGCCTGTTTCCGCGCCGCCGGACCCACGGCCGCCACGACCGGCAATTTCAACAACGACATCGGCCTGCCGCTCTGCCTGCTCGCCACGGCCGCGGATCTTCCGCGCGGGATCTTTGAGGTTGGATCCAACCATCCCGGCGAAATCGCCGCGCTCGCTCGCGTGCTGCAGCCCGATGCTGCGGTGGTGACATCCGTGGGGCCGGTGCACATCGAGCATTTTGGAACCGAGGCGGCCATTGCCGGCGAGAAAGGCGATCTGCTGCGCGCGGTGCCGGCGTCCGGCTTCGTTGTGCTCGATGCCGACGGCGCACACTTCGACTACCTGCGCCGCCAGCCTTATGCGCGGGTCGTCACGGTTTCGCTGGCGCGCTACGACGCCGACTACTCCGGCCGCGTGCTCGATGCGTGGGCTGGCGAGATGGAAATCCACGAACGCGCCACGGGTCGCTCCACGCGTCTGCGCACGGGACTTTCCGGTCGCCACCACGCCACCAACCTGCTGCTGGCTGTTGCCCTGGCGCGCGGGGCAGATGTGCCGTGGGAGGCGCTGCCCGATGCGCTGCGGCAGGTGCAGTTGCCGCCCATGCGCTGGCAACGGATCGAGGCCAACGGATTAACAGTGATCAACGATGCCTACAATGCCAATCTCCCTGCCACGCTCGGCGCGCTTCTGACGTTTGCGGAGATGCCGGGAACCCCGCGGCGCTTGCTGGTGCTGGGCGAAATGCGCGAGCTGGGTTCTGTCAGCGAGGCGCACCACCGCAAGGTTGGCCGCGCTGTGGCGGCCGGGTCCTGGCAGGGGCTGGTCTGCGTGGGCGAGCTGGCGCGCTGGATCGCGGACGAGGCCATTGCAGCCGGCTTCCCTGCGCAACAGGTTTGGCGCTATCCGGATGCGACTGCCGCGGCTGTCGACACCGCCGCCTGGGCGCGGCCGGGCGATGCGATCCTCGTGAAAGGGTCGCGCGGCGTGGCGCTGGAGCGCGTAGTGGCGGCGCTGACGGGACAAGTCATTGGTCATTAGCCATTGGTCATTGGGGAACGTTCTGGAATCTGGAATTTCCTGTTGTTATCAAAGGCGCAAGAAAGCGGGAAGGTTATTCGCAGGGGAAATATCATGAAAGAGATCGCCCAGTTGAGGCAAAATACGGTACTCAAAGGCAAAAGCTGCTACACATTGCGCGATGATGGAATTCTCTGCATTTCTTGCACCCGCGATGGTCGCAGGCAAGAGTTTCAAGTGGAGGTTCGGCATCTGAACCCCGAACCTATTCGGGACAAACGAGCAGCGATTTCAATGATTGTCGGCATGGCGATCTTCGGGCTGGCGGCAGGCGGCATTGCGATTGCTGCGATTGTAATGCTTGCGTGGTCCGCGCTGATCCTGGCGGCCTTTTTTCTTCTGCCGTTTCTAATGTGCCTGCATTCCTACGAAAAACAAAGCTACGACGTGGTCATATTTCAGAACACAGTCACAGGCGGGCAGATTGCTTTCCATAACGATATTCCGTCAGCCAAGGAGTTTGCCGAATTCATCGAGCGTCTGCGAGCGGAAATCAAGACGCAGCAAGGCAAGGCATCTGTCGCTCCCAAATCACTTTCACAGGAGCTAGAATCGCTTGCAAAACTTCGAGAGAGCGGTGTGTTGACCGAGGCAGAGTTCACGAATGCAAAGCAAAACCTGATTAATTCTGTCAAGGTGATTGCACCCATTGGATTTGGCAATTGATTTGCCTATTTCTCCTTCATGTACGCCCTCTATGTACTTGATCCTTGGCGCCAGCCGCGGCCGGGCGATGCGATCCTCGTGAAGGGGTCGCGCGGCGTGGCGCTGGAGCACGTCGTAGCGGCGCTGACGGGGGCAGGACAAGTCATTGGGCATTAGTCAGTGGTCATTGGGGGCGTTCTGGAATCTGGAATCTTCAATCTGGAACCTGGAATCTCCCGTTTCTGATCTGGAACTCAGGAAAGCCGGAAGATGCGCGTGGTGCAGGCGTCCCGCCTGCGGATGGATGGCAAAAGAATGGCGCGGCAGCAGCAGCAGAACAGGCGGGCAATGGACGCCAACTATCCATTCCCTGTATTCTCCCCACTGACGGATGACCACTGACCAATGACTCGCTCCACATCATGTCCACCACTCACCAACCTCGTACAGTAATCCTCGGCGCTGGTGCGAGCGGTGTAGCAGCGGCGCAGTTGCTGCGGCAGCACGGCATGGCGGTGACGGTGCTGGACGAGGCGCCGGCGGAGAAGCTGGCGTCCGCCGCTGCGGAACTGGCTGCGCTGGGCGCGGAGCTGCGTGCTGGCGCACGCGAATTACCGGAAGGGGCGTTCGATCTCTGCGTGGTCAGTCCGGGCATCGCGTTCGCGCATCCGTGGCTGCAGGCCTGCCGCACGCGGAAAATCCGCGCGATCGCGGAGATGGAGCTGGGATTCGCGCACTGGCCGGGGCGGGTGCTGGCCATCACGGGAAGCAAGGGGAAGAGCTCGCTGGTCAAACTCTGCACCGACACGCTCAATTGCGCGGGGATTTCTGCTGCGCCGGCGGGGAACTACGGCACGCCGCTGAGCCGCCTGGCAGCGACCCATGCGAAACTGGCATGGGCCGTGGTGGAGGTTAGCTCATTCCAGCTTGAGCTGGTCGAGACGTTCCGGCCGGCCATCGCCGTGCTGCTCAACCTGCAGGCGGATCATCTCGACCGCCACGCGAGCCTGGCGGAATACCGCGCGCTCAAGCTGCGCCTCTTTGCGCGGCAGAAGTCGGGCGATGTGGCGTTGCTGCCGGAGGGGCTGGACGATGGCGGTGCGGTGCCGGCGGGCGTGACGCGGCAGATTTTTGGCGCGGGCGCAGGCTGCGACTGGCGTTATTTTTCGCATGCCGTGTTTGGCGGCCAAGCCGACACGCAAGACATGCGAAAAATAAACGTGGCAGGTTCGTATTTCGACAACGCCGTGCTCGGGTTGGCGGCGGCCGCGGGCGCGGGTGCGCTGGCAGCCGGCGGACTGGCCGACGCGGCAATCACGCGCGGCTTTGCCGGCTTCGAGCCGCTGCCCCACCGCATGCAATTGGTGGCCGAGCACGCTGGCGTCCGCTACATCGACGACTCCAAAGCCACCAGCTTATCGGCCGCGGCTGCGGCGATCGGCATGGTGTCCGGACCGGTGCGTTTGATAGCCGGCGGACGCCTGAAAGAACACGATCTGGACAGCATGAAAGAGTTGCTGACAAGCCGTGTGCGGAAGGTGTATGTTATCGGCGAATGTGCAGGGCGTATGCTCTCTGCATGGTCCGGCGCGGTTCCCTGCAAGGATTGCGGGACGCTGGATGCGGCAGTGACCGAGGCCGCGCGCGAGGCGCGCGCAGGCGAAACGGTCCTGCTGTCGCCGGGGTGCGCAAGTTTTGATCAGTTTACTGGATATCGAGAGCGCGGCGAGCGGTTCACGCGTCTGGTTCGCGGACGAAACGCCTCGTGAGGCTCGGAAGGAGACAGCAGCAATGAAGACGGGTTCGATCTGGATGCGGTTGTTCGTGGGCGCGCCGGTGGTTGTCGGTCTCTGCCTGATGCAGGGTTGCTCCACCACGGAGAGCGGCAAGGGGCAGGGAGCTCCGGCCGTGACCACGGTGCAGCCGGAGTCGGTAGCCACCAACAAGGCCAAGGTCGAGCCGATGCCTGCTGTGCCGGAGAAGGAGAAGGCGGTGCTGAAGCCGGTTCCGCCGATGACTACGCCGTACGCGGTCAAGGCCGGCGAGACCATCTCCGAGATCGCTGCGAAATTTGGCAAGCGCTGGCAGGACGTGGTGGCTGTCAACTACCCGGAGCTGAAGAGCAAGGACAGCAAGCTGCGCGTCGGCCAGACGATCCAGCTGCCCAACCCGGTTGACCTGGCGCACCCCAAGAAGGTTGCCCCGGCGAAAAAGAAGGTTGAGAAGAAGCCCGCCGAGGAGAAACCGGCTGACGTTGCCGCGCCTGCCGCCGCTGGCGAGGAGACCTACACGGTCAAGAAAGGCGACACGGTCGCCACCATCGCTGCTGCCCACCATGTGAAGCAGTCGGACCTGAAGAAGGCCAACAAGCTGACGGACAAGTCGAAGCTGAAGGAAGGCCAGAAGCTGTCGATCCCGGCCAAGGGCGAGGCTGCTGCGCCCGTCGCCGCGCCCGCAGCTGCTCCGGCTCCGGATGCCGGCGCGGTTCCGCCGCCTCCGGTTGAGGCTGTTCCGGCCGCTGGCGCGTCTGCCACTCCTGCTGCCGTTGCGCCTGCCGCCGCCGCAGCTGCTGTGCCTGCCGCTGCCAAGACCTACACGGTCAAGGAAGGCGAGGATGTTTACGCCGTCGCCATCCGCTGGGGTGTGAGCCCGGACGAGCTCAAGGCCCTCAATAATCTCACGTCGTCCGACCTGCAGCCGGGACAAGTCCTGAAGATTCCGGCCTCGGCCGCCCTGTCGCCCTGATGTTTGCCTGACCCCGTTTCGCTCGAGACGTATCCGCCATGCGCAAGGTGATCGTCGCGCTCGTTACGTGCGTCGCTGCGCTGGCGGGGATGGGTCTTATTTTCGTGGCCTCCGCCAGTTCCGAGCGGGCCATGCAGAATTACGGCGACGCGCAGTACTTCCTGAAGCGTCAGCTGATCTGGATGGCAATTTCGCTGGCGCTCGGATTCGCCGCCGCGCGGTTCGACTACCACCATTGGGACAAGAACCGGTGGCTGTGGCTCGCGGTGCTGATTGTGATCATCGGCGGGTTGCTGGCCGTTTTTGTGCCGGGCATCGGCATTCGGTCGCACGGCAGCAGCCGCTGGATCGGTCACGGCGCGTTGCGCTTTCAGCCCAGTGAGCTGGCCAAGCTGGCCACGGTCATCCTGATGTCTGCCTGGATGGCGCACATCGGCTGGCGCGTTCGCACCTTCCGCAAAGGATTTCTCATTCCGGTCGGCGTGCTGGCGGCATGCCTGGGGTTGTTGCTTAAGGAGCCGGACTTCGGCGCCACGCTCGTGACTGCCATGGTGGGGGTGGGGATCATGTTTGTGGCGGGTGTCCGCTGGGTGTACGTCATCGGCGCGGGATTTCTGGGAAGTCTGGGGTTTCTGATCATGATTCTGCACGATCAGGTGCGCAGTGAGCGCGTGATGGTGTATGCGATCCAGGCGTTCGGCAAGACCTCCCTGCTGACGGAGCAGTTTGCGGCCCTGCTGGGCAAGAGCGTGGACCAGGTGCTGCAGGACGTGGAGAAATCCAACCGGGGTCACCAGCCGGAGCAGTCGCGCATGGCGTTCATCAACGGCGGCGAGTGGGGCGTCGGGCTCAACAATAGCATGCAGAAACACTACTACCTACCCGAGGCGCATACGGATTACATCTATGCCATCGTGGGAGAGGAGTGGGGGCTGCCCGCCACGATGGGGATTCTGCTGGCCTTCGGCGGAATTCTTGTCTGCGGCCTGCTGATCGCGGCGCGTGCGCCAGACCGGCTGGGGCGCCTGATCGCGTTCGGGCTGACGCTGCTGCTGGTCTTCCAGGCACTCTTCAACATCGGCGTGGTGACGGACATGCTGCCATCCAAGGGGCTGGCGCTGCCGTTCATCAGCTACGGCGGCTCGAACCTCATCACCGCGTTCGTGGCAATCGGCATCCTGATCAACATCGGGTTGCACATCGAGGAACCGGACGAGCATGTCCGCGCGCAGCTCTACGATGGCGACCTGCAGGAGTCGTAGGCGACGCTACACCCGCTGGACGTCCTTCGGTTGCAGGCGCCGGCGCCGCTCCTGGAAGAGGAAGAGCACGCCCGGGCCGAACGCCAGCAGCATCACCGACAGCCCCGCGGCGATCCCCAGAAACGTGCCGAACGGTGCACAGCAATCGCCGCGCCGCCGCACGATCACGTGGCTCGAGACCGCCACCAGCAGCTCCAGCACGCTGCCGCGCAGCAGCCAGCGCGTGGCGCGCTTGACCAGCGCCTCCGGCGCCTCCGCGCGCGAGCGCAGGAAAAAGAGCGCGCCCCAGAGCAGCCAGCCCATGATGATTGATCCGCAGGTCCACAGGCGCAGGATGCCGCCGGACAGATCTTTCGGGAAGAGATGGTCGCCCCAGTTCGCCAGCTGGATCGACAGCGCGAAGAAGAACGTCAGGCACCCCAGAAAGAAACCGGTCGTGACAATCGGCGCAATCAGCGGCCGGCGACCGACGGGCCGCCGCTCCGCCAGGCGGATCGGCACGAAGAGCAGCAGGACCTGCCCCGCGAGCAGCACGGCGATCCAGATCCAGTAGGGGATCGCCGCATACACCTGAAGCGCTTCCTTGACAGAAGGGTGTGGCAGCGCTGCCGCATAAGCCACCGGGAATGTCAGCAGTGCCAGCATTACAAAATAAAGTCCGGTAACCAGCAATCCCCATCGTTTCATGTTGGACTCTCCGGGTTTGGGATGCGGCGACGGGCCGTCAGCCACGGTCGGGCGCCACGCGCAACTCATGCCACAGCATCAGGTCGCCGTCAAAGACGAACCAGGCCTCGAAAAGGCGGCCTGCCAGCAGCAACGGGAGCCAGAGGCGGTCGTCGGACCACATCTCGCCGTAGGGGATGGCGGCTTCGGCGCACCAGAAGGGGACGGCTTCGTCCGTCTCCGTGGCAATGCCTGCGGTACTGGTGGCGGTGAAGACGTGGCAGTCGATGCTGTAGCCGTCCACGAACTGGAAGCGGAGCCGGCCGGCGGGCTGCAGGCCGAATGGCGTGACGCGGAGTTCTTCCTGCGTTTCGCGCACGGCCGCGGCCTCCGGCGTTTCGCCAGCCTCGATGCGGCCGCCGGGCGCGTTGTATTTTCCCGCGCCCAGGCCGCGCTTCTTCCGGATCAGCAGCAGGTTGCCGTCGCGCCGCACGAACGTCAGCACCGCACGGTCCTTTGCGGACCAGGTGGACCAGTCGAGGGAGTAGGGGACGCCGGAGGCGGTGTGGAGGGTGAGGCGCATCGGAGTGGAGTGATCAGTAAACAGTGAGCAGTAAGCAGCGGTCGTAGTTCCATATCCTCAGAAATATGCAGGCGCGACTTGTGAGCTTTAGCGAGGGGGTGTATCGCCTAAACGAGCGTTGCACCTTTGATCGCCCACTGCTCACGGGTTACTGCTTACTGATAACTCTTATTCCACATGCCGCTGGACAAAATTCTCGCGGATGTAGGTCACGGCGTCCTCCAGCGAGGGGAGGATCTTGGTGCAGTACTTGACCATCCAGGGCGAGCAGTCCTGGAAGGAGAAGGGGGAGAAGGCCACGATAAACTTGCCAAGGTCGTGGGCGGCGTAGAAGACCTCCATGGCCGTGCCGATGGAGGCTTTGTTGTAGTTGACGAGGAGGATGTCCGCGTCGCGCACGTCCTGCAGGTCGAACTCCACGATCTCGTTGGCGCTGTCGACCTCGCGGTCCTTGAAGTTGCGGCGCATGGGGTCAAGCAGGATGAAATGGTCGCAGAGCTGCTGCTTGGCCACCTCGCGCCAGGTCTTGGCTGCGGTGTGGGTCTCGTCCATGATCGGCCCGCTGAGGTAGATTTTTTTACGAGGGTGCATAGCGCTCCAGGGGTGATCAGTAATCAGTAAACAGTGAGCAGCAAATGGCGAGCAGCGAATAATACGGGTGGATGCACGAGGGAGCTACTGTTCACTGACAACTAATCCTTACGGCACCTGATACTGCTTCGCAAGCGCGGTGACTTCCTGTCGCACGGTCGCCTGCAGGGTGGTGTCTTTGGCACTGCCGAGGATTTTCGCGATCCAGGCGGCGATCCGACGCATTTCGGGCTCGCGCATGCCGCGGGTGGTGGCCGAGGCCGTGCCGATGCGGATGCCGGAGGTGACGAAGGGGCTCCTAGTGTCGAACGGAATGGCGTTCTTGTTGCAGATGATGCCGGCGCTGTCGAGCGCGGCGGCGGCATCCTTGCCGGTGAGGCCGCTGGCACCGACGTTGACGAGCATCAGGTGGTTGTCCGTGCCGCCGGAGACGAGGCGGAACCCCTTGGCCGTGAGTTCCGTAGCGAGCGCGCGGGCGTTGGCCACGATCTGCGCGGCGTAGGTCTTGAACGCGGGCTGCAGGGCCTCGTGGAAGCAGACGGCCTTGGCTGCGGTAGTGTGCTCGAGCGGGCCACCCTGCAGGCCGGGGAAGACGGTCTTATCGAGCGCGGCCGCGAACTTCGCCTGACAGAGCACGAGGCCGCTGCGCGGGCCGCGCAGGGTCTTGTGCGTGGTGGAGGTGACGAACTCGGCGTACGGCACGGGGTTCGGGTGGGCGCCGCCGGCGACGAGGCCGGCGATGTGCGCCATGTCCACCATCAGCAGGGCGCCGACCTTGTCGGCAATCTGACGGAAGCGCGGGAAGTCAAGGATGCGCGGGTAGGCGCTGCCGCCGGCCACGATCAGCTTGGGCTTGCATTCGACGGCTTTGGCCTCGATGGCGTCGTAGTCGAGCATCTCGCTCTGCGCGGAAACCTGATAGGGGACGATCTGGTAGAGCTTGCCGGAGAAGTTCACGGGGCTGCCGTGTGTGAGATGGCCGCCCTGATCGAGGCTCATGGCCAGGATGGTGTCGCCGGGCTGCAGCATGGCGAAGTAGACCGCCATGTTGGCCGAACTGCCGCAGTGCGGCTGCACGTTGGCGTGCTCGGCGCCGAAAAGCACCTTGGCACGCTCGATGGCCAGCGTCTCGACCGCGTCGACGTAGCGGCAGCCGCTGTACCAGCGCTTGCCGGGGTAGCCTTCGGCGTACTTGTTGGTGAGCACGCTCCCCTGGGCTTCGCGCACGGCGCGGGTGACGTTGTTCTCGGAGGCGATCAGGTTGATCGTGGTGTCCTCCTGCGCAACGTGCCCGGCAATGGCGGCGTGCACCTGGGGGTCGGATGCGGCGAGTGTGGCGAATTCGGAAAGTCGGCCGGCGCGCTCGATCTTGGTCAGGCGGCGGACATGGCGCTCGTCACCGGAGAACGGCGTGTCAAGCCACGCGGCGACGATGCGGCAGGTCTCCTCGACCGGAAGGGAACATCCCGGCAGCACGAGCACGTTGGCATTGTTGTGGCTGCGCGCCTTCACGGCCAGTTCGATCGTTGTGCAGATGGCGGCGCGGATGCCGGGGAAGCGGTTGGCGGCGATGGACATGCCATTGCCGGTGGTGCAGAGCAGGATGCCGCGGTCAGCCTTCCCCTCGACAACCGCCTCCGCCACGGCAATGGCGTAGTCGGGGTAATCCGACGGCACGGGGGTGTGCGCCCCTTGGTCCAGCACCTCGACCGGGCGCGTTGCGAGAAACCGCTTTACGGCCTCCTTGAGGGCCAGACCGCCGTGATCCGTGCCGATTGCGATTCGCATCCTGTGCGCTCCCTCCCTGGAATGGTGCGGACCGGGTTCCCGCCGCGTGAGAAATTCATCATAGCACGCGGCACGCACCCGGGCAATTTTTTGCCGGGGCCTCGTTCGGCGCGATGGGGCCGATGCGTGGGGTGGGCGGCAGCAGCGTCGCACCCTTCAAGAGACGGCAGAAATCCTTCTTGGTCGCGTATTGGTGCGGTCCGGCGACGGTGGCGGATCCCTTCGTGATCTTGTATTGCACCGCCTTGCGCTCGAGAAGCACGACGCGGATGAACTGGTCGCCCAGCTGCCAAACCTGGTTTTGTTGCAAACGCATGCTGAAAGGATAGCAGATTTGCCCGCCCCGGGCATGGCGAAATCAGGGCTTCCGGGAGGGCCATGTGCGAAACGAACAAGTCAGGCTGCGCCGGACAATTTTCCAAAGCAGATCCTCCTTGCGGACGCGGTTTGTCCAACGCTATGTTGATGAAATCACGAACAAAGGTCGAATACGCCGTTCCGCCGTGTCTTCCGAGGAGCAGCGGTAGGAGATTGCGCGCAGCGAGGCGCATGACTGCGCCTGTCTCTTGTCTCCGGCATTCACGCGGCCGGTTTTCGTGCTCAGGGGGCCGGAGGACATTGTCGCGCCACCTTTTCGTATGAACCGTGTCTGACAGACAGGAGCCTTGCGATGTCGCATTTTTATCCCGAGATCCATATGGACCGCCTGCAAGAGGTCGTGAAGCGTCTGCCGAAGGAGATCGTCACGGATTCCGTGCCGCTCACGGCCGTATTCGCTGTGACGCCCGAGCCGGTACCCTTCGCGAAACGCCGCGCGCTCACGTACCGGCCGATCCGCGAGGGCGATACGTGGGGGAAGACCTGGGACTGCGGCTGGTTTCGCCTGCGGGGGCGGGTGCCGGCATCGTGGAAGGGCGCGTATGTCACGGCGCGGTTGGATTTTGCCGGCGAGGCGCTGGTGTTCGACGGCAAAGGAGATCCGATCGTCGGCTTGACCAATGGCTCGGTTTTTGACTCCTCCTTCAGCAAGGACACGATGCACCTCCTGCCGAAATGCAAGGGTGGGGAAGCCGTGGACCTCTGGGTCGAGACCGGCGCGAACGGAATGTTTGGCGTGTCGCGTTGCGGCGATCCGGCCTGGGCGGAGGACAAGTCCACGATTCACGGTACGCACCACGGGCGGGTGGTGTCCATCCGGCTCTGCCGGTTCGATTATGAAAAGTGGCAGCTTTGGATCGATTTGCAGGTGTTTGAGTTCCTGCTGAAGCCCCTGCCGGAGAAATCCGCGCGCCGCATGCAAGTCCTGCGCGGCGTCAGCAAAGCGCTGGACGTCTACGCGACGCAGGGGACGCGCGCCTGCCGCGCCGCGCTGCAGCCGGTCTTTGCCGTGTGCAGCGATCCGGCCACGGTGGATGTGTACGGCGTGGGACACGCCCACATCGACACCGCGTGGCTGTGGCCGTTCCGCGAGACCATCCGCAAATGCGGCCGCACGTTCGCCAGCCAGATTGGCCTGATCAAGCGCTACCCCGGGTATGTCTTCGGCGCATCGCAGGCACAGTTGTATGCCTACACCAAGCAGTACTATCCCACGCTCTACGCAAAAATCAAGCGCGCCGTGGCGGCCGGAAGATGGGAGGTGCAGGGCGGCATGTGGGTCGAGGCGGACTGCAACCTGATCGGCGGCGAGTCCCTGGTACGGCAGTTCGTGCATGGCAAGAACTTCTTCCGCGACGAGTTCGGCGTGGACGTAAAGAACCTGTGGCTGCCGGACGTGTTCGGCTATTCCGGCAACCTGCCGCAGATCCTGCAAAAGGCGGGGATGCAGTACTTCCTGACGCAGAAGCTGTCCTGGAACCGCTACAATAAGTTTCCGCACAACACCTTCATCTGGCGCGGCATTGATGGCAGCGAGGTGCTGGCACACTTCCCGCCGGAGGACTCCTACAACAGCAGCGTCCTGCCCGACAGCCTGTGCAAGCACGAGACCAACAACCAGGAGCGAGGCCTGGTGCGCGAATCCATCTGCCTCTTTGGCATGGGCGACGGCGGTGGCGGCCCCAAGGAAGAGCACATCGAGCGAGGGTTGCGATTGCGTGATTTGAACGGCTCGCCGCGCTTCCACTTCAGTCCGACGCAGCCTGTCTTGGAGAAAATCGCCGCCTACTGGCCGGATCTTTCGACCTGGTGCGGCGAACTTTACTTCGAATATCATCGCGGTACGCTGACCACGCAGGCTGCGGTAAAGCGCTGGAACCGCCGCGCCGAGGAGGCGCTGCGCGCCGCCGAGATGGTCTGCGCCAGCGCCGGGCTGGACACTTACCCCACAGCCGAGTTTGACCGTCTCTGGAAAGAGACGCTGGTCAACCAGTTCCACGACATCATTCCCGGGTCCAGCATTCACCGCGTCTACGAGGAGACCATTCCCATGCTGCAGGGCGTGGTCAGGCGGGCCAGAGAACTCGAGGAGAAAGCCGCCCGCCGCATGCTGACGAACGCCAAGAATGCACTGACCGTATTCAATCCATCGACGGAGGGTTTTGCATCACCTGTCAAGCTGCCGGTCGGATGGGACAAAGTCACGACCTCGGACGGAGAGCCGGTGCCGGTGCAACGCGAAGCCGGTGGCGTAGTGGCATGGGTGCAGGCGCCGGGGCAGCGGTTTGTGACGCTCTCGCGCGGCGTGGGACGGGCGCGGCGCGTGGTGTCTGCGCCGGCATCCGGCCGGCACGCGCTCGTGCTCGAGAATGCGCAGGTGCGCTACGAGTTCGACGCCGGTCTGCGCCTGACGCGCGCGTTCGACAAGGAAGTCGGCCTGGAGGTCGTTCCGGCCGGCGAACCGGGAAACCTCCTGTCCCTGTTCGATGACCACCCGCACACCTACGACGCATGGGACATCGACGAGTACTACCGGAGCCAGCGTCTCGCTGCCCCCCGCGTGGCGAGCATCGAGCGTGTGGTCGGCGAGGTGCGCCGCGGTTTGCAGGCCGTGCTCCATGTGGGCGAAGCGTCCACGATCCGGCAGCAGATCTGGCTCGGACGCGAAGGCAAGCGCCTGGACTTCGTCACCGAGGTGGACTGGCGCGAGCGCCACAAGTTTCTGCGCGTGGCATTTCCGACCACCATCCGGACGGAAAAGGCCTCGTCGGAAATCCAGTACGGCTTTGTCCAGCGCAGCACCACGGACAACACCAAGTGGGAATATGCGCAGTTTGAATGCGTGGCGCACCGGTATGCCGACCTGTCGCGTCACGACTATGGCGTGGCGCTGCTGAATGACAGCAAATACGGCTATCGTGTCAAGGGGCACGCGCTGGAGCTTTCGCTGCTGCGCGCTCCGACCGAGCCCGATCCGGTGGCGGACATCGGCCAGCAGTCGTTCACCTACAGTTTCCTGCCGCATGTCGGCGACCTGACAAACTCGGACGTGCGCGCCCATGCCGCAGCCATCAACCAAGGGGTCGATCTTTTTCCCGGCCTTGCGGCCCGCGAAGCGGTCACGCTGCCGGTGACGCTTACGGGTGAGGGGATCGAGTTGGCCGTGCTCAAGCGCGCCGAGAATGACGACTCCCTGATCGTGCGCGTGGTTGAGACGCGAGGGCAGTTGGCGCAGGGCGAACTGGCCTGTGCCAATCCGCGTGCGCGGATCATCCCCACCGACCTGCTGGAGTGGCACGACCAGCCGCGCGCCGGCGCCACGGGGCGCATGCCGCTGGCGCTGCGCCCGTTCGAGATCCGGACGTTCCGGGTGAGGATCGGCCTGTAGGTCGGGAGCGTTCGTCGTTGGAGGCGCGTTGCCGCCGGCTGCTCTGTGTCCAACCACCCCGTGCTCTTCGTGCCGGCCTCCCCGGGCTTCGCCTTGACCCCCGCCGCCGTCTGCCTGACAATCCTGATGTGTCTGCGCCTTTCCAGCTTGAAGCCCCGTTCGCGCCGACCGGCGATCAGCCGGAGGCGATCCGCACGCTGGCCGATGGCTTGCAGGCCGGTTGCCGGCGGCTGACGCTCGAGGGCGTAACTGGCTCGGGCAAGACCTTCACCATGGCCAATGTGATCGCCGCCTGGGGGCGGCCGACGCTGGTGATCTCGCACAACAAGACACTGGCCGCGCAGCTCTTCGCCGAGCTGAAGGGTTTCTTCCCGCGCAATGCCGTGGAGTTGTTCATCAGCTATTACGACTATTACCAGCCCGAGGCGTACATTCCGCAGACGGACACCTACATTGAGAAGGATTCCGCGATCAACGAGACCATTGAGCGCTACCGCCTCGCCGCCACCAACGCGCTACTCAGCCGGCGGGATGTGGTCATCGTGGCGTCGGTTTCGTGCATCTACGGGCTCGGTTCGCCCGAGGACTACCGCGGCATGCTGGTGGATGTCGCGCCCGGCGCGGAGATCGGCCGCGAGTCGCTGCTGGAGAAGCTGGTCGCGATCCAGTACGAGCGCAACGACTACGAACCGCGGCCCGGCGTCTTCCGCGTGCGCGGAGACATCGTGGACATCTTCCCCTCGTACAACACCGAGGGGGTGCGCGTGGAGTTCTTTGGTGACCGGGTGGAGACCATCCGCCCGCTCGACCCCACCACCGGCCGCGCTGGCGCGCCCCTGCCGCGCGCGCTGATCTCGCCGGCCAAGCACTTTGTCCTGCCGCGCGAGAAGATTGCGCCGGCCTTCGACCGCATCCGCGCCGAGCTGGCGGATCGCATCCGCGCGTTCGAATCGCAGGGGAAGCTGCTCGAGGCGCAGCGCCTGCAGCAGCGCACGACCTTCGATCTCGAGATGCTGCAGGAACTCGGCTACTGCTCGGGCATCGAGAACTACTCGCGCCACCTCAGCGGCCGCGCCGCAGGCGAGCCGGGTGCCTGTTTGCTTGACTACTTCGACGGCGAATTTCTGACCATCATCGACGAATCACACGTCACTCTGCCGCAGGTGCGCGGCATGTTTACTGGCGATCAGGCGCGCAAGCGCACGCTGATCGAGCACGGCTTCCGTCTTCCCTCGGCGTTGGACAACCGGCCGCTCAACTTCGACGAGTTCCTGGCCAAGACCGGCCCGCTCCTGTTCGCCTCCGCCACGCCCGGCCCGTACGAGCGGCAGGTCTCGGAGCGCCAGACGCAGCAGGTGATCCGCCCGACCGGCCTGCTCGATCCGCCCGTGGTCGTGCGGCCGCTGCGCAACCAGATCGACGACCTGATGGAGGAGGTGCGCCGCATCGCGGCCAACGGCGACCGCACGCTGGTGACCACGCTCACGAAGCGCACGGCCGAGGACCTCGCCCAGTACCTGCGCGATGCCGGGCTGCGCGTGGAGTTTTTGCACTCGGACATCGACGCGCTGGAGCGCGTGGCTGTGCTGGGGCGTCTGCGGCGGGGGACGTTCGACTGCCTGGTGGGGGTAAACCTGCTGCGCGAGGGGCTGGACCTGCCCGAAGTGGCGCTGGTGGCGGTGCTGGACGCGGACAAAGAAGGGTTTCTGCGCTCCGCGACCTCGCTGATCCAGACTGCGGGCCGCACGGCGCGGCATATTGACGGCCGTGTGATTCTTTACGCGGACACGATCACGGACGCGATCCGGCAGATGCTGGAGGTGACTGGGCAGCGGCGCGCGCAGCAGGAGGCGTACAACCGCGAGCACGACATCACGCCGCGCAGCACGCAGCGGGCGCTGCAGGACGAGGAGTCCACGGCGCAGGAGGCGCGCGACATCGAGGCGCAGGCCGTGGCCGAGCGGCCGGAGCAGTACGACATACTGCGGACCATTGCCGACATGGAGCGCGAGATGCTCGAGGCCGCCGATGCGCTGGAGTTCGAGCGTGCGGCGCTGCTGCGCGACGAAATCCGCGAGCTGCAGCATCTGGCGGAGTCGCTGGAAAAGCCCGGCGCGGTGGTAGCCACGCCGCCGGCGGGCACGGGGAAGAAGCTGAAGTATCCTGCGGTCGGCAGCCGCCGGAAACGGTAGGGATGGCGCTCCGCGCCGTCCGACTGGCCTGCGAGACTGTGGTTGACGCACGGTTGGGGCGCGGATCGGGCCGCACGGATCGCGCAGGATGCTGCCGCCGTCTGCGGCGTTTTCGCCTCGGGGCGGACACGAGTCCTGCCCCTTCGGCTCAAGCCTTGCAGCCGGGGCAGTCTGCTGCGTTCCCGTGCGGCAAAGAACCGATCCGCGCCCCAGTTCGCCCTTGGCGCGCGTGGGCGTTGTCAAAGTCGAGGTATTCGGTTGCGCCGAAAACGGAAAGTTTGTCCACTACCGTAGGTGTCTGGCCGAAAAGGTAGGGACGGCGCTCCGCCGCCGTCCGCGGATTTACGAGCGCTGGGTTCGGCGCCCGCGGAGCGGGACGCCCTACCCCTGCTGGCGCAGCAAGATCTCGATATTCAGGGTTCAGTATTCGGCAGTTCTCTCAAACAGCGCTTCGGGGGTCGGAATCGCCTTTACACCCTGCTCGCCACCGCTAAAATCAATCCCCAATCGGGATGGAGCGGATTGTCCGGCTGCTCATCTTGCCGGAACCGGTTGGAGCGTGACGGATAACTATAAGTTTGGGCGACATGACGACGCGTGATCCCAAGGCGATTTGTGAATCGGTATGTCGGGCCATAGCGTTGTGGGCTCAGCGCAAGACCAACATCAATGGGTTGGCCCTTGTAGGCTCCTGGGCCAGGGATGCCGCTCAGGTGAACTCGGACATCGATTTGGTAGTCCTCGCCACCGACCCTCAGAATTTTCGCTGCATCACCGAATGGCTTGAAGAGATTGCCTGGCCGGCGCCGATTACGAAGTGGGCGGATGTGTCCTATGGTCCTCTCTGGTCACGTCACTGCGAACTTGAAGATCACACAAGAGTCGAGCTTGACTTCTGTTCACAAGAGTGGGCCAGTTGCTATCCGATTGATCCTGGAACAGCACGGGTCATCCGCGATGGGTGCAGAGTTCTATATGATCCGCTCTGTCTTTTCGAGCAACTGTGCATGCATGTCGCCCAACAATGCGCCGCAGCCGACACCGCGAAGCGGCGCGGCTGAGGCGTGACCGTTGGCGCCATGGAACTCATCGAAACTGAGGGCAATGGTCAGTTTGCCGCGAGATTGAGTCAAACGGGCGGAAGGGGATAGCGAATCTCCGCCATCAAGAAGGAGTGCCACCAGATGATCCGTGTCATTGCAACCATCGAACTGAAGCCGGGCCGGCGCGAAGCGTTTCTGAAGGAGTTGCAGGCGAATGTGCCGCATGTGCGGGCTGAGTCGGGGTGCCTGGACTACACGCCCATGCTGGACTTGGCTTCCGGCCTTCAGGCGCAGATTCCACTGCGGCCGGATGCGGTCACCATCGTGGAGGCGTGGGAGAGTCTGGAGGCGCTGCGCAAGCACCTCAGCGGGCTGCCGCACATGCTGCGGTACAAGGCGGCTACGCAGGAAATGGTGGCCCGGGTCTCGCTGCAGGTGCTGCAGCCAGCGTGAACAGGCAGGGAAGGGGCGCCGGCTTCTCCGGGCGTGTCGGCTGACGCACCGTTGGGGCGCAGATCGGGCCGCGCAGGTTACCACCCCGTCTATTTTGGGAACAACTCTACGCGGTGACTTCCCGGGGGCGTAGCGCGCCGGACGGCAGCGGCAGAGGCAGGCAAGCGCTGTTGTATGCCGTGGCCTCTTGCGCCTCCCGGTAGATGACGAGGATGTCGTCCATGGTCCGTTCCAGCGCGAAGCGCTGGAGGATGCCGGCACGCAGGTCGCGCCACGGCGCCTGTTGGCGCAGCGTCTCCAGGCAGCGAGCCAGTGCGCTTTCGTCGCGCGGCGCGAACAGGAAGCCGTCGATCTTCTCACGCACGATCTCCAGCGCGCCGCCGTGCGCGGTGGCGACGACGGGCGTGTTCATGGCCAGCGCCTCCGCGAGGGTACGGCCGAAGCTCTCGGCCTTGGCGGAGCACGAGACGACCGCATCGCTGATGGCGTAGATTTCGGCCATCTGATCCTGCTGGCCGGCAAACCGGATGGCATCCGCCATGCCGCTCGTGCGGACCAGGTTCTGCAGGCGGCGCTCGTACCGGCAGTGCCGGCGGTGACCGGCGCCGACAATGACGCCGACGATGTTCGGGATCTGCGCGCGGGCCGCCTGAATGCCGCGGATAAAGGTCTCATAGTCCTTGCCCGGCGCCAGGCGTCCGACGCTCGTCACGATGAAGTGACCATCCAGCCGGTGCGTCCGGCGAAAGTATTCCACAAAATCGAGATCGATGCGGGCGGGGTCGAACCGTTCGACATTCACGCCCGGATACGCGATGCGCATCTGGCTGTCCGGCGTGTTGTAGTGTCGCCGCAGATGGGCACGCACGACTTGGCTGACGCAGTGGATGCGCGCACTGCGCGTCAGGATGCGGCTGTACCATCCGGGGCGGTTGAGGCCGTGAACGGCAGCGACGACCGGCAGGCCCAGGCGGCGATTGGCCACGCGCAGCAGCCAGGCGGGGAGGCGGCTATGTACGTGCACGAGGTCTGGCGACAACGTAGCCAGGGTCCGACGCAGGCGGAGGGCGCGCAGCGGGAAGGTGAGCGGGTTCTTGCTGCAGACATCGAGGCGGATATGGCGTCCGCCGTCTGCCTCGACCTGTGCCACGAGGCGCCCGCCGCGCGAGATCACCGTACTGGCGACACCGCGGCGCACCAGTTCGCGGTTAAGGTCGAGCACGACTCGCTCGGCGCCGCCTTCCTGCAGTTCCGGGAGCAATTGCACCACATGCATGTCCGGGGCCCCTTTCCAGCGGCCATTCAATGGGGGATAGGCAGCTCGATTGGGAGCCAGTGTAGGAACGCCAGATTGCCGGCGGATTGCCAGCAGATTACCGTTTGCCAATGTGGCGGGCGGATGAAAGCAAGGGCTTTGATTGCGCCTTGCGAAACGAGGGCTGATTCTTTCAGCGCCGCCAACAAACCACCACAACCGCATCGGCGTCAGGGTCGGTGTCGGCATCGGTATCAAGAAACGGCTATCACGCAGACGAAGGAAACGCATTCCAGCCGTATTCCGTGAGAACTCGACCCCGATACCGACTTCGAAACCGACGTGAACTGGCTTCGCGCCGCGCGGCATTGCCCATTGGCACCAGGATTACCCGGACGCAGCCGGGAGGCGGATGGTGAAGATGCTGCCCTGGCCGGGTTCGGATTCCACGGAGAGATCGCCGCCATTGGCACGGACGAAGGCGCTGGCCAAGCTCAAGCCCAGTCCGTGGCCCGGCAGGTGGCGGCTCTTGTCGCCGCGGTAGAAACGAGTGAAAACGTGGGGCAGGTCGCGGGGCAATATGCCGGGGCCGGTGTCGCGCACGACGAGCCGGGCGCACCCCTGCGATTCGCTGACCGTGACCAGTACCTCACCGCCGTGCGGAGTGAATTTCACGGCATTGTCGACCAGATTGGCCACGGCGCGCTGGATCCGGGGGAGTTCACCGCGCACCGGCGTGCGGGTCAGGCGCGTTCCGAGGCGGACGCCATTCTCCTCCGCAACCGGGCGGAAGATTTCCGCGGCTTGCTGGGCCACCTCGGCCAGATCGAACGTCGAGAGGTCAAGCCGGCGGATGCCGGCCTCCGCCTCGGCGATGTCGAGCGTGGTATTGATCAGGAGCAGCAGGCGGTCGCACTCTTCAATGACGCTGCCGGCGGTTTCCTGGAACTCCTGCTGGTTGTCGGCGGTTAGCAGGCTGGTCTCCGCCACCCCCCGGATGCGAGTGATTGGGCTGCGCAGGTCGTGCGCGATGTTGCTGTTGAGCTGCCGCATCTCCGCCAGAGTGGTCTGGACACGTTCGGCCATGTCGTTGAACGTCCGGCCCAAATGGGATATCTCATCGCCGCCGGGCGACACCGGGACACGGTCGCCGAAACTGCCGCCGGTCACCCGTTCGACCGCCCGCGTAATGCGGCGGATGCCGCTCATGGCGCGTCGCGCGACCAGCCAGCCCGTCACCGTGCTGCCGGCCAGCAAAATGACGACCAGCCAGGTGGCCACGCTGCGGAGGTGAAACAGGAACTTGTTGGTTTCCTCGAGTGACAGCCCCATCTGCAGGTAGAGGTTGTCCGCCACACGGGCCTCCAGGACGCGCGCCGATTTGCGCGCGTCCTTCAGGACCACGGTGCGCATGATCGGCTTGCGCGCGGACAGCCCCTTCAGGCGCTGCGGGTCGAAGGCCACATCCTGCCAGGGAGTCAGCTTGCTGCCTGCCAGAGTCTCGCCCTGTGCGTTCATCAGGTGGTAGAAGCTGTCCATGCTTCCCTGCGAGGCGGTGATCGCGTCAAAACAGGCTCGCACGCCGTCGAGGTTGCTGCGGTCGACGACAATGAAGATTTCCCGCATGTCGGAGGCCATGCCGGCGTCCGTGGCGTGTTTCATGTGCGATTTGACCACCAGATACAGAACCGAGAGTCCGCCCACGGACAGCAGCGCGGACAGCAGTGCGCAGGTGGCGGCCAGGCGCAGCGCGAACGAACCGCGCCAGCTACTCCTGAGGCGCAAGGACATAACCGACTCCCCGGAGGGTCCGGATGTATTCGCGTTTTTTCGGAAACCCCTCATTAAGCTTGTTGCGCAGGCGGCAGACGCAGGTTTCCACCACGTTTGTCTCCGGGTCGAAGTTGTAGTCCCAGACATGCTCCATGATCATGGTCTTGGAGAGCACCCGGCCGGGGTGGTAGAACAGGTACTGTAGCAGGGCGAACTCGCGGGGCTGGAGCTCCACGACCTGCCCGGCGCGTGTCAGCCGGCGGCGCGCGACGTCGAGCTCGAGGTCGCCGTGCCCGAGGCGGGTGGGCTCGCGCACGCCGGCGGTGCGGCGGATCAGCGCCTGCAGCCGCGCGACCAGTTCGGAGAACGCAAAGGGCTTTACGAGGTAGTCATCGCCGCCGACCTGCAGGCCGCGCACGCGGTCGTCTACCTCCCGGCGCGCGCTCAGGAAAATGATGGGTATGTGCCGCGGAAAATCGCGCCGGACCTTCTCCACCAGGGTCAGGCCGTCCATGCCCGGCAGCATGATGTCCACGATGGCGGCATCGTAGGTTTGCGTGGACAGGTGCGTGTAGCCGTCCTCGCCGGTGTCGACCGGGTCCACGGTGTAACCAGCCTGCCGGAGGCCCTTGGCCACGAATGAGGCGATCTTGCGGTCGTCTTCCACCAGCAGCACGCGCATGTTCACCCTCCGTTGTGACGGCCGCAGTTTACAGTCCCTGGCAGATCGTGATGGCGATGACGCCGACGATATCGTCGGCGCTGCAGCCCCGGGAGAGGTCGTTGACCGGCTTGGCGAATCCCTGCAGGATCGGGCCGTAGGCCGTGGCGCCGGCGAGGCGCTCGGTGAGCTTGTAGGCGATGTTTCCGGCCTGCAGATCCGGGAAGATCAGCACGTTGGCATTGCCCTGAATGGCACCTTTCGGGTTTTTCGCCGCGGCAACACGGGGGACGAGCGCGGTGTCGGCCTGCACTTCGCCGTCGACCACGGCGTCAAGCTTGAGTTCGGCAAAGCGGTTTTTTGTCAGCTCCGTGGCGATGCGCACCTTGTCCACCAACTCGTGCGAGGCGCTTCCCTTGGTAGAGAAGCTCAGAAAGGCGAGGCGGGGCTGCTGGCCCAAGAGGGCACGGCAGGAGATGGCGGTGGCATGGGCGATATCCACCATCTGCTCGGCCGTGGGGCAGGGGTTGACGCCGCAGTCGGCGTAGAGCAGCACGTCGTCGCCGGACGGCGTGGGGTGTTGGAGGTCCATGACGAAGCACGACGAACCAAGATGGATCCCGGGCGCTGTGCCGACGCAATGAAACGCGGCGCGCAGCATGTCGGGAGTGGATGCGATGCTGCCGCCAACGAGGCCGTCCACCAGCCCGGAGGCCAGCATGAGGTTGCCAAAGTAGAGTCGGCTGGCGCGCACAGCCTGGGTAGCCTCGTCCAGCGTCATCCCCTTGGCCTTGCGCTTCTCGTGCAGCAGGGCGGCGAGGCGGGGCAGCAGGTCGGACGAAGTGTAGTCGATGCTGGCGATGCCGGCGGCGGAAAGAGAGGCGCCCGCATCCTTCTCGGCCGTGGCGAGTTCCTCGGGTGTGGCCAGGACGAGGGGCGTGGCGAGGCGGTCGAGGCGTGCCTTGAGCGCGGCGAGGATGACGCGGGGGTCGTGCCCTTCCGGCAGCACGATGCGGCGGTTGGCGGCCTGGACACGGGGGATGAGACGGGCAAGCAGCTTCATGGGGAATTTTCCAGCGTGGATGGCAGAATGCGCACAGTGAACAGTAAGCAGCAATCAATTTTGCGACAGAACTGCTACCGGCTAACTGTTCACTTCTTGTTTCGCCAGCAGCGTGTACGTTTCCCGCGCGATCATGAGCTCCTCGTTGGTCGGGAGGATGATGACCGGCGTGCGGCTGGCGTCGGTGGTGATGACGCCGGCGCGGCCGCGGACCTCTTCGTTGCGGGCATCGTCGAGAATGCAGCCGATGGCGTCCAGGCGCTCGACGATCTTCTTGCGGGCGGGGAAGCAGTTCTCGCCGATGCCGCCGGTCAGCACGACCGCGTCGGCGCCGCCGAGCAGGGCGTAGTAGCCGCCGATGTAGAACGCCGTGCGGTGCCCGAACATGTTCAGCGCCATGGTGGCGGAGGGGTTGCCGGCTGCTGCGGCGTCCACCAGGTCGCGCATGTCGCCGCTCTCGATGCCGCCCACGCCGAGCAGGCCGCATTTCTTGTTGAGCAGGTCGTCGATCGCGTCCGGGGTCATCCCCTGCCGCGCGAGGAAGAGCACGACCGCGGGGTCAATGTCGCCGCAGCGCGTTCCCATGACGAGGCCGGGCAGGGGGGTCATGCCCATGGAGGTGTCGAGTACCTTGCCGCCGTCGATGGCCGCGATGCTGGAGCCGTTGCCCATGTGGCAGGTGATGAGCTTGAGCTGCTCGACCGGGCGATGGAGGTACTCGGCCGCAGACTGCATGACGTACTTGTGCGAGGTGCCGTGGAACCCGTATTTGCGGATGTGGTACTGGTCGTAGTACTTGCGCGGGATCGCATAGAGATAGGCGTGTAACGGCATGGCTTGATGGAAGGCGGTGTCGAAAACCGCCACGTTGGGCACGCCGGGAAAGACGTGCTCGCAGGCCACGATGCCACCGAGGTTGGGCGGATTGTGCAGCGGTGCGAGCGCGGCGCACTCCATGATGGCTTTCTTGACCTGGTCATCGACCACGCTTGGCGTGCTGAACCGCTCGCCGCCGTGCACCACGCGGTGGCCGATGGCCTGCACCTCGGTCAGCGCGCGCAGGACGCCGCGCGCGGGGTCGGTCAGGATCTGGCAGGCGCTCTCCAGAGCCTGGCCGTGGTTGTCGGCGGAGATCGGGAGGTTGATGCGCGCCTCGCCGTCGCGCTGGTAGGCGAGGTTGGCGCTGGGGCGCCCGATGCGTTCGATGGTCCCCTTGGCCAGCATGGTCTCGGGCGACATGCGGAAGAGCATGAATTTGAGCGAGGAGCTGCCGGAATTGACGACCAGAATCTTGTCGATCGCGTGCGAGGGCATACGCAGAAAATCCTCCTGCAACAACTGCAACAACGATGCTTTATTCTGCCTTGTGCCGCGCTGCAGCGCAAGAGAGAAGAAAATGATGCACCGGGTGCTTTAAGGTGCATATTCGCGCGTGGACTCGGGGCAGGCGGGACACTTTCACCACGTTGGGTGCAAAAGCAGAAACCCGCGGATTGCTCCGCGGGTTTCTGCCAATCGATTTCGCGTTGGCGAAAGCTATCCGTTGCGCTTTTCGAATTCCTTCATGAACGCGACCAGCGCCTGAACGCCCTCGACGGGGAATGCGTTGTAGATCGAGGCGCGCACGCCGCCGACGGAGCGGTGCCCCTTGAGCTGGCTGAGGCCGGCCTTGGTCGCCTCGGCGCAGAAGCGTTCCTCGAGTTCCGCGGTGGGGAGGCGGAAGGTGACGTTCATGTCGGAGCGGCATTCCTTCTTCGCGGTGCCGCGGTAGAACCCGGAGGCGTCGATGGTGTGGTAGAGCAGCTGTGCCTTGTCGCGGTTGCGCTGGAACATGTTCGCCGGCCCGAATTTCTTGAGCCAGCGCGTGGTGAGCGCCAGAATGTAAACGCTGTAACAGGGCGGCGTGTTGTACATCCCCTCGGCTTCGATGTGCGTCTGGTAGCGCAGCATGGCCGGGATGGTCTTGGCGGCCTTTTCGGCGAGGTCCTTGCGCACGATCACGAGCGTGACGCCGGACGGACCGAGGTTCTTCTGCGCACCGGCGTAGATCAGCGCGAATTGCCGGTAGTCCACCGGACGTGAGAGGATGTCCGAGGACATGTCGCAGACCAGCGGCGCGGCGGGCTTCGGGAAGGCCTTCCACTGCGCGCCGGAGATGGTCTCATTGGAGGTGAGGTGCAGGTAGGCAGCGCCGGGGGTGAGCTTGAGCTCCGCGGCGTCAGGGACGCGGGTGGGGATCTCCTTCTCGCAGTCTGCAGCCACGGTTACGTTGCCGAGCAGGCGCGCCTGCTTGATGGCCGCCGAGCCCCAGCTGCCAGCGTTGACGTAGTCGGCGGTGGCGCCGGGAGGCAGGAAGTTCATCGGGACCATGGCGAACTGCAGGCTGGCGCCGCCCTGCAGGAAGAGCACGGCGTAGTCGTCCGACAGGTTCATCAGTTCGCGGATGTTGGCAGTGGCCTCCTGATGGACAGCGTCGTACTGCTTGCCACGGTGCGACATCTCCAGGATCGACATGCCCGTGCCCTGGTAATCCACCAACTCGGCCTGCGCCTGCTGAAGAACCTCCAGCGGCAGGATTGCCGGACCGGCACAGAAGTTGAATGCACGCGCCATGATCGAGCTCCTCGCGTTTCGTGCTCCCGCCGGTGGGGAGAGGCTGCACAAACCGGCATGCGCACAATACCGTTGCATCCGACACCAAGTCAATCGCGCTTTCGCCTTGACCCGATCCCAACAAATGCGTCATTGTAGACACACTACGTATTTCCTACGGGGGCGTTTGGCACGTTTCGGAAAGATTCGCGCAATGTGGAACAAGTGGAATAAATTTCTGAGTCTGTTCACAAACGACATCGGCATTGATCTGGGCACGGCGAACACGCTGGTCTACGTCAAGGACCGCGGGATTGTGATCCGCGAGCCGTCGGTGGTGGCGATTCAGGAAGGCACAAAGCGTATTCTGGCCGTGGGCGAGGAAGCCAAGCGCATGCTGGGGCGTACACCGGGCAACATCGTGGCCATCCGCCCGATGAAATCCGGTGTCATCGCGGATTTCGACATCACTGAGGCGATGATCCGGTACTTTATCCGGAAGGTGCACACGAACCCCATCCGGATTCCGCCGCGTGTCCTCATTGCGGTGCCCAGCGACATCACTGAGGTCGAGAAGCGCGCCGTGCAGGAATCTGCGCGGCACGCTGGTGCACGGGAGGTCTTTCTGATTGAGGAACCGATGGCGGCTGCCATCGGCGTGGGGTTGCCCGTGTCCGAACCGGCCGGCAACATGATTGTCGATATCGGTGGCGGCACCTGTGAGGTCGCGGTGATCTCGCTGGCCGGCATTGTTTACTCGCGAAGTGTCCGGGTTGGCGGTGACGCCATGGACGAATGCATCGTGCAGTACATGCGGCGGGTGTACAATCTGATGATAGGAGAGCGGACCGCGGAACAGATCAAGATCGAGATCGGCTCGGCGTATTCGACGGGCGAAGAGAAGAGCATGGAGGTCAAGGGCCGCGATCTGGTGGCTGGCCTCCCCAAGACCATCGCCGTCACGTCTGAGGAGATCCGGGAGGCGCTGCAGGAACCGGTGTCCACGATTGTTGACGCCATTCGCATCACGCTGGAGAAATGCCCGCCCGAGCTGTCGGCCGACCTGGTCGACCGCGGCATGGTGCTGGCTGGCGGTAGCTCGCAATTGCGCGGGCTGGACAAGCTCATCGCCGAACAGACGGGATTGCCGGTGCACCTGGCCGACGACCCGATGAGCGCCGTGGCCGAGGGCACGGGCGTGGTGCTGAACGAGATGGATTTTCTTTCCCGCGCGGCAGCGCGGCGCTAGCCCTTCGAGATTGATTTATCCGTGAGCCGTTTCTCCCTGTAGATCCGGCCGCCCGCAGGCGGCCGGTTGGAGTGGATCAGGGTTGAAATCGGCGAAATATTGGCACGGACTCTTGGCTCTCAGCCTGATGCTGGTGGTGGCGGGATGGTTCTCCTCCCGGTTGCTGCTGGATGCGCGCGAGGTCGTCTACCCGTTCGAAAACGCGGTCGCCTGGGCGCGGCTGCACCTGGTCGCTCCCGCTGCCGGCGTGCTCCGGCGGGCCGATCTGGCGGTCCGCAATCGCGAACTTGCCGATGACGTCGAGCGGCTGCACTTGGATGTCGCCCGCTTGGCGGCGCTGGCTGACGAGAATCGCCGCTTGCGCGCCGCGCTCAATTTTCCGCCGCCGTCTGGCTGCCGCATCGCGGTCTGCCCCGTGCTGTCCCGGGGCGGAGCTACTGGCTGGCAACGCCAGATCCGGATCGGCAAGGGACGCCTGGAAGGTCTGCAACCAGGCGATCCGGTTCTGGTGGCCGAGGGTTTGGTCGGGCGCATCGAGAGTGTCACGCCGCACACGTCCGACGTCTTGCTGATTTCAGACCCGAACAGCCAGGTGGCGTGCGAACTGGATCCGCCGCCGGCCGGCATGGACGCGGTGCGCGGCGTGCTATGCGGTGGCGGTGGGCACACCCTCGGCGAGGGTGAACTCCGGCTGCTGTACGTGATCGACCCACTGCGTCTGCGTTTTCTCAAGCGCGACGTGGAAGTTGCGCCACGCACGCGCCTTGTCACCTCCGGCTTGGGCGGCGTCTTCCCGCGCGGCATCCCGGTGGGTTGCGTGCTGGAGACGGCGGTCGACGCCGCCAATCTGTACCGCGAAGCGGTGGTCATGCCTGCCGCGGACCTCGGCAACCTGCAAATCGTGCTCGTGCTGGCACGGCGGACGGAGGGGCGGCCATGAAGATGGACCTTCCCGTGCTGCTGATCGCGCTGGCGTTGAGCGCCGCCGTGCAGAATCTGCTCCCCGGCATGCCCGGTTCGCCGCTGAAGATCCCGTTTTTGTCCGCTGTGGCGATCTACTGCGCGCTCAACCGCCCGCTGGTCCCTGCGATGACGGTTGCGATCTGGGCTGGCTGGCTTACCGACAGCGCAGGAGGCCTTCCCAATTCCTGCACCGCCACCTTTCTGCTGCTGCTGACGCTGGCGCAGCGGCCGCTGCGCCGGATGCTGTTGGACGGCGCTTTTCCCGGCGTGGTAGTCGCCGCAACGGTCATGGCGCCGCTGCAGGCCTTGTGGCAGCTTGCCTGGGCGCGTCTGGCCATGCCCGACAACGGCTGGCGCGCCGTCGGCGACGTGGCGCTGCTCCTGCCGGCCGGCGGGGTTGCCGGTGCGGCGGCTTTTGCTCTCTTCCGCACACTGGATCGATGGGCGGGGAATGTGAAACGGACTGAATCCGTCCATGGAGTGTACTGATCTTATGCACAAGGGTTCACGGTTTCGGGTTCAACGGTTCACGGTTGGCGTGATCGTTCCGACCCTATTGTTGTCAACCGCTGAACCGCTGAACCGTGAACCACGGAACCGCTTTTGACATGGACCTGCACGAACCAAAGCACTTTAACAACTGGAGACTTGCGCTGCTGGGCGTGGTGTTCTTGGCAGGTCTGGTCCTGCTGGGCGTGCGCCTCTATCATCTGCAGGTCGTGCAGTCCTGGGACTACGAGCAGCGGCAGACGAAGCAGAGCGTGCGTCGCGTGCTGCTGCCGAGCCCGCGCGGCCGCATCCTCGACCGCCGTGGCCGCCTGCTGGCGGACAACCAACCCAACTACTGCGTGGCGCTCTATCTGGAGGAACTGCGCCGCCCGGGGCGCTGGAGTAACACGGTCAACGCTGCGGAGATCGAGCTCGACCGCCTGTCCGAGACACTCCAGATCCCGCGCGCCTGTCCGCGCCATCGCATCGAGGAGCACATCCGCAAAAATCTGCCGCTGCCGCTGATCGTCTGGGCGCATCTGGACGATGCTGCGCTGGCCCGTCTGGTCGAGTGCCGCACGAACTTTCCGGGCGTGTACATCTTTGTGCAGCCGGAGCGACTCTATCCGCAGGGGCGACTGGCCGCGCACGTGCTGGGGTACGTCGGCCGCGGCGACCTTGCCGAGGCGGCGCGTGCCGAGGATTTTCACTACCAGCTCCCCGGTCTCAAGGGGCGTGCCGGCTTGGAGAAAGAATACGACGATCTCCTGTGCGGCCTGCCCGGCGGGCAACTGATCCGCGTGGATGCCGTCGGCTACCGCCATGACGAATGGACCGCGCGGCAGCCCGTGCCGGGGCGCGATCTCACGCTGACGCTCGACAGCGGCATCCAGGCCTCGCTTGAGAACGTGCTCGCCGGCGTGCGCGGCGCGGGCGTGGTGCTGGACCCGCGCAATGGCGATATCCTGGCTATGGCCAGCGCGCCAACATTCGACCCGAACGCGCTCTCACCGGCCCCCGCGCCAGAGCTCTGGCAGGCGCTGCTTGATGATTCCGCGCGCCCGTTGCTGAACCGCGCCCTGGCGGGCGTCTATCCGCCCGGCAGCACTATGAAGCCTTTCGTGGCGCTGGCCGCCCTGACGCTGGGCGACCAACCCGCCATCACCACGCACGTCTGCGACGGCTCCTTCCACCTCGGCAACCGCCTCATCCAGTGCGCGAACGGCGAACGCCACGGCGTGGTGGACATGCGCAAGGCCATCGAAGTCTCCTGCAACGTCTATTTCTGCTCCGTGGCCCGCGATATGGGATACGAGCCCATCTGGACGATCGCGCAGCAGGCGGGGATGGGGCGGCGTACAGGGATCGACCTTCCCGGCGAAGCCGCGGGCCTGCTCCCAACTGCTGCCTGGAAGCAGGCGCGCCAGCACGAGGAGTGGTCCGTGGGCGACACCTGCAACGTGGCGATCGGGCAGGGGGATCTGCTCGTCTCGCCGCTGCAGATGGCCGTGGCCACGGCGGCGCTGGCCAACGGCGGGCGCGTGCTGCAGCCGCGGCTCCTGCGGCGCGGAGACAGCGACGAGGGTGAGGTCATTAGCCGCGCCAGCTGGCCTGCGTCGGCAAACGTGTTTGTGTGCTCCGCCATGCGCGACGTGGTCAGCGGCGAAGAGGGGACCGGCCACCGCGTGCGCGTCTCCGGGCTGACCATCGCGGCCAAGACCGGCACGGCCCAGTATCGCGTGGACGGCCAGCCAAAGAAGTACGGGTGGATGATTTCCTTCGCGCCGGCTGAGGCGCCGCGCGTGGTGGCTGTCATGGTGGTCGAGGAGGCGCAAACCGGCGGCCTTACGGTGGGGCCGCGCCTGCAGCGCGTGCTGCTGACGATCTTTGCTGACGAGATCGCGGCCGGCGGAAAGGCGGACGCCACATGAACACGGTTGCCCGCCCCTGGTCTCCGCTCGGCGCACTGCGCCACCTGAACTGGGTGCTGCTGGTCGGCCTGTGCCTGCTGGTGGCCATCGGCACGGCGTTTATCTACAGTGCTTGTTCGATCCGGGACGAGAAAGCGGTGCAGGGTCTCTACCTTCGCCACGCCCAGGTGGCGGCGGTCGGGCTGGCAGTTTATTTGACGCTGGCCTGTGTCAACTACCGGACGCTGCTGCGCGGAACGTGGGTGTTTTATCTAGGCACCCTGTCCCTGCTCGTGGCAGTGCTGGTGTTTGGTGATGTCAACATGGGCGCGCAACGCCGGGTGTTCCATGTGCAGCCATCGGAAATTGCCAAACTGGCGGTGATCCTCTTTCTCGCCTGGTTTCTGGGCCGACGTGATGCGCCCCGCGGCACTGCCGCTTTTCTGGCGGCGCTGGGCGTATTGGCGGTGCCCGTAGCGCTGGTGCTGCAGCAGCCCGATCTGGGCACGGCGCTGGTGTTTGTGCCGACCGTCTTCGCGATGTTGTTTGTCGCCAACGTGTCGCCGCGGGCGTTCTGGACGACGGTTGCCATCGGCGTGGCGGCGGTCGTCTGGGTTCTTTCCGCCGTGGCGATTGCCGAATCGTGGGAGGTCGACAAGAAAACCCACGATTCCCGGCTTCAGGTGATGACCGGGCTGCAGGGGTTTCAGCAGGAGCGGGTGGCGCATTTCCTTTTTCCGGAAAGAGAGTTCGAAAAGGGAGCGAAAAACAATCGGGGCTACGGCTCCTGGAACAAGCGGCAATCCGAAATTGCCGTCGGTTCGGGAGGGGTGTGGGGCAAGGGTTTCTGCAAGGGAGATCAGAACCTGCTGGGGTATCTGCCGCCGCGCGTATCATTCAACGATTTTATTTTTTCCGTGCTGTCTGAGGAGGCGGGGTTTGCGGGCTCGATGACGATCCTGGCGCTCTATGCGCTGGTTATTGGCGCGGTGCTGACCGTGGCCTTCGGCTGCCCCGACGGTGTCGGAAAACTGCTATGCGTGGGTGTGGCCGTGATGATGTTCTGCCATGTGTTCGTGAACATCGCAATGACGGTCGGACTGCTGCCGGTGACGGGATTGCCGTTGCCGTTCATCAGTTCCGGCGGCACCTGCCTGTTGACCATGATGGCGGCGATGGGATTCGTCCAAAGCGTGGCGATCCACGGCCGCCAGTCTGCGCCTCGGTTCTAGGCGCGGATCGGAAGAGGAAGTGTGTGACCAAACAGGGGCTGCCCCAGCGGCGCCCCGGAGAGAGAGGACGACATGTTGTTCGGTTGGTTCCGGCGCAAGACGCCAAAACGTGAGATTCTCGTGAATGCCGAGAAACTCGAGACGCGCGTGGCCGTGGTGGAAAACGGCAAGCTGGAGGAGTTCCAAGTGGAGCATCCCACCGAGGAACGCCTGGTGGGAAGCATCTTCAAAGGGCGCATCCAGAACCTGGAGCACGACCTGCAGGCCGCCTTTGTGGACATCGGCCTGAAGAAGAACGCCTTCCTGCATTACTGGGACATGCTCCCCGATGAAGAGGGGCGCTTGGACGAGGACGACGAACCGAGCCACCCCACGCGTCGGCGGCGCATTTCGAACGACGAGATTTCGCGCCGATTTCCGTCCGGTTCGGAGATCGTCGTGCAGGTCACCAAGGGGCCCATCGGCACCAAGGGGCCGCGCGTCACCGCCAACCTCAGCATCCCCGGCCGCTATCTGGTGATGATGCCCGGCTGCCGGCTGCGCGGCGTGTCGCGCAAGATCGGAGACGCCAAGGAGCGCGTGCGCCTCAAGAAGATCCTGGACCGGCTCGTGTCGAAGCTGAAGATGCCCGAGGACATCGGCCTGATCGTGCGCACCGTCGGCTCCGGCGCCAGCAGCACGGCCTTCGTGCGCGACCTGCGCAACCTGCTCGACATCTGGACCGAACTGCAGGACAACATCCGCAACAAGTCCGCACCCTGTGTGGTCTACCAGGAACCCGACCTCGTGGAGCGCATTGTGCGCGACTGGCTCACGGAGGAGATCGACCGCGTCGTGATCGACGACACGGCCGCCTACGACCGCATCCGCGGCGTGGCCGCGCGCATCTCGCGCCGCGCCCGCAATGCCATCACGCATTATGAGGGACATCTGCCGATCTTCGATCACCACGGCGTCGAGCGCCAGATCGAGGAAGCCTTCCGCCGCAAGGTCATGCTCAAGTCCGGTGGCCACCTGGTGATCGACGAGACCGAGGCGATGATCGCCATCGACGTCAACACGGGCCGCCACCGCGGCAACAAGAACTCCCAGGAGGAGTCCATCCTCGAGGTCAACCTTGAGGCCGTCGAAGAGGTCGCGCGCCAGCTCCGCCTGCGCAACATCGGCGGCCTGGTGGTGCTCGACCTGATCGACATGAAGGCGCGCAAGCACCAGTCCGCCGTGCACAAGGCCATGCGCGCGGCACTCAAACGCGACCGCGCCCGCACCAACGTCCTGCCCATCTCCGAACTGGGGCTCATGGAGATGACGCGCCAGCGCCAGGAGGAGAGCATCCAGTCGCAGATGTACATCGACTGTCCCTACTGCCGCGGCCACGGCCTGATCAAGTCGCCGCTGGCGATCAGCGTCGACATTCAGCGCCAGACCGCCGCCATCATGCGCAAGTGCAAGCTCGACGGCCGCGAGATCGACCTGCAGGTGCACATCGCCCCGGCGGTCCTTGAGCGCCTGCGTACCGAGGACGAACAGATGCTGATCGATCTCCAGGGCCAGTACACCGGTATGCTTTCCTTCAAGTCCGAGCCGCAGCGGCATCCGGAGTCCTTCGCGGTCACCGACGCGGCTGGCAAGGTCTTCTATTCCGTCGGCGAACACAAGACGCTGTAGACGGAAACGGTTGAAATGGCGCCGCCGCAGCGGCGCGCATAGAGTTGACGGCGAAAAAAGTTCAGGAGATACGGACATGCGCACGTTTGAAATTCGCGCCTCCATGGCGCGTGGCGGCCTGCTGGGCGCCCTGCTGGGGACTGGCCTGCTGGTCTCCGGCTGCACGACGGTCGACGGCAAGATCTACTGGCCCGGCGAGCAACCCAAGACCGATAACGCCCGCCAGGAGCTCGCTGCGCAGCAGGCGCAACGCGACGTCGCCACGACCAGAAGCCAGATCGACGGCCTCCTGCAGTCGCAGGCCCGCCTAGTCGAGCGCCTCGACCGACTCGATGCGCAGTCCCGCGACCAGGCCAAACTGCGCGACGACCTCGTCGCCATGCGCCGCGAGTTGGACCAGGCGCACAGCGAGCGCGATGCCATGCGCAAGGAGATCGTCGACGACCTCACTGCGCGCATCAACAAGTACATGGCTGCAGCCACCAGCGCCACCAAGAGCGGTAACGCGGCCGTCAAACAGAACGGCTACATGCACAAAGTCGAAGCCGGTCAGAAACTGGCGGACATCGCCAAGGCCTATCACACCACGCCGGCTGCGATCCGGAAGGCCAACAACCTGAAGGACGACAACCTGAAGGCCGGCCAGACGCTCTTCATTCCAGGGGAGTGAGGCAGCACTTCCAAACGGGAACTCAGGGAAGCGGGAAGACAGCTGAACTGGGTTCCAGTCTGCCGTCTGCTTACTTTGGCAGGAACGCGCGCCAGGGAATGGTGGAGCCGTCGCGCGAGCGGACGGTGAGCACCGCCTCCTCGTAGCCGGCGGGAGCCGCCATGTCGGCCGTGGTGACCGGTGGCTGGGTGGGCGTCGTGGCACTGCGCGGCGGCGGTGTGGCTGGCGGTTGTGCGACGGGTGCCGGCGGTTGTGCCTTGCGCGCCGCATCGGCTGCCAGCTTCGGCAGGTCGGTGCGCATGCTGGCGTTCTCCTTTTGCAGGGCAGCCAGCGCCTCGCGCAGCTTGGCCATCTCGGCGTTCTGGGCATCCACCTTGCTGTCGAGGCGGGTTGCCGTGCTCCCCACGCTGGCGAGTTGCGAACCAAGGTTCGTCTGGAGCGCCTGCGCCGCGAGCGCGAACTCCTTCGCGGCCTGCTGCACCAGCGGCGTGGCCGACGACACGGCCGGGACCGATGCCTCCTTGCGCTGCTGCAGCGCCAGATCTATCAGGTAGTTCTGGCTCTTCGACATGTTGTTGAACAGGAAGATGAACGCCACGATGAACCCGGCCACCACCAGCGTCATCAGCGAGACGAAGAAGACCGTCAGCGTCACCAGTCGCTTGCGGGCCTGCTGGCGCTCCATCTCCAGGTAGTCCTGGAACGCCTTCAGCACAGGGAAGGCATTGGCATCGCCGTGCGCGGCGTCGTGCAGCACCAGCCCCTGTTGCGACAGATTCTGGTAGTCAGAGGAGGGGTCCGGCGGCAGCCCGCTGAACGTCTGTCTGGGGGGGATGTTGCTCATGGAGGTGATCCTTCCGCCAATCCCCGCCAGAATAAACGAAACGACGATGGAAGGGAATGCGGGAAAAGATGTCTTGCCCGCAGCAGGTGTCGGGCGCCAACCAACAAAACGGCGGGACACGAAGGAGAGGAAGAAAACAGGGAAGCGCACGAAGGGAATGTTTGTTCCGCGCCTGCGCGGAAAGCAACCCTTCGATCCCTTCGCACAAACTTCCTCTTCTTCGTGTCCGGTCGTTTTGGCTTTACCGGCGGGCTGCCCGCCTTTACTTGACGCCTCCGGCCGTGCGGGATTACCCTTGGGCCATTGGCTGGCAAGACGAACCAAAGGGGGCTACATGAAGATCCGTCCGCTTCCGCTGCTGGTGTCCGCTTTCGCGCTTGGCGCGGCGCTGTTCATGGGGTGCCGTTCCGAGCCGCCTGTGCCCATGGGATGGTATGTCGCGACGGAGACGGTGGATCTGTCCGCCTTCCTCCGCGAGCCGCCGACGAACAGTTCGCCGACCACGCGGGCCGAACTCGACGCCATGCTGGCGTTGCAGCAGGCGCGCACGCCGGAGGATCTGCAACGCATCCGGGGCGACGGCCCTGTGGGGCTGCGCATGTTCGCCGGCGCACTGGGTCCGAACGTGCGGCCTGAACAGCTCCCTGCCACTGCGGCGCTCCTTTCCTTCGCGATGGACAACGCCCAGGCGGTCATCAACGACGCCAAGGCTCGCTGGCAGCGCCCGCGGCCGTGGGCTCTCGAGAGCCGCCTCTCGCCCTGCATCGACAAGCCGTCCAGCCCGTCTTACCCGAGTGACCGCGCCACGCAAAGCCGCCTCTGCGCCACGCTGCTGGGCGCGCTCGTCACGTCGCGCCAGGCCGCGCTGCTGACTCGGGCCGATCAGGTGGCGCAGGACCGCGTGCTGGCCGGCGTACATTTTCCGAGTGACGTACAGGCTGGCAAGGAACTCGGCCAGTTCCTCGCAGAGCGGATGCTGCTCTCTCCAGCCTCCCAGGCCGACCTCGCCACCGCGCGCGCGGAGCTGGCGAAGCAGGTACCGTAATTCCTGCGGCCGACGCGCCTCGCCGCTCGTGTAAGGCCTCTTGCCGCCATGTCCGCGACGAATGCACATTCTCCGTCTGCCGCTGCTGACGATGCCTGGCTGCGGCAGTATTACACCGCAGGGAAGGACGAGCCGCCGGCGGCGGCGCTCCCCGTGCTGACGCTACTGCCCGCGGCCAAATATAACGGCGCGCAGCCACTCGGCGCAGGCGGCGAAAAGGAAGTCGTTCAGGTTCGCGATACCGACACGCTCCGCGATGTGGCGCTCGCCCGGCCGCGTGACGGTCGCGCCCCGCAGGCGTTTATCCGCGAGGCCCGCATCCTCGCCCGGCTTGAACACCCCAACATCGTGCCTGTGCACGACCTCGGTCTGGCGCCCGATGGCCGCCCCTATTTCACCATGAAGCTGCTGGACGGCGAGACGCTTGAGGGCATCCTCGCACGCCTGCGCCGCGGCGATTTCGCCACAATCGCAAAATATCCGCTGCCGGCCCTGCTGGAGATCTTCACGCGCGTTTGCGAGGCCGTTGCCTTCGCGCACTCGCGCGGCGTCATCCACCGCGACATCAAGCCGGCCAACGTGCAGGTTGGCGACTATGGCGAAGTGCGACTGATCGACTGGGGGCTGGCGAAAAGCAGCGGAGACCCGACCGACCTGGTAGATCGGCCCGATCCGTCCGATGCGGGCGTAATGGCCACCTGTGCAGGAACCGTCAAGGGCACCCCCGGCTACATGGCGCCGGAGCAGGCGGCCGGCCGGGGGAACGAGGCGGATGTCCGCACCGACACCTATGCACTCGGCGCGCTCCTCTACGCGCTGCTCATCTGGCAGCCGCCTGTGAATGGATCCAGCACCACTGAACTGCTCTGCCGTACCGTGGCCGGTGAGATCATTCCGCCGCGGCAACGCGCGCCGAAGCGCTTCATTCCGTCGGCGCTCGATGCCATCGCCTGCAAAGCGCTCGCCACGGATCCCGCCCGCCGCTACCCGACGGCCGACTCCCTGCTGGCCGATCTGCTCGCCTTCACCAACGGCTACGCCACTTCTGCAGAGACCGCTGGCCCGCTGCGGCTGCTCTGGTTGGTGATCCGGCGCCACGGCGCGCTCTCGCTCGCGATCGTCGTCAGCCTGTTGATTCTGGCTGGCGTTGGGCTGGTCTCGGTCCAGCGCATTCGCGCCAGCCGCGACGAGACGCGCGCAGCGCTGAACAGCCTGCAGGAGGAGCAGGCCTTGCGAACGCGCCTGACCTGCGCTGCGGTGCCGAAGATTCTGGCCGAGGCGCGGGCGCAGATTCGCGCGCTGGCCTACGACGACGCGCTCGAGACGCTGCGCGCGGCCATTGGCGTGGATCCCGCGCAGACCGAGGTGTGGGACCTCGCCGGCTGGATCTACTTTGGCCGCGAGCAGTACGATCTTGCCGCGGCGGCGTTCCGCCATGAACTGGAGACAATCGCCGCGCCTTCCTGGAAAGGAAAGACGGTCCGCACGCGCGAGGCCCTGGTCGACACTGCGCGCACGGACACTGGGCTGTTGCTGGCAACGCGTGCGGCACAGAGCAGTCGCGATGCGCATCGACCGCTTGCCCCGGACGAATTTCGCCAGCTTGTCGAGCAGGTGCGCCTGGTCGAGAACCGGCGCCTCGCGATGGGGGTCTACTGCAGCCGGCACAATCCGGCGGAATGGTCTCGCGCCACGCACGCCGCCTTTGTGCAGTGGGCGCTGCGCGCGCTCAACAGCGGCAAGGCCGAGTTGGACCTGCATGCCGGAGATGGTGGACCGGAGGCGCGGGTGATTGGCGCGGCGGATCTGCTGCCGCTGGCGGGATTGCCGCTGGTCGCGCTGTCGGTTCGCGACACGGCGGTGCGCGACCTGCAACCGCTGCGAGGGATGCCGCTGCGCCGGCTCGACATCTCCAACACGCCGGTGGCGACATTCGAGCCGCTCTACGCCCTGCCGCTGCGCGAACTCGACGCCGAAGGGTTCAAGAAGCTGCCGGCTGACCTCTTCGCGCGCTGCCCGACCCTCGAGACTGTCGTCATTTCCGCCGGCACGGAACTCTCCCGCCAGAACGCAACTTGGCCCGCATCTGTGCGGGTGATTCGGAAATAGTGGGGCGTGATCCCGGTTCGCGTGTCAGGATTCATGGCGCTTGTGACATCGGCGACTGCAATCCCGGAAAGGAATCTTCACCGTTGTTCACGGGAGCGCTGGCGGGCTGGCATAGCGCATGGGCCGCAGCCGTTGGAGCGTCTGGTCGACCAGGTTGAAGACAAGCGGTCCGAGCAGATAGAGGAGCGGCACCAGGTAGAGGACCTCCAGCCCCTCGCTGAAGGCCCACATGCCGCCGGAGGCGTTCTGCTGGTCCACGATCTGCGCGATGGAAACGCCGGTGGCAGCGGCCCGGCGTTCGATCAGAATGTCCCGCTTCCACACCATGAGCTGATACGCAAGGTCCCACACGAGATAGACGACGCTCAGCTCGTAGGCCACGCGCAGGAAGAGGTTCATCCGGCTGACCAGACGGCGGTACAGATCCCGCGGGTCAAGGGCCTTGTCCTTCAGGATTGTCAGGACAATGAAGCCGAGCGGACCGAAGATCGCCAGAAACAGCCACCCATACGATTGCCGCTTGGCCTTCAACACGAAGAAGCAGGTCAGAAACCACAGGCCGACGGTTGCGGCAAAGGCCACTGACAGGATGGCTTTTCGCACCAGTTCGAGCAGCCGGTAATTGAGCACATAGTTGTGCGTGTGGACAGCCCATTCCGGGTCGATGGCGCAGAAGATCCGCCCGCCTAGCAGCGCGGCAACGGGGAGCAGAAGAAAGGAGAAGATCGCAAGCAGCTCATGCCTCCGGATCATGCGGAGCGCTCCTTTCCAGATCGACGGCTCCGCCTGCGTGAAAATGGCACCCCCGGCGTGACTCGAACACGCGACCGGCGGATTAGAAATCCGCTATAATGCATAATATTTTCTGAAAATAGTTGCACTTTGTTCAATTTGTATGCTATTTGTATGTAAATCTTTTGGTGGGGTGGACTGGGGGTGACTGGACGTTGCCCCGACACGCCACAAGGAGTTTACACACATGGTCACGAAACACCGATCCGGTTATGTGTTCCAGCGGGGAAGTACCTTCTACATCCAGTACATGGTCGGGGGCCGGCGCGTTACTCAGGTCCTTCGCGACAAGGACAACAATCCGATCACTACAGAGGATGCCGCCGAGGCGCGTCGTCTGGAAATCATGGCTCCGATGATGGTCGCTGCGCAAGAGGAAGTTTTGCGGACCGTGCAGCATCGTCTGGATGATGCCGCGAAAGAACGGGATGCGGTCGAACGCGGTACGGATGCCGGGATGAAGTTGGCGAAGGCATGGGATGCCTATGTGGCGTCCGTGAACCGGCCGGACTCGGGGCCCAGGACGCTGGAAGGTTATGCGGCGCAGTGGCGGCAGTTCCTGGATTGGGTTGCGACGGCGCACCCGGTTGTAACGGAGTTGCGGCAGGTTTCCGGGGCGGTGGCGGAGGGGTATGCAGGTTACATGTTGAAGGAGATCCGTGAAAAGCGGAAGAGACCGGATGGGCCGGACGGAAAGCCCACAGGGTATGACGAGGTCATCGTCAAGCGGTCCTTCACGACCAACACCTACAACAAGCATGTGCGGGTTCTGGAATTGGTGTTCCGGGTACTGGCGCGGAAAGCGGGGCTGAGCAGGAATCCCTGGGCGGAAATCGCGCGCAAGACGGAGAAGCGGCAGAGTCGGCGGGAATTGACTGTCCAGGAGTTGAATACAATCTGCAACCGAGCCAAGGGCGAGTTGCAGACGCTGTTGTTGGTGGGCATCTACACCGGTTTGCGCCTCGGCGACTGTTGCACGTTGCGGTGGTCGGAGGTCGATCTGGACCGGCGGATCATCCTGCGCGTGCCGAACAAGACCGCGCGGCGGCACGGACTGCCGGTGCACGTGCCGATTCACGCCACCCTACTGGGCGTCCTGGCGCAGACGCCCGCCACCAAACGGAACGGGTACGTCCTGCCGAAGTTTGCAGCGATGTATAAGCACGAGGACGCCGATGTGGCGAAGGATATCCGCGATCACTTCGAGGCGTGCGGCATTCAGGTGCACAAGGATGATACCGGCGTGGGCACGAGTCTGCGCGCGGTCGTAGAGGTCGGGTTCCACAGTCTGCGGCACTCATTCGTGTCGCTCTGCCGGCAGTCCAACGCGCCGCTGGCGGTGGTCGAGGCTATCGTCGGGCACAGCAACCCGGCGATGACTCGCCACTATACCCACGTCGGCGAGGTGGCGGCCGGCGCTGCGGTGGCAGCGCTGCCGGCGATCGGGGTGGGGAAAGAGGTCAAAGGACAGAAGACAGAGGTCAGAGGGCAGGGGGCTGCGGTGGTGTACGGGGAGCAGGCGACTCCGGTGGCGATGGCGAGGGTGGCGGTGACGTGCCTGGAGGCGATGACGGCGAAGAACTGGAAGCAGAAGCGTGATGAGGCGCTGAAGGCGCTACGGGGGGCGACGGATTGGTTGGAGGGGCGCGTTCTGCATGAGAAGTCGGTGTGATGTGTGCTGTGCTGGTATGGTTGGGTTATCTGAATAGGTGGCTGGCGACTTGTTTGAACTCCTTCTTCCGAAGTTCGATGTTCGTGGCGGTGAGGGCGGCACACCTGTACCCGGCGTGCCCGTCCCAGCCCTCGGGCCACTTTATAAACTCTTTCACACCGCAGACGGGGCATCTGACACGTTGGTTAGCGACTTGATCCGCTGTCAGAATCATGGCGTTGATGATGGTGTCATTCCTGTCGCGCACGATCTTCATGGACTCCCCTTTTCAATCCCTATCCCTCGCGGTCTCTAGCCCCGAACGGCTTTGTGTGTCGCGCCTTGCGTGTGTGGCAGGAGTATGCAAAACTGGGCGCGATCGTGCAAGGATGATGGTGGCGCGGGGCAGTCATGCAACATGAGTCATGGGTATCGCTTGATGAAATCGCACGGCACCTTTGTGTCAGCAAGGACACGGTGCGCCGGTGGATTCGGGCGAAAAAAGTTCCGGTTCACCGGGTTGGGCGGCAGTGGCGGTTCCAGGTGTCTGAGGTGGATGTGTGGGTCCGGGCTGGGAAGGCTGGGACGGGGCGGGATGTGCGGAACGGCGGGAAGACGGAATGAACGAAGCCGATACCTGCCGGACGCTTGTCGTCCCCAAACTGCAGGCCGCCGGGTGGGACCGGGAGCCGGCGCGGATCAGTGAACAGGTGACGTTCACGGATGGCCGGATTTTTGTTGTCGGCCAGACTGCGCGGCGTCGGCCTGGGAAGCGCGCGGATTTCATCCTGCGATACCGGCCGGACATGCCCCTGGCGGTGGTTGAGGCGAAGCCGAAGGGTTCTCCTGTCGGCGAAGGGATGCAGCAGTCGAAGCAGTACGCCGAAATCCTCGGCCTCAAGTTCGCGTATTCCACGAACGGCGATGAGATCGCCGAGTTCGACTATCTGACCGGCAAGGAACGGATTCTCGCTGCCTACCCCACGCCAGAGGTTTTGTGGGCGCGGTTGTGCAAGGCCGGGAAGATTTCTCCCCAGGCGGCGGAGGGGTTGCTGACGCCGGCTTATCACTTGAGCGGAAAATCCCCGCGGTATTACCAAGAGATTGCCATCAACCGGGCGGTGGAGTCTGTTCTTCAGGGGAAACGCCGTATCCTTCTTACAATGGCCACTGGGACCGGGAAGACCGTGGTGGCGTTCCAGATTTGCTGGAAGTTGGCGCAGGCGCGCTGGAACCGTGAAGGGGCGTACCGGCGTCCGCGTATCGCGACGCTGTTGCGTTGTCAACGCGCGCAGTTGAATCAAAGGGCGTCGAACACGGTTGCAGCGGCAAAATCGGGTGGGATTGTTGGTGCGGTGCTGATTGGTGCCCTCGAGGCGGGGAAGTACTTGTTTGGGAAGTAGGCTTTTTGCGCGGAAGTCTTGTATGCTATTTGTATGTAAATCTCGGGGTGTGTCGGGAGCTGTTCCAGCGGTGACGCCGCGTGTAATGCGGTTCCTTGCGGTGAACTCGCCGCCCGTCAGTTTTGCCGTATTTGTTGGCAAATAATGCGATTTTGAATGCCGGATCGCGGCAAAATAAGGCCTAAAAAGATGGCACCCCCGGCGTGACTCGAACACGCGACCGGCGGATTAGAAATCCGCTGCTCTGTCCTGCTGAGCTACGGGGGTATTTGCAGGCGGTGATCCACGTCCGCCAGCGTCCGAAGAACGCGAACCATACTATGTTATACCGAAACGGGCTGGCAAGCAGTTGCCGAGGCAATCAGAACTCAGTGTTCGCCGGTAATGCGGACGCGAAGAAGCGGAAGCCGGGAGGAAAGGGCCCGAAGGGCCGGCTTTCGCGAGAAGGGGACCGCAACCAAACCTTCCTGCTCATCCGGGTATCTTCACGATAGCGACCGTTCTTCCCGGCGCCACCAGCCAAACGCAGCCGAGATGGCTGCACCATGCAAAGCTCTGATTGGCACCTGACGCCTGACAGCGGGCGCCTTTCTTCTCTCACCGGGGTTTCATCACCGGGATCAGCGTCATGCCGCATTTCGGGCATTTGCCGGGCTTGTCCTGCTGCACATCGGCGTGCTCTGGCATGGGGCAGGTGTAATGATCCACTATGCCGCCCGGCTGGATCTGCGCGAGCTGTTCGGCTGTCACCGGCACCAGCGCCATGCCGCAAAGAGGGCACTTCCCGGGCTGTTGGTACAGGATGGCCACGTGTTCCGGCATGGGGCAGACGAAGGCGGCGGCTGCGCCGGCCGGCGATGAAACAACCGGCTGAGCTCCGGTGGGCAGCTGCGCGACAGGGGTCATTTTCACGAGCGCCTCGCGTAATTGGCTTTCGGAGTCGAGCAGGAACTGGCCGGACGCCACCACGCGTTCCCCCTCGGCGAGGCCGCGCAGCACCTGAAAACAGTCATCCGCGCCGCGTGGGCCGAGTGTGACTGTGCGGGGCTCGAATGTGCCGCCGTCGCGCGCCACAAAGACGGTGTCGCGCGCGCCGCTGCGCAGCACGGCTGAATCGGGCACGAGCAACGCATCCGCCGCCAGTTCCGCGGTCAGTTCTACGGTGGCGAACATGCCGGGCTTGAGGAAGTAGCCGGGGTTGTGGAACTCCATGCGCACCTGCACGGTGCGTGTCTTCTCGTCCACAGCCGGGTAAATGAACGTCACGCGGCCGCGGAACCGACGGTCCGGGAGGTAGGAAAGCGTGACCTGAGCCTCCTGCCCGAGGCGGAGGAACGGCATGTCCTGCTCGAACACCTGCGCCTGTACCCAGACCAGCCCGAGGTCGGCGATGCGGTAGATCGACTGGCCGGCTTCGACCATCTGGCCTTCGACGGCGTTCTTCAGCACCACGGTGCCGTCGCGCGGCGCGTTGATGCGCAGCGTCTTGTGCGGCTGGCGCGTCTTCTGGAGTTCGGCGATCTGGTCGTCGGAGATGTCGAAAAAGCGCAGCTTGACGGCGGCACTGGCGGGGAGCCCCGGTAGATTGCTGGAGCGATTGTCGAGCGCCACCAGATACTCAGCCTGCGCGGACAGGAGATCCGGCGAGTAAATCTCGAACAGCGGGTCGCCGCGGTGCACCTGCTGGCCCACGGCGGACACCGACATTTTTTCGATCCAACCGCGGAATTTGGTCGAGACCTCGGCCAGTGACGTCTCGTCGTACGCAACAGTCGCCACTGTGCGGATGGTGCGGCGCAACGGACCCTTGCGGACAAGGCCGGTGCGAAGACCCATATTCTGGATGGTCACCGGATCGATCGCAATGGCACCGGAGGCCGGCGTGGCGAGGATCTCGCGGACCGGCGAGAGGGCCATGCCGCAGATGGGGCAGTCGCCGGGATGATCCTGTACCACCTGCGGGTGCATGCTGCAGATGTAGAGCTGCCGGATCTGCTGCGGCGTGGCGCGGCCAGCCGGCGCCAACGGTCCGCGTCCGAGCCCGATGCCGCCGCCGAGGGCGAGTGCGAGGATCAACAACAGAATCAACCCGCGCCGGCCATGCGGCGTGGTGCATACGCACGCATCGTTCATGGCGCTGTTCTCCAGATGCGCCGGAAACGGGGGCGTTTCAGACGCGGGTTGACCCATCGGCCGGACGAGCGGCGCTTACGGCTTGGCCGGCGCGGCCTTTACGGCTGGCGCGGCTTCGAGCGTCACGCCGGCGGCTTCCAGCTGCTGGATGTACTTCTTGGGGTCCTTCTGCACCTCGGGGATGCACCCCTTACAGCAGACATAGATGCGCTTCCCCTCGGCGTCCACGAACAGCTTCTTGTTGATCGAGTTGCCGGGCATCACGGGGCAGGTGGTCTGCGTCTGGCCAGCCACGACAGCGGCCTTGCCGGCTGCGGCGGTGCAGCAGGTCTGGTTGGTTGCGGCACAGCAGGCGCCCGGGGCGGGGGTGTCGGCCATCAGCATGGTGGCCCCGGCGACAAACGCGCCACAGAGGGTCGAAACGCATAGAGTCCGGTTCATGGGATCCATCCTTTCGTAGTCCGTGTGCGGGGAAGCAGTGGCTTCACACGCCATATCAGCCTAGCACATCGCGGTACGCTAGGCAATTCACAGCCCTAGGTCGAGTTGTCCGCTGACCACGATTTTGCGTCCTTTTTCAATCGTGCGGTCGGACGTGTCGTAGACCACGAACTTGATGCCGGGGAAGCGCGGACCGAGCTCGGTCTGGATGTACTCCTCCACGGCCTGGATGTTGCCAGGATCATCGTCCGAGAACCCCACGCTGACCTGGCGCGGTCGGCCCTTCCCTTCCTGCGTGCGGGCGAGGATGCGGGCGATGTGCTCTACGAAGGCGCGGATGGCGACCTGCTTGCGCTGCTCGGACGACTCGGCGCCCGGCGTAGCCGCGGGAACCAGGTCGTCGAATTCCGGGGAGGTGACGGCATGGTAGTGGTTGAGACCGAGGTAGTAGTCGAGCTCCTGCTCGTCTGTGCCGAAAGCGGTCACATGGTCGAAGCAGGCGCGATAGCCGCGCAGGTTGGCCAGCATCTCGGCGCGCTCGTCTGGCGTGAGCACAAGCTCGGCAAAGAGTCGCACGCCCTTGCGCAGGGTCCCCGGGGCGTGTCCGCGCGCGGTGACGATGGCGAAGAGGCGTCCTTCGACCAGCGTGGTGCGGAAGGTCTGGAAACTGGGCGCCGGGCGGTCCGCACCGTCGAGCACGCGCCGGATGGCGGCGCGCGTGTCGCGCAGGAAGTGATTCTCCGGCTCCTGGGCGTAATCTTGGAACTCCGCGAAGGCCGTAGACCAGTTGTCGCTGGGCGGGCGGTAGTTGCGCGTATCGCCGCGGATCAGGCTGAAGACTGCGGTTGAGACGGTGTGCGGAACCCACGAGCCGTCCGGCTGGCGCTTCTCCAAATGAATGCGCGTGGGCATGTGCAGGATGTTGTCGTCCCAGTCGAAAATGTAATACTTGAGATCCCGGTTCGCCACCCGGGTGTTCACGTGCTGTATTGTGGCTGTGCGCATGGGAGGAGGGGCGAAGCGGGTTTCCGGCTTGCTCCGAGCGGTTCAAAACGGGATTATAGCTCCCGCCGCTGGCGCCCGCAATCCTGCTGGCGCAGGTGGGAAAAGGATGAGACATCCATGGGCACCCCGGCACCGGTCGGCAAGCTAGATACCCTCGTGTCGCTCTGCAAGCGGCGCGGCTTCATCTTCCAGAGTTCAGAGATTTACGGCGGCATCAATGGCTTCTGGGACTACGGTCCGCTCGGCTGCGAGCTGAAGAGCAACATCCGGCAGTCGTGGTGGCAGTCTATGGTCCGTCTACGCGAGGACGTGGTGGGGCTCGACGCCACCATCATCATGCACCCCGCGGCCTGGAAGGCCTCCGGCCACCTTGACACGTTCTCCGACCCCATGTGCACCTGCAAATCCTGCAAGAAACTCATGCGCGCGGACCAGACATGGGAGATGCTGGCTGACAACGAACTCGGCGCGTCGCTGACGGAGCTGCACGCCAACGGCCAGCCCGACTCCGGCCGCGTGGAAGGGTGGTGCAATGGGCGCGGCAAGGGGCTGGCCCCGGGACTTGCAGCTGTTCGCAACCCGGACGCCGTGCTAGCTGCGGTGGGCACGCGCTTGGCCGGAACCGCCTTCCGCAATTTTGTCAGCCTCCTGGCGAGCGAGAACCCGGCGGCGTTGGTGCAGCCGTGCCCGCACTGCGGCGGCGAGCTGACCGAGCCGCGTCCGTTTAACCTGATGTTCAAGACCATCGTCGGCCCGGTGGAGGACCCTGCCAACGTTGCCTATTTGCGCCCGGAGACGGCGCAGTCGATCTTCGCACAGTTCCTGAACGTGATTACCACCAGCCGCCAGTCGGTGCCGTTCGGCATCGCGCAGGTCGGCAAGTCATTCCGCAACGAGGTCACGCCGCGCAATTTCACCTTCCGGTCGCGTGAGTTTGAGCAGATGGAGCTGGAATTTTTCATCCGCCCCGACGAGGCCATCGAGCTGATTTGCGGCCGCGTCGCGACGCTGGCCGACAATCCCGACCTCTCCGCGCCGCAGGAGAACTGGGGGTGGCAGGTGTGGCACAAGTACTGGGTCGAGCAGCGCCTGGCCTGGTACCGCCGCATCGGCCTGCCGGACGCCTCGCTCGTGCAGTACTGGCAGGAGCCGAAGGAGCTCGCCCACTACGCCCGCGCCTGCGTGGATATCCAGTACGCATTCCCCTTCGGCGTGCAGGAACTCGAGGGGATCGCGGCCCGCAGCGATTTCGATCTCACCCAGCACCAGAAGCACAGCGGCAAAACCATGGAGGTGTTCGACGAGCCGCTCAAGCTGGCTGCCGCCAAGCTCGACGAGGCTGCGCGCGCGGCATTTGCCGACAAGGTTGCGGCGGAATGGGCCGGCCGTGGCAAGTCGGCAGACGACGCCCGCGCCTTTGTGGCAAAACTGTTTGAGGGGCGTTACATTCCGCACGTGATCGAACCGTCCGCCGGCGTGGACCGCCTGGCGCTGGCGCTGCTTTGCAACGCTTATGCGGAGGAGCCGGTGACCGACGACAAGGGGAAGACCGAGACGCGCGTTGTGCTGCGCTTCAGTCCGCGCATTGCGCCTGTCAAGGTGGCGGTCTTCCCGCTGATGAAGAACAAGCCCGAGCTTTACGCCAAGGCGCGCGAAATCTTCGGCCAGTTGCAGCGCCGCTGGAACTGCTTCTGGGACGAGAGCGGCGCGATCGGCCGCCGCTACCGCCGCATGGACGAGGCTGGCACGCCGTTCTGCGTCACCATCGACTTCCAGACGCTGGAGGACGGCACCGTCACGCTCCGCGACCGCGACACCATGAAGCAGGAGCGTCTGAGCGTGGCCGCGTTGAAAGAGAAGCTGGACGATAGCCTGATCTGACGCCTGAGGACACCGAGATCACAGAGGAAAGATTGAGAGCACAGAGAATCGTTTGGAGGCGTTGTTAGGATAGCCGGAAGCCCCCTCAGTGGTCTCCGTTTGCACTGTGTTCTCTGTGTTCGCATTCACACGTTTTATGCCGCGCGCTCGCCACAACGCCAGGGAATCCGACATCGGCTTTGCGAAGATCGACCTTGACCGCCTGCGCCGGCGCGGCCAGCCGGAGGTGGTGTACGGTGCGGGCAAGACTGCCGCGCAGCTCGTGGCGATCTTCCGCGCCATGGCCAAGTCCGGCCAGAACGCCTTTGCCACGCGCGTGAGCCCGGAAAATGCCCGGGTGGTGCGGAAGAAGTTTCCGCGTGCCGCCTACCATGAGCTGGCCCGCACGTTGACGCACGACGTGGCGCCGCTGCCACGTCGTTGCGGCAAGGTGGCGGTGCTCTGCGCCGGCACGTCGGACCTGCCCGTGGCCGAGGAGGCTGCGATCACGGCCGAGCGGCTGGGCGCGCAGGTCGTGCGCTTGTTCGATGTTGGCGTGGCCGGACTGCACCGGCTGCTGTCGCGTCAGGAGCAGTTTGCGGATGCGCGCGCCCTGGTGGTTGTGGCCGGCATGGAAGGGGCTCTGCCGTCGGTCGTGGCCGGGCTGGTCGACAAGCCGGTCATTGCCGTGCCCACCAGCGTTGGTTACGGCGCGAGCTTCCGTGGCCTGGCCGCGCTGCTGGGGATGCTCAACAGTTGCGCCGCGGGCGTGAGCGTGGTCAACATTGACAACGGCTTCGGCGCCGGCGTGGCTGCTGCCATGATCAACCGGCTGCCGGAAACGGTCGCAATCACGGCTCGCCGAAGCGGTCGTTCGGCCAGAGCGCGTGTCCACAAAGAAACGCCTGGCCAGTGAGCGGCTTGCCGCCTTCGAGTTGCACGCTGGTCAGACGCAGGCCACCCTGGCCGGTCTGGATCAGCGGGCCGTCGTGGTTGCAATCGATCAGCATGCCGAACGGCAGCGTATTGGCTGACACGCAGACGCAGACCTCGGCGCGCAGCACCTTGAGCCGCCCCGCATGATCCTTGGTGCGCAGCCGTGCGGGAAGCGTGGTATAGCAGGCAGGCCAGGGATTGAAGCCGCGCACGCGGCGGGCGATCTGTTCAGCGGGGAGCGACCAGTTGATCCGGCCGTCTTCTTTCTTCAGCTTGGCTGCAAAGGTAACACGTGAGGGATCCTGCGGCGTGCGTTGGGCGCGGCCCACGGCAAGGTCCGCGAGTGTGCGCACCAGCAGATCGGCGCCGAGCGGAGCCAGACGCTGGTAGAGCGTCTCGGCCGTGTCATCCGGGCGGATCGGCGCGTCGATCTGCGCGAGGATGTCGCCGCTATCCATCCCCCGGTCCATCAGCATGGCGGTCACGCCGGAGACGGCGTCGCCGGACGCGATGGCCCATTGCACGGGCGCGGCGCCGCGGTGGCGTGGCAGGAGCGAGAGGTGGATGTTGACGCAACCATGCGGCGGCAGGGCCAGCAGGCGCTTGCCAAGGAACTGCCCATAGGCCACGACAACGATGACCTCTGGCACCCAGGCAGCGAGCTGCGCGAGCGATTCCTCGGAATTAACCTTTTCAGGCGTGATGACTGGCAGGCCGCGTTCGACCGCCAGCCGCTTGCCGGGGCAGGGGGTCAGGCTGCGGTGACGGCCAGCCGGCCGGTCGGGCTGTGCCACGACACCTGCCACGCGAATGCCGGGTGCGCGCAATAGCGCTTCCAGCATCGTGCAGGAAACATCGGCTGATCCCATGAAAACGACGCGCATGTTTTCTTCCGGCGGCACTTTGTGCCGCCGGAAGAAAACATATCGGAAGCGCAGACCAATGGCAAATGACCAATGACTCTATTCCACCACACCCGCGCGCCCCGGAATTGCCCTCAGCAGCGGTGAGAGCAGTTCGTCCGGCACGCAGAACTGGCCGCTGGCAGTGCCAAGGCGGAGATTCGGCTTGGCAGCGCCGTGGTAATCGGTCCCGCCGGTCACAACCAATCCCAGTTTTCGGGCCAGCCGCAGGCAGGCGATGGTGCGCTCGTTGTCGTGCTCGGGGTAGTAGGCCTCGATGCCGCCGAGGCCGAGCTGTTGCAGCTTTGCCAGGGCCGGTTCGAGCGCGGCGGGATCTTGTTGCCAGGTGAACGGATGGGCGATGGCGGGGAGTCCGCCGGCTGCGCGGATCAGGCGGAGCCCTTCGGCGGGGGAGAGGCGGAAGCGGTTCACATAGGCTGGCTTCCCCTTAGCTAGATACTTGTCAAAGGCGTCCTTGATATCGGCAACCAGGCCGCGCCGCAGCAGGGCGCAGGCAAAGTGCGGCCGGCCCACGACGTCGTCGCCGGCCAGAGCGCGGACTTCCTCCCAGGTCAGAGGGAAGCCGAGTTCGTTCAGCTTCAGCAGAATCTGCCGGTTGCGGGCTTCGCGGCCGTCCAGCACGCGGTCGAGGTTTTCCAGCAGTCCGGCATGCGCGGGGTCGATGCCGTAACCGAGGAGGTGCAGCGTGCCGGAGGGGACTTCAGCGCTGATTTCGACGCCGGAGAAGCCGGTGATCCGGCGCTGGCCACAGGCCTGGAGGAAGACACGGGCGCCGCGCAGGTTGTCGTGATCTGTGAGTGCCATGGCGCGCAGTCCGGCGAGCGCGCCGAGCTCGACCAGTGCCTCCGGCGTTTCGGAGCCGTCCGAGAACGTGGAGTGTATGTGCAGGTCGAGCATTTTTAGGGGTTAAGGCTGAAGGGATTCAGGCTGTTAGTCCAGCAGTCTAATGAGTCTTCCGAAAACGAGTGACAAATTTTTCGGCACAAAGAACGCAGTACCATATCGGGATCAGGACCGGGATCGCTATCGGGATCGAAGAACGGGTGCCATGCCGCCGGCAAACTCATTCTTTTCATTCTGCGAGGGTCGATCCCGATTTCGATAGCGATTTCGATCCTTATTGGCCAAGTTGCAGGCGGTTGCCTGTTTTTCTCAATGACAGGTATAGGTGGCGCGCGCGGCTTCCGGCGTGACGGCGCCGAAATGCTGCGCGATGGCGGCGTCGTAGGCGGCGGTGTGGCGGAAGGCCTTCTGCATCAGACGCAGGCGCAGGTCCAGCCCGAGGGTGCCGCGGTGCTGCCGCAGTTCGTCCAGAAGCGCCGGATAGTCGGCGGGGTCGGTGACAGACGCTACACGCAAATAGTTTTTGGCTGAGGCGCGCACCATGCAGGGGCCACCAATGTCGATGTTGGTGCGGGCCTCCTCTGGGGTCACGCCCTTGGCAGCCACAGTTTTCTGGAACGGGTAGAGGTTCACGACCACGAGGTCGAACGGCACGGAGGCGGTGCGCCTAAGGTCTGTCTGGTGGGCGGGGTTGTAGGTTTCGCTCAGCAGGCCGAGGTAAACCCGAAAGTCGAGCGTCTTGACGAGTCCGCCCTGCATCTCCGGCTGGCCGGTGTAGTCCGAGACCTGGACCAGATTGCGGCTGTTGGCGCCGAGCAGGGACTGGAGGGCGGTGAAGGTTCCGCCGGTGGAATAGATGCGCACGCTGGGGCAGACGGCGATTAGGCAGGGGATGAAGGTGTCCAGCCCGGACTTGTCCGACACGCTCACCAGCGCGTGCCGCACGGCCACGCGATCGTCGATCTCCCGCACGATGTTCAGAGCCATGATGGTGCTCCCTTGTCTGCGTTGTGTGGGGTCAGTGTATCCACGGCGGTGGCTTTGCGCAAGCGGCAGCCGCCGGAAACGGTAGGGATGGCGTTCCGCGCCGTCCGCAGGGCTGTGCGTGTCGGCTGACGCACGGTTGGGGCGCGGATCGGGCCGCACGGATTGCGCGTGATACCGGCCTGTCTGCGGCGTTTCTCCAGGTGGCGCAGACACGAGTCCGGCGCCACCCATCGAAGCCTTGCAGCCAGACCGGTCTGACGCGTTCCCGCGCGGCGAAGAAACCAATGTGCGCACAAAACGAAAACGGCGGCTTTGAATAGCCGCCGCTGTTGCAGGGAACCCTAGGCAACTTGTCCTTACGGCGCCGCAGGCGCAGCCGGGGCTGCCGGCGCTACTGGCGCAGACGGCATCGGGGCAGGGCCGGGGAAGGCGGGCGCGGCGCGATTGGCCGTGGGCTGTTTGACCAAGTCATCCATCACCGAGCCGGTGCCCTGGGTGCGGTTGCGGGTCAGCACGACCGTTAGGCAGATTGTGTTGAGCAGGAAGACGATTCCGAGCACCACGGTGGTGCGCGTCACGACATTGCCGACGTTGGCGCCGAAGATGGATTCGCCCATGCCGCCGCCGATGGCGGAGCTGATGCCGTCGCCCTTGCTGCGCTGGATCAGCACCAGGCCGATCAGCAGGAGGCAGACGACAACTTCGATAAGCGTCAACATGATGGAGAGGAAGTGGATCATGGTGCGTTTTCCTTATAGGGCGCCGCGGACGATGGCCGCAAACGCATCCGCCTTGAGCGCTGCGCCGCCGATCAACCCGCCGTCGATATCCGGCTGGCTCATCAGCTCCTTGGCATTCTCGGGCTTCATGCTGCCGCCATACTGGATGCGGATGCCGGTGGCGGTCTGGCCGTCCGAAATCACTGCCAGCACGCGGCGGATCAGTGCATGTACTTCCTGCGCCTGCGCGGGCGAGGCAGTCTTGCCGGTGCCGATGGCCCACACCGGCTCGTAGGCGACCACGACCTTGGCCAGGTCGGCGCCCAGTCCGGCGAGGCTGTCGCGCACCTGCGTGGTGACGACCTTCTCGGTCTTATTGGCCTCGCGCTCAGCGAGCGTCTCGCCGACGCAGACGATGGGTGTCAAGCCAGCGGCCAGGGCCATCTTGGTCTTGCGGTTGACAATGGCGTCGGTTTCGCCGAAAAACGTGCGGCGCTCGCTGTGGCCTAGGATGACATACTGGACACAGAGGGCCTTCAGCATTTCGGCGCAGACCTCGCCGGTGAACGCGCCGGGGGCCTCAAAGTGCATATTCTGGGCGCCCAGACCGATCTTGGAACCGGCCAGCGCCTTGGCCGCGGCATCCAGACCGGTGAAAGGCGGGCAGACCACAACCTCGACCGGCAGCTTGCCATCGCCCAGCTCCTTGCGGATGCCGGCGATCAGCGCGGCACCCTCGGCGGAGGTTTTGTTCATCTTCCAGTTGCCAGCCACAATCTTCGTGCGCATCAGGGTAAGCTCCTTGAAAAGAAGGTCGTATTATGGATCAGGAGACCTTGCAAAGCAAGGCGCCCATAAATCGCGGCAATTGCCGCGATTTATTTGTCGCTCAGCGCCACCACGCCGGGGAGGGCCTTGCCTTCCAGGTATTCGAGGCTGGCACCGCCGCCGGTGGAGCAGTGCGTGACCTTGTCTACGACCTTGAACTTTTTGGCGGCCGTGGCGGTGTCGCCGCCGCCGACCACGGAGATGGCGCCTGCGGCCGTGGCTTTGGCGATGGCGTCGGCCATGGCCCGGGTGCCAGCGGCGAAGCGCTCATCCTCGAACACGCCAGCCGGGCCGTTCCAGACGATGGTCTTTGCACGTGCGATGGCGGCGCAGAAGATTTCGTTAGACCTGGGGCCGACGTCGAGGCCAAGCCAGCCGGCCGGGATGCCGGAGGCGTCGGTGGCGGACTGCACCGCAACCGGCGCGGAGGGATCCTTCGGGAACTTGTCGCTGCAGATGTAGTCCACCGGCAGGTGGATCTGCACACCCTTGGCTTTGGCTTTGGCCATGATGGCGTTGACCATCTTGGCGCCCTCGGGATCGAAGAGGCTGGCGCCGATCTCCATGTTGTTCAGAATCTTCTTGAACGTGAAGGCCATGCCGCCGCCGATGATGATCTCGTTGGCCTTGTCTAGCAGGTTGTCGATCAAGGGGATCTTGTCCGCGATCTTGGCGCCGCCGAGAATGGCCAGCAGCGGGCGCCTGGGGTTGTCGAGCACCGCAGAGAAGGCTTTGAGCTCGGCCTCCATCAGGAACCCGGCGACTTTGAGCGGCAGATTGCAGCCGACCATGGAGGAGTGGGCGCGGTGGGCGGTGCCGAAGGCGTCGTTGACATAAACGTCGCCCAGTTTGCTGAGGCTGGCGCGGAAAGCTTCGACGGCCTTGGGATCGGCCTTGACCGACGTGCCGCCCGCCTGCTTGACCTTCCCTTCCTCCTCGATATGAAAGCGGAGGTTCTCGAGCAGGATGACCTCTCCGTCCTTCACGACGCCTTTGGCACAGGCTGCCTCGACTAGGGGGCCGACGCAGTCGTCGAGGAACTTCACGGGACGGCCAAGCAGCTTGGGCAGCACATCAGCCACGGGCTTGAGCGAGAATTTGGCGACCTTCTGTCCGTCGGGCCTGCCGAGGTGGCTCATCAGCACCACAGAGGCTGCGCCTTGGTCGAGGACATACTTGATCGACGGCAGTGCGGCCTCGATGCGCTTGGTGTTGGTGATCGCGCCTGTGGTTTTGTCCTGCGGCACGTTGAAGTCTACGCGCATGAGCACGCGTTGGCCCTTGAAGTTGACGTCGCGGAGGGTCTTCTTGTTCATGGGGTTCCTCGTTGTCGGACTTGTCAGACCAGTCGGACCGGTCGGACTATAAAAAAAGGGGCGGGCGTTGCGGCCCGCCCCGGCTTGCGCGCAATGGCGCTTACTTCGCGCTGTCCTTGCCAGCCATGAAGCGGACGAGTTCGATCACGCGATTCGAATAGCCCCACTCGTTGTCGTACCAGGAGACGACCTTGAAGAAGCGCTTCTCGCCTTTCAGGTTGTTCTGGAGCGTGGCCAGCGAGTCATAGATCGAGGAGCGGTTGTCGTGGATGAAGTCCGTCGAAACCAGTTCCTCGTCCGTCACGCCCAGAATTCCCTTGAGGTAGGACTGCGCGGCCTTTTTCAGTGCGGCGTCGATTTCCTCGATCGAGGTGTCTTTCGTGGTGCGGAAGGTCAGGTCCACCACGGAGACGTCAGCCGTCGGGACGCGGAACGACATGCCGGTGAGCTTCCCCTTGGTGGCGGGAAGCACCTCGCCCACGGCCTTGGCGGCGCCGGTGGTGGAGGGGATGATGTTGCAGGCTGCTGCACGACCGCCGCGCCAATCCTTCTTGGACGGGCCGTCCACGGTCTTTTGCGTGGCCGTGTAGCTGTGGATCGTGGTCATCAGGCCGGTCTCGATGCCGAACCCTTCCTTGAGCAGCACGTGCACGACCGGCGCGAGGCAGTTCGTGGTGCAGGAGGCGTTTGAGACGATGCTGTGCTTGGCAGAGTCGTACTCGCCCTCGTTCACGCCGATGACGAGGGTCTTAACCTCGCCCTTGCCCGGCGCGGAGATGATTACTTTTTTGGCGCCCGCGGCGAGGTGGCCCTTGGCTTTCTCGCTGTCAGTGAACAGGCCGGTGGACTCGATCACGTACTCGACCCCGAGGGCCTTCCACGGGAGCTGCGAAGGATCCTTGGTGGCCATGACACACTTGATCTCATGGCCGTTGACCACGAGGACGTCCGCCTCCTCCTTGGCCACATCGCTCTTCTTGGTGGTGACGGCGTGCTTGAACTTGCCGTGGACCGAGTCGTACTTCATCTGGTAGGCGAAGTAGTCAGCGTCGGTCGAGATGTCCACGACCGCCACCACGTCGATCTGGTCCTTGCCCTTGCCCAGCAGACCCTGATCGCAAAGCGCCTGGAAAGCCATGCGGCCGATGCGGCCGAACCCGTTGATGCCTACCTTGATCGCCATCGCAACCTCCTCGTTCCGGACGCTCCTATCGGAGTCTGGGGAGTCGCGCGTTCGCCCGGCAACCTTGCCGCGCACTGTCGGCGGAACCCGCCACCGCGCCGCTCCCTGTCCGAAACGAAAAAATATATCGGAAGCCGCCGCACAGGTCAACGTCGAGTTCACATGCGGTAGCGCAGCCGGAAACGTCGGGTGCGCGACCGTTTTTGTTAACCCTGTTAGAAGTGACGGTTGACAAGCAGCCGGCCGGTGGTATCATTATTAACCATGTGTGCAAGACCAAAGCGTGCCCCGTTTGCGCGTTCCACCACGGCGCGGGTACTGGGCTACCTGCGGGCCACCGACGGGTACGTTTCCGGGCAGGGCATCTCCGAGGAACTGGGCCTGTCGCGTGTGGCCGTCTGGAAACACGTCAAGACGCTGCAGGCTCAGGGGTGCCGCATCGACGCCTGCCGCCACCGCGGCTACCGCCTGATCGGTGTGCCGGACATGCCCACGGAAGATGCGGTTGGCGCGCAGTTGCGCACGCGTCGCCTGGGTCGCCCGCTGATCTTCTTCCGCGAGGTGGACTCCACCAACCGGCAACTGCTCCTGCGCACGGCCGCGGCGGAGGAGGGGACGGCGCTGGTGGCGGACTTCCAGGCTGCGGGGCGGGGCCGCCTGGGGCGCACCTGGTTCTCGCCGGCCGGCGCGAACGTCTATCTTTCGGTGCTGCTGCGGCCGCGGGTGGGGCTGGCGCAGATCGCCACGCTGCCGCTGGTGGCGGGGTGCGCGGTGGCGCGCGCCGTGGCCAAGCTGGCGCCCGGCGTGCCGGTGCGGCTCAAGTGGCCGAACGACCTGCACGTCAACGGTCGCAAGCTCGGCGGCATTCTCTGCGAGCTCTCTGCGGAGGCGGACGAAGTGCGGCATGTGGTCGTCGGCATCGGACTGAACGTCAACCTGCGGCGCAGCCGGCTGCCTGCTGCCATCGCACGGGTCGCGACTTCGCTGGCGATCGAAACGCGGCACACATTTTCCCGCGCGGAAGTCGCGGCGGAGCTGCTCAACCAGCTCGAGCCCGCCTATGAAGCCTGGTGCGCGGAGAGGCTGGCGCCGTTCCGGACGGAACTCGCGGCGCTCGACTCGCTGAAGGGAAAGTTTACGCGCGTGCGGCAGAGCGGCCGGCGCGTGGTCGAAGGCGTGGCCGGCGGCATTGGCGCGGACGGCACGCTGCAACTCCGCCAGCCCGACGGCTCCCTTCTTGCCGTCTGCTCTGGCGACGCACACGTCGTGCCGGGCGAAGCGAAGAAGAAGCGCAAGTAGGCATGGTGGCCCGCCGTCGTGATACGGACCGCAGGTTGTCGAACGCCAGCCGCAGAGTGGTGAAGTTCAACTTCAAAAAGCAGCACTCTGCGGTTCTGCGGTTTTACGGTTCAGGAGGCTGGCTATCCGCTTCGATCCCGATCCCGATAGCGACGCCGACCCCGATTGAAGGAAAAAAGAACCCCACCTTGCCGTATGGACGGGATCTCTGGGGCCCCTCTTGCGAGGTGGGCGTCTTATTCGGCGGTTCGCGGTCCCTGCCCGGAGGCAGGCATCCGACCCGCGCCGTGTTCAAACGTCCTTCAAATCATGTAGGCCAGAGAAATGCCGTCTATTCACGCACAAGGCAGGGTTGCGTTCATTCCCAATGGCGGACGCTTGCGCGCCGCCTGCCACACCGGGACGCCTGCCGCGCCCCGCAGCGGTTCTACCCCTCCCGAATCTCGACCAGCAGCTTCTGCTTCAGCGCCTGGATGATTTTCTGGAGCGACAGATTGACCTCGTCGTCCGTCAGCGTCCGGCTCGGCGATCGGAATTCGATCGCGTAAGCTAGGCTGCGCTTCCCGCGTCCGATCTCCTTGGATTCAAAGATATCAAAAAGCCGGACGCCGATCAAGTCGGCAACGCCGGCCTGACGGATCGTTTCCACGATCTCCGCGTGTTGCACGCGGCTCGGTGCGACGAACGCCAGATCGCGCCGCACGGCGGGGAACGGCGGCACGTTCTTCGCGGGCGCGACACGACCGACGCCGGCCAGCAGCGGCAGGAGCTTCAGCTCCGCCAGGGCCATTGGCACGTTCATGCGGTACGGATGCCGCAGCGCGGCGTGGGCGAGTCCCAGCACGCCGACAGCCTCGTTGTCGAGCAGGATCTCCTCTGCCCAGCCCGGCTCCATGGCCGGGTGTGTCGCTGGGCGCAGCGCGACCACGCCGGCGTGGAGCCGCGCGGCCAGCGCCTCAAGCACGCCCTTGAGCCAGAGCGCGGCCTCCTCGTTCGTCACCGGGCGCCGGCAATCGAGCGCGCCGCGGCCGGCGGGACCGCAGAGGACGATGGCGAGGCGCTCTTCTTCGGCCGGGTTGCCCGCGGCGTCGCGCCAGAAGACCCGCCCCATTTCGAAGAGCGTCACGGCTTCGGCCTGCCGCGCGAAGTTGCGGCCGAGCGCGCCAATGAGCTGTGGCAGGAGCGAGTCGCGCATCACGGCGTAGTCGGTGCTGACCGGGTTCGGGAGCGTCAGGCGGGTCCTGGCCGCGCGGGTGTCGAAGGCGTCCATCTCCGCGGCAGAGAGGAAGCTGTAGTTCATAGCTTCGGTGAAGCCGAGTCCGAGCAGGGCATGACGGCAGAGCGCCACGGCGCGCACGCCGGCATCGTCCGCGCCCGACACGGCGAAACTCTGCGCTGCGCGGTCCGGGATGGCGGCCAGGCCATGGATGCGTGCGACCTCCTCGATCAGGTCCGCCTCGATCTCGAGGTCCACGCGCCACGAGGGGATTGCGAAGAGCGCACGCTCGGCGTTGCGGTCCGCCAGTTGCAGCCCGAGCCCCGTCAGGATCCGGACCATGCGTTCTTCCGCAAGTTCCACGCCGATCACGGAGCAACAACGGCCGAAGCGCAGGGCGACCTGACGCGGGCCGGCGGGACGATGGTCCACGTCGATCGCGCCCCTGGCCACCGTGCCGCCGCCATGCTGCACGAGCAGCGTGATGGCGCGGCGGCTGGCCCAATCGGACAGGCCCGGGTCCACGGTGCGTTCGAAGCGGCGGGAGGATTCGGTCTTGAGGTTCAGCAGGGTGGAGGTGCGCTTGACCGACGGCGCGTGGAAGGTGGCGCTCTCGAGCAGCACGGCGTCCGTGCTATTGACCGCAATCTCGCTGCCGGCGCCGCCCATGACGCCGGCCACGGCCACGGCCGCCTGCGGGTCGGCGATCACGAGCATCTGGTTGTCGAGCGTGCGCGTAACGCCGTCGAGCGTGGACATCGTCTCGCCGGCGCGGGCGCGGCGCACCACAATGGTGTGGTCAGTCACGCGGTGGTAGTCGAACGCGTGCAACGGCTGGCCGCATTCGAGCATGACGTAGTTGGTCACGTCCACGATCAGGCTGATCGGCCGCACGCCGCATTGTTCCAGCCGGCGCTGCATCCAGGCCGGCGCCGGGCCGTCCTGGATGCCGGTCAGCACGCGGGCGGTGTAGCGCGGGCAGAGCGCGGCATCCTCCACGCGCACGGCGGCGAGCTTTTCGATGGGGTGGCCGTTCTCCGGGAACGAGACCTCCGGCAGCTTCACGGGGCGCTCCAGCAGCGCGGCGAACTCGCGCGCGATGCCGATGATGGAGAGGCAGTCCGGGCGGTTCCAGGTGATTTCGAGGTCGAAGATCGTGTCCGGTGGCGGCAGGGCCTCGACCAGTGGCGTGCCGGCGGCGAACTTCGAGTCGAGAATCAGCAGCCCCTCGTGCTTGTTGGAGAGGCCGAGTTCGTCCTCGGCGCAAAGCATGCCGAACGACTCGATGCCGCGAATCTTGGCCTTCTTGAGATTGGAGCCGTCGGGCATGACGGCTCCAATTTTAGCCAAGCAGACTTTCTGGCCGGCAGCCACGTTGGGCGCGCCGCAGACAATCTGCAATTCTTCTACGCCATCGAAAACCCTGCAGAGCCGCAGGCGGTCCGCGTTCGGGTGCGGTTCGCAGGCGCGCACCTCGCCGACGACGTAGTTTTCGCGATTCGTGAACCCAACGGTTTCGACCCCCTCGACCTCAATGCCGGAGAAGGTCAGCTTGTCGGAGAGGTCTTTGATGGACAGACCGGTGAGGTCTACGTATTCGCTGAGCCAGGATACAGGCACTTTCATGATTACTTACTCCGTGAAATCACAAGATCAGGCGTCTGTCGCTTGTCGCCTGGCGCCTGCTACGCAAACTGTCCCAAAAACCTGACATCATTTTCGTACAAATGCCGGATGTCGGTGATGCCGTAGCGGATCATGGCTATGCGCTCGACGCCCATGCCGAAGGCGTAGCCGTAGACTTCCTCGGGGTTGTAGCCGATGAGCTGGTAGACGCGCGGGTCGATCATGCCGGCGCCGGCGATTTCGATCCAGCCGCTCTGCTTGCAGACGCGGCAACCGGAGCCACCGCAGACGTGGCAGGAGAAGTCCACCTCCACGCTCGGCTCAGTGAACGGGAAGAAATGGGGACGGAAGCGTACGCCGACGCTGGGGCCCATCATTTCGCGGGCGAAGCAGGCCAGCGTGGCCTTGAGGTCTGCGAGCGAGACGGGGCGTGTGTCCACGTAGAGCCCCTCGATCTGGTGGAAGTTGGCGGAGTGCGTGGCATCGGTGGTGTCGCGGCGGTAGCAGCGGCCGGGGGTGACGATGCGCACGGGTGGCTTCTGAGAGGTCATCACACGGATCTGCACCGGCGAGGTCTGGGTGCGCAGGAGTTGGTCCGCGCCGAGCCAGAAGGTGTCGGTCTCATCGAGCGACGGATGGTGCGCCGGCGTGTTAAGCGCCGTGAAGTTGTTGAAGCGTGTCTCGATGTCCGGGCCGTCGGCCACGACGAAGCCGAGGCGGTTGAAGATGCGGCAGACCTCCTCGATCACGCGCGAAATTGGGTGCATGGTGCCAAGTGTGTGCCAGCGGCCAGGAAGGGTGGGGTCGAACGGTACGGCATCCTCACGCGGCGCGGCCACGGTCTGGCGCCCGGCCAGCGCGGCTTCGAGCTCGGCGCGCCAGGCATTGGCGCGGCGGCCGAACTCAGGGCGGTCGGCGGCGGGTACGTCCTTGAGTTGCTTCATCAGCGCCGGAATCTGGCCGTTGCGACCGAGGTAGCGGATGCGCACCGGTTCGAGAGCGGCGGCGTCCGCAGCGGCACGCAGTTCGGCCAGCGACTGTTCGCGCAGGACGTCGAGTTCGGCGAGTGTCATGGGGCAGCCTCCAAAAATTTATAGTTTCGGCGAGGATCTGGCGGGTGTCAAGGGTACGTGGATCACGTGTTGCAGTTTGTCGGGGTCGGCGGGATCGAAAAGGCTGTTAGGCTGAAGGCAGGTAGGCCAACTTTGAGGCGATCCGAAAAGCCGTAGCCAACGGGCTCTGGCAGCCTGATTACTACAGCTTCGATTCCGATATCGATAGCGACTCCGACACCGACGATGGTGAAGCGATGCAGAAACTTTCAAAAAAACGGCCACTCCCTTGCGGGAATGGCCGTCGAAGGAAACGCTGGAGGCTGCGGTCAGCCCAGCGCCGCCTTGGCCTGGCCGATGATCGCCGTAAAGCCCGCCGGATCGTGGATGGCGATCTCGGAGAGCATCTTACGGTTGAGGGTTACGCCGGCCTTGGTCAGCCCCTCGATGAAGCGGCTGTAGGTAATCCCCTGGACGCGGGCGGCCACGTTGATGCGGCCGATCCACAGACGGCGGAAGTCGCGCTTGCGGTGCTTGCGGTGGATTGTGTGCAGGCGTTGCGCGCGGGTAACCGCCTCGGTCGCGATACGGAACAGCTTGCTGCGGGATCCGCGGAACCCCTTGGCAGCGTCTAACCGCCGGCGGCGGCGTTCCCGGGAAGCCGGGGCGTTGGTTGCTCTGGACATGGCGAATCTCCTGGTGTTAGGACGACAGCATGACTTTGTACCGGGGGACATCCCCGGAGTGGAGTCTAGCCATGCCACGGAGATTGCGCTTGCGTTTGCGCGACTTGCACGCGTTCAGGTGGCTCTTGCCAGCCCGCGCGTACAAGATCTTGCCCGTGGCCGACATTTTCATGCGCTTTGCAGCGGCTTTCTTGGTCTTTTTCTTCGGCATGTTGCCCTCACGGCGGCGGAAATCCCGCGAAACGCGTTCCTTCCGCTGCCTGTCTGGTTAGCCGGGACGCCGTACACAAACCCGTCAGGCAGTCAGCCAGAAAGCCTGCGCGAGCGGGCGGCCCATATTCCGCGCCAGCCGGGCGCGAAAAGGGCAATAAAATAGCAGACGAGCCGCCGGCCGTCCATGCTGCATTTTGGGACACGGGTGAAAGGACACAGAGGGCATAGAGCGGGAATGAGAGCACAGAGTATTCCGTAACCGCGGCCATCTTCCTGCGCCAAGGCTCCGGCGGACAAGCCGGCCGCGGCTACAGGAGCCTCTGTGTTCTCCTCTTCCCTCTGTGGTCTCTGTGTCCAAAGGCTCTTGAACATTCCTGCGCGACGGATGTTCAATTCCGCTTGCCGGGAGACGCCGGTTTGCCCATCATGCAGCCGCTGTGATCGATTTTCAGAACATCGTGGTGCGGTACGGCACGCAGGAGGTCCTGGAAGGGATTGATCTGCGGATCAATCCGCGCGAGCGCATCGGTATCGTCGGCCCCAACGGCGCGGGAAAGAGCACGCTGTTCCACCTGTTGATGGGCGATCGCCACCCGGACAAGGGCGAGGTGGTCATTGAGGGGAAGCCGCACATCGGCTACGTGCGCCAGCACCTCGAGCCGGCGCACGATGAGGAGACGCTGCTTGAGTACGCCCTGCGCGGCCTGCCGAGATTACATGACCTCGAGCGCGCCATCCACGAGTCCGAGGCTCGGCTGGCCCACATCGCCGACGAGGCCGAGCGTAGCCGCCTGCTGCGGCAGGTGGGGGAGCTGCAGCACGAGTTCGAGGCGCTCGGCGGCTACCGGATCGAGACCCAGGTGAAGGTCGCGCTCGGGGGGCTGGGGTTTGCATCCGAGGCGTTCGATCGCCCGTTTCTGTCCTTCAGCGGCGGCTGGCAGATGCGTGCCGAACTTGCCCGCGTGCTCGCGGCCGCGCCGGACCTGCTGCTGCTCGACGAGCCCTCCAACTACCTCGACCTGCCGGCGGTCGAATGGCTCCAGCGCTATTTGCGCGGGTTCGACGGCACGCTGCTGCTGATCTCGCACGACCGCTACCTGCTGCGCACGCTGACCGACATCACGGTGGAGGTAGACGCCGGGTTGGTGACGCGCTACGCCGGCAATCTCGATTTCTATCTGCGCGAACGCGAGGGGCGCTACCAGATGCTCCTGGCGGCCAAGGCCAATCAGGACCGCCGGCGCGAGCAGCTCGAGCGGTTCATCGACCGCTTCAAAGCCCAGGCCACCAAGGCGGCGCAGGCGCAGAGCCGCATGAAGATGCTCGAGAAGATGGAGGAGATCCGCCTGCCGCGCCGCAGCCGTGCCGCGGCCGCGCTGCGCATCGCATCGGCGCCGCACTGCGGCGCGGAGGTTGTGCGGCTGGAGAGCGTGGATTTCTCTTACGACGGCGGTACGCCCGTGCTGCGCGACGTGAATCTCAACATCGGCCGCGGCGAGAAGATCGCCCTCGTCGGCTTCAACGGCATGGGCAAGACCACGTTGCTGCGCATCCTGGCCGGCGTGCGGCAGCCGACCGGCGGCCAGCGCGTGCTGGGACACAAGGTTATCCCCGGTTATCAGTCGCAGGAATACACCGAAACCATCGACCCCGGGGTCTCCGTGCTGGCCAGCGCCAAGGAGGCCGCGTCTTTCCTGACTGAGCGCGAGGTGCGCGCGCAGCTCGGGTCCTTCGGCTTCGGCGAGGAGGACGTGGGAAAGTCTGCGGGCGTGCTGAGCGGCGGCGAGCGCATCCGCCTTGCGTTCCTGCGCCTCTTCCTCTCGGTGCCGAACTTTCTGCTGCTCGACGAACCCACCACGCACCTGGACATCGAGGGGGTCCAGGCGCTCGAGCGCCTGCTGCAGAAGTACGACGGCACGCTCTGCCTGGTGAGCCATGACGTGACCTTCGTGCGCGCGGTGGCCACAAGCATCCTCGAGATTTCTCCGGCAGGAGTCCGGCGCTTTCCCGGCGGGTACGACTACTACCGCGAGAAGATCGCAGCCGAGGCGGCGAACAATTCTGATAGGACCGACAGGGCCAACCGGACCGATCGGACGGAGCCCGATAAGCCCGCTACCCTCGACTCCAAGGAACTGCGCCGCCAGCGTGCCGAGGTGCGCAACAAGCACCAGACGCAAATCAAGGAGCTGCGCCGCCGCGTGGAGTCTCTCGAGGGGCGCATCCAGAAGTTTGAGGCTGAGCAGACGCAGCTTTCCACGGATCTCAGTTCCGGCGCGCCGGGCCTTGACTACGCCGGCAAGAGCGCGCGGCTCAAGAATTTGCAGGTCGAAATCGGCCGGACATCCGCCGATTGGGAGGTCGCTGCATCGGAACTCGAGCGACTGCAAAAGGATCTCGCCGACGCGCAGGCGGCTATGGGGTGAAGGCCCTGTGCGGCGTGGCCGACAAAGGTATGGGCAACGCAACGAAGTTGCCGTAGATTTACCGGCATGTCCAAGGAATCCGCCATCCCGGTCACGCCGGCGATTCGGCTGCTGCGCGACCGGGGCGAGGCATTCGAGCCGGTGTGCTATGCGTATGTCAAGCGCGGCGGCACGCGCTATGCTTCCGCGGAACTGAGCGTGGACGAGCACGCCATGGTCAAGACCATTGTGCTGGAAACGGGTTCGCGGGATCCGCTGATCGTGCTGATGCACGGCGACTGCGAGATTTCGGTCAAGCAGATGGCGCGCGTCCTGAAGGTCAAGGCAGTGGCGCCGTGCTCCCCGGAAACCGCCACGCGCCATACCGGCTACCTGGTTGGCGGCACGAGCCCGTTCGGCACGCGCAAACCCCTGCCGGTGTATGCGGAGGCCACGCTGTTCGACCTTCCGCAAATCTGGATCAACGGCGGCCGACGCGGTCTGCTGGTGAAGCTGGCGCCTTCCGTGCTGGAGCAGCTCCTGCCGGTGACGCGCGTGCAGGTTGCCATTGCCCCGGAAACGCGAATGGGCCCGGCGTAAAGCCGGCGCGAATGTCCGCGCGGGCCGCCTTCACTTGTCCGACAGTACGGCGCCGGAGCTGGCGTTGCAGACTTGGCGGGCGTAGCGGGCGAGCCAGCCGGAGGAGATGCGCGGCTGCCACGGCTTGGCCGCGGCGCGGCGGCGTGCGATCTCGGCGTCGCTGAGCATGACCTCGAGCTTGCGGCAGGGGATGTCGACGCGGATCGGATCGCCATCCTGCAGCAGGCCGATGAGTCCACCCTCGGCGGCCTCAGGCGAGACGTGGCCGATGCAGGCGCCACGCGTGCCGCCGGAGAAGCGGCCATCGGTGACGAGCGCGACGCTTTCGCCGAGACCGGCGCCCATGATGTACGAGGTTGGGGCGAGCATCTCCTGCATCCCCGGGCCGCCGCGCGGCCCCTCGTAGCGGATGACAACCACGTGGCCCGGCTTGACCTTGCCGGCGAGAATCCCCTCGCAGGCGGCTTCCTGCGAGTCGAAGCAGATGGCCTTTCCTTCGAAGTGCAGCATGCTGGCGGCGACGCCGGCCTTTTTGACCACGGCGCCCTGCTCGGCGAGGTTGCCGGAGAGGATCGCGAGGCCGCCGTCCTTGGAGTAGGCGTTGGCCACGGTGCGGATGACCTGCTCATCCTTCACGGCGGCGGAGGCGATGTTTTCGCCGAGGGTGCGGCCGGCGACGGTGAGGCACTTGGTATCGAGCAGGCCGGGGATGTCGGCGATGCGCGCGAGGATGGCGGAGACGCCGCCGGCAGCGTCGACGTCCTCGATGTGATACTGGGAGGAGGGGGAGACCTTGCAGACGTTGGGGCAGCGCTGCGAGATGCGGTTGATGCGGTCGAGGTCGTACGCGATGCCGGCCTCGTGCGCAATGGCGAGCGTATGGAGTACGGTGTTGGTGGAGCCGCCCATGGCCATGTCGAGCGCAAAGGCGTTGTCGATCGCAGCGCGGGTGACGATGGTGCGCGGTCGGGGGCCGCCGGCTTTAGCCATCTCAACGACGCGCACGGCTGCTTGCTTCCAGAGGTCGCGGCGGCGCGGATCCGTGGCGAGGATGGTGCCGTTGCCCGGCAGGGCCAGACCGAGCGCCTCGCAGAGGCAGTTCATGGAGTTGGCGGTGAACATGCCGGAACACGAGCCGCACTCGGGGCAGGCGCAGGACTCGACGCCCTCGAGCTGCCGCTCCGTGATCGTGCCGTTCTTGAAGGCGGCCACGGCTTCGAAGACGCTGATGAGGTCCGCGACCTTGCCGTCCGGCAGGTGGCCGGCGCGCATGGGGCCGCCGCTGGCGAAGACTGTGGGGATATTCGCGCGCAATGCGCCCATGATCATGCCCGGCACGATTTTGTCGCAGTTCGGTATGCAGATCATGCCGTCGAAGCAGTGAGCGCGCGCCATGGACTCGACCGAGTCGGCGATGATCTCGCGGCTGGGGAGCGAATACTTCATGCCATCGTGCCCCATGGCAATGCCGTCGCAGATGCCGATGGTGTTGAATTCGAACGGCACGCCGCCCGCCTCGCGAATGCACTGCTTGATCCATTCGCCGACCTTGTTGAGGTGGCAGTGGCCGGGGATGATCTCGACGAACGAATTGCAGACGCCGATGAACGGCTTGCCGAAGTCCGCGGGCTGGACGCCGGTGGCGCGGAGCAGGCTGCGGTGCGGCGCGCGTTGGAAGCCGGATTTGATCTGGTCGCTGATCATGGGAGAATCCTCGTTGTGGTGTCTGCGGAAGGTGCGGCGTCAATAGTGGCAAAAGCGCGGCGGGATGGCAATGGTATGAGGAGGGGCGAAACTCTGGCAGCTGCCAGTCGGCAGTTTCGATTCCGATCCCGACGCCGATTCTGACTCCTGCATTCTGGATTCCGAAACAAGACGCCTCACGCCCGTTGCAGAAACTTGCGCGTGCGGGTATCGACGCGGATGAATTCGCCTGGGGTGAGGTATTCGGGAACCTGCACGACGAGGCCGGTCTGGAGCGTGGCGGGCTTGGCGCGGCCGTTGGCAGAGGCGCCCTTGAGGACCGGGTCGCATGCGACGATCTTGAGCGCCACGCTGGCGGGCATCTCGATGGACAGGATGCGTCCGTCGGCAATGAGCGCCTGGATGCCGTCCATGTCCTCGGCCAAAAAGTCGGTCTGGTCGCCGAGCTCGTCGCGGTTGAGCGTGAACTGGGAGAAATCCTCGGCATCCATGAACGTGTACTCGTCCTGCTTGGCGAAAAGGAATTGCACGCCGCGCTTCTCAAAGGAGATGGATTCGAACGGGTCGTCGCCCTTGCAGGTCATGTCGACCTTGTTGCGGGTGACGAGGTTGCGGAAACGGAATCGGTAGAGCGTGGAGGCGCCGCGCGCGCTGGGGGTCGAGACCTTGAGGTCCTCGACGATGTGCGGGGTGCCCTGAATGCCGACGAGATCGTTGCGTTTCAAGTCACTGGCTTTGGTCATTGGCATTCCTTCCGGCGCGTATCCGCCTGTTCCTTACATGCCCAGCATGAACTGCATCACCTTCTCGTCGAAGCCCGGCAGGGTCTCGTGCCCGAAATCCGGGTACAGTTCGACATGTTTGGGCGCGCTGATTTTATTGAATGCCGCGTACTGCGTGGACGGCGGACAGATGGTGTCCATCAGCCCCGTACCCATCAGCACTTCGGCCCGGATCCGTCCGGCCAGGTGCTGACAGTCGATGTGTCCCAGCGTGGTAAAAATCTCGCGTTCGCGCAGATGCTGCGGGTCGAACTGGCGGAAAAACATCTTGAGCTCCTCGTAGGCGTCTTTGGCCTGTTCCATCTCCCACACGCGCTGGTAGTCGCACAGGAACGGGTAGGTCGGCGCGAGGCGGCGGATGCGCGGCTCCAGCGCGGCGCAGGCCAGTGCGAGGCCGCCACCCTGCGAATAGCCCATTGCGCCCACGCGCTCAGGATCGACCTCCGGCAGCGCCATGACAATGCCAGCCAGTTGCGCCGTATCGAGGAAAATGCTGCGGAAGAGCAGATGTTCGGGGCCGTCCTGCAATCCCCGGATGATATGTCCGCGGAGGGTCGTGCCGGTGACGCCGCCCGGATCTTGCGAGGCCCCCCCCTGTCCGCGGCAGTCGAGCGCCGCGACGCAAACACCGGCCCCAACCCAGGACAGTTTGCTCACCCAGTCACCGCAGTTTCCGGAGTAGCCGTGAAACTGCACGACCGTCGGCAGGCGCCCATGGCGCACCGCGGGGCGGGCGTATTTGGCATGGATGCGCGCGCCCTTCACGCCCGTGAAATAGAGATCAAAGCACTCGGCGCCCGGTGTCTGAAAGGAGCTGCGCACCAGTTCGACCTTTGGGGCGACTGCTTTCATTTCGGCGAGTGCACGGTCCCAGTAGGCATCCAGGTCGGCGGGGCGCGGATTGCGACCCGGGTAGGAGGCGAGCTTCTCCAGAGGCATGTCAAAGCTAAGCGGCATGACCATTTCTCCTTTGGGTTAGAAACAAGCGCCTAGTTTCTTTCCTACCTGCCGGCCTCTGCAACACATTTTTAACCACGGGCCCTGGCGTGGGCGGTGCGTGCGGACACAAATAAAACAGGCCGGGCGTATGCCCCGGCCTGTTTCGCCCGCGTTGCGGGAATCTGCGCTTACAGCGGAACGACGGCCTTGAGCCAATACTTGTCGCCCTGCGGCTTGTTTTTCGCGGCTAGTTCGTGATCGATCTCCAGCGAGAAGTTCACCTGGCAGCACTGGTAGCTGATCTGCGGGCCGAGCGCGAGCGCGCGACCGCAGGTGCCATCGGTCCGGACGCCGTCGCGTTTGTCGTCCGTGGTCTGGTAGTACCAGTAGCCGCCCACGCCGATGGCCCAGTTGCCGCAGTGCTGCGCGACGACGAAGTCCGTGTGGAACTCCTGACCGGAGGTGTAGGTGCTGACACCCGGCGTGGCGCTGTCGGTGTTGGGCGTATTGAAGTCGTACATCATCTTGGCGGAGAGTTCCTGCCCGCCTTCATTGAGGTAGGTTACGCCCAGCAGCGGCTCGAAAGTCCAGTAATTCCGGCCGAGGTTGGCGAAGGAGACCGCGTGGTACTTGCCGACCGGAACGTAGGTGTCGAGGCCGACGAGCCAATGGAACGGCGGCTTGTGCCATCCGACGATGAACGGGTCCACCACGATGTCGCCGAGGCCGAAATTCTTGTCCTTCGGGCCGGGGGTCCAGCGCGCCTCCTCCCATTCGATCGGCACGAGGACATGCTGCGCCCAGTTGCCACCCAGCACGGTGATGGGCGTGACGTTGACGAAGCGGAGGACTTCCGCGACCGCGTGCAGTTCGAAATTGGGTTTTGTGGGGTCCGTGTGCCCGTCGCCGCCCTTGAACGAGTCGGCGCTGTAGTACGCCATGTAGTTGATGAAGTACTGTCCCAGAGGCGGCAGGGCGCCGGTCATAAACCCTTCCGAGCCGTTCGGGTAGGCCCCGCCGCCGCCTTCGGTCGCCGTGGCCTGCAGCGCCAGTCCTGCCGCCAGCAATCCCGCCAGCGTCCATCCTCTTGTCGCACGCGTCATGGCGTCATTCCCTTCCTCGGTTGTTGCGGGGCCCCAACCGCCCCGGTTAACGGGCAACTATGCCGCAAGGCGTTCTTACAAACAAGAACAAAAACAAGGTGCAGACGCCTTCTGGGACAAATCGGGAGATCAGAACAGCGGGACGGCCGGTGTCTGCCGCAGTGCCGCCAGCAGGGCGAGCATGTCGGCGTGCGGTGGCCGCTCGAAGGCCAGGGACCGTGCGGTGACCGGTTGGGCGAACGCCAGGCGCTGCGCGTGGAGCATGGGGCGGCCGGGGCGCAGCGGCAGGGCGCGGTCGCGGCGCGCGCCGCCATACAGAGGGTCACCGGCGATCGGCGCGCCGAGGTGTGCGAGGTGCACGCGGATCTGGTGGGTGCGGCCTGTCTCGATGCGCACACGCACGAGCGAGGCCTGGGCAAAACGCTCCTCCACCGTGTAGTGGCTGGTGGCGGTCTTGCCGTGCCGGGACACCACGGCCATGCGCTTGCGGTTGTCGGGGTCGCGTCCGATCCGGGTGGCGAGCGTGCCGCTGGCGTGCGGCGGCGAACCATGTACGATGGCGAGGTACTCCTTGCGCACGCCGCCGGACTGGAAGGCCTTCACGAGCCCGGCCATGGCGGCGTCGTGCTTGGCCACGACCAGCAGGCCGGTGGTGTCCTTGTCCAGGCGGTGAACGATGCCGGGCCGTTCGACACCGCCGATGCCGGCGAGGTCGCGGCAGTGGTGGAGCAGGGCGTTTACGAGCGTGCCGGCGGCATGGCCCGGCGCAGGGTGTACGACCAGCCCGGCCGGCTTGTCGAGCACGAGGATGTCGGCGTCCTCGTAGACGATGTCGAGCGCGCGGTCCTCGGCCTGGGGCGTGGCGGGTGCGGGCGGCGGCACGTCCACGAGGACGGTCTGGCTTGGCCTTGCCGGATCGCTGGGGCGCGTGGGCTGGCCGGCGATGGTTACGCGCCCTTCGCGCATGAGCGCTTGAATGCGGGCGCGGGAGAGCCCGGGCAGTGCTGCCGCGAGCCAGGCATCGAGCCGCTGGCCGGCGGTCCCCGCCGGGACCGTCCGCTCAAAGCGCGCGGCGTGGTTGTTTATGGTGGGGTGGGACATCGCGATGCGGAACCGTAGAATAAGGAAGGCTGCAGGCTGAAGGGGTTAAGGCTGTAGGTTGAACTTCGACATTCGGAGTTCCTGGTTCGATATTCCGCGTTTCACTTGGTGCCTGCCTTGGGCGGCTGCGGCGTCTGGGTGGGGCGCAACTCCGGCGCGGGTGGTGCGCACAGGCGCCAGGCCAGCAGGGCGGCGCCGGCGGCAAAGAGCAGGATGCTGATGAACTGGCCGATCGACCCGGCGCCGACCTGCATGCGCAGGTCGCCTCGCAATGGCTCGATCAGAAAGCGAATGACCGGATAAAGCAGGAGGTAGATGGCGGCGACCGCGCCGCGGCGGTGTTGCAGACGGCGGTAGAGGAAAACGAGCAGGACGAAGAGCAGGAGGTTGGCGCCGGCCTCGAAAAGCTGGGTGGGGAGGACCGGGAGGCTGCGGCTGGCCTCGGCCGTGATGAGATGATCGTCGAACTGCTGGTACCAGGCCGGGCTGTGGGCGGGGAAGGTGACGGCCAGGGGGCTGTCCGAGAACCTGCCGTGGCAGCAGCCATGCAGAAAACAGCCGATGCGGCCGAAGGCGTGGCCGATCGGCAGGACACTCAGCAGGAGATCTCCGAGACCGAAGAAGGATTCCCGGTGGCGGCGCGCGAACACGAACAGCGCCAGCGCCGCGCTGATCACGCCGCCGTAGAACATCAGCCCGCCTTGGTCGATCCGCACGATGGCGGCGGGGTGGCTGGCGAACTCCCGGGTCCAGTGCTCGGCGACGTAGGCGGCTCGCGCGCCCAGCACGCCAGCGAACATCATCCAGACCATGAGGTTTGACAGATAGTCCGCGGTGCGGTGCGTCCCGCGCGATAGGCGCACGGCCGCGAACCAGGCGCCGGCGAACCCCAGCGCCATCAAGAGACCGTAGGCCTTGAGCGGGAAGGGTCCGATCTGGAACAGGATGGAGTGCATGCGGCTCCGTTTTTATTCGACAGCGGCAGGGGAAGCGATCTACTTTATAACCAATTATGTCCTTGAAGACGACAAGGATGATGTGCACATGACCGAAGCCCGCGACTTGCAGATAATCACCGATCCGATCGCGGTCTTCCCTTGCGCCGCATGCGGCGCGAAGCTGGATCTCACCGGCCGGCCGGCTTTTTCTATGGTCCGGTGCCCCTCCTGCCGTACAGAGATGCAGGTTCCGGCGCGACTCGACGGCTTTGTGCTGCTGGAACTGCTGGGCACGGGGGGCATGGGGAGTGCCTACCGGGCACGCGACGTCTCGCTGAACCGCGATGTGGCTGTCAAGGTCATGCGGCGTTCGCTGGGTGCAGACCCCAAGTTTGTCAAAACGTTCCGCCGCGAGGCGCAGACCGCTGCCAAGCTGAACCACCCCAACGTGGTGCAGATCTATTCCGTTGGCGAGTTCAAGGGGCAGCCGTATATCGTCATGGAGCTGGTTTCCGGCGGCAGCGTGGACGGCCTGCTCGGCAGCGGCAAGCCGCTGGAGCAGACGACGGTGATGCGCATCGGGCTGGACATCGCCCAGGGGTTGCAGAGCGGCAACCAGCATCGGCTGGTGCATGGCGACATCAAGCCGGAGAACATCCTGCTCGACGGCAAGGGCCTCGCCAAGTTGGTGGATTTCGGCATTGCGCAACTGGCGGGCTCGGGCGATCCCAACGACGTCTGGGGCACGCCCTACTACGTGGCGCCCGAGAAGGTCCGCCGCCAGCCGTCGGACTGTCGGGCCGACATCTACAGTCTAGGCGGCACCCTCTATCACGCGCTGGCCGGCAAGCCGCCGTTCGACGGGGCGGACGCGGCGGCGGTGGTCAAGGCCCGCTTCCTGAAGCCGGCCCCGCCACTGCGCGCGTTGCGTCCGGACATCGATCCCGAGGTCGAGGCGATCATCGCGCGCATGCTGCAGGTCGATCCGGCCATGCGCCAGCCGAACTACGATACGCTGGTCGCGGAGATCCGTCATTTTGTTGACCGCGCTGGCCTGCCTCCACCCGCGCCGTTGCGCAAGGAGGATTTTTTTCAGAGGCTCGGGCGCAGCCTGACCGGTCCCGTGGCGGTCACCGGCCGGATCGCCTCCACGACCGGCTCACTGGCGACGGTTGCGCCCGGTTCGATGAACGATCCTTCCACTGCAGGTGCTTCGCGGTCCCGGCAGGGCCTGCCCATGCTGCTGCTGGTCATTCTGGGGATGCTGCTGGCGGGTGGAATTCTGGCCGCCATCTTCTGGTCCCGGCAGCGAAGCCACGCGAGTACGGAACAGGCCATGGCGCAGAACGCGGAGCAGGTTGCGCAGGCGGCCGCCCAGGCCGCCGCGCAGGCTGCGCAGGCGTTGAAGGAAGCGCAGGAAGCCCTGAAGTCCGCCGAGTTGTCTGCCCAGAACGCAAAAGCCGAGCAGGCGGCCTATGCCGCACAAGCGGTGAAGGTCGCGTTGGCGGCCAAGGATGCGGCCGAGGCTGCCGCGCGTGTGGCGCAGGAGAAGTCGACTGCGGCGGAGACCGAGCGCGCAGCGAGGGAGAAGGCCGCGGCGGACGCTGAGCGCACGGCGAAGGAGATGGCTGCGGCGGAAGCGGAACGCGTGGCCAGAGCGAAGACGGCTGCGATAGATGCCGAACGTATGGCAAAGGCGAAGGCACCTGCGAAGAAACCGCCGAAAACCGTCGTGATGCTGAAGTTTGCCAACTGCCTGGAGCAGGCGAAGCTTGCGGTCGCGGCGATCAAATCCTGTACGGGTAGCGCGCGGCAGTTGTGCGAGAATGCCAACAAGGCCGTTTCGGACCTGCCCGGCCTGAAGGTGTCCAGCGTGATTCCGGCCCGTCCGCCGGCGATGGATAAGATTAACGACGAGCGACTGCTGCCGGTTCAGGCGAAGGTGCGCGGCATGTATCGCGCCCTGTACCGCATGGAGACGATCCTGGATCAGGTCGCCGCGCTGTCCAGCAACGTCGTTGCCGTGGACGCCATTGCCGACACCCTGCCGGATATGGAACTGGCCCGTCGAACCGCGGAGTTTAGCAACCGCCTGCAAGCGTACATTCCCGCGATTGGAGAACAGGCGCAGGCGGTTCATGTGGGGCAGGTTTCCATCAGCAACGACTACGTGTCCGTGACCAACGCCGCGGCGGCCATCAAGAAGTATGTGGCCATGACCAACGCCGCGGCGGCCAGCCAGCGTGCCAAGAAATAGACAGTGCCGGCGGGGCAGGCGTCGGCAGCGCCTGGCGCAAGCGGCAGAGGAGGCGAAGCGATGATGACGAACACAGGCTCGAAACAATCTGCGACCCGGTCCGGCTTGACACTGCTGACGGCCATCCTGTGCTTGCTGTTGACGGCGATGGTGGTTGTCTTCGTCATCTGGTATGTGGCATGGCACAAGCCTGGCGCGCAGAAGAAGCCAGTGGAGAAATCCCGGACAGCGCAGGCCATGCAGACGGCGCAGGCGGCCGGACAAGCGGCACAGGCTGTGTTGGCCCAACTGGCCGCGCCAGCGGCCGCCCTGCAGCAGATCAGCAAACGTCTCGCGCAGGCGCAGACGGCCCGTTCGAACCTCGTTGCGCTGGCTGCGTCCGCCGGCGAGATGTGCGGCGCAGCCAGTCAGGCTGTAACCGATGTGCTGGGGGTGGAATGGCGCGGGATCCTGGTCCCGCAGCGCCTGTCGCGGTCGGCAACGCCAGCAGCAGACGCCGCCCTGGCGGCGTCTGAAACGCCTGCGGCATCTGCTTTGGTCGCGGCGGACGTGTCGCAGGAGCCGATCCTTCTGCCGGTGCGCAGCATGTACCGCGCCTGGTATCGTATGGATGACCTTGCTGCCGAGGCGGCCGCGCTGTGCGACGAGATTTCCGCCACAAACGCCGTGGTTGGAGGTCTGCCGATCGAAGCGCTTGGCCCGGTCGCCGCCATGTTCGACGAACGGATCCGACCCTTTGCGGACGGAGCGAAAATTGACGAGTCGCGCAACGGGCTGGAAGCTGTCCGCGGCAACCTGACGACAGTCAGCAACTTGGTGCTGGTCGTCAGCAAGCACAAGGCCGTCGAGACCGAGCAGGCGCGCCGGCTGGCGGAAATGGAGAAGCAGAAGCAGGATGCCGAGCAGCGCGAGGTCGCGCGCCAGGAGAAGATCAAGGCCGAGATCGCCGCGGTCGCTGCGGCCGAAGCCGAGGCTTCGTTCCGCAATCAACTGCACCGGCACAACTATGCCGATGCGCGTCGCCTGCTGCGCACGGTGGAGTTCAAGCTGACCGAGAAGGAGAGCCGCAAGGCCTACGATGTCGCGCAGCAACGGATCGTGCGTCTGGAGGAGTTTCGCGACTTTCTGGCGGTCCATGTGACGGGCTACCAGCATCCCGACGGCTGGAAGATCGCCGCCGCCGACAAGGAAGGGATCACGGTCCTGAATCAGGGAGCCACGAGCAAAGTCGCCTGGGCCGATGTCGGCGACGTGCGCATGGTGCAGTTCATGCGCTATTGCCTCATGACCGACAACCAGACCCGCCTGCTCCTGCTGCGTGAACAGGTGCGGGCGCTGATCGCCGCCTCGCTCTACTGCCGGAAGTGTATCCCGGAAAACAAGTACGTCCAGGATCTGGCGGACAAGATGACCGAAAAAGCCGCCGCGCTGCTGCCGAGCGCCAAGGACGACATTGACCTGATCCTGCCGCCCGTCACGGCCAAGCCGGTCGAGGCGAATGCCGCGCCGGCGAGCTGACGGATCTCAGGGCATTCCGGCACCTGCGTCCGGGGCGACCATCACGCGCACCTGCTTCAGGCGCGCGGCGTCGAAATGGCGGCGCAGTTTGGTTTCGATCGCCTTGAGATGGAACCGCTGCACCTCGAAAAATCGGGCGCTGTTCGGGACGAATAGATAGAGCACACCCTGCTCCCATTTGCCGGGGCGCACCACGGCTGTCAGTTCCGGAGGGACCACCTGCGCCCAGACAGCCGCCAGCTCCTCGCGCCAGAGTTCCTGATCGGGAAGCTTCAGGCGCCGGAGCACCTGCGCCACGAGCGCCTGCATGGGCACAGCCTCGCGGCAGTGCGCGGGCGCGCCGTCATCCCTCGGCCGCGGATTGGGCGCCGACAAGTCGGCGTCCGTATCAGACGAGAATGCCACCGGTGGCTGTTGAGAAGGAGGCATCTGTAGTTTGCGTTGCCGCACGCGGAGAGAGTATCATGCACCCGCTGTTGGCAGAAGCGGCGAATGCGAACCTGCCGCCACGCCCGCTCGACTCTGTCCAGAGAGCCCCGGGCCGCGGCTGCAGTTGTGGATGCCGTGCGACGAGATTACCGGAGGATGCAAATGAAGCGCGGAAACATGCTGATCGCCCAGAGCGGCGGACCTTCGATGGTGATCAACCAGAGCCTGGTCGGCGCGGTGCTTGCGGCGCGGGAGTTTCCGACCGTGGGCCGAATCTACGGCGCGCGGCACGGCATCAAGGGCATCCTCGACGGCACGTTCATCGACCTGCGCAAAGAGACCATGGCCACGCTTGAAGCGGTGGCACAGACGCCTTCATCCGCGCTGGGTTCTGTGCGCCGCAAGCCTTCGGCCGAGGATTGCGTGGCGATCTTCCGGCAACTGCACAGCCTTGACGTGCGCTATTTCTTCTATATCGGCGGCAACGACTCCGCCGAGACCGTGCACATCATCAACGAGGAGGCACGCAAGGCCGGCTATGACCTCGCCTGTTTTCACATCCCCAAGACGATCGACAACGACCTGCGTGAGAATGACCACACGCCCGGCTTCGGCAGCGCGGCCAGGTTCGTGGCTTGCGCGGTGATGGGCGACGACCTCGACAACCGCGCGCTCAGTGGGGTCAAGATCGACATCGTCATGGGGCGCAACGCCGGCTTCCTCACCGCCGCCGCGGCCCTGGCGCGCGTGCACCCGGACGACGGCCCGCACCTGATCTACCTTCCCGAGCGTCCGTTCAGCCTCGACCGGTTTGTTGCTGACGTGCAGAAGGTCGTGAAGCGCCTGGGTCGCTGCGTGGTGGCGGTTTCGGAGGGGGTCGCCGACCGGGACGGCACGCCCATCGCCGCCAAGTTCATCCAGGAAACCGATTCCCACGGCAACAAGCAGCTCAGCGGCAGCGGCGCGCTGGGCGACATGCTGGCTGGCGTGATCCGCGACCGCGCCAAGATCTCGCGCGTCCGCGCCGACACCTTCGGCTATCTACAGCGTTCTTTCCCGGGCGTGGTGTCGGAGGTCGATGCACGCGAGGCGCGCGCGGTCGGCGCCGCTGCGGTGCGTGCCGCGCTCCAGGGCAAGGCATCGAGCGGTTCCATCGCCATCCGCCGCAAGCCCGGCAGGAAATACGGCGTTTTCTTTGAGGTTGTGCCGCTGCGCAATGTGGCCAAGGAGACGCGCCACATGCCGCCGGCCTTCATCAACCGCGCGGGCAACGACGTGACGCAGGCGTTCCTCGACTATGCCCGCCCGATCGTCGGCCCCCTGCCGCGCATCGGACGCTTCCGGCAGATGCGCTGAGGCTTACCGTTGCTCCGCCTGCGGCAGCTTGCGCGCCTTCCAGACGTAGTAAATTGCCGGGTAGACGAGCAGTTCCATCAGCGTGGAAGTGATGACGCCGCCGACCATGGGGGTGGCAATGCGCTTCATCACGTCCGCGCCCGCGCCGTGACTCCAGAGAATCGGCAGCAGGCCGGCGATGATGACACAGGCGGTCATGGCCTTGGGCCGCACGCGCTGCACGGCGCCTTCGTGGATGGCGGCCCGCAGGTCGGCGGTGGTGAGCAGCATGCCTGTGCGCTCCCGCGCGGCGTGGGCGAGGTCGAGATAGAGCAGCATCACCACGCCGGTCTCCGCGTCGAGCCCGGCCAGCGCGATCACGCCGATCCAGACCGCCACGCTCAGGTTGTAGCCGCAGAGGTAGATGGCCCAAAACGCGCCGACCAGCGAGAACGGCACGGCCAGCAGCACGATGGCGGTTTTGGCGAGCGACTTCGTGTTGAGGTAGAGGATCAGGGCGATCAGCAGGAACGTCAGCGGGATCACGAGCAGCAGCCGCTGGCGGGCGCGCTCGAGGTATTCGTACTGGCCGCTCCAGTTGACGACATAGCCGGCGGGGAGGCGGACACGGCCGTCCGTGAGCGCGGCGTCCACGGCCTGCCGCGCCTGGCGCACGAACGAGCCGAGGTCCGCGCCGCGCACGTCCACGTAGACCCAGGCGTTGGGCACGGCGCCCTCGCTCTTGATTCCCATGGGAGCGGATTTGATCTGGATTTTTGCGAGCTGTCCGAGCGGGATCTGCGCGCTGTCGGGCGTGGGGATCAGGATCTCGCGCAGCGCCTCGGGGCTTGCGCGGAAGTCGCGGTCGTAGCGCAGCGTGATGGCGTAGCGCTCCAGCCCCTCGACGGTGGTGGCCAGCGGCATGCCGCCCAGCGCCACGGCCAGCACATCCTGCACGTCGGCCACGCGCAGGCCGTAGCGTGCGATGGCTTCGCGGTCAATGGCGAACTCCACGTAGTTGCCGCCCAGGGCGCGCTCGGCAAAGACACCGGTCGCGCCATGGACGTCGCGCACCACGGCGCCGATTTCGGCGGCAACGCGTTCGAGTTCCGCCAGGTCGGGACCGGCGACCTTGATGCCGACCGGCGTCTTGATGCCCGTGGCGAGCATGTCGATGCGCGTGCGGATCGGCATGGTCCACGAGTTGTTGAGGCCGGGGAAACGGATGGCGGCGTCGAGTGCGGCGATCAATTCCGGCGGCGTGCGCCGGCGGTGCGCGACCACGGCGCCGGAGGCGTCGGCGATGTCGACCACCGGCCATTCGGCCTCGTCCTTGAGCTGGATGGTGGTCTCAAACATCTCCAGTGGCGCGGGGTCGGTGGCGGTCTCGGCGCGGCCGGCCTTGCCGAAGACGCGCTCAATCTCGGGAAAGGACTTGATGATGCGGTCTGTCTGCTGCAGCAGTTCGCGCGCTTTGGTCGGGGAGATGCCCGGCACGGTGGTGGGCATGTAGAGCAGATCGCCCTCGTAGAGCGGCGGCATGAACTCCGAGCCGATGTTCTGGAACGGGAAGGCGCGGCCGGCCTGCGCGGCCAGGTCGCGCGCCGGGCCTGGCAGGAGGCGGTCGACCACCAGCCAGTTCCACGGCAGGAAGACCCAGAGCACGATGGCGGCGGCGGCCACGATCACGGCGCGGCGGTGGCGGATGATCCAGTCGACGGCCGGATGATAGAGCCGCGTCAGCAGGCGGTTGAGCGGGTTCTTCTCCTCTGGCACGGGGCGGCCGCGAATCAACAGTCCCATCAGCACCGGCGCCAGCGTGACAGAGAGCAGGGCTGCGGCAGCCATGGCGTAGGTCTTGGTGAAGGCCAGTGGACGGAAGAGCCGGCCCTCCTGCTCCTGCAGCGCAAAAACCGGCAGGAACGAGACGGTGATGACCAGCAGCGAGTAGAAGAGCGTAGGGCCGACCTCGACCGCCGCATCGCGGATGATCTGCCAGCGGGGTTTCTGGCCGAAGTCGCGCTCGAGGTGCTTGTGGGCATTCTCGACCATGATGATCGCGGCATCCACCATGGCGCCGATGGCGATGGCGATGCCGCCGAGCGACATGATGTTGGAACTGATCCCCTGGCCGAACATGATCAGGAACGAGGCCAGCACGGCGATGGGGAGGATCACAATGGCAACCAGCGAGCTGGAGAAGCTCAGGAGAAATGCCAGGCAGACCAGCGCCACCACGATGCTCTCCTCGACGAGCTTCGCGCGCAGCGTGGCCACGGCGCGATCGATCAGCGCGCTGCGGTCGTAGGCGATGGTGCAGTGGAGGTCGGCCGGCAGGCTTTTCATGGCCTGGTCGAGCTTGCGCTTCACGTCGAGGATCACCTGCCGCGCGTTGGCGCCGGAGCGCACGACCACGATGCCGCCGACAGTCTCGCCCTCGCCATTGTATTCCGCGATGCCGCGCCGCATATCCGGTCCGAATTGCACGCTGGCGACCTGCCCGAGGAGGATCGGTACGCCGTTGGGGCCGGCGCCAACAGCCACCTGCCGCAGGTCGTCGAGGCTCTGCACGTAGCCGCGCACGCGCAGGATGAACTCCTTCTCGGCCATCTCCAGCGAGCGGCCGCCGGTTTCGCCGTTGCTGCGCTCGATGGCCATGCGCACGTCGGCGATGGAGAGGTTGTAGGCGCGCAACCGGGTCGGATCGAGCGTCACCTGATACTGCTTGACGAACCCGCCGACAGAAGCCACTTCCGCGACGCCCGGTACGGCGCCAAGCTGGTAGCGCAGGTGCCAGTCCTGGATCGAGCGCAACTCCGCCAGGTCGCGGTTGGTGGAGGAGAGAGTGTACATGAACGCCCAGCCGACGCCGCTGGCGTCCGGACCGAGCACGGGCTGCACGTTCTTCGGCAGCGAGCCACCGATCGAATTCAGGTATTCCAGCACGCGGCTGCGCGCCCAGTAGATGTC
>CAIWXQ010000020.1 GCA_903916675.1 uncultured bacterium | reverse complement strand
GATGCCCATCAGACCGGCGATCGTCAGGCCCATGGCGTAGGCGCTGAAGTTGCCGGTCACAAAGCCGGCCAGGATGTTCAGCGACGCACCGCCGCTACGGGACGAGTTGAGGATGTTCTTCACAAAGGCCGAGTTGGTGGAGGTGAAAACCTTGACCAGTTCCGGGATCACGGCGCCGGCGATCGTGCCGCACGAGACAATGGCCGCGAGCTTCCACCACAGGGTGGTGTTGCCGGCGACGACCGGCACCAGCAGCCAGGAGGCCAGAAAGGTGAGGCCGATGGAAACCAAGGACGTGATCCAGACCAGAGAGGTCAGCGGCTCCTCGAAGTCCATCTCCTTGGCTTCACCAAAGCGGATCTTGGCCAGCACCTCGTTCAGCCAGTAGGAGGCGGCGCTGGCGATCAGCATCACCAGGCGCATGACGAAGAGCCACACGAGCAGCTGGATCTGGATGGTCGCCTTGCTGGCGCCGGGCAGCACGGCCTGCAGCTTTGCGTCCGGCAGGATGGCCAGCAGGATAAAGGAGATCAGCGCCACGCCCGTCACGCCGTAGGTCTCGAAGCCGTCGGCCGTGGGGCCGACCGAGTCACCGGCGTTGTCGCCGGCGCAGTCCGCGATCACGCCGGGGTTGCGTGCGTCGTCCTCCTTGATGTTGAAGACGATCTTCATCAGGTCCGAGCCAACGTCCGCGATCTTGGTGAAGATGCCGCCCGCGATACGCAGCACCGAGGCGCCCAGCGACTCGCCGATGGCGAAACCGATGAAGCAGGCGCCAGCGCTCTTGACGTCCACGAACAGCAGGATGCAGAGCATCACGAGCAGTTCGATGCTGATCAGCAGCATGCCGATGCTCATGCCGGCCTTGAGCGGAATGGCGTAGGTGGGAAAGGGCTTGCCGCCGAGGCTGGCAAAGGCCGAGCGGGAGTTGGCAAACGTGTTCACGCGCATGCCGAACCACGCCACGGCGTAGCTGCCCGCAATGCCGATCAGGCTGCAGACCAGAATGAGGGTGACCTTGCCGGCGGAGCAGTCGCGCAAGTAGCCGAAGTACACGCCCATGATAATGGCCACGAGCGCCCACAGGACCATGATGAACTTGCCCTGCGTGATCAGGTAGGTCTTGCAAGTCTCATAAATGAGATCCGAGACGTCCTTCATGCTCCGGTGCACCTTCATCTTGCGGAGCTGGACGAACTGGACGGCGCCGAAGAGCAGGCCGAAGAAGCAGATGGCAATGCCGATCAGCAAAATCTGACGACCGTTCAGGCCGCCCAAGCGGCTGAAAGGCTCGGACGCGAGGTTCGGCAGAATGAGGTCGGCCTCGCCGGCACGGGCGAGCCCGGCAGTTGCCAACAGTGCCATCAGGGGCAGAAACAGGCGCTTGAGCATGCTCACTTTATTCTCCGTGTCGTACAATAGGGACGCCGTGGGATGGGTCACATATGCGCAAACGGCAGTACATCCGCAACGCCGGCAATCCCAAAAAAGAGAATTGGTATTATCGGAAATTGACACACGAGCGTCAACGCTGATTTGCGTGAGATTCGTGTTTGGCGCAACCCGCGCGATAATCCTCGACCCGCGGACAATCGGGGTCCGGCAATCCAGCGTCGCCATGCACAGCCAGCGCCACAGCATGGCAGCCACCCTTGCAGTGGCGCAGATAGGCGCACGAGGCGCACGGCTCCGGTGCCGTCTCTGGCCAGCGCCGGTAACGCGCAAACTCCGGCGCGTCCATCCAGCGTTGCGGAAGATCAGCGATGCGCAGCTCCGTTGCCGGCAGGAACGAGCAGCCGCACACCCGGCCATTGCTGCGCACGCCGATCAGAAAGTTCCCCGCTTCGCAGCCGCAGACGCAATACGCCTCCAGCCACTCCACTGGCGGCCGGTGCCAGCAAAGCATCGGCACAAAGGAGCAATCGATCTTGGTCCGCACGCCCGTCGTCTCGGACAGCTCGCGAAAGAGCGGATACATCGCACGGTTCTGCTCCGGCGTGGCCCGATGGCGCTCGTACAGCGCCAGCCCCCGACCGCTCGGCTTAAACCGCAGCAGCTCGATTTCGGCGATCTCTTTCTCCGCTGCATAGCGGAAGAGGTCCCGCAAGCCATCCACATTTCGCCGCCCCACCACGCAGTTGATGCCGGCTGCCACGCCGGCACGCTGCAGACAGCCAAAGGCGCGGTCCACCACCGCAAAATCCGCGCCGTCGCGAAAGGTCCTGGCGGCCGCGCCCACGCCGTCAAGCGAGAGATTGACCTGACCAAAGACCAGCAGCCGCTCCGCCATCCGGTCGTCCACCCAATGGCCGTTGGTGGTCAGGTTGGGCACCAGCCCGATTTGCCGCGCGTGCGCCGCCAGATCGAACAGATCGTCGCGTTCCAGCGCCTCGCCGCCGCCCAGCGCGACATGGAAGACCCCCAGGCGCGCCAGCGTGTCGAGCGCCTGCTTGAACTCCGCCGTGTCAAGAGCACCGCGATCCTCGGCGCCGGATGCCATGTAGCAATGCGCACACCCCAGCGAACAGCGGTTCGTGCAGGCGAAATGCACCTCCACAGGCGCGGAAAGCGCCCTGATCTCTTCCGGGCCCTGCCACAGAGGAGATTCAGCCACGCCCTGCTCGCGCAGGTACTGCCGGTCCACAAACGCCAGGAACGGCGGATCATCCGACGACACAATGCCACCAAAAGTTTCCAAACGATGCCGCATGATTATTCCGTCGCTCAGCCGCAGGACAAGAAGAAAGACGAAGGCCGTTCAAAGGACGTGAAGGGGGTCTGTGGCGGCCGACGCTCGGCCGCCCAAAAACACCCTCGCTTTTCTTCGGCGTTCTTCTCCCCTTTCGTGTCCCGCCACCACAACTTTCGAATCCGCCTTATTCGCCCGTTCCGGGCTTCGCGCCCTGCGCGGCACCCGGATGCTTGCGGCTTTCCAGAATGCGCTGCTGGAACGACTTGTCGTAGAGCGGCAGCATCGCATCCGGCACCTCTTCCTTGGTGGCGATGCTCTTGATCAGGAAGAAGATCCGGTGGCTGCCGCAATCAACCTGCGTGTCAGCATAGCAATGGCGGACGCCGAACAGTCCCAGCAGCGCTGCGACCATTGCCAGCACGCCAAGCGCAGACAGGGCGATGCGAATGCCGCGGCGTCGGATCGTTGCCGCGGCAGCCACCACTGGCAGCGTCGCCAGGATGGCGCCTGCGCCGTACCACAGAAGCGCCCGCAGCGGCGCGTCGCCCAGCTCGCCTAGCGCAATGTCGGACAGCACCGGCTTCGGATACGCCGCGAACGCCTGGCTTGCCTGTGCCGGCCGCCCCAGCAACATGGGCAGCGCCAGAATCAGCGCAATCCAGATCACCTCGAACGCTGCGTAAACCGTGAACAACATCCCCCATGGCAACGCGGGGTTTGTTTGCAGCAGCCGTCCCAGCGACCACACCAGCACAATTGCCAGCAGCGCCAGCAACCCCGCGTTTGTCCGCTGCACGAACGTCTGCCCCTCCAGCATGCGCAGGTACGAGCAGATGGGCGTCTCCTTCGCAATCTCCGGCTCCGCCTGCAGGGCGGCTTTGAATGCCGCGATGGCCCGCCCGTTCTGCTTCAGAATCTGCCAGTTGACGCCAGCGTAGTAGAGCGCATCCGCGCGGTACGGATAGTCCGGAAATTTGGCGGCCAGCGCCTCCAGTCGCTGCGCGCGCGCCATGGCCGTCTCCGCACTCCCAGTGTGCGCCTTGGCCTCGTTCAGCGCAGCGTCCGCCTCGCGATGCAGGGGGTTATCGCTCTTGAATTCGGCCGGAGCCTCCTGGGGTTCGGCTTCCTTTGCCGCGGTGGCCTTCGCCATTTCCTCCTGGCAGAAAGAGCAGTTGCCAGTGCCGTTCCTAGCCGCGTTCGTGCCGACTGTTGCCGGCATTTCCGCCGCGCGCAGCGCCACAGCCCCCAGGATCGACAGCACGAAGAACATGCCGCGCTTCATGCTTTCTCCTCCGGCTGGCGCGCCGCCTCCGCGGGCGGTTGCTCGATGACCGTCAAATGCGACGCGATCCATGCAGCCGCGCTTGCCAGAAAAACCGGCACCGCCAACACGCCCATGTGGATCGAGAAGACCACCGATCCCAGCGAACTGGAGTTGGGGTTGTACCCTTCCTTGACACGCAACACCCGGCCGCGGCCGCGATACGGTGTCGCACCTTCGAACAACTTGTTTTCCTTCATATTCGTCTCCGGACTTTTGGACATCGGGACCAACCGCTATTCCGCTACGCGTACGCCATTGGCGTAAAACCGCCTACCGCACCACGACGCGGTCCGGTAGCCATGCGCGCGCAGGATGCGCTGACCTTGCTCCGAGCCGACAAACTTCACGAACGCCTCGGCGTCGCGCGGCCGCTGCGAACAGGTCAGCGTCACCATCGCCACCTTCACCGGCGCCACCAGGTAGCGGTTCCCCGTGGCGCTGGTGATCGCATCCACGCCCGGAATCGGCAGAACGCCGTCGATCGGGATGACATCCAGATCCTTCTGCCGCAACTGTGCCACCACCTGCCACACCAGTGCCACGTCGGCGGAGTCCAGGATGATCTGGTTCGCCACCCATGAGCCACTGCGGTGCGTGGGGATCTGCTTGATCCGATTCAGCTCGTCGAAATCCACGTGGGCGTGCCGGAAGATGATCGGCAGGAGGTAGCCGAGCGTGGAGTGCTGATAGTCCGGAAGGTAGACGCGCACGTCCGGCCGCAGCAGATCGCGCAGGCTGTGGATGTTCCTGGGGTTCCCCTTCTGCACGATCATCACCGGAACCAGTTCGGCCACGCACCAGGCGTTGACCCCCAGCCCGCGGCGCATGGCGATGTCCATGAACGGATCGTGCGCCACGTAGAGGTCGCCCTGCAGTTGCATCTCGATCGACGCCAGCAACTCGCCGGAATCGGCTGAGGTGATCTCCACCTTCTGCTTCGCCTGCTTCTCATAGGCCCAGGCCAACTCGTTGAATACAGGCGTCATGGTGCCGCCCACAAGGCAGACCAGCGGCTGGGCCGCAGTCGGCGCGGATTCGGCGCGCGGCCAGACCAGGGCGGAAAGCCCCAGCGCCGCTGCCACGCACAGCACGAAAACCGGCAGGCGTTTCATGGCTGCGCACTCCTGGCCACGACGCTCACCAGCCGGCCGTTGTTCATGGTGCCGATGCGGCTGCCGAGGCGCGCGGCCTCGGCGCGGTTGTGACAGATGTGCATGGCTGTGAGATTGTGCTCCTGATGCACGCGGGCCAGCAGGTCGCACAACTCGTCGCGCGTGGCCTCATCCAGCGCGCTCACCGGCTCGTCCAGCAGGAGCAGCCGCGGATCCCGCGCCAGCGCGCGCGCGATCGCCACCTTCTGCCGCTCGCCGCCGCTGAGCCCATGAATCCGGCGCGACAGCAGGTGCGTGATGCCGGTCTCATTGGCCAGGGTCTCCACGCGCGCCGCAGCCTGCGGCGCGTCCATCCCGATCAGGTCAAGCGCGAAACCGATGTTGCCGCGCACGTCGAGGTGCGGAAAGAGCCCGGAATCCTGCGGCACATAGCCGATGCGGCGGTCGCTGGGATCGAGCGTTGTCACGTCGCAGCCGTCGATGCAAATCGTCCCGGCTGTCATGGGTTGCACGCCGCAGATGGCCTTCAGCAGCAGGCTCTTCCCCGCACCTGTGTGCCCCATGAGGATGAAGTACTCGCCGGCCGGCACAGCCATGTCCACGGCGTCCACCAGAAACGCGCCGGCCCGGATTGTCACGCCGTGGAGTTTCAGTCCGTTCATACAGCGGTCCCCTCCGGCGAGAACCAGTGCACCACGGTCAGCGCCACGCCGGCCAGCCCCAGCATGATCAGCGCGATCAGGATCGCGGTCTCGATGTTGCCGATGCTCAACTCCAGCCAGAGCGCGGTGGGCATGACCAGCACGCGCGGGCCGGTACCAACAAAGACCATCAGCGGGCCGAACACGCCGATCGCGCGCGCCCAAGCCATCACGCCGCCCGCCACCAGCCCGTTGCGCGCCAGCGGCAGCGTCACACGCCAGAACGCCTGCCACTCCGAACATCCCAGTACGCGTGCCACCTGCTCGAGCGCCGGATCCACCCCGTGGAACGCGGTTTTCACCGAACGGATGCAGTACGATACCGACATCAGATACTGGCACATCACGATCCCCACGCCGGAGATCAGCGACAGGTGCCGGGACTCCAGCGCGCGCCGGATCGGCTCGCCCACGCCGAAGCTGAAGAATGCCAGCAGCGAAATGCCGATCACCACCGGCGGCAGCACGATCGGCACATCCACGAACGTGTTGGCCAGCGCGCGCCCCGGAAAGTGGAAGCGGCTCAGCGCGTACCCCACCGGCACTGCGGTCAGCAGAACCAGCGCCAGCGTGGTGAGCGACGTCGCTACACTCATGCGCAGCGCGAACAGGATCCGCTCCTGCCCCAGCAGGTGCAGCGCCTGGCGCCACCCCACCCCCTTGACCGCGAGGTACGAGACATCCGCGCCCACCAGGCAGACAACCAGCAGCAGGAACAGCGCCAAAAATGCGCCGCAGACCACGCGCAACGGCGACCATGATCGCGACCGGACAGGGGAAGCGCTGGCGTTTGGTTGTAACATCGGACCATTCATGCAATTGATGGGAAAAGCTTAACAGCCGGCCTGCGCCACAGCCAGCGAATTGGATTCCGGCACGGTTGCCAAACTGTACGCTGCATCAGCCACCTCGTCGGCTCTCCCGCCGGAATACGCCGGGCGTGAGGCCGCAGGTGCGCTTGAACTGCGCGGCGAGGTGGTGCGCGCCGCAGAACCCGGTGCGTTCGGAGATCTGCTCGAGCGTGAAGTCGGTGTCAGCCAGCAGCCGGCGTACGAGCGACAGACGGCGTCGGCGCATTTCCGTGGCAGGGCCGTGCCCCAGCGCGCGGTGGAACCGCACCTCCAGCGCGCGGCGCGAGAGCCCGACCTGCCGCGCCAGCGCATGCGCCGGCAGCGGTCCCTCGGGATGCCGCAGCATCAGGCCCACGGCGCGCGACACCGTCGCGTCGCGCGTCCAGACCACAGCCGAGGACTCGCGCACCGTGAGCGTCTCCGGCGGAAGTTTCTCGGTCCCTTTCTCCGTTCCATCTTGCGCCAGCAGGTGCTGCAGCCGCGCGGCGGCGCGCAGTCCGATGCGCCGCCCCGGAAACACAATGGAAGAGATTCCAATTCCTGCCAGCGCGCTGTCGAACGCCGAATCGCCTGCGCCCACCACCGCCACCTGCTCCGGCACGTCGAGCTCCATGCGGCGCAGCAGCCCGATCAGCCGCCGCGCCAGTGCATCGCTCGTGCAGAAGATTGCGGCCGGCAGCCGCAGACCGCGCACCCATGCCTCCCAGTTCGCACCCGCGGCAAAGCTCTCCGATTGCGGCGGTTCGCTCACCTCCGCGCCACCAGCCGACGCCGCAGCCAGGAAACCTTCCTGCCGCTGCTGGCCCGCATGGCTGGCCCCCTCGTGAACGCACCCCAGCATGCGCCATCCGCCTTCGAGCAGGTGCGTGGCCGCCAGTTTTCCCGCGGCCGCGTCGTCCGGTACAACCGACGGCACGCCCGGCAGGTGCGAGAGCGAGCCGGTGTTCACCAGTGGCACCTGCGCACCCGGCAGCCCTTCCACCCATCGTTCGCTCACGAACGCGCCGATCACGCCGCTGATCCGGCCCTGCCGCAACAGGTCATCCAGAAGGTCTCCCTGCGTGCAGTGCAGCGGCACCACCCGCCACGCCGGATTCCGTAGTGCAAACGCCTGCACGCCTTCCAGCACCTGCGCACTGAACAGAAGATCCGTATCCCCCAGAACCGCCACGTTCTGGTGGAAGTCTTCGCTCTTGCGCTTTGTTTTTGTTTTGATAGCCATCGTCGTCCATCAGATTCGGCGTCGCTATCGGTATCGGGGTCAAAATTGCTGCCCGGAAGAAGTCCTATCGATACCGATCCCGATAGCGACCCCGAGCCCGACACAAAAGAGCGTTCAAACCGTGTACAGCGTATTTATGTAAGCAAGTTATACGCTTTTGCGCAATGCTGAAATATGTCAATATATGCAATGATTATTTCGTTTTGCAACTACTACCGAGGTTGATCGACGGGAGATCGCATCATGAAGCGTGCATTCATCACCGGCATCACAGGACAGGACGGCTCCTATCTGGCGGAGTTCCTGCTGAAAAAAGGCTACGAGGTGCATGGCATGATTCGCCGCTCCTCCAGCTTCAACACCCAGCGCATCGATCATCTCTACCAGGATCCGCACATCATGGGCGTGCGGCTCTTCCTGCACTTTGGCGACCTGACCGATGCCTCGCGCCTCACCAAGCTGGTGTATGAGTTGAAGCCGGACGAGGTCTATCACCTCGGCGCGCAGAGCCACGTGCGCGTATCGTTCGATGTGCCTGAGTACACCGGCGACTCCACGGGCATCGGCACCATCCGCCTGCTGGAGGCGATCCGCGAGTCAGGGCTCGACAAGAAGGTGCGCTTCTACCAAGCCTCCTCGTCGGAACTCTACGGCAAGGTGCACGAGACCCCGCAACGCGAGACCACCCCCTTCCACCCGCGCTCGCCCTACGCCTGCGCCAAGCTCTACGCCTTCTGGGCCACGGTGAACTACCGCGAGGCCTACAACATGCACGCCAGCAACGGCATCCTCTTCAACCACGAGTCGCCCCGCCGCGGCCCCACCTTCGTGACCCGCAAGATCACCATGGCCGCGGCGCGCATCAAGCTCGGTCTGCAGAACCGACTCTTCCTCGGCAACCTCGACGCGCGCCGCGACTGGGGCTTTGCCGGTGACTATGTAGAAGCCATGTGGATCATGCTCCAGCAGGAGCAAGCCGACGATTACGTCATCGCCACAGGAGAAACCCACAGTGTGCAGGAATTCTGCGAGGAAGCCTTCGGACTCGTCGGGCTCGACTGGAAGGAATACGTCCGCCACGACGCCCGCTACGAGCGCCCGAGCGAGGTGGACCTGTTGCTCGGCGACGCCAGCAAGGCGCGCCGCGTGCTCGGCTGGCAACCACGTGTTACGTTCAAAGAACTCACCCGCATGATGATCGAGGCCGACCTCAAGCTGGCGCGACAGGAACTGGCCATCCAGCGCAGTGAGAATGAGAGTCTAGTCATTGGGCATTGGTCATCGGGGGCTGTACAGACACCAGGAGCCAACTCGTTTAACGAACCCGTACGCAACCACCAATGACCAATGACAACTGACCCATGCCCCCCATTCAGGAGCTACTGATGGAACATCTCCAACGTATCTTCGTCGCCGGTCACCAGGGGATGGTGGGCTCGGCCATTGTGCGGCGCATCCAAGCTGAAGGGCTGCCCGCTCCGATTCTGGGCGACCTTCAGCAGGTTGACCTGCGCAACCAGGCCTCCACCCTGCGATTCCTCCAGGAGACCAAACCCACGGCGCTGATCATTGCCGCGGCCAAGGTCGGCGGCATCGAGGCCAACCGCACGCAACCCGCCAGCTTCCTGTACGACAACCTCGCCATCGCCTCAAACCTGATCGACGGCGCCTATCGCTGCGGCATCCAACGCGTGCTCTTCCTCGGCAGCTCCTGCATCTATCCGCGCCTGGCACCGCAGCCGATCCCCGAGAACTCGCTCCTCACAGGCCCGCTCGAGCCGACTAACGAAGCCTACGCCATCGCCAAGATCGCCGGCCTCAAGCTCTGCGAGGCCTACCGCCGCCAGTACGGCGTCTGCTACCACAGCGCCATGCCGACCAACCTCTTCGGCCCGGGCGACAATTACAACCTCGAGACCTCGCATGTGATGCCGGCATTCATCCGCAAGTTCGACGACGCCGCGCTGTCCGGCGCGCGCACCGTAGCCATCTGGGGCACCGGCACGCCGCTGCGCGAGTTCCTGCACGTGGACGACGTCGCCTCCGGCTTGCTGTTCCTGCTGCGCCACCCGAACCCGCCCGACTGGGTCAACATCGGCTCCGGCAACGAGGTCTCCATCCGCCAGCTCGCCGAGCTGGTGCGCGACGCCTGCGGCACAAAAAGCGAGATCGTTTACGACGCGTCCAAACCTGACGGCACACCGCGCAAGCTGATCGACTGCCGCCTGCTGCACAGCCTCGGCTGGAGGCCGTCGCTCACGCTCGCAGAGGGGATCCGCCGCACGGTCGCTGCCTACCGCGAAGAGAAAGCCTCCGGCCACCTGCGCGCATAAAAAATAGACAAGGCTGGGGATGCCGGCTTGTTCTCCGGAGCCTTGGTGAAGGAAGGATCCGCTGGAGGCGCACACGCCTGGTCGTTCGACTTCGCTCACGAGCGGCCGCGACCTATTGGCTCAGTCGCAGGCAACGACGGCATCTCCACGCCACCAGGCAAAGTGGCAAGTGTCACATTCGCAAAGCGTTACAAGACCTCTAGCCGCTTCGCGGCCGCAACCGTTCGGGCCGCGTACAAGGCCTGCCTTTTGATTATCATGCCTTAGCCAATGTTTTGTTTAATTCGTTGCACTACAATATGTTGCGCAATTTTTTAACCATCAGATGCCGCAAGGTTTGCAAATGTCTCGTGATTTCTTCTGGAACAGCCCATACGCTTTCGGTATCTTTTGCGCAACTTTGGTTGCATTGAGTTGCAAGAGGTTGCGAGGTTGCTATGGATAAACCAGCCAATGCCATCCGGAAATCCGCCTATGCCATGGCTGGCGTGGACATCGACTCCAAGATGTCCGGCCTGGTTTCGATCAAGGAAATGGTAACTGCCACGGCCACCAAGGGCGTGATCGGCGGCATCGGCAACTTCGGCGGGCTGTTTGCCTCACCCGGCAAGGACTTCATCCTGGTCGCCAGCACCGACGGCGTTGGAACCAAGCTCAAGGTCGCCGCCATCGCCCGGAAGCACACCACGGTCGGCCAGGATCTGGTCAACCACTGCGTGAACGACATCCTTGTGCAGGGCGCCCGGCCGCTCTTCTTCCTCGATTATATCGGCGCCTCGCGTTTTGACGGACCCGTCTTCCGCGACGTTGTGTCCGGCCTCTGCAAAGCCTGCAAGGAGAACGACTGTGCCCTGCTTGGCGGCGAGACCGCTGAAATGCCCGGCCTCTACCCCGCGGGCGAATACGACCTCGTCGGCACCATCGTCGGCTGCGTGGAGAAGAAGAAGCTCATCACCGGCAAGGGGATCCGCGCTGGCGACGCCATCATCGGCCTGGCTTCCGGCGGCCTGCAAACCAACGGCTTCTCGCTCGCCCGCAAGATCATCTTCGACCAGTGCGGTCTGACCATCCAGGATCGCCTCCCCGGCACGCGCTACACCGTGGCCGAGGCGCTCCTCGCCACCCACCGCAGCTTTCTCAAGCCGGTCCTGGCCGTGATGAAGTCCGTGCAGGTCCAGGGCATGGCCCACATCACCGGTGGCGGATTCATGGACAACATCCCGCGCGTGCTCCCTGAAAAGTGCCAGGCTGTCATCAACCGCAACTCATGGAAGCCGCCGATCCTCTTCACCTTCCTGCAGCACGAGGGGCGCGTGGATCGCGACGAAATGTACCGCGTCTTCAACATGGGGATCGGGTACGTCCTCATCGTCCGCGCCAAGGACGCCAAGCGCGCCATGAAAATCCTCACGCTCGCCCACGCCGAGCCGGTCGTCATCGGCAAGATCGAAAAGGGACCGCGCGGCACCGTCTACCGGGAATAACCGCGCGTCGCGCGGTTATTTTGCCAGGAACTGGAGGCTGTCGCCGCCTGCGTCCATGTGAGGCAATCTGCTTGCATCAAGATAGCAAGCGTTGGGATACTTCACATCGCACACCCGCCATGTCACGTACGTGCAGGCCGCCAGCCGCTTCATGCCACATCATCAAATAACGCGCGCATTCTGTTTTACGTGCCGGACAAACGTCCCCGCGGACGTCATCGAAGTGGACCGTGCGCTTCATCTGCGCATTCGCTGTCCGCAATGTGGAACGCGCAGCTCGCTGATTGAGCACAATGCCGCGCTTTACAATTCCTGGGCGGCACGTCGCCGCCCCAACCGCCCGCCCGAGCGGTTCCAGACATCTGAAATGCGGAATTGTCCGTTGGATTGCGGACTCTGTCCCAACCACCGCCAGAAGAGTTGTATCGCGCTCGTGGAAGTCACCACTGCCTGCGATCTCGACTGTCCGGTCTGCTACGCCGATGCGCGAACCTCGGGACAGCACCGCGCTCTCCCCGAGATCGAACACATGTTCGATGCCTGCATCGCTTCCGCAAACGGCAAACCCGAGATTCTGCAGATCAGCGGCGGCGAACCCGCTTGCCACCCGGAAATCGTTGCCATTCTGCACGCGGCGCGCCAACGCCCTTTCAAGTGCGTCATGCTCAACACCAACGGGCTCGCCATCGCCGATGGGCGTCTGTCCGCAACCGCGCTCGCCCGCGTCGGGCCTGGATTCGAAGTGCATCTGCAGTTCGATGGCCTGACCGACGATGTCTACCGCGTCATGCGTGGGCGTCCCTTGCTGGCACAAAAACAGGCCGCATTGTCTGCGCTAGGCGATGCCGGCGTTCCCGTGACCTTGGTCGCCACGTTGCGGCAGGGCGTCAATCTCGACCAGGCCGGAGATCTGCTGCGGTTTGCGCTGGCACATCCTGCCGTGCGCGGGCTCAATCTTCAATGCGAGGCTTATTTTGGCCGCACACCCCGGGAAGTTGCGTCCTCCGAGCGTGTCACGCAGACGGGTGTCATTCGCGCACTGGAACAGACGGCCGGCGCATTGCTTCAAGCCGACGATTTTCTGCCGCTCTCCTGCGGGCTGGCATGCATGGCCTACCTCGAACGTCTGCCGGATGGGTGGCATCCCATTCCACCCGTGCTTGGCACTCTGATCCAGGGCAATCCACTCACCGCCACGCTGGATGATATCCGCCGTGAAGCAGCCAATGTTTGTGCCTGCCGCGGCGCGGAATTATTGCGCGAACTGGCGGCGCGTGTGCCGCCAGACCTGTTCCATCTTTCGCCGGCCGCGCGCTCGCGTTTTGTGCAGGAACGATTCTTTCACCTGTCCATTATCGGGTTTCTGGATGCCGGGAACTTCGATTTGGACCGCGCCTGCCGCGAATGCACGCATATTGTCCAGCCCGATGGCCGGAAAATACCGTTCTCGGCCTACAATGCGCTGCACCGTACGCCGCCCCGATGAGCCTGCCATGCTGTTTCACTACATCGCCGACATCGTCACCGGGCTCTGCCTGTTGGCGCTGATTGCCGCGATTGTCGTAAATTTTCAGGCCGGCAGGATGGCGCGCGGTTTCGCCGAGCGCCGCAGTCCGGTCTCCACGGCCAGCATGACGGCGGTTGGACTGTTGGTCTATGCAACCATCCGTTTCCGGTGGGGTGGGCTGCCATTGAACACCGATCCCCCGATGCTGGCGCTTCGCGCCGCCGGCCTCCTGGTGCTGATTCTAGGCACGGCTTTTAACATCTGGGGACGCCTCCACCTGAAGGGAAACTGGGCTGATCAGGTCCGCATCTACGACGATCAATCGCTGGTCACCGATGGCCCCTACCGCTTCGTGCGCCACCCGCTCTATGCCTCGCTGCTTTGGATGATCTATGGCGCCGCCATCGCCTACCTGAGCCCATTGGCCGCCCTGGAGGGCGCACTGATCTTCTACCCCATGATGATCTACCGGGCACAACTGGAGGAATCCGCTCTGGTGGATAAGTTTGGTGCAACGTACGAGAACTACCGCCAGAAGACCGGCCGATTCCTGCCGCGGCTGGCGGATGTACGTGGCACGAGTGTGCAATGAGTCCATCCCATGACGCACACATGAACTGTAGCCGCGGCCGCTGGTCGCGGTCCGTGCCTCTCGGACGCAACTAAAGTAGACCCGCATGCCCGCTCAAAACACCCTGCCCGCAAACTGGGGGATATGCCCTGTGTTGCACTTCGGGCCGGCGCAGGTGACAACCTACGCCTTGGCCATGGGGCTGGCATTGGCCGCCGCATACTTGCTCTTCCGCAGGAACGCACGCCGCGCCGGCGTCGCGCCAAACCAGCCGTTGCCGGTGCTGCTGGCCGCCCTTATCGGCGGAATTATCGGCGCCAAAGTCCCGGTCTGGCTGATGCAGATTCCCGCGTGGCGGCAAGGCCTTTTCCGTTGGGACACGTTTTTCGCCGGGCGGACGATTGTCGGCGGATTGCTCGGCGGCGTCCTTGCCGTGTGGCTTGTTAAACGTTGCCTGGGCATCCGCACGCGTTATGGCAACCTGCTGGCACCATCGATCGCGCTCGGTATGGCCATCGGCCGTATGGGCTGCCTGCTGACCGGATGCTGTCACGGCACACCAACCACTCTGCCGTGGGGTGTTAACTTCGGCGACGGTGTGCCACGCCACCCCACGCAGTTCTACGAAGTCCTCTTCCTGTTGCCGGCGGTTTTCGTACTGCAACGGCAGCTCCCGCGCGCGGCACCCGGACAACTCCTGAGCGGATTCTGCGCAACCTATTTTGCGCTGCGATTTATCGAGGAGTTCATTCGCCCAACCCCCCGCATGGCCGGATTATCCGAGTTTCAATGGATTTGTCTTGCCGGCTTGGCAACGCTGGAAATCAAAGAATACTTGTGGTCCCGGCGTACGGCAAAACGCGCGGCATGTGCATAAATCAGCGCATCCGCTTCTGCCGCAATCTCGGCACAATCCGAAAAATTCTATCTCGATCTCCGGGCTTGTTCCGCGCCCATGGCGCCGCTACACTGCAAATGGTATGAGGTTGGCACCTGCAACGCCAAAAGCCCGCGTCTGCTTCAGTTGTGGAAACACGATTGGCGCAAACGACGTGATCTGTATCACATGCGGCACCGATCAACAGACCGGCAACCGGCTGGTCACCGCACTTGCGGATGCAGACGCCACGCCGGCAAAAAACTTATCCGCGGAGGACCACGAACGTACTCCGCCGAAAGCGACCACACCGCCCCCGGACGACCGCATCGCAAGCGCCTCCGGAACCGAACACCCTTCTTCGCCACATCGCGGCATCAAATTTTCGATCGGCTTTTTCGGTTCTGCCCTGGTCATGTTGTGTGTGGTTTTGCCCCTCTTTTCCGGTTCTAATAAAATTGAGCCGGTTGTCGGCGCGTTCATTTTTTTGTTTGTGGCCATGGCGAGTGCGTTTTTCGTCGGCCAACGCCACATCGGCTTCGGTATCTTGACCCTGCTCGGCATCTTGCTGGCGATCCCGTTGCTCGCACTGGGCGCCTGTTTCGGCATGGCCAACGGCTGCCGTTAATTTACATGCGATTCACCTGACGCTCGGGAGTTGGCTTGCCCGTGCGATCCCGCACACGGGCCAGCATCGTCTCACCCAAACACCGGCCGACACGTGCCGCGCGCGAACCGCAAAACCGCAGAACAGCAGAGTGTCGATTTTTGAAGTCTCACTTCAACACTCTGCGGTTGGATATTCGTCACTCTGCGGTTCGCATTGACGACCATCGCGGCGCAACCCGGGATCTCACCCGAACAGCGCCTTGAGCTTCGCCGGCGGGCGGCAGGGACGGCGCGTTTTGGCATCCACGAATCCATGCACCGTGTATCCGGTGGTCAGCGTCTCGCCCGCCTCGTTACGCACTTCGTACTCGAAGCGGATCCGCGCGGAGACCGGCCCACGCACCGTTGTCCGGATCGTCAGCAGGTCGTCGTATTTCGCCGGACGCAGATATTCCAGGTGCGCCTCCACCAGCGGCAGCATGATCCCCGCCTCTTCCAGCTCGCGGTACGACCAGCCGCAGGCGCGCAACGCCTCGGTCCGGCCGCATTCAAAATATTGCAGGTAGTTTCCGTGCCAGACCACGCCCATCTGGTCGGTCTCGACGTATCGTACCCGAATCTGGATCTCGTGTTCGAAGAGTCGCATCGTAAAACGTCCTTTCACAGCACATCACAGCAATCGTCACGATAGCGCAAGGCGTACGTCTTGAACAGGCACCAGACCTCGCGGCCGAACGCGTGCGCCAGCTTCTCCCGCGTCCAGCCGGGTGTTCCATCAAAACCTGATCGTCGCCCCGAGCGACACGATCTGGTCGTTGAAATTGCGCGTGTCGGCCAGAACCGTGCCGTCGGCGTTGCGCCCGAAGGAGGCTGAGTAGTTCAGGTCCATGCCAAAGTAGGGGGTGAAGGCATATGCTGCGCCGATGGAACCGATGTAGTCCCAGTCGTCGCGCCCAACAACCGGCGCCGTGGCAGGTGTCGACAGGCCCGCAGAGTAGCTCAACGCGCAATGGTAGTCGAACCGCACCGCGCGAAAGCCGACATTCAGCGACAGCGCATCCGTCACCTTACGCAGGTAGTTCAGAACGAACGAACTGCCGTCGTAGGGGATCTTGCCGGAACTCGACACCCAGCGGCATTGCCTGGAAGTGAAGGCCAGGATGTCGTCCGGTGTCACGCGCGCCTCCAGCGAACTCTCCTCGTAGAATGTCACCGACGAATCGTGGCGCACCGGCGCGCTGGCGGCGTAGTCGCGAAAATCCGGGCCGGCCTGCACTCGCACCGTGAGCCAGTCGCACGGCAACCCCTCGACTCCCAGCAGGAAACGCTGGTATTCGCAGGAGGAGGACTGCTGGTACGGATCAATGCCCACGGGCAGCTTGTCCTGGTGCTGGCGGCCGATGCGATAGCCTGCGGTGATTGCCAAGTTCGTGGCGAGCTTGTAGCCGAAGTCGCCGCCGACGTTGACGTCGTAGCGATCCACGTAGTTCATGTACCCTGAATAGTTCGTCGAGGAATACTGGCGCGTCAGGAAGTTGCAGTTCACCAGCGCGCCCACACTGCGGACGAACCACGCCGGTTGATCGTACTGCAGCGAGGCGCTCGCCCGATCCAGCGCTTGCGCGCGGCGGTCACGCGTCGCCTGATCGCTGACGAACGCACTGTACAGCCCCACGCCAGGATAGCTCGCCGCAGTCCTGCCACCGTCCACGCAGGTGAACAGATTGTCCGCCTTGCACGTCAGGTCATCGCTCGCCAGCCGGACGCCCGTTGCCAGCCGGTGCACGTCGTAGTTCTCCGATGGGGCGTCGTGAAAGGTGACGAAGTCTGCCGCATACCCCAGCGTCAGCGCCTGCAGCACGCCGTTGTTCCCCATCAGCGGCGCAAGCTCAAGCCCGATCTTGGGCGAAACGATCGTGATCCAGGAATACTGATTCTTGAGAGCTGCCACGCCATTGGCGGGGATCGTGTACACCAGCGGCAGATATCTTCCGGATGCACCTGCGAGAAAGACGTTGTTGTCGTAGCTCTCGCGTACGGTCAGCGAAGCCTCTGTCACCCACTTCGGCATCAGCGGCAACAAGCCCGGCGCGTTTGTTTCCGCAGCAATGATCGGCAGCGTTGTCAGCGCCAGCACGGAAATCGGGAGAACCCTGCGCCTGAACCCCGAGGAAAAATAAACCAGCAATGCCGTCATGATGCCTTTGTTCTGCTGTCTACCCGATCAGGGCTGGCTCGGCAGGAGGCGAGATAATTCAGGCAGACAATAGCCTTCCCGCGCGAGGACCTGCCGGCCCGCGGAGCTTTGGGCAAAGTCGAGAAAGCACTGCGCCGCTTCGGGATGGGGCGAAGTCTTCAGGCGCGCGAGCACAACGTCCGAGACGATGCGCTGCTCCGGCAACAGGTCGATCGCCTGCACGTCGGCGGCGATGTTGGTGGCAATGGCGTCCCAGACGATGGCCGCGTCCACGGCCTTCATCTTGACCCACACCCCCAGTTCGTTCACGGTCAGCGACTCCTGCACCTTCTCCTTCGGAATCGCGATCCTGGCCTGTTCCAGAATCTGCTTCGACACGCGGCCGACCTGGCAGGCGTCCGCATTGCCGAGCCCCACGCGCAGGTCGCCCCGCGCCAGGTCGGCCAGCCCGTGCACACCCTTGGGATTGCCGCGCGGCACCACGATCACCGGCCGGAAGGTGGCAATCCGCGCCCGCTGCGCCACGTTGCTGGCGAGAGACTGCAGGCGGTCCACGTACCAGGCGTCGCCGGGCAGAAAGAGATCTGCCTGCTGGTCCTCGCGGGCCCGCGCCAGGATCAGCGCGCTGCCGCCGTAGTCCGGCTCCACGCAAATCCCGGTCTGCCCGGCAAAGGCGGACACCAGCTTTTCAACCGCCGGCCGCAACCCGCCGCCGGCGTACAGCCGCAGCGTGCCCGGCGCATCGCCCGCACCCGCCGGTCGTGCCACGCCCCATACAGCCGCCAAAATAACCAGAAAAGTTGTCCGCTTCATGCCGCTCTCACCGCGTCCGCGGCAGATCCCATCCGTATTTCGCATAGCAAGCACGCGCTCCGGGCGTCACCAGGAAGTCCATCAGCTTCCGGGCCAGTTCCGGATTCTTGGAGGTCGAGAGCAGCGCTACGCCGGTGCCGCGCAGCACGCGATGCTCAACCGGCGGATCGACGATCTCCAGGCGGCCCGGCGCCAGGTGCGCAAAGGCGCTCCAGCCGAAGGCTGCGTCCACCTTCCCCTGCGCCACGGCTTCGACGATCGCCACGCAGCCGTTGGCCTTGAATGTGATGTTCGGGCGGATCGCCTCACAGAGCCCCAGGCGGCCAGCCACGTCTTCCCACTGCCCCTTCAGGCAGTCGAGCACCGAGATCGCCACGCGCACACCAAGCCGCGCCAGGTCTGCATATCCCTTGATCTGGCTCGGATTGCCGGCCGGCACTGCGATCGCAGAATGCCGGTAGGCGATCAGCCGCCGCTCGCCGCGACAGACGATGCCGCGCACCTCGCCGTCGTCCAGCAAATACTCGGCGCCGCTGATCGCCAGGTCATAAATGCCATCCTCCGCAATCTCGACGAGAAAATCGTGGTTGCCCTGCTGCGCAGCCGCCTCCTCGGCCACCGGCGCAGCGCAGTGCCGGTTGCACACGGAGATCTCCACCGGGGTTCCCGTCGCCTGCTGAAACAGGCGCGCGGCCTCCTCCAGAGGCGCCGCACACGCCCGGGCACTGAAAATTTTGATCGACTGCGGTCCACTCACGTTCATTTGCTCCTGTCCGTTTGCTTTTCCGCTGCCGCCGACGAAGCGCCCGGCGCGGCGCGCCGTGCGCCGTCGCTCAAGAGCATGCGCGCGGCCACAATCAGCAAAAACACTGCAAAGGCCCGCTGCAACCAGAGGTTCGGCACGCGCGCCATCAGCCGCGTGCCGGCCATCACGCCCACCGCAGCGCCCAGTGTCAGCAGCGCCACAGCCCCCCAATTCATCTGCACGCCCGGCGTGCGGAGGTACTGCCACACGCCCAGTGCCGCCATGGGGACCATCAACGCCAGCGCCATACCCTGGGCGGACTTTTGCGGGCACCCCAGCAGCAGCACCAGCGCCGGCACCACGATGATCCCGCTGCCGATGCCCAGACTGCCGCTCAACGCGCCGGCTGCCACGCCGAGCAGCGCCAGCAACCACCAGGAACTGGCAAGGTCCAACGACATGCGACTACTCTAGCGCAGATCACTCTGCCCAGTCATGCCTTTGTTGGCTGCAACTGCTCGTTCGGATCCGGCGCGCGGCCGGCCGCGGCCAGCGACCAAGGGTAGGCCTGCAGCTGCTGCAGCGCCTCGCCAGCCAGGAAAAGCGAGCCACAAACTACCACTAGCCCGCCTTCCGCCCGCGCCCACGCCTGCGCGGCTGCCAGCGCGGCTGGGACTTCGGCGGCCTCGACAGACGCAATGCCGGCGGCTCGCATCCGCTCAGCCGTGGCAGCCGCCGGCAGCGAGCGCGGCGATGGCACCGGCACCGCCCAGGCGCGCCTCATGCCGGACGCCAGCACGCGGAGAAACCCCGTGGTGTCCTTGTCGTCGCAGAATCCCGCCACCAGTGCCATGGGACCGTGAACCTTCAGCCTTCGCAGCGCCTCGCGTAGCGCCGCGGCGCCGTCAGGGTTGTGCGCACCATCCACGATCACCGGCGGCTCGCGCACCGCAAGCTGAAAGCGCGCCGGCCAGCAGACGCGCGCCAATCCGGCACGGAAGGCTTCGTCCGGCAATGAAATGTGCAGCTCCTCGGCCGTGGCCTCGAGCGCAGCCACGGCCGTGGCCAGGTTCTCGGCCTGGTAGACGCCCGCCAGAGGCAACCGCACCTTGCCCAGGTCGCGCGACGAGGTTGACACGCGCGCCGTCAGACCGTCCAGCGACACACTCACGGAAGCGACGTTCACCTCCTCGGCTGCATCGATCCACCGGCACCCCAGATCCTGCGCCATACGGCGGACCACGCCCCGCGCCTCGTCCGGCATGGCGCCGCAGACCACCGGCCGCCCCGGCTTGAGGATACCAGCCTTCTCCGCCGCGATCGCCGCGAGGGTGTTGCCGAGCTGCTCACAGTGGTCGAGCCCGATACGCGTGATCACGGAAACCAGCGGTGTCAGCACGTTAGTGGCGTCGAGCCGGCCACCCAGGCCGGTTTCGACCACCGCCAGCCGGATTCCGGCACGCCGAAAAAGCAGGAACGCGATGGCCGTAGCGCACTCGAAGAAAGTCGGCGCCTCGCCGCTCTCGCGCTCCACGGCCAGCGCCGCGGTCTCGACCTCGCCCGTGGCCGCGTCCAGTGCGGCTTCGTCCGCCGGCCGATCATCGAGCCAGAATCGTTCGCAGAACTGGAGCAGGTGCGGTGAGGTGTAGCGCCCCGTACGCAATCCGGCGGCAGACAGAACCTCCGTCATCAGGGCTGTCACCGACCCCTTGCCATTCGTCCCTGCCACATGCACGGCCGCCAGACCGGCCTCCGGGTTGTCCAGTCGCGCCAGGAGTGCGCGCATGCTCGCCAGCCCCGGCCGCATGCCGAAGCGCCGCCGCGCGTACAGACGATCCAGAACGCTGTTTGCCATGCCGTGTTGCCACCTGTCCGGTCCGCGCGGCAATCGCCGTGCACCTTGTCGTAACTGCTTTCTTACTCTAATCCGCTTGAGCCACCCGGATCAATGCGTTAAAAACAGGTTGTGCGTGCGCTGCTCATATTCGTAGACGGCCTGGGTATGGCCGAACCGGCTGCGGACAACCCGGTTACACCAGCCGTCTGCCCGACGCTCTGCGACCTGCTCGCCGCGCACGCCACGCCGATCGACGCCTGCCTGGGCGTGCCGGGCCTCCCGCAGAGCGCGACCGGTCAGGCTACACTCTTCACCGGCATCAACGCGCCGCACTACATGGGGCGCCACGTGGAGGGGTTCCCCGGCCCGACGCTGCGTGCGCTGATCGCGCAACGCAACCTGCTCCTCGATCTACACCAGGCGGAACGGCGCGTCCGGTTCGCCAACGGCTACTTCACCGACAGCGTCGAGGAGCTCCGCGCCCGCCGCTTCAATTCCGTCACCACCACCGCGGCGCTGACCTGCCCGGAGTCCTTCTGCCTGCGCGAGCACCTGCTCGCCAATCAGGCGGTGTCCCACGACATCACGCGCGCCTCGCTGCGCACCCGCGGCTACACCGGACCGCTCGTCCTGCCGCAGGAGGCGGCCGAGCATCTGGTCCAGATAACGCTGGCCCACGACTTCACGCTGTTCGAGTTCTTTCTGACCGATCTAGCGGGGCACTCGCGCGACTTCGCGGAGGCCGTCAAGACCCTCGCGCTGCTCGACGCCTTTCTGGGGCCCGTACGCGCCATGGCCGCAGAGCAGGAGATTCTCCTGGTCCTGACCAGCGACCACGGCAACATCGAGCGGATGGACCTGCACAGCCACACAACCAACCCGGTGCCGCTAATCGCCATCGGTCCAGAGGCGGACAGCATGCGGCGCGGCGCGACATCGCTGCTGGACGTCACGCCGCGCCTCGAGAAGCTCCTGTCGTAGGAGCGAGCCGGACTACCGCAGTTCCCGGGCGATCTGCTCCAGTTCCGTTGTCGTCAACCTTGCCGCAAAGGCGTCATCTGCGGCGCCGATCACGGCTCGGACAGCCTCCGGCTGCTCCGCGAACGCGGCGATCGCGGCCACCTCGCCCGGCAGGAGGTCCGTCTTGGTGTTGTCCAGCCGGATCAGGGAGCAGACGCCGGTTTCGGAACAGACTTCAACGCGAATAGTCATAACGCCCTCGTCTCGCCATTACTTGGCGTATTTCTTGGAAAGGTAGTCGGCCACGCCGTCGGCGGTGGGCTTCATCCCCTTCTCGCCCGTTTTCCAGTTCGCGGGGCAGACCTCGCCATGCTCCTCGTGGAACTGCAGCGCATCCACCATCCGCAACGCCTCGTCCACGCTCCGGCCCAGCGGGAGGTCGTTGACCAGCGCGTGCCGCACCACGCCGTGCGTGTCGATCAGGAACAGTCCGCGCAACGCCACGGCGTCGTTCAGCAGCACGCCATAGGCGCGCGCGATGTTCTTGTTCAGGTCCGCAACCAGCGGATAGCCGATCGCACCGATGCCGCCCTTTTCCACCGGAGTCTGGCGCCAGGCAAAGTGGGTGAATTCTGAGTCCACGGAGATCCCGACCACCGCTGTGTTGCGCGCCTTAAACTCCTTGATCTTGCGGTCGAACGCAAGGATCTCCGACGGACATACGAACGTAAAGTCCAGCGGATAGAAGAACAAAACCACGTACCTGCCCCGAAGGGAGGAAAGGGTCAGGTCGGCGATCGTGTTGTCCGGCAGCACGGCTTTGGCAGTGAAGTCCGGCGCTTCGCGGGTAACCAGCGTACTCATGGTCGATTCCTTTTGTTGCAGGGTTTGTGGGCGTGGGAAGAAACCAGCTGGTCAAACGTAACGGCGCCGAGCGCCTGCCAGAGCGTCCGCTGGGCGCGCCCCAGAGGTGCGTGCGCCGGGCAGCGCCGCTGACGGGAACAGGCGCCGTTGCGCCGCAGGCACGCGTTGAGGATAACGGCGTCAGGGTCAATCGCGCAGGCGACATCGAGCAGAGAGATCTGCCGGGACGGACGCCCCAAGCGCAGCCCCCCGCCGCGCCCGCGCCGGCTGGCCACCAGTTCTGCCGCCACGAGCCGCTGCAACACGCGCCGAAGGAACGGGTATGGCGCCTGTGTCAGACGCGCCATCTCCGCCGTGTGCATCCCGCCGGGGGCAGTAGCCAGCACGAGCAGAGCCCGGATCGCATAATCAGCCTCGCGCGTGATCAAGGTCTCCCCCTCCTCATCAAATGACATCCTTTTTATATCATATTAACCTGTGGCGTGCAACCGTATAAATCGCACACCAGAAGCCGTCTGTCCGACGCAACCGGTTATGTTTGGCATCCGGCAACCCGCCGGAGAGACAAAACGCCACGCCTTTACTTCCGTCCGCAAACCGCACACAATAAATACCCGGGCTGTGCGTTCTCTGCGGAGAGATCATGGGTATTGGCGAAGACACCCGTTCCGATGCCGATTTGTTGTTCGCGTTCCGCAACGGGGACGCAATGGCATTGAACGCTCTGGTGGGCCGGTACCAAGGACCGTTGCACGGCTACCTGCGGGCCATGAGCGGCAGCGCAGCGGACGCCGACGACCTGTTTCAGGAGACGTGGATGCGCGTGATCCGCAATCCGGGTAGCTTTCGGGGCGGGGCATTCAATGCCTGGCTGTGGCGCATTGCCCGGAACCTGCTGATTGACCGCCTGCGCCGCCGCAAACCGGCCATCAGCCTCGACGACATGACCGCAGAGGGGACCGCCTACAGGGAACTGACCCCGGGGACCGAACCGGACCCCGGAGACGAGGTTGCCGGCGCGGAGATCGGCCGGGTAATCGCTGCAGCCGTGACGCGCCTGCCGCCCGATCAGCGGGACGTCTTCCTGCTGCGGACCCAAGCGGGGCTGACCTTTGCCGAGATCGCCCGGCTGCGCCACGTACCACTGAACACGGCGCTGGGGCGCATGCACTATGCGGTCCTGCGACTGCGGCAGGAACTGGGCGGGATGTACACGATACTACGCGGAAGATGAAGTACTACGGGAGCACGGATCGCACCATGAACCACGACACCGATCCTCTTCGCGAGCTGGAAGCGACAAGCGCCCGCCTGACGCCGCACGTGCGCCGGGGGTGCGACAGCGTCCCCTCGCCCGACGTTCTGGCCGCCATCCGCACTGCGGCCACGCGCCAAGCCGGTGCGCCGCGCATCCTGCCGTTCGTACCGTGGGCGATCGCCGCGGCAGCCACGCTGCTAGTCCTGCTGTCCGGCTGGACCCTGTTCCGCGTGCGCCAAGCCACAGAGGTCGCCCGCCAGGCGACGCTGATGGACGACATGCTGTTCCTCTGCGCGGAAGCATCCGTCGTGCCGGAAACGATTGCGCCGGGGGCACAGCGGGAGGAACGCGCCCGCCGCCTGCTCAATCTGCAAGGGCTGGGCGAAGCGGCTGCCCCGGCGACGAAGGTGTCAGCGGAATCAGAAGAGCTCCCTTCCACAGACTCTCAATCGCATAATACGCGCGAGCTTCAGGCGCAAAGATGTGGATGACCGCGTCGAGGCAGTCCACCACAACCCAGCCGCTCTCGGGCAGCCCGGAGCGCCGCGCCATCACCCCGCGCTGCTTCATGTTGTGCTGCACCTCGTTCGTCAACGCCTTGAGATGCGGTGCCGACGTGCCCGAGGCAATCACGCAGTAGTCGGTCAGACCGGAGACTCCGCGCATGTCCAGCACGCGGATATCCTTGCCCAGCCGTTCGTCCAGCGCCCGGGCGGCCTCGATCGCGAGTTCCAGTGAGTTAATAGCGTTCTCCTTGCGCGGCAGGGCCAGCATACAACCCCCGGCGGAGAATGTATTGCTCCACCGCGGATGGCACAAGATATCGGATCGGCAGGTTTTCGGCAACCCGGCGGCGGATTTCGCGTGACGAGACGTCGCACAGCCGCCCGCGGATGACGCCGTCCAGCAGCCGCTGCGCCCATGGGGCCGGCAGCCGCAATCCGTCTGGCGAGATGGGGCAATCCACGCCGGGGCGCTCCACCGTAATGAACGCACAGAGCCGCAGCAACTCCTCCGCGCGACGCCAGAGGTGCAGCTCGCGCAGAGAATCCATGCCGATGATGAAGTGCGGCTCGCAGTCCGGGCGCTGCTCACGGAACGCCGCCATCGTCTCCACGGCGTAGGATACGCCACCTCGCTCGATCTCCAGTGCACAGGCATCCAACCCCGGGTCGCCCGCGATGGCTAGACGCACCATCTCCAGGCGGTCCGCCGCCGACGCCAGCGACTCGCACACCTTGTGCGGCTGCGTATGGCAGGGCATCAGCAGCACCCGCTCTAGACCGCACACCTCGCGCACCGTCTGCGCAATCAGCAGGTGCCCGATATGAACCGGGTTGAAGGTGCCGCCAAGGATGCCGATTCTACGCAGGTTATTGTTTTCGGGTTGCATGCTAAAAACGTGGGGCACAGAAATTCAGAATCATCGACCGCCGTACCCGGCATCTCCCATTCTGGATTCCTGAACTCCTGAATTTCCCCCTACAACACCATCCGCACACCGGCCACGGCGCGCAGGTCGCGGTCGAGCCGCACCAGTTCCGCGCGATCCTTCACGCGCACCGTCACCTGCAGTGAATGGAATCTGCCGCCCGCCGAATGGCGTGCGGACGCCAGCGGCGATGTGACCTCGCTCGCGGCCAGCGCCTGCCGCAACTCCGCCTCGGCGGCAAAGTCCCCTGCCACGATCACGCGAAAATGGCACTCCGCCGGGTAGATGGCAGCCGGATCGTGCGTGCCCCAGCCGTCTGCGTGGCTCCCGGGATTGCTGGCATGCGGCTGCATGGAGCCACTATAACCATCCCGCGCGCGGCGCTCAAGCCCGCGCGCAGAGGTAGAGCGCGACAGCCAGCAGCATCAGCACGGCACCCGCGATGCGTCGCCAGAAGACACGGCGCGAAACATGCACCTCGAGATGGGTAAACCCGATGCGGGCAACAGCCCAACCAAGAACAACGGCGATCAAGCCGCGTGTGGCCTGCACGATGTTGCCGAACACCACGCCGATGCACGCAAAGCAGGCGCAGAGCAGGCACATGGCGGCGAACCACGTCAGGGCACACGGCAAGGCCAGCGCCCAGATCCGGCCCACGTGTGCCTCGCGCCGGAACACAAACGGCAGCACGACAATACCGCTCATCAGATAGAACATTGCCGCAACCAGCAACCCCCGCGGAGGCCCGTCCGCCGGCAGTTGTTGCAGGATTACCCCGACGGACAGGTCCGACAGGCAGTAGCCGAGAACCGCAGCCGACACCAGCACCAGCAGGGTCGCCGGCATGCGCCCGCCACTTTCGTTCAACAGCCAGGCCGCGCCGGCGCTGAGCAGGACCGCCAGCCATTGCGCAGGAAGGAGGTGCTGCTGCAGGCAGAGGGCGCTCAAAAGGGCCAGCACGATGATTTTGGATCCCAGCAGCGGCGTAATGCGGGATGACGACTCGTCCCGCAGCACCCGGGCCAGCGCAAGCTGACCCGCCAGATAGCTGATGGAGCCCGCCAGAATCAGGGCAACGTCGCCCCACGACGGCAGCCACAGCGGGCGCAGCACCAGCAGCAGTACTGCGGAAAACAAACCCATGAGCACGTGCGAGACCACCAACAACTGCAGCGGCGTCTGGCCGGAACAAAGCACAAATCGCCGCGTGAACAGGTAGTACACGGACTGGCAGACTGCCGTCCCCAACCCGAAGCCGATTCCCTGTAGTTGTGCACTCGTCATCGGGATGACCGCCGACGGTCGCTACAGCAGCACGCCCCGGGGGCTCTCTGCATCGTCTTCCCACCCTTTCGGCTTCTGGGTGTCGAGGCGGGATATCCCCTTGGATGTCATCTGGATGCCGCGCGCGGCAACCCCCTTGACGATCGCTTCGGACGGCGTAAAGAGCTGGTGGTGGATGCGCTGGCTCTTGGCCGGCCGGTACCTGACGTAGAGCGTCTCGGGCGTCCCCTCGACCAACAGCCGCACCTCGCTGTTATCCGGCGCCAAGCGGTACTCCTTGTTCTGGATGGCGCCGCCGAACGTGAAGCGCTTGAGATAGGTGAAGCCGTGGTCCTTCTGCGTGTAGACGCAGGTCATCTGCCGGTCGCGGTCGAAGCGCGCGATGTAGATGTGGTTCTGATCAACGAAGAACTTATCCGGCGGCGGCAGCATCTTGTAGCGGCCGTCCTCCCAGCAGACTATGATCTTGTCGAGCGAAGAGCACTGGAAGAGCGTTTCCCCGCCGCGGATGTCGTGGCCGATATAACCGCCTTCGCGGTCGATTTTGATGGTGAGCTCCGTGGCCGTAAGGCTGCGGATCTCGATCTCGCCGAAGGTGGCGCGCGTGGTGCGGCGCGGAAAGAGGTCCTGGTATTCCTTGATCAGGCGCTTCAGATACTTGACGGCGTAGCCGCGCAGCCCCTTGAGGTTCTCGGCGATCTGCAGGAGTTCGGCCTTGATGTTGCCGATCTCCTCGCGGTTCTTGTTGATGTCGTAAAGCGAGATGCGGCGGATCGGGATCCTGAGGAGGCGCTCGATGTCGTCGCCCGTCACGTCGCGCTCCAGGCGCCGGCGGAACGGCTTGAACCCGTCCTGCACGGCCTGCTGGACCAGCTCGTGCGTCCGGCACTCCTCGATGCGCTTGTAGATGCGCTCCTCGACAAAAATCTGCTCGAGCGTCTTGTGGTGCATCTCCTCCTGCAGTTCGCCCTGCCGGATCTCCAGTTCCTGCTTCAGGAGTTGAAGGAGTTGGTCGGTGTTGCGCTTCAGGATCTCGGAAATCGCCATCTCACGCGGCCGGTTCTCGAACAGCACTACCGGCCGGCTGCTGATCGCCATCTCGCAGTTGGTGAACGCAAAGAGCGCCCTGGTGGCCGCCTCCTGCGATGCGCCGGGGGTGAGCACCAGTTCGATCTCGACCTTCTCGGCGGTAAAGTCGTTGATCTGCCGGACCGGCACCTTCTTCTTGCGGATGGCCTCCTCGATGGATTCCACCAGCGACTCGGTCGTCTGACCGAACGGCAGCTCAGTGATTGCCAAGCGGTTGTTCTGGCGCGGCACGAGGCGGGCGCGCACCTTGATGCGGCCGGTGCCGTCGTCGTATTCGCTCACATCCATCTGACCGCCGGTCAGGAAGTCCGGCAGCACCTTGAATGCTTCCTTGCGGATGATGGCGACCTGCGCCTCGAGCAGCTCGATGAAGTTGTGCGGCAGCAACGCGGTGGAGAGCCCCACGGCGATGCCGTCCGCACCGAGCATCAGCAGCAGCGGCAGCTTGCACGGGAGGAGCAGGGGTTCGTCATTGCGGCCGTCGTAGCTCTTGATGAAGCGCGTGGTCTTGGGGTTGAAAATCTCCTGACGCGCCAGCTTCGTCAGGCGGCACTCGATGTAGCGCGAAGCTGCGGCTGGGTCGCCGGTGTAGATGTTGCCGAAGTTCCCCTGCCCCTCGATCAGGTAGCGCTTGTTGGTGAGGTTGACGAGCGCGTCGGCGATGGAGGCGTCGCCGTGCGGGTGGTACTGCATGGCGTGCCCGACCACGCTGGCGACCTTGATGAAACGGCCGTCGTCCTTTTCGTAGAGCGAGTGCAGGATGCGGCGCTGCACGGGCTTGAGGCCATCCTCGACCGTAGGGATGGCGCGATGGCAGATGGTGTAGGATGCAAACTGCAGAAAGTTGCCGTCCATCAGCCGGCTGAGCGGGCCGCGCGCGCTGGGGTTCACGTAGTGCCCTGACGGCGGCGCCTCGTCCGCGACCACGGGCAGAGCAATTGTCGGCGTTGCCGGAGTGGCCTTCGGACGCCTGGCAGGTGTCTCGGGGGGCGGAGAAGCATGAGGCGGAAGAGGCTTCGGCGGCACCGCGGCGGGCTTCGCCGTTGCGGATTCCACGCTCCGCGCTCCGCGCTCCGCGCTCCGTTTCCCCGCGCCCCGCGCGCCGCCTTTGGCCGCATCTGCCGGCAGATCGAAAAGCATCTCCTGCGTCACCTGCACGGGCGGAAGGGAGAGATCGGATTTCGGGGCGGCTTTCCTGTTCGGCTTGCTCACGCCAGCACGTCCTCGCTGATGACCAGATTGTCCATGATGTACTGCCGCCGCTCCGGGGTGTTGCGGCCCATGTAGAACTCGATCGTCTCCGGCACGCCGTAGTCCTGCGCCATGTCCACGGGGGTCAGGCGTATGTTTGCGCCGATAAAGTCCTCGAACTCTTTGGGCGATATCTCGCCCAGCCCCTTGAAGCGCGTGATCTCGTTGGCAGCACCGAGGCGGCCGACGGCGGCGGTGCGCTCCGCCTCGCTGTAGCAGTAAATCGTCTCCTTCTTGGTGCGCACGCGGAAAAGCGGCGTCTCGAGGATGTAGAGGTGCCCCTCCTTCACGACGCGGTCGAAATAGCGCACGAAGAGGGTGATCATCAGGTTGCGGATGTGCAGGCCGTCCACATCGGCGTCGGTCGCCAGGATCACCTTCTGATAGCGGAGGTTGTCCACGTTCTGCTCGATGTCGAGGCTGCACATCAGGTTGTAGATCTCAACGTTCTTGTAGAGCTGGTCGCGCCTGCAATCGCAGACGTTGAGCGGCTTCCCCTTGAGCGTGAAGATGGCCTGCGTGGCCACGTCGCGGCAGCTCACCAGCGAGCCGGCGGCGGACTGTCCCTCGACAATAAAGATCATGGAGTCGAGCCCGACGCCACGCAGCTTGTTCAGGTGGCGCTTGCAGTCCTTGAGCTGCGGCACGCGCACGCTGACGGCCTTGGAGCGCTCACGGGCCAGCTTTTTGACCGAGTTAAGCTCGGCGCGCAGCGTGCTGGTCTCCTCTATCTTGGTCAGAAGCTTGGCGGCTTCCTGCGGCTCGCGGTGGAGCATCTCCTCCACCACGCGCTTGATCTCCGCCACCAGGTCGGAGCGGATCTCCTGGTTGCCGAGCTTGTTCTTGGTCTGCGACTCGAAGACCGGGTCCTTCAGGCGGATCGCCACGGCGCCGATCAGCCCCTCGCGAATGTCGTCGCCCTCGAACTTCTTGTTCTTCGCGAACTCGTTGACCGCCTTGACCAGCCCCTCCTTGAAGGCGCTCAGGTGCGTACCGCCGTCGTTGGTGAACTGGCCGTTGACGAACGAATAGTAGTCCTCGCTGAAGCGGTTGGTGTGGGTAAAGGCTAGCTCAAGGGTCTTGGAACGGCAGTGGAACGGCTGGTAGAGCTTCTCGAACTGGGCCTCGTCATGGATCAGGTCGAGCAGGCCGTTCTCGGAGACGATCGGCGTGCCGTTGCAGTTCAGCGTCAGCCCGGCGTTCAGGTAGGCGTACATGCGCAGCCGGCGCTGGACATGCTCTTCCTGGAAACGGTACTTGAGAAAGATGGCCGGGTCGGGCGTGAACTGCACCAGCGTGCCGTCGCGTTCGTCCGGCGCCTTGCCGCGCTTCTCCTTCTTGAGCTTGCCGCTCTCAAAGAGCGCCTCGGCAAACTCACCGTCGCGGATGGCGCGCACCAGGAAGCGGGCCGAAAGGGCGTTGACCGCCTTGGTACCCACGCCGTTCAGGCCAACGCTGAACTGGAAAACCTCGTCGTTGTACTTGGCGCCGGTGTTGATCTGCGAGACGCACTCCACGATCTTTCCCAGCGGGATGCCGCGGCCGTAGTCACGGACGGAAGCCTCGCCGGAGGCGTAGTCAACTGCGATGTCCACCTTCTTGCCGTGGCCCATGATGAACTCGTCCACGGCATTGTCGATGACTTCCTTCAGCAGGATGTAAATGCCGTCCTCGTACTGGCCGCCGTCGCCCTTCCGGCCAATGTACATGCCGGTGCGCTGGCGGATGTGCTCCACCGAGGAGAGCGTCTTGATCTTGCTTTCGTCGTACTGGTGCTGGGCGGGGGTGGGCATGGGGTGATCAGTCAGGCAGTCGGACAGTGAGACGGTCGGACCATTGGGACGTCCGACGGTGTGACAGTAAGCCGAAAGGGGTTATTTCGATGGCGTGGCAGTCTGGCGCCGGATGGACTTGATCTCTACCGGCGTCTGCGGCACGTCGCCGAACGGCCCGGCCTGCCCGGTCTCCACAGCGGCGATCTTATCCACCACGTCCATGCCGGAGGTCACCTTGCCGAACACGGTGTAGCCGTACCCCTGCGTGGTCTTGTCACGGTGGTTCAGAAATCCGTTGCGCTCGCCGTGGTTGATGAAAAACTGGCTGGTGGCGCTATCGACCACCATGGTGCGGGCCATGGCCAGCGTGCCACGGTCGTTCGTGAGCCCGTTGTCCGCCTCGTTCTTGATCGGCGCCTTGGTGGGCTTCTGTTTCATACCGGCGGTGAAGCCACCGCCCTGGACCATGAATCCCTTGATGACGCGGTGGAAGATCGTGCCGTCGTAGAACTTGTCATCCACATAGGCAAGGAAGTTGCTGACCGTAACCGGCGCTTTGGCCAGATCGAGTTCGGCCGTGATGGTTCCCAGACTGGTTTCGATGACGACGATCACGTGGGTCTCCTTGGCGGCGGGCGCCGCCGGTTGGGCGGCCGCGACGACGGGTTGCGTCTGGGCGGCAGCCAAGTTGACACAGAACAGTGACACAGCAAGCATGCGTTTCATAAGAAAATCTCCTAGGCCGCCGCAGGCGCGGACCCACCGCGCTCCTGCGGCGCGACAGGGCATATAGTGTCGTGACTCACGCCCCGCGTGTCAACAGTTTCTCCGCCCCCGCCCCGCGTGCAAGCGGAAACGGGGCTCCGCAGGAGCCACACACCGTCCCGGCGGCACAAACTCACAGGCTGTCGCCGAAGTCCTTGCGGAACTTTGCAAGCAGCTTCTCCGGCCAGGGCGAAGTCGGCACGAGCTTGCCGAGGAAGAACCGCAGCACCTTGGGCTCCTGCGCAAACTTGAGGCCACCGATCAGGCTACGGTTCTCGTACAGCCACGTCATGCGGTCGGCCACATATTCGATCTGCGAGAGCGTGAAGACGCGGCGCGGCACGGCCAAGCGCAGCAACTCGAGGTCCGCCAGGACGTCATTGCCGTTGGCATCGCGCACACTCGAGACGGTGCCGCGCTCCATGCCGCGCACGCCCGAGGCCAAGAAGAAGGCCGCGGCCAGCGCGCCGGCTGGATATTCGGCCTGCGGCACGTGCGGCAGGAAGCCTCGCGCGTCCACGTGGCAGCCGAGCGCGCCGCCGGGCAGGATAACCGGAATCCCGCGGGCGTCGAGTTTCTCGACCAGATACTTGATGAACGAAGGCGACTGGCTGATGACGGTTTCGTCCTGCGTCTCGATCAGGCCAACGGCCATGGCCTCGATCTCGCGCACAGACATGCCGCCGTAGGTCAGGAAGCCCTCGAACAGGATCACCAGATCGCGCACCTTGTCGAAGAGGTCCTGACGATTGGTGGTGATGGCACCGCCGCGCGTGGAGCTGACCTTGCGGCTCGAGAAGTAGATCAGATCGCAGAGGTCGCACATGCCGCGCAGGATGTCCTTAATCGACGTCGTGCGAAACTCCGGTTCGCGCTGCTTGATGAAGTAGGCGTTCTCGCCGATCAGGCTGGCGTCGAGCAGCAGAATGAGCTTGTGTTCGTCGCAGACCTTGCGCACCTCGCGCAGGTTGGCCATGGAGAACGGCTGCCCGCCGATCAAGTTGGTGGAGGCCTCCATCCGTACGAAGGGGATCTTCGCCGCGCCGTGCTTTTTTATCAACCCGCGCAGCTTGGCGATGTCGATATTCCCCTTGAAGGGGAAGGAACTCCTGATCTTGAGCGCCTCGTCCGTGAAGATCTCCTCAATCGTGCCACCGGGCAGCTCAATATGAGCCTTGGTGGTGGTGAAGTGGTAGTTCATCGGCACCACGTCGCCCGCCTTAACAAAGGCCTGGAAGATGATGTGCTCGGCCGCGCGCCCCTGATGGACCGGGGCTGTAAATTTCGTACCAAAGACCTGCTCCACGGCATCGCGCATGCGGTCGAAGCTCTGCGAGCCGGCATATGCGTCGTCGGCCACGAGCATGGAGGCCACCTGGCGGTCGCTCATGGCGTTCGTGCCGCTGTCCGTGAGCATGTCCAAATAGATGTGGCGCGTGGAGAGCAAGAAGGTGTTATACCCGCCATCCTGGATGGCCTTCAGGCGCTCTTCGATCGGCACCAGATTCAGCTTCTGCACCACGCGGACCTTGTGCAGTTCGAGCGGAATCTGCTCGCCACGAAAAAACTTAATCACGGGGGATTGTTCCATGTGTCCTCGCTCCAATTGTGGTGTTTCTTTCCTAGGCCCGCGCCGGGAACCCACCCTGCGCCTGACAAAGTCAACGAATGCACCCGTACTGTATCGTTTACCGCTTCCGTTCGTCAATTTCGCGAATCCCGGCAAAGGCGGAAACACGGCAAATGGCGGTTGGGAAAATCCGTGGCATTGCCCTGATCCATCTTGTTATGATGCACCCACTGTTGCGTCCCGACAAACTGGAAGGGTTGGCATCATGAGACTGGTTGCATTCATTTCCGTGCTGATCTGCGCAAGCTGCATGGCCTACGGCGAGGACACCAAACCGCAGGCCAAAACCGCAGAGGTAAACGCCGGCGAAACGTTTGCCGCCCTCATGCAGCAGATGGCTGGACTGTCGGAACGCCAGAAAGCGCTTCAATCGCTGATGGAGAAACGGATCCGGGATGTGCTTCCCACCGATAAACAATCCTATGGCGATTTTACCTGGAATTGCACTCCGGACAGCACCGTTTCCGGCGTGTACATCAACATTGCCGCCTACGACGCAGAGAAGAAACAGCATATCTGGGCACAAGTGCACTACTATGCCAACATGACCCCACAAGAACTCGGATCCTTCACCAAGACCTGCCAGGGATTTCCTGCCAAGCGTTTCCCTGACAAATGGGTCTGGGTTCTGGTCGGCCGCACCGAAATCCGGTTTGGATTGAGCGACACGTCGCTGGAATCAGATGCCAAATTGGACGCAATCGTGAAGTCCTTCAATCTGGACGCGATCAAGGACTGGTGATGTAGTTGGGAGAGCCCTTCGGCAACCTTTCTGCCGGCAAGCGGCGAGCAGCCGGGAATAAGGAGCAAAACCATGGCAAAACAGACAATTGTTGCCACACTCCAAACCGGACGCATCCTGGTGTCCGACGGCGCCTGGGGCACCTTTCTGCAGAAGAAGGGGATGAAGCCCGGCGAATGCCCCGAGCTCTGGAATCTCGAGCACGCCGCGGACGTCGAGGCCATCGGCCGCAGCTATATCGAGGCCGGCGCGGACATGATCGAGTCTGATAGCTTCGGCGGCACCTCCTTCAAGCTGAAGCATTTCGGCCTCGACCGCCGCGTTGCAGAGATCAACGAGGCTGCCGCGCGCATCTCCCGCAGGGCGGCCGGACCGGACAAGTGGGTTATCGCCTCCGTAGGGCCCACGGGCGAATTGCTCGCCATGGGCGACGTCACGGAGGAGCAGCTTTCCGACTCTTTTACGGAACAGGCGGTCGCGCTGGCCAAAGGCGGCGCGGACGCGCTCTGCATCGAGACCATGAGCGCCGTCGACGAGGCCGTTCTCGCCACCCGGGCCGCACGCCAGCACACAACGTGCGAGGTGATCTGCACCTTCACCTTCGAACAGACCGTCCGGGGCGACTACCGCACCATGATGGGCGTCTCGCCGACTGATGCCGCACGCGCCTGCCTCGAGGCCGGCGCGCAGATCATCGGCACCAACTGCGGCAACGGCATGGAGCGCATGGTCGAGATCGTGCGCGAAATGCGCGCCGCCGCACCGCAGGCGCCCATCCTCGTGCACGCCAACGCCGGCCTGCCAAAGAACGTCAACGGCGCGGACACCTTCCCCGACACGCCTGCCGACATGGCCCGTCTGGTTCCCGCGCTCGTCGCAGCCGGCGCCAACATCATTGGCGGCTGCTGCGGCACCACGCCCGCCCACATCGCCGCCATCCGCCAGGCCGTGAATGCGTTGCGAAAAGGCTGTTAGCGGTTTAGGCTGAAGGCTGTTAGGGAAAGCGCAATGGACACCTAACGGTTGGCGCCAGCTGCCTCCGACTGTTGCCTGCTGCTTTCTGTCTTTCTTTTACGATTCAAACTCCCTCCTAAATTGTCTATGCTGCCTTCCGTCAGGAGCTTTGACCATGAATGACCTGCCGCTCGACATGCTGACCGCCCTGGGACCGCTGGACGGCCGCTACGCCGCCAAGGTGGCGCCGCTGCGCGAGATTTTCTCCGAGTACGGGCTGATCCGCCGCCGCGTGCAGGTCGAAATCGCCTGGCTGCGCGCCCTCTGCGCCGAACCCGGCATCCCGGAGGCGCTGCCGCTCACACCGGACGAAAACCGCCTGCTGGACGCGCTGGCCAACAGCCTCTCGCTGGCCGAGGCGCAGCGCATCAAGGCGATCGAGGCCGACACCAACCACGACGTCAAGGCCATCGAATACTTCCTGCGCGAGAAATTCAGCGGCACCACGCTCGCGGCCCGCGGCGAGTTCGTGCATTTCGCCTGCACCTCCGAGGACATCAACAACGTCGCACACGCCCTCATGCTGCGCGACGGACTCGCCGTGCTGCGCGCCGCGCAGACGGGCGTGGAGGATGCGCTCGCCGCGCTTGCCCGCGAGACGCGCGACGCCGCCATGCTCGCCCGCACCCACGGCCAGGCCGCCTCCCCCACCACGCTCGGCAAGGAACTCGCGGTGTTTGCCGCCCGCCTGCGCCGCCAGTCGGCCCAGATCGACGCCCTGGTTCTTCCCGCCAAGCTGAACGGCGCGGTCGGCAACTACAACGCCCACATCGCCGCCTACCCGGACGTCGACTGGCCCGCGCTCAGCCGCCGCGTCCTCGAGTCCGCCTTCGGCCTGCGCCAGAACCCGCTCACCCCGCAGATCGAGCCGCACGACGGCATCGCGGAGCTGTTCGACGCCCTCGCGCGCTGGAACACCGTGCTGCTTGACCTCGACCGCGATGTCTGGAGCTACATCTCCCTCGGCTACCTCGGCCAGAAGGCGATCAAGGGCGAGGTCGGTTCCTCCACCATGCCGCACAAGGTCAACCCCATCGATTTCGAGAACAGTGAGGGGAACCTCGGCGTGGCCAATGCGCTGCTCGAGCACATGGCCCGCAAGCTCCCGGTCTCGCGCCTGCAGCGCGACCTCACCGATTCCACCGTGCTGCGCAACATGGGGCTGGCGTTCGGCTACAGCCTCCTCGCCTGCCAGTCCACGCGCAAAGGGCTCGGCAAGGTCACGGTCAATCCGGCACGCCTCGCCGCAGACTTCGACCACGCATGGGAAGTGCTCGCCGAGCCGATCCAGACCGTCATGCGCAAGGCCGGCCTCGCCAACCCCTACGAGCGCCTCAAGGAGCTGACGCGCGGCAAGAAGATCGACGCCGCCGCCATCCAGTCCTTCATCGAGGGGCTCGACATCCCGGCTGCGGACAAGAAGCGCCTCCTGCGCCTGACGCCCGCATCCTATGTCGGCCTCGCCGCGAAGCTGGTGGATGAATTGTAAGGTTGTTAGCGGTTTAGACTGACGGCTGTCAGAGGTGCCTGCAACCACTGGCGCAATATCGAATATCGAACCAGGAACGCCGAATCGTGAAGTTCCCCTTCGATATTCTGCCGTTTTCCAACCCCACCTGCCCCTACCGCTCGTATGCCGTCGGATCCTTTACGCCCGCCAGTTGGAACGCCTCGCGTCGTTCCACGCACGTGCCACAGGTGCCGCAGTGGCGCGCACCGCCCTTGTAACAAGACCAGGTGTGGTGGAAATCCACGCCCAGCTCTGTACCGCGGTGGGCAAGGTCCTTCTTCTTCCAACCCACAAACGGCCGCAACACCTCAATACCCGCATAGGTGCCGGCGCGGATCGCGGCAGCCATGGGGCTGAGAAAATCCTCGCGGCAGTCGGGGTAGATGGCATGGTCGCCGCCGTGCGCGGCAATGGTCAGCGCCTGCGCGCCCTGGCTCTCGGCCACGCCGGCGGCGATAGCCAGCAGGATCCCGTTGCGGAACGGCACCACGGTCCGGCGCATGCTGACGTCCTCATAGTGGCCGTCGGGGATCGCGCCGCCGCTCTGCAGCAGGTCCGAGCGGAAGAGTTCGTTGAAGAAGTCGAGCCGCACGATCCGGTGCGGAATGCCCAACTGCTGACACTGCCAGGCTGCGCAGGGGAGTTCGCAGGCGTTGTGCTTGGAGCCGTAGTCGAAGCTCAACCCGAGCATAACCTCACCGCGTGCGGCGGCGTCGTGCAGCGCCACGGTCGAATCCATCCCGCCGCTGATCAGCACCACGGTCTTCATGGCCACAGGTTAGCGCACTCGGCGCGCTTGGGGAAGACAGTACACGGTTCCGGACACAGAGGGCACAGAGGCGGAAAGAGACCACAGAGGTAGCTCTTGCTACGGTGGGGAAGCCGGCCGTGAGCTACAGTTCCTCGGCGTGCTCTGTCTTCCTCTGAGTCCTCTGTGTCCTTGCCCCGCCTTCGTGTTCTTCGCCCCACTTCCGTTCTTCGTGTCCGCACTCGCGTGTCTGTTTCGTGTCCGCTTGCCCCTCGCCCCTTGTTCTGCTACACATTCTCTATGCAACCGCGTCCGACCGAAACGCTGAACCAGCGCAATGCCGCGTTCGACAACCGGTTACGCCCGGCGCGGTTCGAGGAGTTCGTCGGGCAGCAGAAAGTGCGCGACCGCCTCCTGCTGGCGGTCGAGGCGGCGCGCGGTCGCAAGGAATCGCTCGACCACGTCCTGCTCTCCGGTCCGCCCGGCCTCGGCAAGACTACCCTGGCCTACCTCCTCGGCGAAGCCATGGGCGTACATGTCAAGGCCACTTCCGGACCGGTGATCGACAAGCCCGGCGACCTCGCCGGCCTGCTCACCTCGCTCGAGCCCGGCGACATCCTCTTTATCGACGAAATCCACCGCGTCCAGCGCACGGTTGAGGAGTACCTTTACTCGGCCATGGAAGATTTCGTCATCGACATCATGATCGACCAGGGGCCGAACGCCCGCTCGGTACGCCTGGAACTCCCGCGCTTCACGCTTGTGGGCGCCACCACGCGCAGCGGCCTGATCTCCGCGCCGCTGCGCTCACGCTTCGGCCTCGCCAACCGCCTCGACTACTACGGACACGAGGACCTCCAGACCATCGTCGAGCGCTCTGCCTCCCGGCTCGAGGTCACGATCGACGCCGCCGGCAGCCGCGAAATCGCCTGCCGCAGCCGCGGCACCCCGCGCATCGCCAACCACCTGCTGCGCCGCGTGCGCGACTACGCCCAGGTCCGCGCCGGCAACCGCATCACGCGCACCGTGGCGGACGAGGCGCTCGCGCTGCTCGAGATCGACCCCTTCGGACTCGACGAGATGGACAAGCGCATCCTCGAGACCATTGTCGTGAAGTTCGGCGGCGGCCCGGTCGGCCTGAACAACCTCGCCGTGGCCGTGGGCGAGGAAGCCGACACGCTCGAGGAGGTCAGCGAGCCCTACCTGATTCAGGAAGGGTACCTGGAACGCACGCCCAAGGGGCGCGTGGCCACACCGCTGGCCTGCGAGCGCTTCCACCTCCAGCCACGCCCAAAGTCCGCCGGTCGCCCGCGCGCGCTGCCGATGCCGTGAACAGACCCTGCGTTCGCTGTATCCCAACATGGCCGGTCTGCGCCTAACGCAAATCTTCCCACATACGAAGACTTGCATGCGCGGCGGGAATCGGACATAGTAAGCGCGCTTTTCAGCACACGTTTGAGCGAGGGAGGATTCCATGGGCACAGGCAGGACACTCAACAAGAAGCCGATCACCCGTCCGAAGAAGAGCGAGGGCGAGCGTCGTCGCCGGCAGAAGGTGCAGAAGGCTCGCCTAGTCAAGCTGGGGATGTCCGCCGCGGTCGTGGCCAAGATGCAGCCGCTCGTGGTGCGCAACCTACTGAAGCGCCCGGCCAAGGTCGTGGCCTCCCTGAAGAAGTAGCGAGCCGGGTTGCCAGACTGAAACCGCAGTAATCGCCAATCGCGCGTTGCTGCGGTTTTTGTTTTGCCGGGAGTGCTCGCCTATTCCACACGAACCGCAAAGCGCCGAACGCCCAACCGCAGAGTTTTGAAGGAAAACCAAAGGAGTTAGACTTCAACAATCGACACTCTACTGATATTCGGTTTTGCGGTTCACGCCGCCTGCATTCATCCCCGATTCGAAGAACCGCCGTCAGCTTAATTTTTTTCGGCTGAACTCGCAGCCGCAGTAATCCTGCCGGTAGAGGCCGCACTCCTTCGCGAGCTGCGTGCTGCGCCGGAACCCGTCGCGCTTCTTGAAGTCTACGGCCAGGAACCGCGCGGGGTCGAGTTCACGGCCAACGGCGAAGATGGTTTCCGAGCGCTTGTGCGGGCTGATCGTAAGACTGGTGGCGAACTTATCGAATCCCTGCTCTGCCGCCAGCGCCTGCACGCGGACCAGGGAGTAACGGAAGCAGCGGCTGCAGCGCGCGCCGCCCTCGGGTTCGTCCTCCAGGCCCCGCACGGCAGCCAGCCAAGCGCCGTGGTCCGGCGGGTCCACAATCAAGGACGCCTGCGTGTGCGCCGCAAGCTGTCGCGCGGCTTCCAGACGGCGCTCGTATTCATCCGCCGGCGACAGATTGGCGTTCGAGAAGCAGAGCGTCACCGCGTACCCCAAGCGTTGCAGTTCCTCGACCGCATGGCTGGCGCACGGTCCGCAGCAGACATGGAGCAGGACGGTGGGGGGCATGGGATGGATCTCTCACGGCCGAAGCCGAGCGAACCAGCGAACAACATCGCGCAGGAGCGGTGGAGAACCGACTTCGTCCGGACTGGTAGGGGTGCAGGGATTCGAACCCTGGACCCACTGATTAAGAGTCAGTTGCTCTACCAACTGAGCTACACCCCCAGGGTCCGGAAAAATGGAGCGGGCGAAGGGACTCGAACCCTCGACAACCACCTTGGCAAGGTGGCACTCTACCAACTGAGTTACACCCGCATGAAACAGGGGCAAACAATAGCAATTTCCCGCCGTGCAGCGCAACTGGATAAATTACGACTCCGTGAGCTTACCGGCATGCCTGCGGCACATACCGAGCGCACTTCTGTGACGCGAAGACCGGCTGGAAGCGCGTGTAGCGCGGCAGGCCGTTCTCCAGCGGCACTGGCGCCATTTCTGTGCCGATCAGCGGCAGGGCGTACCGCACAAATTCATCGGTCACGTCGTACCGGTTCGCCGCAATCCACTGCTGCGGAAAGAACCGCTCGCTGTTGGCAACCACATCCAGCGGCACCTTGTCGTACACGGACTGGTAGACCGCACCCGGCGCGCGCAGGATCGTAGCCATGTAGCCGTTGCCTGCCGTGCGGGCGATCTCGGCAGCGTAGCGGCCGGATTCGTAGGCCTCGCGCAGGTCCACCGTGGATGCCAGCACGCTGGAATGACGCTGGTCCGTGCCCGGAGACTGGCCGCGGGCTTTGCCCGTGGCCTTCAAGCCAACCTTGTTCAGGTACGAGACGATCATTGACTGCGCGGTGCGCTCGCTGGCGCCGAAGCTCGTGTGGCCAAAGGAATCCCTCTGTGCGCCAATGTCGCCCACGTCGAACCCTTCGCTGACCACCACGATGCAGCGCTTGCTGCGCTTGAGCTCGGCGTTGACGTTCTCGGCGATCTGCTCCAGCGTCACCCCGGATTCGGTCAGGTAGATCTGAATCGGCAGCTTGCGCTGCGGATCGGCCAGGCGCGCAGCCGCGGGAATAAAGCCGATCTTGCGTCCCATGGCCTGCAGCACCAGCGCGGGGTCGGCCGGGCACGATCCAGCATTCTCCTCGTTGGCGCTGAGAAGGTTGCAGGCCCAGTAGCGCGCGGTCGAGCCATAGCCCGGCGTGTGATCCACCAGCTTGAATTCCGAGTCGCCCACGTCATTGTCGATCGTCTTGGGCACTCCCGTGGCCACGAGGTCCAGCCCCTGCCTGGCCGCAATCTTGGCGATCTTGTTGGCGGTGTCCATGGAGTCGTTGCCGCCAGCGTAGAAGAAGTAGCCGATGTCGTGCGCCTTGAGAACGTCCACCACGCGCTGGAAGTCCTCGGTCTGCTTCTCCTTGAGCTTGTAGCGGCAGGTGCCGATCGCGCCTGCGGCAGGCGTGTGCTCCAGCAGACGGATTTCGCGCGCATCCTGCGCGGAGATGTCGAGCAACTCCTCGGTCAGCACGCCCTCGATGCCATGCCACGCACCGTAGATGCGCCCGAAGACGGACGGATGGTCGCGGCAGGCGTCGATCACGCCGCGAATCGAGTTGTTGATCACTGCCGACGGACCGCCGGACTGGGCAACCAGAACATTCTTTGTCATGTGTGTCAAACTCCCTGAGCGCCCGCACGCGGACGCCCTTGCGTCGCAATGCGGGAGAATATACGGTTTCTCCACCGGCTTACGCAAATCCGGCTTGAGACAGTTTCTCCAGCGTCAGCCCACCCGACGGCGTTGCCAGGCCCAGCAGGCGCGCGACATACTTGCCAAGAATGTCGGTCTCGATATTGACGCGATCGTTGACCTTGCGCTCCGGCAGCGAGGTCGCCTGCCAGGTGTGCGGGATGATGTGAACCTCGAACCAGTCATCCCCGAGTTCCGCCACGGTCAGGCTGATACCGTCGAGCGCGATGGACCCCTTTTGCACGGTCTGCCGCGCCGCCGTGGCTGAAATGCGCACCCGCACGCGCCAGTCGCGACCGCGGGGTTCGATGACCTCGATCCGCCCAGTTTCATCCACATGCCCAGAGACGATGTGTCCGCCCAGGCGGTCTGTGGGGCGAACGGCACGTTCGAGATTCACCGCTGCACCCGCTGCCAGCGAACCCAGCGCGGTGCGCGCCAGTGTCTCGTCGAGCAGGTCTGCGCCGAAAGCCTCTTCCACCAGCCGCACCACGGTCAGGCAGGCCCCTTGCACCGCGACGCTTTCGCCGAGAACCAGCGGTCCCTCCGGCCATGGCGCATACGCGATGGTCAGTGCCCAGCCGCCGGCGCTGCGAGCGACGGTTTTGAGTTTTCCAACCTGTTGGATCAAACCGGTAAACATGTGTTTTCCTAGGATGATTTAAGATTCCAGATTATCGGTTCCCATTTTTCGATCTGGATTTTGAAATCAGAACTCTGGAATCCTCCGGACGCGCGCGCACCAGCAGATCGCAGCCAATGTGCGCCACTTCCTCAATCCGCAGCCGCGGCAGGCGTGGCAGGCGAAAATCAGCGCCGGCCATGGCGCTCACGGCCCGGATGTCGCCTATTATGGCTGGAGCATAAAAGAAGAGAAACTCGTCCACTAACCCAGCTTTGACCAGCGCACCCGCCAGATGGCTGCCCCCCTCGCACAGGACATGCAGGATCCCCTCGCCGGCCAGTTGCCGCAGCACGCGCAAGAGAGAAATCCGCCCGGCGGTATTGGCAGGAAAGGTCCAGACGCGGCTGCCGTTGCGCTCCCAGGCCGTGCGCTGCTGCGCCGGCGTGTGCAGGGAGGTCGCCATGATAGTCGTGTCGGCCCAACGGTCTGTCAGCACCTGCGCCGTGGCAGGTGTGCGGCCGGCGCCGTCCACCACCACGCGCCACACGTCATGCGCGCCGCGCAGGCGACACCGCAGAGAGGGGTCATCGGCCATCACGGTGCCGGAGCCGACCAGCACCGCATCCACGCGCCGCCGCAGCGCCTGCACGGCCGCGCGCGCGGCTGACCCGGTGATCCATTTCGAGGCGCCCGTACGGTCCGCAATGCGGCCGTCGAGCGTCATTGCCAGCTTGAGCGTCACAAATGGACGCTTGTTGCGCATGCGCATGGCAAACGGCTCGATCAGGCGGCCACACTCCTCGCCGCACACGCCGATTGTCGCGTCGATCCCCGCGTTCTTCAAGATGCGGAAGCCACGGCTGGCATGTTGCGGATTGGGGTCAACGCAGCCGACTACAACCCGCGCGATGCCGCTGCGGCTCAGCAGGTCGGTACAGGGCGGCGTACGGCCGTGCGTACAGCAGGGCTCGAGCGTGACATAGAGCGTCGCGCCTTGCGGCGACCCGCAGCAGGCACGCAGCGCCTCGACTTCCGCATGCGGCAAGCCCGCCTGCCGGTGCCACCCCTCGCCCAGCAGCCGGTTATTACGCACCACCACCGCGCCCACGGGGGGGTTCGGGCGCGTGCTCCCCTCGCCGCGCCGCGCCAAAACCAGCGCGCGCTTCATCCAGCGGGTGTCGTCGGTTGGTCGGTGGGTTGCCATGTTGGGCCTGTGAGCAGGTAACCGCGAGCCGTGTTGCAGTTCACGGGTCACTGCCTACTGTTCACTTCTCCTGCCGGCGCGCTGGCCGCTTGGCCTCCTTGGCGGCGCGATCGAGAATGCCGTTCACGAAGCGACCGGCCTCGGCATTACTGAAGAACTTGGCGAGGTCCACGGCCTCGTTGATGCAGACCACTGGCGGCGTCTCCTCCTCGAAGAACAGCTCGTAGAAGGCCAAGCGCATGACGTTGCGCTCAATGCCGCCCATGCGGTGCAGGGGCCAGTTCTGCACGTAGGTGGTCAGGCGCTGGTCGATCGCCTCGCGGTTCTGCGCGACGCCGCGCACGAGACGCTCCGCAAACTCCCGGATCTTGGGCGGCACTGGCGCGGCACCAGAGAGCGCGGCCGGACGATTGGCGCGCCCCTCGTTCTCCTCGTCGTGCGCCGTGGCCTGTTGATTCCAGAACGCAACAAAGGCCGCGTCCAGATCCTTGCCCGGATTGTGGTCGAACTGGAACAGCATCTGGAGTGCCCATTCACGGGCCTGTCTGCGTGTGGCCATGACTTTTCTCGCTTCGCGTGAAAAGTCATTGGTCATTGGTCATTGGTCATTGGGGGCGCCGAGCCAGTGGTTGTCTGGTGGCCGCCAATGGCTGATGACTACTGACCAATGACTATTTCTTCTTCAGTTTCCGGAACACATCCGCCATCTCGATAGCGGCCAGGGCACCGTCCCACCCCTTGTTGCCCGCCTTGGCGCCGGCACGATCGACGGCCTGCTCCAGGCTGTTGGCGCAGACAACTGCGTTCAGCACCGGCACGCCATGCGCCAGGCCGATCTGAGCCAGCGAGCGCGAGACCTGCGCATTGATCAGGTCCGCGTGGTCCGTGGCCCCCTGGATCACGGCACCCAGCGCGATGATGGCGTCGAGGCCGCCGCGCGCGACGAGTTGTTCGGCCGCCAGCGGGATCTCGTTGGCGCCCGGCACCCAGACGACCGTCACCTGCTCCTCGCTGCCGCCGTGCCGCACGAGGCAGTCCAGCGCGCCCTTGAGGAGCTGCTGGGTAAAGATGCTGTTAAACCGGCTGATCACGATGCCGAACTTCAAGCCAGCCGCGTTGAGTTGGCCGGATACTTCCTTGTGTGCCATGATGCGTCTCCTTTCGTGAGGTCTGCTGTGTGTCTTACCGAGTGTCCATGCGCCCGATCTTCTCCAAAAGAAGCGGTGAGTCTCTCGGGGTCGGGATCGCTATCGGGATCGGCATCGATTGTCGTTTCGACACCGATACCGACGCCGACCCCGATGCAATGCTCCCTCTGTGATTGCGAAAACTCATCAGATGAGATGCCCCATCTTTTCCTTCTTCGTCTTCAAGTAACGCGCATTGTGCGGCGAAGGGGAGAACTGTATCGGCACCCGTTCGGCGATGGTCAGGCCGTACCCTTCCAACCCGACAATCTTGCGCGGATTGTTGGTGAGCAACCGGATGCGTTTCAGTCCCATGTCGGCGAGGATCTGGGCGCCTACGCCATAATCGCGCAGGTCGGGCGCGAAACCCAGCTTGAGGTTAGCCTCCACCGTGTCGAGCCCCTGCTCCTGCAGGGCGTAGGCATGCAGCTTGTTGGCCAGCCCGATGCCACGCCCCTCCTGGCGCATGTAGAGGACCACGCCGCGCCCCTCGCGGGCGATGGTCTCCATGGCGGCGTGGAGCTGGGTGCCGCAGTCGCAGCGCTCGGAACCGAAAACATCGCCGGTCAGGCATTCGCTGTGCACGCGGACCAGCGGCGGCGGATCGCCGGCCAGCTCGCCCTTGATCAGGACCAAGTGCTCCTTGTTGTCCAGCACAGAACGGTAGAGGCGCAGCCGAAAATGGCCGTAGCGCGTGGGCAGGTCCACATCGCGGACGCGCTCGATCAGGCACTCGCGGTGGCGGCGGTATTCGATCAATGCCGCGATGGTGGTCATTTTCAGCCCATGCTGCGAGGCAAAGGCGCGCAGTTGCGGCAGGCGGGCCATGGTGCCGTCCGAGTTGAGAATCTCGCAGATCACGGCAGCGGACGAAAGGCCGGCCAGGCGCGCGAGGTCGAGCGCCGCTTCCGTGTGCCCCGCACGCACCAGCACGCCGCCAGGGCGCGCCTGCAACGGAAAGAGGTGTCCCGGGCTGACGATGTCCTGGCGGCTGGAACTGGGATCCGCCAGCACCTGCACTGTGCGGGCGCGGTCTGCCGCGCTGATGCCGGTGGTGTTGCCGTGGGCCGCGTCGACTGACTCCAGAAAGGCGGTCCCAAACGCATCGCCGCGATTGCGGACCGGCATGGGCTCCAGCCCGAGCGCCCGCACGCGTTCCGACGCAAGCGACACGCAGATCAGGCCGCGGCCATGCTGCGCCATGAAATTGATCGCCTCGGGCGTGACCTTGTCCGCGGCGAAAATCAGATCGCCCTCGTTCTCGCGGGCCTCGTCGTCCGCCACGACCACCAACCGGCCCTCGCGGATCGCCGCGACGACCTCCTCCACCGGATCGAACAGTTCGTTCATGCGCATTCCCGAAATACAAAAGCCCCGGCACACAAAGCCCGGGGCAAGGCAGAAAAGCGCCTGCGCGCGTCTTCTTTCATCCAGACTGTACTGTCGGCCACGGAATCTCACCGTGTCAGTGGCGAGGGGATGTCATTTGTCATTGGCAGGTTGCAGGTTCAGCACCAATGCCCGATGACTAATGACACACTCTTCCCCGCCAGTCGCGGGCTGTACCGCCGGTCAGGAATCCCTCCGCTTGCGCAGAGTCACCTTGCCCCGAAGACAGATATACCATACGACAAGATACAGGCGGCCAACAAGCCTTTTGAGACCCCGGCAGGCTGACACGAAGACCCGGAACGGAAAAGAAGTGCACGAAGAAGGGGGTGTTTGCGCGAGTTTCGCGCAGCGAGATGCCTTTGCAATCTTCGGATCATCTTTTCCCTTCGTGTCCTGCCTCTTCCGATGGAATTCTGATTCGCACTTGACTCTTTCGAAGCGCCGCCGGAAACTGCGGGACACGCGGAAGGAGCCGGATGGCATGAGCGCACGGATCATCGATGGCAAGGCAGTGGCAGCGGAACTGCGCGCAGAGATCGCGCGGCAGGTGGCGGAGCTAAAGGCGAAAACGGGCGTGGTTCCCGGGCTGGGCGTAGTGCTGGTCGGCGATGACCCGGCGTCCAGGTCCTATGTCAGCGCCAAGGAGAAGGCGCTGGCCGAGGCTGGCATGCTCTCCGACGACAACCGCCTGCCGGCAACCGCCACCCAAGCCAATTTGCTGGTGCTGGTGGACCGGCTCAACCGTGACCCGCGCATCCACGGCATTCTCGTGCCGCTCCCCCTGCCCAAGCACCTCGACGAGCACGCCGTAATCGCCGCCATTGCGCCGGAGAAGGACGTGGATGGCTTTACGCCGGCCAATGTCGGCCGCATGCTGATCGACCTCCCCTGCTACCTCCCCTGCACGCCGCACGGCGTCATCCAGCTCCTGCTCCGCAGCGGCGTGGAGACCTCCGGACGCCACGCCGTGGTAATCGGCCGCAGCAACATCGTGGGCAAGCCTGTGGTGCACCTGCTGATGCGCAAGGCCAAGGGCGGCAACGCCACGGTCACAGTCTGCCACACCGGCACGAAAGACCTGGCAGCCCACACGCGGCAGGCAGATATCCTGGTGGTGGCTGCCGGACGCCCCAACACCATCACCGGCGACATGATCAAGCCTGGCGCAACCGTGATCGACGTGGGAGTGAACCGCGTGGCGGATCCAAAAACCAAGACCGGCTATCGGCTGGTGGGCGACGTGGAGTTCGATTCGGCCCGCAAGGTGGCAGGCCTGATCACGCCGGTTCCCGGCGGCGTCGGCCCCATGACCATCACCATGCTGCTGCACAACACGCTGCTCGCGGCGCAGCGCGCGGCTGGCGCAGGGCGGTAAGCGCGTCTTCCGCTGTCAGATGTCATCCGTCTCTTCCGGCGGGGGGGGCGGTGGCAGCCTAAAACGATCCACCAGCCAGACGCCCCGGCGCGCCAGCAGAAAAGGAATCGCGACGCGCGCCAGCACGATGCAGGTGAAGATTACTGCGACCACCCACGTGCTGAACTTGTCGAACGGGTCGTGAAACATCATCTCCACCGTGTTGCTCATGCGCAGCACAGCCACAGCGGGAAACTGATCGAGCAGGAACAGAAAGACGGCGGCCGAAAACAGCGAGACCAGGTCCGATTGTACAAACCGGAGAAACCAACGGAGCAGCATGCCGAGAATCAGCGGTGCAACGAGGCACCCTCCCGTCACTGCGACAATCCTCAGCATGTCGGTCTCCCCGCGCCAGCCGGACTGCCGCGATCCCTAGCGATCCGCCTGCAAGTCCGCCCAGCTTTCGCACACACGCGCTGATGCATGAGGCTTTCGGGATTATGGCATCTTCCATCGTCCCTGCACAAGGCCGGCGCGCACGGATTGCGAATTGCGGTCAACGGTCAATCGCGGTAATGTAATGTGCGAAACAAGGCGTTGCGCCAGCGAGGATGTCTCGCATGGCGGGCCGGCTTGACCATCGGGAGAGAAATCATGATCGCATCGCGACGGAGATTCGGCTGGATGTTGCTGTCCTGTCTGGTTGCCTTGGGCGCATCGGGGGCCGACGCACAGGCACCTGCCAAGACCGATGCTGCGGACGAGGCGGGTTTTGTGTCCATGTTCAACGGCAAGGATTTCTCCGGCTGGCATTTCGGGGGCAACAGCTACGCGTTGCCCACCGAGCAGCAAAAAGTCTGGGCCGTGGGAGACGGCGTGATCAAGCAGGTTTTTAGCGCTGCCAAGCCACAGCTGTTGAGCCAGTGGGACTATGAGGATTTTGAGCTCCGGCTGGAGTGGCGCGTGATGGCTGGCGAAAAGGATTACAACAGCGGCGTCTTTATCCGCTGCACGCGAGATAACGAAAAGGCCAATCAGATCAACTTGAAAAAGGGCGGCGAAGGCGAACTGGTCAACCCGAAGGTAAAAGGCTCCAAGGCGATTCCGGAACTGCTGAAGCCTTCCAAGGAGTGGAACGAGTGGTGTGTGCGGGCGGTGGGCGACAAGATTTCGCTCACATGCAACGGGAAGCCTGCCTGGGATGTTACCGGGTACAAGAGCCTGAGCGGATGCATCGGCCTGCAGGCCGAATATTTCCCCTTCGAGTTCCGCAACCTGCGCATCAAGGACCTCGGCTACGAGGCGCTGAATAATCCGGCGGCGTGGGCGACAAAGGGGTGGTCCCTCAGCGGCGACGCCCTGGTCGCGGGTGGCGCAACCGAGCCGCTGGTGTCGAAGGCTTCCGATTACAAGGACTACCGTCTGCGGCTCGAATGGCGCGCTGCCAAGGATGGCAATAAAGGCGCGCTGTATCTGCGCGGTCCCAAGGCGGCCGCCGCGGCCGTGGCGCTGGGCGCAGGCGGCGGCGATGGTCCCCTCGGCCAGAAAGCGCCCAAGAACCCGGACAACCCCGTTGGCCAGTGGAATTATCTGGATGCGACCGTGCAGGCTGGCAAAGCCAAGATCTGGCTGAACGGCGTTGTGCTGGCGGAGAATGTCGCACTGGAGCAGGCGAGCGGTGCGTTCAGCCTGTCCACCGGTCTCGAGTACCGGAACATCCGCGTCAAGCGGTTGGATGCGAAGTAATCGGCTGACGACAACGCCGTGCGGTGCGCTCTTCGCGATCCGGAGAGCGAACGTACACCGCGCTGCGTGGCGCGCCTACGGGGAGTCGAACCCCGCTTCTAGGGATGAAAACCCTATGTCCTAACCGATAGACGATAGGCGCGAAAAGTCCCGGATGATAGCCAGAATCTTCCTGCCAACGCAAGCGTTGAAAACCCGCCTCTCACTTCTCGACCGGTTGCCGCAACAGGCGCTATGATACCGGCATGTTTCCCTCTTATCCACGTTCGGAAAATCCCCTTCGCAGTGGCTGGCGTGTGGGTGCGCTGGTGTTCGCTATCGCGCTGCTGACTGGCGCGACCATCGCGATCGTTTTGCTGTGGGGACCCGGACAAGATCGCTCGATCCCGCAACCGGAGCGTGCACCGAGTGCCCTTCCCCTCCGCCGGATGCCGCACTTTCCCTCTTCCGCCAGACTGGATGCCTTCTTGGCAACGCCCCCGGCTGTCTTCCGCCTGGCAGCCACGAACCTGGTCGCCGTCGTCGGACGCCCGCGTCCGCTGGCAACAGCAACCAATGCCCTTGCACCGCTTCGCGGCGTGATTGGGGACGCAGCCCGAACCAACCGGCTGACCGGGGCGACCAACGAACCCGCCGTCTTGGCTGCCCTGCGCGCCAGCCGCGGCCAGCCCATTCCCAAAGAAGTCGCCGACCTCGCCCGGGAGATCACACGCGACTGCCAGACCGAGACCGCGCGCGCCAAAGCCCTCTACGACTGGATCACCGGGCATATCACCTATGACTGGAAGGTCTGGAACGACATACTGGCCGGGGCTGACGCCTACACGCAGCCCCAGGACCCCTTGAGCGTGCTGCAGCGCGGCACCGCCGTCTGTGCCGGCTACGCCTGGCTGTTCGACGCGCTGGCCACCAGCGCGGGTCTCGACGCCACGTTCGTCATCGGCAATGTGCGCGGCTATCGCGGCACCGCGGACGACACCGTGGACAGCAAATACCTTCACGCCTGGAACAGTGTGCAGATCGACGGCCAGTGGCAGCTCCTGGATGCCACCTAGGGCGCGCGCCAAGACAGCGAATCCGCGACCGACTACCTGACGCGCCGCGACTACTATTTCCAGACTCCGCCGAATCAGATGATTTTTGATCACTTGCCGGAGTCCGGCGACTGGCAGTTGCTCGCCGCAAGCATCACCTCCGACATCTTCCGGAACCTGCCCAACCTGAAGCCCGCATTTTTTCAGAACGACCTCCGGCTCGGCAGCGGCTTCAGTTCCTCCCTTGCCGCGACAGCAGGAACCCCGACCGGCCTCACAGTCGCTGCGCCTGAGAGCGTGGCCGTCGTAGCCACGCTTTCGCTGCCGGACGGCCGGGAGATTAGCGCCGGCAACCTGTTTCTCGGGGAAAACGGCATCCGCCGCGACATCGTTGTCGGCCCCCTGCCGGTCGGCAGCTACATCCTGCGACTCTACGTCAGGTCCGCCGCCGCAGGCCCCTACACCTGCGCCGCCGACTACCTCGTAAACGTCGCCTCCCCGTGATGCCCCGCGCCGCCGGCGCTTGACTTTGGCCGACGAATCGATTATTGAGTAAGTCCTCACTTACCGGAAGCCAGCGAACGCCATGCCCCGCCCCGTCACCATCCAGGACAGTGCCATTCTCGAGGCCGCGCGCCGGGTTTTTCTCGTGCGCGGGTATTCGGCCAGCACGGCCGAGATCGCGCGGCGCGCCGGCGTGTCGGAAGGGTCGCTGTTCAAGCGATTCCGGACCAAGACCGAATTGTTTCTGGCCGCCATGCAGGTGCAGAGCCGCGAGCAGGAGCAACGGGGCCTCCTGCTGGCCGCCATCGGCCAGAAACCCATCCGTACCACGCTCGAAGGGTATGGCCGGCATCTGCTGCGGCATCTCCAGATCGTCATGCCGCGCATCCTCATGGTCACGTCCAGCGGACTGCGCTTCGCCCGCCATTACCGCCCCACGGACTGTCCCCCGCCCCTGCAGCACGTGGCGCTCCTGACCCAGTACCTGCGCGCAGAGATCCGCCACGGCCGGCTGCGGCTGGCAAACCCGGAAATGCACGCGGATATTTTTGTCGGCGCCCTTTCGCACTGCGCGTTCTGCGAAACCGTCCTCGGCCGGCGCGCGACCTCGCACGTTGACTATGTCCGCACGCTGGTCGATGGCATCCTGCGCGCAGGGCAACCGCCGGATACCCGGCGCACACGTCTTCCCCGAACGAAAACTGGAGAAGCCCCCAAATGAAACTCCTCTCCCGCCACCTGCTGGTCCCTTGTACGCTGGCGGCACTCGTCGCCGGGTGCATCACGGCGCCCACCCCGGAGCGCGCCGACCGTCCCTGGGAGGCACCCGCCGGCGACCTGGTCGCCGGCACCGTCTGGGATGACCTCCGGCAGCGGCCGCTGGATTCCGACAAGCCGGTGTCGCTTGCGGAATTGACCGATCTCGCGCTGCGCAACAGCGCCGCAACGCGCAAAGCGTGGCACGATGCGCGCGCCGCAGCCGCGCAGGTGGACAAGGCCAACGGTTACTTCCTGCCGGCGCTCACGCTCAACGCCGGCGCCACGCGCTCCGGCGTTTCCGCATCCCCCGACACCTATGACTCCCAGACGCTGCGCTACGGGCCCGGCCTGCAGTTGAACTACCTGGTGATCAACTTCGGCGGCGGCCGCGACGCCGCCGTGGAGCAGGCGCTGCAGACGGTGAACGTGGCGAACCATATGTTCAACCGCGCCCTGCAGGACGTGCTGCTGAACGTCGCCACCGCCTATTTCAACCATTTCAGCGCGCTCGCCGGCACGGACGCCGCCGTTACCAATGTGGCGGACGCCAAATTGGCGCTGGAGTCCGCCAAGGCACGCAACACCGCAGGCCTGGGGACGGAACTGGACGTGCTGCAGGCGCAGGCCGCCTACGACCAGTCGCTTTACGCCGAGGCGGCCGCCCGTGGTCAATTGCGAATCGCGGGCGGCGCACTCGCGCTGGCCGTGGGGCTGCCGGCCGACACCCGCCTCACACCGGTCGCGCCACGGGAGTCGATGCCGGCCAGTCTGGCCTCCAACGACCTGCGGCGGATCATAGACGATGCCATTGCGCGCCGGCCCGACGTCGCCGCGTTGCGCGCCGACCTGGCTGCCAAGCAAGCTGCCGTCCACGTGGCGCATGCCGCCTCCTGGCCCAGCCTCTATCTGACGGCCAACCTGAACCGCGACTACTACGACACCTTTTCCGGCAAGCAGAACCAAGGCGACCGCGACTGGGCCTATGGAGGCGGCTTCAACGTGCAGTGGAACCTGTTTGACGGCTGGCAGACCGAGAGCCAGATCCGCACCGCCGAGGAGCAGGCCAAGTCCGCTGCCGCCACGCTGGAACAGGCCGAGCTGGCTGCCAGCGCGGACGTCTGGTCGCGCTTCCAGAGCTACGAGACCGCGCGGCAGAAGTATACGTTTGCCGACGCCTATCTGCGCAGCGCCGCGGCTGCGCGCGATCTGGCATCGGAAGCCTACTCCGCCGGGCTCAAGACCGTGCTGGACCTGCTCACCGCCGACGCGCAACTGGCCACGGCGCGCAGCCAGCACGTGGCCGCCCGGCAGGAAGTCTTCACCGCGCTGTCCGGCCTGGCCTATGCCACCGGACAGCTCAACATCCACGCCACCAGCCCCTTTGATACCACCGCACAGCAGGAGCATAAGCCATGAGTCCCGTCCCCTCCCTATTCCGCCTCTCCCGCAGCACCCCCGCGTATACGTTGCTGCTGGCCGTCGCCCTCGGCGGCGCTGCCTGCGCGCGCACGGCCGGCGGCCCGCCGCCGCGCCCGCCCGCCCCCGTGCAGACGGCCCCAGCCATCCGCATGAACACCCCGCTGGTCCTGACCGGCTTCGGGACCACGTCGGAGCGAGCCGGCGTGGACATTGTGCCGCAGGTCTCCGGCACCCTCCTCAAGCGCTACTTCGCGGACGGAGCCATCGTCACCAACGGCCAGCCACTCTTCCTGATCGACCCCGCCGACTACGCGCTGCGCGTGCAACAGGCGGAAAGCCTGCTGGCGGCCGACCGTGCCAATTGCGAACTGACACGCCTAACCGTCGAACGCAACCGGTCGTTGCTCGCAAAGAGACTGATCTCGCCGGAGGACTTCGACACGCTGCAGGCACGCCTGGATGCCACCCTGGCGCAGGTCAGGAACGATGAGGCGGCCCTCGCCCAGACGCGGCTGAACCTGGCGCGCTGCACCATTTGCGCGCCGATGGACGGCATCTGCTCCAAGCACCTCGTGGACGAGGGCAATCTGGCCGCGGCCGGCATGAGCCGTCTGACGAACATCCGCAGCTACGATCCCATCAACGTGGACTTCTCCCTCTCCGAGCAGTACCTCGCGGCCATCCGCCACGCCCTGCAAACACCGCCCGTGCGCATCGAGGTTGTGCCGCGCGGCGACACCAACCGCTACGCAGGCACGCTCGTCTTCATGGATAACGCCGTCTCTTCTCAGACCGGCACCATCGCGCTGCGCGGCATCGTACCCAATCCCGACCTGAAGCTCTGGGCCAGCCAGTTTGTCGAAGTGCGCCTGTTTGCCAGCATGGATTCAAACGCCATCATGGTCCCCGAGGGCGCCGTACAGTTCGGAAAGATGGGCTCCTACCTCTACACCGTGCAGGCCGTCGGCCAGACGCAAACCTCCACCAACACGCCGTCGTGGTGGCGGAAACTCCTCGGGGCCAAGCCTACGACGACCGCCACGAGCCTTTTGTCGGATGTTGTCAGCCTGCGCCCCGTCCAGACCGGCCTGCGATACGAGGATCGCATCCAGATCCGCAGCGGGGTAGCGGCCGGCGAGCGCGTCGTCGTGCTCGGCCAGCTGCGCATTTATCCCGGCGCTTCCGTGACGGACCTGTCGCAGCAGAAGAAGGCCGATGACGCGCAGTCGAAATAGCCGTTCGAAACAAGGCCCGAACCGAAAGTCCACCCATGACGTTTTCCGAACTTTTCATCCGACGTCCCGTCACCACCACGCTGCTGACTTTCGTGCTCGTAGTCTTCGGCGTCGTGGCCTACTTCCTCCTGCCGACCAACAGCCTGCCGACGGTGGACTACCCGGTGATCGTGGTGAACACCTACTACCCCGGCGCCAGCCCGGCCACCATGGCCTCGGCCGTGACAACGCCGCTCGAAAACGAATTCACCCAGATCCCCGGACTGCAAACCATGATTTCGGACAACAAATCCGGGTCCTCCGCCATCACCATGACCTTCAGCCTGGAGCGCAGCGTGGACCTGGTCGCGCCCGACGTGCAGGCCGCCATCACCCGTGCACAGCGCAACCTGCCCAACGACCTCCCCAGCCCGCCGACGTATCAGAAGTTCAATCCATCCGATTTCCCGATTTACTTCGTGGTGATGTACTCCGACCTGCTCACGCAGGGCGATCTGTACGACTACGCCAGCCACATCGTGGCGCGCAAGCTGAGCATGATCGAGGGCGTCTCCCAAGTGCAGGTCTTCGGATCCAAGCGCGCCGTGCGCATCCAGTTCAGCCCCGAGAAGCTGGCCGCCTACCAGATCGGGGTGGACGAGCTGGCGCTGGCGCTGCAGAACGGCACAGTCAACATCCCCGGCGGCAGCCTGAACGGCGCCATGCACACCTTCAGCATTGAGCCGCAGGGGCAGCTGCAGCACGCCAAGGACTACGGCGAGCTGATCATCGCCCATCGCAACGGCGCGCCCATACGCATGCGGGACGTCGCCACGTGCGTCGACAGCCTGGCCAACGACCTGGTGGACATCCGCTACCAGCGCGCCGGAAAACCGGAGCACAACCAGTGCGTGGTCATGCCCATCTCGCGCATGAGCGGCGCCAACTCCGTAGCGGTCTCGGACCGCATCACCCAGACGCTGGCCGAAGTGAATCGCGACCTGCCGGCCGACATCACGATCGAGAAGATGTACAACGGCGCCGAACCCATTCGCGCCTCGCTGCAAGACGTGCAGGAGACCGTGCTGATCGCCCTGGCGCTGGTGGTGCTCGTGATCTTTCTTTTCCTCGGCCGCGTGCGCGAGACAATCATCCCCAGCATCGTGCTACCCGTCTCCATCCTCGGCACGCTGCTCGCCATGCTGATCCACAAGTTCAGCATCGACAACCTCTCGCTCATGGGGATCGTGCTGGCCGTGACCTTCCTGGTGGACGACGCCATCGTGGTGCTGGAGAACACCGTGCGCCACCTGGACGAGGGGATGAAGCCAATCCCGGCCGCCGTCCGGAGCATGCAGGAGATCACCTTCACGCTGATCTCCACCAGCGTGGCGTTGATCATCGTCTTCACGCCACTGGCCTTCATGAGCGGCGCCGTGGGGCGCAATCTGAGCGAGTGCGCGCTCACTGTGATCTACGCCATCGTCATCTCCACCGTGCTGGCGCTCACGCTCTCCCCCATGATGTGCGCGCAGATCATCAAGAGCCATCAGGCGCCCAATGCGGTCCAACGCGGCATCACCGGCTTCATCGGCGGCATGATCCGCACCTATAGCCAAGCCCTTCACTGGCAGCTGCGCCACAAGTGGATCTCGCTGGCCACACTGATCTTCTGCGCCGTCGGCGCGGTCGGACTCTTCCTGCTCCTGCCGTTCGACTTTCTGCCGCCCGGCGACAGCAGTTTTATCCGCGGTGCACTGATCATGCCGCAGGGCGCCTCCACGGAGCAAATGCGCGCGTACCAGTCCCAGGCGATCGCCATCGTGCGCCAAGACCCGGCCGTCACCCAGATCGGCAGCGCCTCCGGCATCGCCACCGGTCCGGACCAGAGCATGTCCTTCATCTTCATCCGCCTGAAGCCGCCAACCCAGCGCGCGCCCATCGACCAGCTCGCGCAACAGTTCATGGGGCAGCTCTCCTCGCTGCCCGACGGCGCCTGCTTCCTCATGCCGGTGCCGCTATTGCGCATCAGCGCCGGTGGCGACCCCACAGCGGCGGGCAGCAAATTCGGCTACACCCTCTCTGGCCTCGACCGCAACACCGTGTACGAGACCGCCGCGCTGGTCGAGCGCGAGATCCGCAGCGTGGGCGGCGTCGTGCCGTTCGCCGTGCAGAACAGCGTCAAGCTCAACCTGCCGCGCATCAAGATGGAGATCGACCGCGAGCGCGCCTCGTCGCTCGGCATCAGCGCCGCCACTATCGAGATGTCGCTCGCCGCGGCTTACGCCGGCGGGTATGCCACACAGTTCACCACCGACCAGGACCAGTATCAGGTGATCCCGGAGGTCGAAAAGTCCCGCCAGCGTATCCCAGGCGACCTCAGCCTGCTTTACCTGCGGTCTGCCAGCACCGGCCAGCTCGTGCCGCTGCACTCGCTCGTGTCGCAGCAGGAAGAGGCCAGCCCGCAGAACATCCCCCACTACCAGCAGCTCGAGTCCGCCACGATCTCCTTCAGTCTTTTCCCCGGCGTGCCGCTCGGGTACGTCACCAAGGCCATCGACGCCCGGATGGCGACGGTCCTACCAGCCGGCGTTTCCGGCAAGTTTGTCGGCGACGCGCTCGAATTCCAGCGCTCCATCAGCAGCCTGGTCGTGATGCTACTGGTCGCTATTTTTCTCAAGTACATCATTTTGGGCGTGCTTTACGAGAGCTACATCCACCCGATCACCATTCTGACTACGCTGCCGGTGGCCTGCTTCGGCGGATTGCTGACGCTCTTTGCGGCGAACCGATTGTTCCCACTTTCCGGCGCCGGCGTGCTCACGCTTTACGGCTTTATCGGCATCTTCGTGCTGATTGGGCTGATCACCAAGAACGGCATCCTGATGGTGGACTTCGCCCTGCAGCGCAAGCGCGAGGGGAAGAACAGCTACGATGCCATTCACGACGCCTGCGTGGTGCGATTCCGGCCGATCCTGATGACCGGCCTCTGCGCGATCCTCGGCGCCCTGCCGATCGCACTGGGGTACGGCGCGGACGCCGCCAGCCGCATTCCGCTCGGTCTGGTGGTCGTCGGCGGCATGATCTTCGCGCAGGTCGTGACGCTCTTTGTCACCCCGGGGATATACCTCTACATGGAGCAAATCCAGAACCGGTTCTTCCGCGCACGCACGGATCTGGAATAATCCTCGCGGCCGGCGCAGCGACCGCCGGTCGTGCGGATTGCCGCGCCCCGGCAGGGCGCCGTCGAAACCGAACAGCCGGCGAGTTCACGCGCCGATTCCCGCATCTGGCCGGCCATTACCGGCGTACGGGGAAGAAATCAAACCCGCCTCTGTGGCGGAATAGCGCGCGCGGCGTGCCAACCGGAGCGCGATTCTTGGGGGGCACCAGTCCGGCGGCTTTCACGTCATTGCCCGCCGCCCTTCGGGTTGCCGGCTAACACAGCGCCACTTAACCACTCCCCCCCGATGGCCCCCGCGCTCGGGGGCCGTGTCGGGCGTGGCACGGCTCGCGCTCTCGCACGTGCCACGCCTCTCCGTGGTAATCCCACCTGGGAGCGCGGGCGTCCCGCCCTCACACAACCTTGACACCCGCCACGACCGGAGCGTACCGTCCTCATGAACCTACATCGCCCATATCTGCGAACAGAAACCCTGAAAGTGCGATTGGCGAGCGACATTACGTTCGGCATAAGAAAATGAGAACACACAATCAGAGAATTGTCCCTGACGCGTTGCGCATCTTACGAGTGTTGCTCACCGCCATTACGGCGGTCGGTGTTCTCCTTTGTGCCATCCTCTTGTTCTCCATGGGGCCCGAGGGACACGGTATCGTTGGCAAAGAAGTTGACGATGCCGTTATTTCGGCAACAACAAACTGTGGGTTCCACATCGTTAAGTCCGAGTCAACTCCCCCAGAAAACGTCACATTAACAAAGAAGGCGGCGTTAAAGCATTTCGCTAAGCAAATAGCAGCATCCCTCGGATTGGCCATGCGTATCGAGGATCGTGCGACCAAGTATAAAGTGGCGACTCACAACGATGGGGCGAGGATATATTGCCTCGTTAGATGCTCGGGAGATCCAGTTATAGGAGTCACGATGCAATCTTCCGTTGTGAGCAGAAGCGAAGCTATCAGGCTACAGGGCGCTCTCGCGAAAGGTTTTCAAAACCATCAGGTAATCATGAAGAATGATGCCGAATAAATCTCTGCATGGTATTTTTGAACCCTGCGGGTTCAAAAACCATAAGAGAGGTCGTCCCACACTCGCCCTTCTGCTGACCACGGTGCCCCACGTCGCGGCAACCTTGCACAAAGCCGCTCGGGACCACTCCGCAGGCTGCGCTCACCTGATCACCTTGGGCGTCGTGTGACCGCCCGCGCGTGGAAGTAATCAAGCCCGGCTCTGCGGCGGAAAAACGTGCGTCGCGTGCCGACTGGAGCGACCGTTCACGCCCCTCGCCCTCCGGCAATCCTTTGCCGGAGGGACTTGCGCGCCGACGATTATTCGTCGTCGTCTTCCGCGTGCGTAGAGGCTGGCGCGGCGTCGGTCTTCGCGGCAGGGAGCGTGTCCTCTTCTTCGGTCGTGGTTGCGGACGCCGTGCTCTTGGCAGGACGCGCGCCGTAACCATACTTGCTGCCGTACTTGTACCGGTAGGCATAGTGATAGTTGTAGTCGTAGCGGCCAAAGACGCCGGCGCGGCCGAAATCCACGTCATTCACCAGCACGCCGATAATGTGGGCGCCTGCTTCGGAGAGGTGGCGCACCGCATGCTTGAGCGGCTGGAAGCGCGTACGGTCGGGACAGCACATGACCAGCACGCCGTCGGCCAGCATGCCCAGCACCACGGCGTCGCTTACCAGACCGAATGGCGGCGAGTCAATGATGATGCGGTCATAGTTCTGCCGCGCCCAGTCGATAAAGCTGGCGACCGCGCCTGAGCCTAGCAGGTTCGAGGGGCTCAACTCCGATGAGGGGCGGGTGCATGCCACGTCGAGGTTGGCGTATCCGGACGGGGTCGGGATGCGGCTGTAGGAGGCCGGGTCATTGGCGGAGAGCATGTGCATCAAGCTCTCGAAATCCTTGCGGTTCTTGCTGTAGATGCGCGCCAGGCGCGGACGGCGCAAGTCGAGGTCGACCAGCAGCGTCCGCTGCCCGGCGAGCGCGCAGGAAAGCGCAAAGTTCGACGAGGTGATGGTCTTGCCTTCGCCCGGCTGCGTACTGACGACCAGCAACACCTTGGAAACGCCTGCATACCGGGGCGAATCGAGCAGGTTGCGAACACCCGAAAAAGCCTCGGCAAAGTGAGAGAATCGGTCTTCCGTTGCCAGCAAGGCGATTTGTTCGCGCTTGGCGCGGCGGATGTGCGGCAGGACGGCGAGCACCTTCAGGCGGATGCGGCTCTCGATGTCGGAGATGCCGGTGATCTTGTCCTCCAGATGATCCAGCAGGAGCACGAACAGAATACCCAGCAGGATTCCGATGGCGGGGCCGGCAGGCAGGATGAAGAAGGGGTTCGGGCTGACCGGACGCGGCCGCGAGCGTTCGTCCTGCTGCGGAATGGGCGCTTTCTCGACGATCGTGACGGTGGCGGCGTTGTCGTCGTACGCGACGACCGCATCCCGTTCACGGGCCAAGGTGTCAAAATACCTGGTGTTCGCGACGTCCCGCTCGCGCAGGAGCGTCTCCAGGCTCATCCGGGCCCTCACGACCTTCTGTTCCAGTTCAGAGGCGCGCTTATCCATCTCCTCGCAACGCCGGCGGGTGTTTATCATCTGCCCCAGCAGCAGTTCGCGGTTGGCTTTGGACGTGTCGCGTATCCGCGCCACTTCGTCGGCAAACTGCTGGCGCAGCTGCTGCACCTGCTTTTCCTTGGCGGCCACCTCCGGGTGGTTCGCCGTAAAGCGGGTGAGGAGAATGTTGCGGTCACTGACGGCCTCCTGCAGTTTCTGGTGGGCGGCAAACACCCCACTCACCTGCGGAGCAGATTCGGGCAGCGCGCCGAACTTGTCGGCGTCGTTCTGCATGGCGTCGAGCGCCTTCATCACCTCCGCCGCCCGGCTAATCTGCGTCTCCAGCGACACGCACTCCGCATTCAGCGTGAGCTGCGCCGCCTCCACCTTCTTGCGCTCGCCCTCCTGCGTATCGATCTGGTTCGCGCTGCGGAAGTCGTAGATCTCCTGGTCCCGGCGGGCCAGGTCGCGCTTCAGGGATTCGGCAATGCTCTTGAGGAAGTCCTTGGCCTTTTCCGCCTGCTCGCGATTCTGGTCCTGCGTGTAGCTGTCGATGGCCATCACATAGGCATTCGCCAGCGCCGCCGACAGCTCCGGACTGGTAGAGCGGACCGTGACCCGGATCAGACGCGTGCGCTTCTGCAGCGACATGTCCGTGCCGGACGAGAGCGTTTCGATCAGCTTCTCGTCGGTTACCAGAGAGCTGGGATTCTCGCTGCGGTACCGCTGAATGACTGCCATCATCACGTCGCGGCCGCGCAACTTGTAGATGCGGGTGTTGAAGACTTCTTCGCTCTGACCTCCCGGTTCGTCGGCGATAAAATCGCGCGTGGCGATGATTTTCTTGGGGCGCAGGCTCATTTCGAACAGCGCTGACCCCTGATAAATGGACGGCATGGCGCGATACACGGCAAAGGCGCCCACACCGCCCAGCACGGCCACGACCGAAATGGTCATCCAGCGTTGCGCGCAGACCCGCAGCATGCGCGTAATTGTGACCGCACCCAACAGCGAATCGCTCTCCTCGGCGCCCGCGCCATACCCCGCGCCATACCCAGGTCCATAGGCACCACCATAGCCGCCGCCATACGGCGCCATGGCGGCCGGCGCGCCATACCCGTACCCATACCCCGGCGCGCCGGAATAGCGCGGGACGCCCTGATAGGGCGCCGGTCCATAATAGGCGGCGTGCCGCCGAGGGGAAGGCGTGGTGGAAGCCTCTACAGGCAGCGGGGGCGGCGTGTTCTCGCTCATGACAATTGCTCGCGTTTCGGGATGACTGCTAGGGATTGGATGACTCGGGGGCTGGTTTCGGAGACGATCCCGGCATCCAGGAAAACGCAGCCGGCATCGCAGCCGGCAGAAACGCCGACGCGCAAGCCAAGGCCACGCTCCAGGTCACCAGAATGGCGGGCGATCGAAAAGGAAGGTCGACAAAGCTTTCCAGGCAGGTAAAGGTTGTTCCGGCCAGAATCAGGACGGTGATCGGCGAAATACGGAACAACAGCCAGCGTTCACCGGTCCAGCCGTCGGCGTGCGACATATGCGTCTGCCGGAGACGCCGGAAGAGCGGAACCATCAAGGCCCCCACCGCACCCAGAATCAGACCGAAGCCGATCAACCCATGCTCTGCTAAAAACTGCGCAGCGTCATTGTGCACATTGGCGCCGCCAGACTGCAACAGCGCGCGCCGGGACTCGTCGAGGTCCAGGCAGACGTAGTGGCGGAACCCCCAGCCGCCGACACCGAACCATGGGTGATCGCGCCAGATATTGCACGCGGCCATGGTCTGCTGCCATCGCACGCCGGACACCTCCTCGACAAACTTGCCCAACGCCTCGCCCCGGATCTCCTGCCGGACGGGATTGTTCGGCGCGGCGAAAAACAGGAAGGCGGCGCCGAAAGCCGCGGCCAACAGGAAGGCCACCAGCACCTGGAACCGCAGGCTGTTGCTGATCTGCTTCCAGGCATGCCGGATGACATACAGCCCTCCCAGCAGGAACAGCGCCAGGGAGAGCAGAATGGCGAGCCGCGACAGGGAGAGCAGCGCCCCGGCGAGGTTCAGCACCAGCGCCGGGCCAAGCCAGATCGCGTGCCTCCGTTCGGCCGGCACGAGCAGCGCCTGCGCCAACAGGCCGATGGAAACGGCAAACAGCAGCGTGAAGAACGAGCCCGCGTGATTGGCGTAGCCGAACGACGCAAAAAAACGTTCCGTCATAGGCGTCAGCCCGAACAGATTGGTTGTCCCGGAAGCGTACTGCAGTACACCGAACAGGCTGAGTAACGCGCCATTGGCGACCAGTGCCCGCAAGAGATACAGTTTGCCGCGCCGATTGGTCCCGTGGCGGATGCCCAGCACCGCAGCAAAGGCTGGCAGAAACCAGTACAGCATCTGTCGCGCTTCGGCTGGATCGATGCAGCAGGGTCCCCAGCCTATCGGCGCTGGAGCAAAGGACCATGTGTTGCCAGACGCATCGAACATCAGCTTCTGTCCGCCATTCAGGAACTGGAACAGCAGATAGCCGTTCAACGCAATTCCCAGATACAGCAGCGGATCACGCAGCATCGCGCGCCAGACCCGCCGCCGCGCCAGATCCAGCGGTTCATCCCTCCGCACGGCAGGCAGCAACAGCGTCATCTCCAGAACGGCCAAACTCAACCATGGGACCGCCCCCAAGTGGTCCACGCGCGTCCCGCCATGCACCCAGGCAAGAAATCCGGCCAGCAGCGCGACATGCACGATTACCCAGTATTTTGCCAACACATCCCGCATCGTCACGGATTCCTGCCTACCACGATCCGCCCGGGCAAACAAGCGAGGAGGCAACGACTTTCGCCCGGGCGCGCCTGTCCTCCCGGACGCATCCCAGCTGGCGCCACGCCACAGATTAGAACCGCAACTTCACGCCAGCTTCCAGAAACAGGCGATTGTAAGTGGCCGGACTCAGCGTCGAAGCGTCCCCGCTGATATCGGCGCCCACGAAGACACTCGCGTACCGGTGGAACTGGTAGTTGGCGCGGGTGTAGATGTCGAGTTCGTTGTCACGCCGCTGCTGAGCGTAGAGCGGATCGCGATTGGCCCAGGCCTCATGGCGCAGAACGACGCCTGCCGAAGTGGTCAGTCGGGATGAGACCAGATAGTTCAATCCGCCCGCAAGCGTATCCACTATGGTGTAACTGTTCTGGCTCGTCTCCGAGGGCTGGAAGTTAGCCGAGCCATTGAGCGTGGCCGACAACCGCTGCGACAGGCGCCAGTTTCCGGACACGCTGTAGGTCATTGCATATGCCGTGTTGGATCCATTGTTGAAGTCATACCCCATGAAACCGGCCGAGATGCGGTAAGTGGATATCGCATCCGGCTGTGTCCCAAGGCCGACCAGCGCACGATAGCTCTGCGACCTGCCGGCAGACCCGTCGCTCCATTGCGCATCGGTGCCAAAATCCAGAAGCAAATCGGTCCGGGCGGTCAACTGCCGGCGGAAGCCCAGCGTGCCGCCAAGGTCCTGCCAGCCATACAGGGCTGGATTGGAGTACCAGACGTCGGAGAAGCTTACACCCAGATTCATGCTGCTCTTTTCGCTCAGGCGCGTATCCATCGCGGACCCCACGGCAAAGGAATACCGGTCGCCCCAAGAGTTGTTGACAGTGCCGCCGGGGCCGCCTCCCGTCCCGCCGCTGCTCGGGGCCCAGACCGGATCGTTACGCTGCTGATACTCGAAGAACTCCGTCAGCGAATAATGCGTATCATGCGGCGTGGTCCAGTTGACGCCGATGCTTTCACCGTAGTGATTCTTCTCGATGGTATCCCTATAGGTCGGGTCGATGTTGCCGGGATAGTAGTCGTGGGTCATCCAAGCACGCGCATTGGCGATCCAACTGCCGCCGTTCAGCACAAAATCCAGCATCGGCTGCATCTTGAATCCGATTACGGAGCGCGACGACCGGTTGGATCCTGTCGATCCGCCCGTGTAGGTCGGATTCGAGTCGTAGAAAACACTAAGGTCCAACTCGGGAGTGATGGTGAGCGCCCCGTAATGAAACCCGGTGCGCGCATCCGCGCCCGAAGCCGTCGTAACCGGCGGCGGCAGGGGCGTATCCGGCGTATCGGTCGCGGTCGTCGGCACCTGCGCAAATCCCGTCGCAACCACCAGCCCACACAGGGCCAAGATGATCGTCATCGTTTTTCTCTTCATAACACCCCCAGCTATCTCGTCGTCAGCAGTCCCGTCAAAACACGCAACACATTAGAAAAAAAGCGGCTGGTCCTGATACCCCATCGGCGGCCGGTTCTCGTGCACGAAGGCAGGGCCTTCCTCGCCGGCCATCATGGTTCCCGGCGGAAGGATGACTACACCCCAGATTGACTGCGCGAGCATTGCACCCATGCCGCGCACCAGTGCGCCCTGCGCCGCCAAATCCGCTTTGGCTGTTGCCAGCAGGGACGCATATTGGCCCGTTGTCGTCCCGATCTTCGTCAACAGGTCACCCAGCTTCGCGCCCAGGATCGACTCGAACTGCTCCGGATTTGCGGCTCCGCCCACGAACATGGATTCGGCATAGGCAAACCGCGTCGCCGCATCCGGCCCACCCGCAACCCGCGTTGCCACCGCCTGCAGGATCTGCTGCGCTGCCAGCAGGTAATCGGCGTTGCTCATCCGGTTCTTCGCCTGCTCAAATGCATCGGCAAAGGAGCGAGCCAGCGCGCCCAAGTCGTCCATACCCAGCACGGCGAACGCCTCGGAAAGTACGGCCTTCCGGGCATCGCCCGCGCCAGCAAACAGCGCCAGCGCCGTCACGCTGCAGGCCAGTTTGTGCACGCCCGCATCCACGGCCTTCTGCTTGTCCACCGCCTGTAGGAGGATCCTGGCGAACGCCACGCGATCGTCGCCCGTCAGCTGCTGCATCACAATCTTGGCCATCGCGCCCAGCGCCAACAGATCCCCTTTGCCCAGTTCATGCGCCTCGGAAGAAGCGCAGTCGGCGATGATCGCATTGGCAATGGCTCCCAGAACCGCCGTCTTCGCCCCGCCGGCGCCCGCAACCAGCGCACCCGCCTCTGCGCCAAAATTCTTTTCCCAGGCAGCCTTGTCGGCCATCACCTGCCGTTTGGACGCCAGCACGCTCAGCACGTTGGCTGCAAAGGCGGCGCGATCAGCCTCGGGCAACCCCTGCATCAGCCCGACAACCTTGGTTTCGTCGTTCACGGCCAGTCCGACGTTCCTGCTCCAGTCGCCCGGCCGCCCTTGTGTCGCAGGCGCCCCCGCATTTTGCGCGTGCGCCACGCACAACAGACCACCTGTCGCCAGCATTGCCAGAATCCAACGGTTGTTCATGTAGAACCTCCCTGCTTCCATCGCCGCACTTGCTACATCTCAGGCACCCAGAGAACATCGCCCGCCTGCAGGACGTAATCGTTCTCCCGCTTCCCCTTCTCGCCGATCTCCGCCACGTCCACCTCGATCTCCCGCTTGGAACCGTCCTTCATCTGCCGAGTGATCTTCACCCGCGTCTGGTCTCCGAACGCCGCGATGCCGCCGGCCAGTTGCAGCGCGCGCGTGATGGTCAGGTCGCACGTCGGCGGGATATTGATCGGCCCTTCGCGCCCGATTTTCCCCATCACCAGCACCGTCCCCCACGGCGAAAGCATGTCCGCGCCGCCGTACAGGAGCTGCACCGTAATCTGCGGATTCTGCATGAACTCTGCGTAGACCGACTTCAGCTTCTCCTGGCACTCCTGCAGCGTCAACCCGTCGCACTTCACGGCATTGATCAACGGCAATGTCACCGTGCCGGCTTGCGAGACCGTGACCGCCTGGTCCTCTGCCCTCCCGGCTGACATCACGGTGATTTTCAGGGATATCCCCGGCCGAATCTTGGGTTCCTCCACCACAGGAGCCGGAAAAGGCGCCGGCGCGCCCATAAACTGCCGGATTGTCCACGAACATCCCGCCGAGAGGAGGAGCAGCGCTGCAACCGCCAGAATCTTGCCCCATCCGCGCCGAGCACAGCCCAAAAAACGCATGTTGATCAACTCCCGAGACAAAAAAAGGACACACTCTCCGAGCCATTTGAACAATAACATTTATGGCTTTGCCGGCACAAGCGCAAATGCCGACGTAAATAGATGAAAACAAGTGTGTTCGCGCTGTTTTCGGGGCGTTAGAAGTCTATGTCCGGCTAGATCGCCTTCTTGCGCTCTGCCAGAAGGCCAATGAGCAGAAACACCCCGATCACCACGATCGAAAGGGTGGAATTATCCAGCAATTTCAGCCCGGCTTCGCACAACCGCGTAAAGGCGTATACCAGCGTACCGTAGCCGAAGGCGCAGACCAGCACCAAGAACAGGAGCCGGAGCAGGAACGGCAGGTCCTTGATCAACCCCTTGACAACGCTGTGAATCTGCTCGCCGTACAGGAACAGGACCGTGGCCGCCAGGGAAATGGCCACCTTGTCCAGATGGGGTCGCAGATAGCCGGACAGGGTCAGGATCGAATGGTAGATCAGCTCCATAACGCTTCCTCCGACACGCGTCCCCGGTCATAATGGCAAAGAACACGCCAGGTTGCAAGCGGCCCACACCCTTCGCCCAACAAAAAACGGCGGCCCGGTTTCCCGGACCGCCGTTGGGCACACCGTCCGGCAGGCGCGGCTTACTTCTTGCCCTTCTCTGCCGCCAGCGCCGCCTGCGCCGCAGACAGCCGCGCGATCGGCACGCGGTACGGGCTGCACGAGACGTAGGAGAGGCCGCTCTTGAAGCAGAACTTCACCGACGCCGGGTCGCCGCCCTGCTCACCGCAGATGCCGACCTTGAGGTCGGGCCGCGTCGCGCGCCCCTTCTGCACAGCCATCTGGATCAGCTGACCGACGCCATCCTGGTCGATCGTCTGAAACGGATCGGCTGCCAGGATCTTCTTGTCCAGGTAGTCCTGCAGGAAGCCGCCGATGTCGTCGCGGCTGAAGCCGAACCCCATCTGCGTGAGGTCGTTCGTGCCGAACGAGAAGAACGAAACCTCCTGCGCCATGCGGTCGGCCAACAGGCAGGCGCGCGGGATTTCGATCATCGTGCCGTAGAGGTGCTCGAGCTTCTTCAGGCCGTACTTGGCGCAGACTTCGTCGTGCACCTTCAGGCAGAGAGCCTTCTGGTGCTTGAGTTCGTTCACGTCGCAGGTCACGGGGACCATGATCTCGGGGCGGCACTTCTTGCCGTCCTTGATCAGTTCGGCTGCCGCTTCGAAAATCGCGCGCACCTGCATCTCGGTCACTTCCGGATAGGTGATGCCGAGGCGTACGCCGCGATGCCCCATCATGGGGTTGTTCTCATGCAAGGCCTCGCCGCGCTTCTTAATGTCCTCGGCGGAGATGCCCAGCGCCGCAGCCAGTTCGGCCTGCTTCTCGGCTCCCTGCGGCACAAATTCGTGCAGCGGCGGGTCGAGCAGACGGACTGTGACCGGCAGGCCCTCCATGGCTTCCAGGGTGGCCTTGATGTCGCGCTTGACGAAGACGATCAACTCGTCGAGGGCCTTGCGACGCTCGTCCAGCGAGGTGCTGAGGATCATCTTGCGCAGCAGGAAGAGCGGCTGATCGCTCCCCTCGCCGTAGAACATGTGCTCCGTGCGGAACAGCCCGATGCCCTCGGCGCCATAGGCGCGGGCAACGCGGGCGTCCGCCGGCGTGTCGGCGTTGGTGCGCACGCCCATGGTGCGAAACTTGTCGGCCATGGTCATGAATTTCTGAAAGCGCGGATTCTCGGTCGCGTCGATCATGGGCATAGAACCCACGTAGACGTGGCCGCGGGAACCGTTGAGCGTGACGACGTCGCCTTCCTTCAGCACGATCTCTGTGCCCGCGACCTTGGCCGTTTTGCTTTTGGCGTCAACGTGCAGTCCACCGGCGCCGACGATGCAGCACTTGCCCCAGCCGCGCGCCACGAGGGCCGCGTGGGAGGTCATGCCGCCGCGGGCGGTCAGGATACCGACGGCCGCGCGCATTCCCTCGACGTCCTCGGGGTTGGTCTCTTCGCGCAACAGGATGCAGGTCTTGCCGGCGCGGTGCGAGGCCACGGCATCCTCGGCGGTGAACACCAGCACGCCGCTAGCGGCGCCCGGACCAGCCGGCAGGCCCTTGACGAGGGGCTTGGCATCCTTCTCGGCCCTGGGATCGATGATCGGATGCAGCAGTTCGTCGAGCTGCTGGGGCTCGACGCGCATCACGGCAGTCTTCTGGTCGATCAGGCGCTCAGCCAGCATGTCCATGGCCATGTTCAGCGCCGCGGTGCCGGTGCGCTTGCCGACGCGGCACTGCAGCATCCAGAGCTTGCCTTCCTCGATCGTGAACTCGATGTCCAGCATGTCCGTGTAATGCTTCTCGAGCGTGTTGCGGATGGCGAAGAGCTGCTTATAGGTGCCCGGCATCGCCTCCTGCATGCTGTGCAGATGCTTGTTTTGCTCGTTCTTGGTGTCGTCGTTGATCGGGCTCGGGGTGCGGATACCGGCCACCACGTCCTCGCCCTGCGCGTTGACAAGCCATTCGCCGTAGAAGGTGTTGTCGCCGGTGGCCGGGTCACGGGTGAAGGCCACGCCTGTGGCGGAGGAATCGCCCATGTTGCCGAACACCATCGCCTGCACGTTGACCGCGGTGCCCCACTCGTCCGGAATTCCCTCGATGCGGCGGTAGGAAATGGCCTTCTTGCCGTTCCAGCTCTTAAACACAGCAGCAATGCCGCCCCACATCTGGGCCATGGGGTCGTCAGGAAACGCCTTGCCAAGGTGCTGGACGACCAGTTTCTTGAACTCGTCCGCCAGCAGCTTCAAATCATCGGCCTTGAGGTCTGTGTCGGACTTGCAGCCACGGGCATGCTTGAACTGGTCCAGGGTCTCATCCATGATCTTGCGGATGCCCTTGCCCTGTGCTGGTTCCAGTCCCTCGGCCTTCTCCATCACCACGTCGGCGTACATCATGATCAGGCGGCGGTAGGAATCCCACACGAAGCGGGCGTTGCCGGTCTTCTGGATCATGCCGGGGATGGTCGCTGCGCAGAGGCCGACGTTCAACACGGTATCCATCATGCCGGGCATGGAAGAGCGCGCGCCGGACCGGCAGGAGACGAGCAGCGGGTTCGCCGGATTGCCGTACTGCTTGCCCATGATCTCTTCGGTCTTGCGCAGCGCAGCAATCACCTGGTCGGTCAGCGCGGCCGGCAGCTTGCATTCGTTCTCGTAATACGCCGTGCAGCATTCGGTGCTGATCGTGAAACCGGCCGGCACGGGAATGTTGAGCAGACACATCTCGGCCAGGTTCGCGCCCTTACCACCGAGCAGATTCTTCATCGACGCATTGCCTTGGGCCTTGCCGCCGCCGAACGGATAGACGTACTTGTTGACCTTCTTGACCGCTGCCTTCTTCGCAGAACTCTTCCGGGGCAGGGGCTTCCGGACCGCAACCTTGCGGACCGTTTTCTTCATCGCCATGGTGCTTCTCCAATTCCGGCCACTGACAATGCAGGGCGCTGGCACTCGGGTTAACGTCCCGCCGTCCGGGCGAGACACGCAAAAACCAAATTACTTTACCAGCCTGTTGCGCTGACTTCAAGCTCCGCCGGATGCGGAACGGGATGAGGCGTGCAGAATGGAGCAGTGGCGGAAGGCGCCTGCAGGCGGCAACAGATCAATGCTCGCTATGTTCTTGCTGCCGATTGACAACACCTGCCTTGCCCTGCATGATCTCGCGCATGCCGCCCTCCAGCCGCAAGACGTCTCCGACCGCCCGTTTGCCGCGCATCGGCCTGGCCCTGGGCAGCGGTGGTGCACGCGGCTGGGCGCACGTGGGCGTACTGCGCCGCCTCAGCGAACTGGGTGTCCCCGTCTCCTGCGTGGCCGGCACCAGCATCGGTTCGATTATGGGTGCCACGTTTGCCGCAGGCCGGCTCGACGTGCTCGAAAACCTCTCGCATCGCCTCGACTGGCGCCGTGTGGCCGCCCTGTTCGTCGAAGTCAATTTCCCGCGCGCCGGCCTTCTGACCGGCAAGCGAATCCAGCAGTTTCTTCAGGAGATCGTCGGCGTGGCGCGCATCGAGGATCTTCCCCTCCCCTTCGCCACCGTGGCCGCCGACCTCCTTTCCGGCGAGCCAGTGATCCTCCGCCAGGGCGGCGTGGTGGAAGCCATCCGCGCCAGCATTGCCATCCCCGGCATTTTCGTTCCCGCCCTGCGCGACGGACGCCACCTCGTGGACGGCGGCATGATCAACCCGGTTCCCGTGGATGTGGCCGAACTTCTAGGCGCGGATCTCGTCATCGCCGTGGACGTCAACCTCCAATCTGGCCGCGGCCAGGAACCGCCGCCCGCCGTGGACGCACAGCCCGCCAACCGCGCTGTGGCCGACGCCGTCGACGCCATCATGGCGCACGCCGGCCAGTCGGCGCCGCGCATGCAGGGTGCCATGGCCGACGCCATGCAGCGCTGGTTCCGCCGCGAGACGCCGGGACTCTCGATCTTCGACGTACTCACGCGCTCCGTGCGCATAGCAGAGAACCAGATCACCCGCAGCCGCCTGAAGCTCCATCCGCCCGCGCTGCTCATCCAGCCGCTGGTCGGCGACATCGAAACGCTCGAATTCCACCGCTCCGCCCAGGCCATTGCCGCCGGCCGCGCCGCCACCGACGCCGTGGCGGACCAAATCCGGGCGCTGCTCGAGAGGTGATTGCTTTCCGGCGTCAAGCGCCACGAACCTCAACCACCACGTATCCAGCGGGCTGACGCATCCGCATCGCGCGCCGCCTTCAGGCATACACTGGCCCGAGCTTTGCGCAGGCGCGGAAGTCGTCGCCGCCAACGCGGTCCCACAACGTCGGGCGGAAGATCTCCTCCGCGGGGACGTTGTGCAGGTCGACCGGAATGCGCAGCATGGCGTTATACGTGAGCAGGTCGGCACCGATGTGGCCGAAGCTGTTGGCGTCGTGGTTGGGGCCGATGCGGCGCATATAGTCAAATGAACTCATCCCACGTGGCACCCAGAACGTCTCGGGCCAGCTCTTGTCGGTCCGTTCGGTGATATAGCGAGCAGCCTTGGCCGGCAGGTCCACGGTCACCCCTTCGACCACCGAGCAGGTCACCTCGTCGCCGAGAACGTTGTAGCGGTAGGCGGTCATGGGGAGCAGTCCCGGCGTGTGGAACTGGCTGGAGAGTCCATCCCCGCGGAAATACTCCAGCACCGCACTCCGGTACGTGGTGCCGCGGCAGCAAGCCGCAACAAAGCGCGTCTGCTGTTCGGGCATGTGGCGCAGCGCCTCGTACACTGCCCGGATGTCCGCGTTGCGCCGCGCCCCGGCTGCCGCATAGGGCGAAGCCGCGAAATCAAGCGCGCCGGCGCCGGAGTTGCGCTTGTCGATAAAGCCGTCGGGGACGAGCTTCCGCACATCCACCCCCGTGGCCCGGCGGACGCTGGCCGGCGTCCAGTTGGTGCGGATGTCGGCAAAGAGCTGCGGTGTCCCTGTGAGCAGAAGCGCCACCAGCATCCCGATGGCGTTCTTGCAGTCGTTCTCCGTGGCGACCACCATGGGCGGGCGCCAGCCGTTCCAGTCGAACGAGCTGCAGAGCATCGATTCCACCAGGTCGAAATTGGGGTAATGGTCGGTCCACGCGCGCTGCCCCTGCGTGCCGGCGGCAATGGCGTTGTGCCCCTGCGCCCGCTCCACGTCGCGAGCTGCCAGCGCGGGATTCCCCACCATGAGGTCGCGCACGATCACAGTCATCTTCACGCACTCTTCCAGCAGGCGGTCTGGCGGCAGCGGGCGTCGTCCTTTGCCGAAATCGAGCCGGATGTGCTTCCGCAGCCAGTCGCACGCACGGGCGACCTCGGCGCGATCGTAGAATCCCTCATCCATACGGCCGCGCACCTCCGCCATGTCGACGGAGACGGCCCCCATGCCGAAGTAGTGCAGCAGCGTGTTGCGCCGCACATCGCTGCCGATGATCCCCATGGAGACGCCGCCGATGCCGAGGTAGTTCTTCCCCCGCATCTCCGCCACGGCACAGGCGGCGCGCGCAAACCGCACCAGCCGGGTGGCCACGTACGGCGCCAGCGGGCCATCCTCCGATTCCAGGTCGGGGTTGTAAATGCTGAAGATGGGGCGCATCTTCTCGTCCATGGCCGAACAAAACGCCTTGAGCCAAACCGCGCCGGGGCGGTCGGTCTGGTTCAGGCCGTAGGCGGCCTGCTGCCATTCGGTGGATCCGACACCCATGCAGGCACCCATCAGTTCATCGCTGTACGCCCAGGAGCGGCTTACCCAGATGTTGGCACTCACCCCTTCGCGGGCATAGTGGGTCTGGGCCAGAGCTGCGGTCCGGGCACCGTAGACAATCTCCGGCGCCACCACGATACGCGGACGGAAGCCGTCCGCCAGCACGACCTGATCGGCCAGCAGGCGGTGGACGCGCTCCACCAGCCGCCAAGTGGCCGCCTGGTTGGCCTCGTAGGCGCCGGTGCGCCCGTCGGCCACCGGCGTAATGGCCAGGGTCGGCGCATGCCCCACCCAGATGCGCTCATGCTTCTGAAAGCGGCGCGGCGTGCGCGCCAGAGCGTCGAAATCCAGCGGCATATCACCCTCCCATGACCGATTCCACAAAGAACGTCATCAGTTGATCTCCAGCCCGTCGCGTTCCGGCAGGGATGGAAATCTAGCGTGCGGCTCGGTCTGGTACCAGAAGGCCACGGAGGCGATGTCGTCCTGCAGCGGCAGGTAGCGCTTGCCGGCGCGCCAGCCGAGCGCCTGGATGGTCACGCGCAGGTCCTTCCCGAACCGTACGGGGTCCATGATGTGCCAGCGGTAGAGGCTGAATCGCTGCTGCGAGATGTAGAGCCCGTCCGGCCGCACCACATGCGGCATCCCCGCGTAGGCGGTGGTGAACTCCTGGTACTGCTTCGTGACCTTGTTCTCGAAGTTGTACGAGCCGCAGAAATAGTCCTCGGTCCCTGTGCCGCAGATGGTCGGGAACTCGCCGTCGCCGTCGAGAAAGAACTTGATTTCGCCCTCGCCCCACCAGCCGTTGCTGTTGACGCCCCAGGCCAGATAGGTACCGACGTAGTGCCCCCAACCCTTGACGTTATCAAGAATCGTGTAGACCGCTTTGTACGGCAGTGGATTGGTGCGCCGGAACTGCGCGTGGAAATACGCGGCATCCTCCGGCACTTCGGTGAGCGTGTAGTCTACCTGGTAGTAGATGCCCATATCTTCAAACCCGATGTTTTCCACCGTGATGCGGCACTGGCGGCGGAACGGCATCTCCCAGTAGCAGTTGAAGGCATTGCCGGGGTTGACGCACACCGCCAGTGAGCTGATCGGCGCGAAAACATTGTAGCTGGTGAAAGCGCTGGCAAAGAAATCGCCCAGCGGACACTCCACCGACGGCGTCTCCTCGCCGTCCCAGTAAATGCGCAGGATGCTGAAGCGGTAGGTACCGGTGGGAGTCATCCAGATATGCTGAATTGCGCCCGGCCCGCGGATATCCGCCAGCGTGAAGGTCTGTCCGGCCAGAATCTTCACCGCAGGCGAGATTTTCCACCCGCGCCCCAGGTCCACGGCGGCCTGGCCGCCGACACCCTCCGTGGCCATGCCGCCCTTCCCCTTCTCGCCCGTGAAGTTCTCCGCGCTGATCGAGCGCGTCTGCGCCCGCGATAGCCGCGAAAGGTTGCCCAGGTGCATCCCCAGTCCGTTGAAGTTCATGGCGACACCGCTCTTCCCGTTTTCTGCGTTCCCGCCGGACGGCCGCGTTTTAGATTCCTGATTGCAGATTCCAGATTATAAAAACCCGGCAGCCGACACCAATACTTCCTCTGCGGTCTCTATCTTCCTCTACGCCCTCTGTGGCCACCAAGCGTTTAATGCGCCGTTAGCCAGTCCGGCCCGCTGCCGATCTCCACCTCCAGCGGCACGCCGAGATCCATGGCATTGACCATGCAGCGCCGGACGATCTCGCGCACCACCGCCTCCTCGGCCCGGGGCACGTCGAAGAGCAGTTCATCATGCACCTGCAGCACCATGCGGCCCTGCATCTTCCGCTCGCGCAGTTCGTGGTGGATGCGCACCATGGCGAGCTTGATCAAATCCGCGGCCGTCCCCTGCACCGGCGTGTTGATGGCATTGCGCTCCGCGGCCTGGCGCGCGGTGGCGTTGCGCGAGTTGATGTCGCGCAGGAATCGCCGGCGCCCCAGCGCCGTGCGCACGTAGCCGTGCTCCCGGGCAAAGGCGATGGTTTTTTCCATGTACGCCTTCACGCCGGGATACTGGGTGAAATAGGCGTCGATCAAATCTGCCGCCTGCTTGCGCGGGATGCCCAGGCGCTGGCTGAGCCCGAAGGCGGAGATGCCGTAGATGATGCCGAAGTTGACCATCTTGCAGCGCGAGCGCATCTCGGGCGTGACCAGCGCGGGGAGTACGCCATAAACGCGCACCGCGGTCTCCGTGTGAATATCCGCGCCGCGCGCGAAGGCCGCGCGCATTTCCTCGTCGTTGCTGAGCGCAGCCATCACGCGCAGTTCGACCTGCGAGTAGTCGGCCGAGACCAGCATGTGGTCCGCATCGCGCGCCACGAATGCGGCGCGGATCGGCCGGCCGCGCTCGGTGCGGATCGGGATGTTCTGGAGGTTGGGGTTGGACGACGACAGCCGCCCGGTCTCGGTCAGCGCCTGACTGAAGGTGGTATGAACGCGGCCGGTAGCAGGGTCGATGCACTCGGGGAGCTTGTCTACGTAAGTCGATTTGAGCTTGCTGCAGGCGCGGTGGTCGAGGATCAGGTCAATGATCGGGTGGCGGCCGGCAAGTCTCAGCAAGGTCTCCTCGTCCGTGGCATACTGTCCCGAGGCGGTGCGCCTGGCATCCGGGTCGAGCTTGAGCCGGTCGAAGAGCAGCTCGCCCATCTGCTTGGGCGAGGCCAGGTTGAACGTGGTGCGGCTGGTGTCGGACGTCAGCGCCAGCTCGCCGGCTGGCGCGGCAGCCGCGGCCGAGCTTGCCACGTTCGCGTATTCGCCGATGCGCGCCTCCAGCGCGCGCAGTTCGCGGTCGAGTTCGATCGAATATGCCTGCAGCACGGCGGGATCGATGCGAACCCCCTCATCTTCCATGTCCGCCAGCACTTCCACCAGCGGCTCCTCGCACTCCTCCAGCGCGCGCTGGCCGCCGCCGCTGACGACCTCCGGCTGCAGCTTCCGGTAGAGCTGGAGCGTGATGTCGGCATCCTCGGCGGCGTAGTCGCAGATTTGTCCGGGTGCGAGGTCGGCCATGTTCTTCTGATCGGCGCCTTTTGCGCCGATTATCTGTTCGGTGGTGATCTTGTCGTAGTCCAAAAACAACCGCGCGAGGTGATCGAGGCCATGCCTTTCGGCGGCGTCGTAGACATAGTGCGCCAGCATGCTGTCGTGCACCGGCGGCAGGGGGCGCAGACCGTGGCGGCGCAGGATGGTGAGGTCGAACTTGAGATTGTGCGCAACCTTGCCGGCTTTGGCGCTCGCAAAAAACGGCGCAAAGCGCGCCAGCAGCGCGTCGCGCGCCGCGGCCTCGGCCGGCACCGGCACGTACCAGGCGCGGCCGGGAGCCGTGGCGAACGACATCCCGACGAGCCGGGCCTGACGCGCCTCGACACCGGTGGTCTCGGTGTCAAAAGCCCATTCCGGGGCAATGGTCAGCTCGCGCAGCAGCGCAGCCAGTTCGCCTTCGGTCTGCACGCAGGTGTAGGTGTGTGGCGTGTCGGCCAGCGTGCGGAACGTTTTGCCGGGCGCGACGGCAGCGACGGTTTCGCCAAGCAATCTGCGCCCAAGCTGGACTAGTTCGTACTTGGCGAGCACGGCGCGCAGCGCATCACCGTCCGGCTCGGCTCGCGCCAGATCAGCAATCGCGATTGGCAGCGGCACGTCGGTGCGAATGGTGGCGAGCTCGCGGCTGAGGAGTGCGTCGGCGCGGCCAGCGGCAACCTTCTCGGCCAGCTTTCCCTTGAGCTCGGCGGCATGGGCGAGAATCTCGTCGAGCGTGCCGTACTGCTGCAGCAGCGCCAGCGCGGTCTTCTCGCCGACACCTGCCACGCCAGGAATGTTGTCCGACGCGTCGCCTTCGAGCCCGAGCAGGTCGATCATCTGCCGCGGCGAGCGCAGACCGCCCCAGAGGCGGCAGACGCCTTCGGCGTCGAGCAATTCCGGCGGCGCGCCAGCCTTGCCGGGGCGGAGCAGGAAGGTGGTCTCGTTGACAAGCTGGGCGGCATCCTTGTCGGGTGTCACAAGGCAGGTGGTCAGGCCGGTCTTCGCGGCCTCGACCGCGAGCGTGCCCAGGAGGTCATCGGCTTCGAAGCCTTCCACGCGCAGAGCGGGGATGCGCAGCGCGGCGGCCATTTCGATGGCCATGGGGATGGCGGCAACGATGTCCTCGGGTGCCTTCTGACGCTGCGCCTTGTATTCGGGATAACGCTGGTGGCGAAAGGTCGGCGTGGCGGAGTCGAACGCCAGCACGAGGTGGGACGGCGCGTGCTCGTCGAGGATCGAGAAGAGAATCGAGGCAAACCCCTGCAGCGCGGAGGTGTTGACCCCCGCGCTGGTCATGCGCGGGTTGCGCAAGAAGACGAAATGCCCACGGTAGAGCAGCGGCATGACGTCGATCACAAAAAGACGGGCAGGCTTGTCCATAAGAAAAGAGTAAACCGTGAACAGTGAACAGTGAACAGTGAAAAATGCGGCGTCGGGAAAGAAAAACGCCCCGGCCGGACGACCGAGGCGTCAGAAATGCTTTTGCTTACGGCAAAATCATTCGCGCGACTTGTTCTTGGCCTCGTTGACGCGCAGCTTGCGGCCCATGTGGTCCTTGTCATGCAAGCCCTTGATGGCAGCCTCGGCCTCGGGGCGGTTCGGCATCTCGACAAAGCCAAACCCCTTGGACTTGTGGTTAAACCGGTTCTCGATGACGCGGGCCGACTTCACGGCGCCATAGCGTTCGAATTCCCGGCGAAGCTGGGTATCGGTCATCTCGTAGCTCAGGTTGCCGACGTAGATCTCGATGCAGTCGCCGCCACCGCCGCCGGACCCGGCCCGCCGGCGCGGACGCCAGCGCAGCCAGCGGCCGCAGATCAGACCGACGATCAGGCCGGCCAAGGCCGACCAGGCCCGCGCGCCTTCATTGTTGATGAAAAACTCCGTGATTGCTTGCAACACCTTTTCCAAGGAATACCTCCCTTACATGGTTGTCGTCTCAGGTTAGCCGCGGCTGGCGGCGCGCGCATCGGGTGACCGGCGGTGGACCGCCGGCTGGCGGGTACGATCCGGACAAAACGGGTCCGGACACGCAGGCTCCGCCTCAGCGCGTTTCGAGGAACCCCTCCAGTTTGCGCAGCCGCGTGGGGTGACGCAGTTTCCGCAGCGCCTTGGCCTCGATCTGGCGGATGCGTTCGCGCGTCACGTTGAACTGCTTGCCGACCTCTTCCAGTGTCCGCGAATAGCCGTCGGTCAGGCCAAACCGGAAGTCCAGCACCTGCCGTTCGCGATCGGTCAAGGTCGTCAGCACTTCCTGCAGCCGCTCCTTCAGCATGCTGTAGGCGGTCATCTCCGATGGATTTTCCGCCGTCTTGTCCTCGATGAAGTCGCCAAAGTGCGCGTCATCGCCGTCGCCCACGGGGCTCTGCAGCGAAATGGGCTGCTGAGCCATGCGGTAGACAGCGCGCACGCGCTCGACCGGAATGTCCATCTCCTCGGCGGCTTCTTCCGGCGTCGGCTCCCGTCCGAGCTCCTGCACCAGCTTCTTCTGCACGCGCAGGAGCTTGTTGATCGTCTCGATCATGTGGACGGGAATGCGGATCGTGCGCGCCTGGTCTGCGATCGCGCGCGTCGCCGCCTGCCGGATCCACCAGGTGGCGTACGTGCTGAATTTGTAGCCACGCCGGTACTCGAACTTCTCCACGGCCTTCATGAGGCCCGTAT